>NZ_JBPAXZ010000001.1:2605000-3384332 GCF_050897955.1 Pseudooceanicola profundi | reverse complement strand
CCCCGGCCCCCCGCCCCCCCCCCCCCGCCCCCCCCCCCCCGCCCCCCCCCCCCCCGCCCCCCCCCCCCCCCCCCCCCCCCCCCCCCCCCCCCCCCCCCCCCCGCGCCCCCAGCCATATTACATCCGGAATATGCCAAACCGCGTCTCCTCCACCGGCGCGTTTCGCGCCGCCCGCAGACTCAGCGCCAGAACCTCCCGGCTCCGCCGCGGGTCGGTGATCCCGTCATCCCAGAGCCGCGCCGCCGCATAGAGCGGATGCGACTGCCGCTCAAACATCTCGATGGTCGGTTGCTTGAACGCCGCCTCCTCGGCCGCCGACCAGCTGCCCCCCGCCCGCTCGATCCCGTCGCGCTTGACGGTGGCCAGGACGCCCGCGGCCTGCTCCCCGCCCATCACCGAAATCCGGGAATTGGGCCAGCTCCAGAGGAACCGCGGCCCATAGGCCCGCCCCGCCATGCCATAATTCCCCGCCCCGAAAGAGCCGCCGACTAGCATGGTGATCTTGGGCACATTCGTCGTCGCCACGGCGGTCACCATCTTGGCGCCGTGCCGCGCGATCCCCTCGTTCTCATATTTCCGCCCGACCATGAAGCCGGTGATATTCTGAAGAAATACCAAAGGGATATGGCGCTGCGAACAGAGCTCGACAAAATGCGCGCCCTTCTGCGCCGCCTCGGAAAAAAGCACGCCGTTATTGGCGACGATCCCGACGGCCATGCCCATGATATGGGCAAATCCGGTCACCAGCGTCTCTCCGAAACGCGGCTTGAACTCGTCGAACCGCGAACCGTCGACCACCCGCGCAATCACCTCCCGAATATCGTAGGGCGTGCGCAGATCGGCGGGGACCACGCCGATGATCTCCTCCGGATCATAGGCCGGGGGCTCCGGGCTCTGGTCCTGTAGGGTGGGGTTCAACCCCACCTTCCCCAGCGACCCCACCGCCCGGCGCGCCAGGGCCAGCGCATGGGCATCATCCTCCGCCAGGTAATCCGCCACGCCCGATAGCCGCGTGTGCACATCGCCGCCGCCGAGGTCCTCCGCGCTCACCACCTCGCCCGTCGCGGCTTTGACCAGCGGCGGCCCGGCGAGAAAGATCGTGCCCTGCTCCTTCACGATGATCGTCACATCCGACATGGCCGGCACATAGGCGCCGCCTGCCGTGCAGGAGCCCATGACCACGGCGATCTGCGGGATGCCCTTGGCCGACATCCGGGCCTGATTGTAGAAAATCCGCCCGAAATGGTCGCGATCCGGGAAAACCTCGTCCTGGTTGGGCAGGTTGGCGCCACCGCTGTCGACCAGGTAAAGGCAGGGCAGATGGTTCTCCTCCGCGATCTCCTGGGCCCGCAGATGCTTCTTGACGGTCATCGGGTAATAGGTACCGCCCTTCACGGTGGCATCGTTGCAGACCACCATGACCTCGCGCCCCTGGACCCGGCCGATGCCGGTGATCAGACCGGCGCAGGGGGCTGCGCCATCGTACATGTCATGCGCCGCCGTCGCGCTGAGCTCGAGGAAGGGCGACCCCGGATCGAGGAGCCCCGCCACCCGGTCGCGCGGCAGCATCTTGCCCCGCGCGACATGGCGCGCCCGCGCCTTTTCGCCGCCGCCCCGGGCGGCCGCCTCCGCCGCGGTACGCACGGTCGCGAGCGCGGCGAGATGCCCGTCGCGGTTGCGGCGGAAGTCTTCGGATGTCGCGATGGCCTGCGAATTCAGCTTCATGCTCCGGCCTCCTCCTTTGCCCGCGCTTTCAGGTCTTTGCGGATGACCTTGCCCGTAACCGTCATGGGCAGGGCATTCAGGAATGTCAGCTCGCGCGGATAGCTGTGCCCGGAAAGCCGGGATTTAACATGATTGACGATATCTTGCCGGGCCTCGTCCGAAGGCTCAAAGCCGGGCTTCAAGACCACGTAGGCCTTGACGATTTCGGTGCGCAGCGCATCGGGCTTGCCGACGACGCCCGCCGTCGCCACGGCGGGATGGGTCAGCAGGCAGTCCTCCACCTCTCCCGGCCCGATCCGGTAACCGGCAGAGGTGATGACGTCATCCTCCCGCCCCAGGATGCGGAGAAACCCGTCCGCCATAACGCCGCGGTCGCCGGTCAGCATCCAGTCGCCGCGGAACTTTTCTGCCGTCGCCTCGGGATTATGCCAATATTCCAGCATCATAGAGGCCGATCCTCTGCGGAAGGCCACATCGCCTTCACCATCCGTCAATAGTCCCTGCCGGTTTATGACCGCCACGTCATGCCCCGGAACGGCACGGCCCGCACAGCCCGGACGCGGCGAAAACAGCGCGCCGCAGGAGGACACCGTCATATTACATTCGGTCTGGCCGTAGAATTCGTTGATCGTCACGCCCAGAGCATCCTTCCCCCAGCTCAGCATCTCCTCCCCCAGCGGTTCGCCCCCGCTGGCGACCGTGCGCAGACCGGGAATGGCAAGACCTTCGGATTTGAGCATCCGCAAGGCGGTCGGCGGGAAAAAGACATTGCGGATACCCGTCTCCGCGATCAGCGCGGCGCAGGCGGCGGCGGAGAATTTCGGCATCCGCGCGGCCACCACCGGCACGCCCAGCGTCAGCCCCGGCATCAGCACATCGAAAAGGCCGCCGATCCAGGCCCAGTCGGCAGGTGTCCAGAGCACGTCGCCCGGCTGACCCAGGAGATCATGGCTCATCTCCACACCCGGCAGATGGCCCGTCAGAACCCGATGCGCATGCAGCGCGCCCTTGGGCTTGCCGGTCGTGCCGGAGGTGTAGATCAGCACCGCCGGGTCCTGCGCGCCCGTGTCGTAGGTGGGGGTCAGCAGGTCAGGAAGCCCTGCCTCGGGGATCAGGGAATCGCAGCCGATGTCCGCCAGCATCGCGGCGCCCTCGGTATCCGTCACAGCCAGCGTCAGCCCGCTGTCCCCCACCCGGCTGCGCAGGGCATCTTCCCGGAAGAGTTTGAAAAGCGGGACGGAAATCGCGCCGACCTTCCAGATCGCAAGATGGGCGGCGGCGCACCAGGGGTCCTGCGACCGCAGCACGCCAACCCGGTCGCCGCGGGCGACACCTCGATCCAGCAGCGCGGTCGCGAGGGTCTCGGCCATCTCCCGCAGCGCGGCGTAGGAGACATCGCGCCGCCGCGCGCCGGTCATGTCGATGATCGCCGTGCGATGCGGTTCGCGGCTCGCCCAGTCGTCGCAGGCCTGCCGTGCCATGTTCAGCCGGGCGGGAATGTCCCAGCGGAACCCGGCGCGCATCGCCTCATATGACAGGTCGCGGGGCAGCACGGGTCACATCGCCGCCATCAGTTCGCGGCCGATCAGCATGCGGCGGATTTCCGACGTGCCGGCGCCAATCTCCATCAGCTTGGCATCGCGGAAGATGCGGCCGACCGGGTTGTCGTTCAGATAGCCCGCCCCGCCCATGGCCTGCACGGCCTGATGCGCCACGACCATCGCCTCCTCCGAGGCGTAGAGCACGCAGGCGGCGGCGTCCTGACGGGTGACTTCGCCCCGGTCGCAGGATTTCGCGACCTCGTAGACATAGGCGCGGGCGGAGTTCATCTTCGTATACATATCGGCAATCTTGCCTTGCATAAGCTGAAAATTCCCGATCGGCTGGCCGAACTGCTTGCGCTCTTTCATATAGGGCATGATCTCGTCCAGACAGGCCGCCATGATGCCGGTTCCAATGCCCGACAGCACGACGCGTTCGTAATCGAGCCCCGACATGAGGACGCGCACGCCCTTGCCTTCCTCACCCAGGATGTTCTCGAATGGCACCTCGACATCGTCGAAGATGAGCTCCGCCGTGTTGGAGCCACGCATGCCCAGCTTGTCGAAATGCGGCGAGGTCGAGAAGCCCGTCATGGATTTTTCGATCAGGAAGGCGGTGATGCCCCTGGACCCGGCCTCCGGGTCGGTTTTGGCGTAAACGACCAGCGTATCGGCGTCCGGGCCATTGGTGATCCAGTATTTATTGCCATTCAACCTGTAGTGATCATTGCGTTTTTCGGCCCTGAGCTGCATCGAGACGACGTCAGACCCGGCATTGGGTTCGGACATGGCCAGCGACCCCACATGGTCGCCGTTGACGAGGCCGGGGAGGTATTTCTCCTTCTGCTCCTCCGTGCCGTTCAGCCGGATCTGGTTCACGCAGAGGTTGGAATGCGCCCCGTAGGACAGGGAGACGGAGGCAGAGGCGCGGGCGATTTCCTCGACCGCGACGACGTGGGCGAGGTAGCCCAGACCGATGCCGCCATGTTCCTCGTCGACGGTAATGCCCAGCAAACCAAGGTTGCCCATCTCTTTCCAGAGCGCTGCGGGAAATTCATTGCTGCGGTCGATCTCGGCCGCCATCGGTTTGATCCGTTCCTGGGCAAAGCGATGGACGGTGTCGCGCAGGGCGTTCACGTCCTCGCCCAGGTCGAATGTCATGGAAGCGGTGAACATAGCGGCCTCCCTCCGTTATTGAACACTTGTTCATATCCCAATCACAAGGCTCGAGTCGCGTCAAGCGGCGGGAACCCCCGGCGGTGGGGTTGGGTTGAGCTTTCGACGCCATTCACAGGCGATAAGAAAGGATTAATGCGATGAAGGATTACGTAACAGATCTTAACAAAGTCTTCTGGGACCGTGCGGAGGGTGTGCATGTCGCGATGCTGGATATCGACGGACGGGCGATGCCGATGGCGCCCTATGCCGATAAGGGCGAAGGCCTGATCTGGTTCATCACCGCCGAGGGGACAGAGGCACATAAGGCCGCCCAGGGCGCGGGCAGAGCGCGGCTTGTCGTCTCTGATGGGTCGGCCAAACTTCATGCCGACATCTCCGGCTCGCTGACAGTTGCCGATAATGCCGACAAGCTGGACGAGCTCTGGTCACCGGTCGCTGCGGCCTGGTTCGAGGACGGGCGGGAAGACGAGGACGTCCGTCTTCTTGCCTTCCGGCCGACGGAGGCAGAGGTCTGGGCGACGGATGGCGGCGCCGGGTTCCTCTACCAGATCGCCAAAGCCAATCTGACGGACAGCACGCCGGATGCGGGTGACCATGGGAAGGTACGGTTCTGACACCGGTATTGCGAAAGACTTAAGCTCTGACGCGCAGGGCCGGGCCAGGGGACCGGCCCTGTGACGTCGGGCCTGTCCCTGCCCCGCCGTCGTGCAGAAGAGGAAGGAGTGATTTGGAAAGATTGGTTTCGGAGATGTGAATCTGTTGCGAGCCAGCCGCCATGCGACATGGCGCAAAGGCTTCACGCTGTCGCGCCGATCCCCTGCCAGACCGCCCCGACCTCAGCCCGGATGATGCGGGCGATCAGCGCGCAATCCTCCAGCGAGAAGGTCAGCGGCAGGCGCATATCGACAATCGCCTTCAGGACACGATCGCTGGCCGGCATCCGGTCCGACGGGGCATAGCGCCAGCTGTCGTAACGGGAGGTAAAGCCCGTCGGTTCCGCCCCGCCGAACCACTTGAGCTCCACTCCACGCTTCAGGCAGCGTGCCAGCACCTCATTGATGGCTTTTTCCGGCCAGTCGAGCAGAAGCACCTGAATGGAGGAGCCAACGTAGCGCTCGGCCTCGGGCCGCTCCACCACCGTGAGGCCCGGCGTGCCACGCAATCCGTCCTCCACAACGCGGTACCGGTCGTTCCACCGGGCACATTGCTCTGTCAGGCGGCGCAGTTGCGGGCGCAGGATCGCAGCACGCAGATTGTCCATTCGGCCGGAGACATTCGGCGTATCATATTTCACCTTTTCAAAGGCTTCCGGCCCCGGCGCAGCCAGGTGCCGACCATAGAGCATATAGCTGCCAGACAGGATCACCGCCCGCGCCATCAGCGCGTCATCATCGGTGATAAGGAAGCCACCCTCGCCTGAATTGAGATGCTTGTAAGTCTGGGTCGAATAACAGGCCATGGCGCCGTGACGACCGGACATCACGCCATTCCAGGCACCGCCCATCGTATGGGCACAATCCTCGATCACCGTCACCCCGGCGGCATTGCAAATCGCCATGAGCCGGTCCATGTCACAGATATGGCCGCGCATATGCGAGAGCAGGAGGACCTTCGCGGTGCCAGCCAGGGTTTCCAGATGATCAAGGTCGATCACCAGCCCCTCGGTCACGCCGACATAGACAGGCACGGCGCCGAGCGAGGCGATGGCACCGGGCACCGGCGCCAGCGTAAAGGCATTGGTCAGAACCCTTTCGCCGGCCTTAACGCCCGCGGCCCGCAGTGCCACAGCCAGGGCAGAGCCGCCAGAAGCCGTGGCCAGCGCATAGCGCGCGCCCATCGCGGCGGCAAATTCCTGTTCCAGCAGAGAGACTTCGGCAACCTCTCCTTCCGAAACGTTATAGCGGTGCAGGCGCCCGCTCTGCATGACCCGGACCGCGGCCGCGATCGCCTCTTCTGGGATCGGCTCTTGCTGGGTGAAGGACCCGGCAAAGGTCTCGGTGCTGGCGGTGGTGGTCATGGCGGCCTCCTAAGGCGCGACTGTGGGGGCTGCCGGGCCCGCCGTCAATCCGCCGCCCCGGCGCCAGCCGCCCACCCGCAGAAAGACGAACAGTGACAGGGCCAGCAGGAGGCCGGTCACCATATAGGGGGCGCCGGGCATGGGCGTTTCCGCCTCGGGCCGGATGAACCAGCCGAAGATCTGGGTGTAGAAGATCGAGGCCAGCAGCATTGCCAGGTTCGACAGGCTGGAGATCCCGCCCTGCAGCTCTCCCTGCGCGTCATCGGGCACCTGTTTGGTCATCAGCGCGTTGAGGCAGGGATGCACCAGCCCCTCCAGCGCGACAAAGACCAGCAGCGCCGCGACCATCCAGGTCTGCGTTACCAGGGCAAATCCGAAGGCGCCGATCGTGCCGGTGACAAGGCCCATCAGGATCACGCGGGATTCGCCCACCCAACGCACCAGCGGACCAGAGAGCACCCCTTCGAAAAGCGCCGCCGTGGCGCCGAACATGGCCAGGGTGATGCCGATGGTCAGCTCATCCCAGCCCAGCTGTGCGATCCCCCAGAAGGACCAGAGCGTCGGGTAGGAGCTGGTGGCGAAGAAATACATCACCATGACCACAGTCAGCGGCAGAACCGACGGGTAGCCGCGGAAAACTTTCAGCACTGCCAGCGGGTTACACCGCCGCCAGTCGAAGGCGCGGCGCTTTTCCGGAGCGAGGGATTCCGGCAGGACAAAGAGCCCGAAGACGAAGTTCGCGCCGGAAAGGGCCGCCGCCGCCCAGAAGGGAACGCGGGGCCCGAGCTCTCCCAGAAGCCCGCCGATGGCCGGTCCGATGACAAAGCCCATGCCAAAAGCCGCGCCGATCATGCCGAAGGCGCGGGCGCGATCCTCGGCCGGGGTGACATCGGTCATGAAGGCGCTGGCGGTGATGTAGGAGGCGCCGCAGATGCCCGCGATCAGCCGCCCGATAAACAGCATCCAGATCGAAGGGGCCAGGGCGCAGAAGACATAATCAATCGCCAGCCCGCCGATCGCGACCAGCAGCAGCGGACGCCGGCCGAACCGGTCCGACAGGTTGCCGATCAGCGGCCCGCAGAGGAACTGCGCCAGCGAATAGGCCGCGAACATCCAGCCGCCGATCACGGTGGCACGCGCCAGATCCACATGCCCGACATGCTGCAGAAGCGCAGGCATGACCGGCATGATCAGCGCGATACCGATCATATCGATCAGAATTGTTACGAATATGAAAAGCTGGGCGCGACGGGTGGCGCCCGGTTGAACCAGTTGAGACATCAGAAACCCTCTTCAAGATGCGGTAAATCCGGGCGAAGAGGCGGTCAAGTCACCGTTTTCTGACATTAGCAAGTGGTGAATGTGCGCCTATCGCCAGAAGGTTTCGACAATTGGCGGCAATTCGTCGAAATGGCCGATCAGCGCTTCGGGAGCAAGGGCGGCCATGTCTTCGCCGCTGGGCCCAAAGGTCACAAGGACAGAGGGCACGCCCGCCGCGCGGGCCGTGTTGCGGTCGGTATCACTGTCGCCGATGAGACAGCTCATGGCCGGATCGCCGCCGACGCGGCGCACGGCCTCCCGCAGCGGTTCCGGATCGGGTTTGCGGACGGGCAGCGTATCGGCCCCGACCAGCGCACCGAATTCCCCCAGAACGCCGAGTTTTGTCATGAGGGATATCGCCAGCGCTTCGGGCTTGTTGGTGCAGATGGCGACGGTGTGTCCGGCGCTGCGCAGGGTCGCCACCGCCTCCATCGCGCCGGGGTAAAGCACTGTATGGGTTGCGATATTCGCGCTGTAGGCCTCCAGCAATTGGGGATACTGGCGGTCGATCTCCGCCTCGTCTCCGGCGCGGCCGATCCGCGACATGCCCAGCCGCAGCATGGCCCGCCCGCCGCGCAGCGCCGTACCGGCATCGGCAGGCGTGAGCACATCCGCGCCGTGCAGGTCGCGGAAACAGGCATTGGCCGCAGCCAGAAGATCGGCGGAGGTATCCGCGAGTGTCCCGTCGAGGTCGAAGACCACCGTGCCCATGCGCTGCCCCATTCTGTTACGGGCCGAAACCCAAGTTGATTGATCCGTCAGGGCCGCGACCTTGCGCGCCCCCCGCAACCGGATAAAACGTGGCAAACGGAAAAACAACGGCGGGTCGGGCAGTATGTCGGTAGCTTTGGTGGTTCTTGCAGCGGGTCAGGGGACGCGGATGAATTCCGACCTGCCCAAGGTTCTGCACAAGATCGGGGGCGCGCCGATGCTGGTGCATGCGATCCGCTCTGGCGAGGCTTTGGAGCCCGCGCGGATCGTGGTGGTCACCGGCCATGGCGGGGAGGCCGTGGGCAAAGCCGCGCTCGACTATCAGCCGATGGCGGAGATTGCGGTGCAGGCGGAGCAGAAGGGCACAGCCCATGCTGTGGCGCAGGCGCAAGAGGCGCTTGAGGGCTTCGACGGCGACGCGATTGTTCTTTATGGCGACACGCCTTTTATCCGGCCGGAGACGCTGGAGAAGATGCAGGCGGCCCGGGCTGTGCATGACGTCGTGATCCTGGGGTTCGAGGCGGCCGATCCGGGCCGCTACGGGCGGCTGGTCATGGATGGCGAGAGTCTGGAACGCATTGTCGAATTCAAGGATGCCTCAGATGAAGAACGCCGCATAACGCTCTGTAATTCTGGCGTTGTGATGGCGAGCGCTAAGGTTCTGTTCAGCCTTATTGACGAAGTATCAAACGACAATGCCGCCGGGGAGTATTACCTGACCGATATCGTGGCGCTGGCGCGTGCGCGGGGCCTTTCGGCCAGTGCCGTGACCTGTGCGGAGGCGGAAACGATGGGCATCAACTCCCGCGCCGAGCTGGCCGTGGCGGAGGCCGCGTTCCAGACCCGCGCGCGGGTCGAGGTGCTGGAGGATGGGGTCACGCTGGTCGCGCCGGAGACGGTATTCTTTGCCTTCGACACCTTCGTCGGGCGCGACACGGTGATCGAACAGAACGTGGTCTTTGGCCCCGGCGCGACCGTGGAGTCGGAGGCGCATATCCGGGCCTTTTCGCATCTGGAGGGATGCCATGTCAGCCGGGGCGGCGTCGTTGGCCCCTATGCGCGGCTGCGGCCCGGGGCGGAACTGGCCGAGGACGTCCGGATCGGCAATTTTGTCGAGATCAAGAATGCGCAGATCGACCGGGGCGCCAAGGTCAACCACCTCTCCTATGTCGGCGATGCCGTGGTGGGAGAGGAGGCGAACCTGGGCGCGGGTACGGTGACCTGCAACTACGATGGCGTGTCGAAACATCAGACGCGGATCGGCGCGCGGGCCTTCATCGGGTCCTCGACCATGCTGGTGGCGCCGGTGTCGGTGGGCGACGACGCCATGACAGGCTCCGGTTCCGTGATCACGGCGGATGTCGAACCCGGCGCGCTGGCGCTGGCACGGGCCAAGCAGGTGAATAAACCGGGTCTGGCCCGGCGTTTGTTCGAAATGCTGAAAGCCAACAAAGAGAAACGTAACAAAGGGGCAGAGTAAATGTGCGGAATCATCGGGTACCTCGGCAATCACGAAGCGGCTCCTTTTCTTGTCGAAGCGCTAAAACGGCTGGAATATCGCGGCTATGACAGCGCCGGGATCGCCACGGTGGAGGGTGGCCGACTGGATCGGCGCCGGGCTGTCGGCAAGCTGGTGAACCTGTCGGACCTGCTGGTGCATGAACCGCTCTCGGGCAAATCCGGCATCGGGCATACCCGCTGGGCGACCCATGGGGCGCCCACGCAGAATAATGCCCATCCGCATCAGTCGCGCGGTGTGGCCGTCGTACATAATGGAATTATCGAGAACTATCAGGAGCTTCGGGCAGAGCTACAGGAAAACGGCATCGCCTGGCAGACCGATACGGATACAGAAACCCTGTCTCTGATGGTGGCGCTTTACATGTCGCGCGGGGACAGCCCGCGCGCGGCGGTGGAGCGGTTGCTGCCCCGGCTGGAGGGCGCCTTTGCCCTGCTGTTTCTGTTTGAACAAGACCCGGACCTGCTGATCGCCGCACGGAAAGGGCCGCCGCTGGCCGTCGGTCATGGAGACGGGGAAAATTTCGTGGGGTCGGATGCCATTGCGCTGGCGCCGCTGACCGACCGGATCACCTATCTGGAAGAAGGCGATATGGCGGTGGTCACGCGCAGCTCCATCGAAGTGCGCGATGTCGAGGGCAAGCTTGCCAACCGGGAGATGCGGCGAGTCCGGATGGATGCCGCACGGGTCGACAAGGCCGGGCATAAGCACTTCATGTCGAAGGAAATTCATGAGCAACCACAGGTTGTTGGGGAGGCGGTCAGCTATTACATGGGCCCGACCGGCGCCGAGGTCCGACTGCCCGGAGAGGGGCTCGATCTGACCGGCACGACGCGCATGGTTCTGGTCGCCTGCGGCACCGCCTTTTACGCCTGCCTGACCGCCAAGTACTGGATCGAAAAGCTTGCCGGCATTCCCGTGGAGGTCGATGTCGCCTCTGAATTCCGCTACCGAGAACCGCCGGTGGGTCCAGGTACGGTCGCCGTCTTTGTCAGCCAGTCCGGGGAGACGGCAGATACCCTCGCGGCCTTGCGCTACTGCGTTGATAAAGCTGACAAGATTGTCGCCGTGGTGAACGTGCCCGAAAGCTCCATCGCGCGGGAGAGCGATCTGGTCCTGCCGATCCACGCGGGGACGGAGGTCGGCGTGGCCTCCACCAAGGCCTTCTCCTGCCAGCTGACAGTGCTGATGATCCTGGCGATGGAGGCCGGGCGGCAGAAGGGGCGGCTTGCCCCGGCGATGCTGGAAGAAATGGCCACGGCTCTGCGCGGCCTGCCGGGGCGGTTCAACCTCGCGCTGGACACCGAAGGCGTGACGGAGTCGCTGAGCCAGGAGCTGGCGGAGGCGCAGGATGTGCTCTTCCTCGGTCGGGGGCAGATGTATCCGCTGGCGCTGGAAGGCGCGCTGAAGATGAAGGAAATCAGCTACATCCACGCCGAAGCTTATGCCAGCGGGGAGCTGAAGCACGGCCCTATCGCGCTGGTCGATCCGAATGTGCCGGTGGTGGTGATGGCGCCGCGCGATGCGCTTTTCGACAAGACGATCTCCAATATGCAGGAGGTGATGGCGCGCGGCGGCAAGGTGCTGCTGGTGTCGGACAAGGCGGGGATCGAGACGGCCGGCGCCGGTATCTGGCGCAGTATCGAGATGCCGCAGGTAGCGGATATTCTCGCCCCCATCGTCTATGCCCTGCCCGCACAGCTGCTGGCCTATCACACGGCCGTGGCCAAGGGCACGGATGTGGATCAGCCGCGCAATCTGGCAAAGTCCGTGACGGTGGAATGAGCGCCCTGCCCGCCTCGGCGGTGGAGGCGATTGCGGCGCTTATGGCGCATGAAGAACCCGGTCGGGCCGAAAGCTCTGTCGCCTATCACAAGGCTGAGCGGCGCTATCTGGGCGTGCCCAACCCGGCGATCAACGAACTGACCCGGGACTGGCGGCAGGGGCTGACGCTGGATCAGCGGGTGGCCCTGGCGCGCGATCTCTGGGACAGCGATATCTTTGAGGCGCGGATCGCGGCGGCGAAACTGCTGGTACAGGCGCGGATCCGGCCCGATACAGCCGTCTGGGTGCTGATCAAGAGCTGGGTGCCGCAGTTCGACAGCTGGGCCATTGCCGATCACGCCTGCGATGCGGGCGGACGGCGGATTATGGCGGATCTGACGCGGCTGGACGAGGTCGAGGCCTGGACGCGGTCGGACCATCTCTGGACACGCCGCGCCGCGCTGATCATCACCCTGCCGTTGACGAAATCGAACCATCCGGGCCCGGAGGAGACGGCGGCGCGGGATCGCGTTCTGGGCTGGGCTGCGGGCTATGTGACTGATTCGGAATGGTTTATCCAGAAGGCCGTGGCCTGGTGGCTGCGCGATCTGTCCAAGCATGATCCCGACCGCACGCGGACTTTTCTCAACGATTATGGCATGCAGATGAAGCCCTTCGCCCGGAAAGAAGCTGGCAAATACCTCAGCGACTGACCGTCACCTCGGGCAGATCCGTGAGCGCGGCGCCAATCGCCTGCATCGCCTGAAGCGAGATGCGGGAGCCGCCTGAGACGGGACCTTCAAGCGGGATCAACTCAACGTTTACGGTTTTGCCGTTATAAGACACGGTGCCGGGCCCCTTTGTTTGGGTCAGCGGCGTCTTGATCCACATGCCCGGCTCTGCGGCATTGCCGAGGGACGCAATCGTCGTGCCAAGCGGGCCCGCAGTCGGCAAAGCCGGTGTGGACGGTGGCGGCGTGATGGAGGCGGCCTCTGCGTCTTCGGCCTCCCCCTCGCCCGGTCGGGCGGGCGGGCGCATCTGCCCGGCCCCGTTCTGGACGGCGGCGGCAGGCTGTGGCTGTCGTTTCTTCAGGCCGAAGTCCGGAAAACCGCCGGAACAGGCAGAGGCGAGGGTCAGCGCGGCAAACGCGAGCAGTGAAACGCGGGTCATCATGGCCAAAGCATGCGCGACAAGAGGCGCGGTTGGCAATCCCGCCCGTGCCGGAGCCCGGGGCTTCGCATTCTCCCGCCGCCCCTTGTTCCCGGCCCCGCCGATGCATAATGTCCTGCGCATGAGTGCACCGCTGATCGACCCTTTTGCCCGCGCGATCACCTACCTCCGGGTTTCGGTGACGGACCGGTGCGATTTCCGCTGTGTCTACTGCATGGCCGAAAACATGACCTTCCTGCCGAAGAAAGAGCTTCTGACGCTGGAGGAGCTGGACCGGCTCTGTTCGACCTTCGTGGGTCTTGGTGTTGAAAAACTGCGAATTACCGGGGGGGAACCGCTGGTTCGCCGCGATATCATGACCTTTTTCCAATCCATGTCCCGGCATCTGGACAGCGGCGCGCTGAAAGAGCTGACGCTGACGACCAATGGGTCGCAGCTGGAGCGGTTCGCGGGCGATCTTTATGCGGCGGGGGTGCGGCGGATCAACGTCTCTCTCGATACGCTGGACGAGGAGAAATTCGCCCGTGTGACCCGCTGGGGCCGGCTGCCGCAGGTGCTGCGGGGGCTCGATGCGGCGCAGGCCGCCGGGCTGAAGGTCAAGCTGAATGCCGTGGCGCTGAAAGGGTTTAATGAGGATGAGCTTTTGACGCTCACCGAATTCTGCGCCGCGCGCGGCATGGACCTGACCTGGATCGAGGTCATGCCGATGGGCGATCTGGGCAATGAGGACCGGATCGGCCAGTACTGGTCGCTGCGCGACCTGCGCGGGACTTTGGGCCAGCATTACACGCTGATCGATCTGGCGGAGCGCACCGGCGGCCCGGCGCGCTATGTTCAGCTGCAGGAAACGGGTCAGAAGATCGGCTTCATCACCCCGCTCACGCATAATTTCTGCGAAAGCTGCAACCGGGTGCGGGTGACCTGCACGGGCGAGATCTACATGTGCCTCGGGCAGGAGGATGTTGCCGATCTGCGGGCGCCGCTGCGCGCCCATCCCGGTGATGACGCCCCGCTGGAGGCTGCGATCCGCGCCGCCATCGGGCGCAAACCCAAGGGGCATGATTTCGACTATTCGCGCCAAAAGGCCGATGGTCAGGTCACGCGCCACATGAGCCATACCGGCGGCTGAGGACTGCGGACCATGCCGCAGGGCACTGTATTTTATCACTTTTACCGGGGCATCTCGGCCCTTGCCGCGCCGCTGATCTGGAAGCGCGTTTCCGCCAAGCTGGAAAAGCAGGGCGTGGAGGAGGCCCGACGGCGTGAACGCCTGGGCGAGCCGACGGAGGGGCGGCCGGAGGGCCCGCTGCTTTGGTTCCATGGTGCCAGCGTGGGCGAGAGCCTGTCGGTCCTGACCCTCGCCGAACGGATGCAGGCGCTGGTGCCCGGGGCGCAGGTGCTGATCACCTCCGGCACCGCCAGTTCCGCCGCCATTCTGGAGGAACGGATGCCGGAGGGGTTCCTGCATCAGTTCGCGCCGCTGGATCAGGCCCCCGCGCTGCAGAAATTCTTTGCCCATTGGCGCCCGGATGCCGGGATCTTCGTGGAAAGCGAGATCTGGCCGCAGATGCTGGTGCAGGCGCGGGCGGCTGGGGTGCCGCTGGCGCTGGTCAATGCGCGGATGTCGCAGGGCACGATGCGCAACTGGAAGCGGTTCGATCATACCGCACGCTTTCTGCTGTCGCAGTTCGAGGTGATCCGCACCCAGGATCGCGCCACGCTGGAGGGGCTGGTGGATATCGGCGCGCCCGCCTCGCAGGCCGCGCTCGGGCCGAACCTCAAGGCCGTCTCTGCCCCCCTGCCCGTTGATCCGACGCGGCTGGCGCGGATGCAGGAGGTCATGCCGGGGCCGCTCTGGCTGGCCGCCTCAACCCATGAGGGCGAAGAGAAGCAGGTGCTCAAGGCCCATGCCCGGGCACGCAAAACCATCCCGGATCTGGGGCTGATCATCGCGCCACGGCATCCCGAACGGGCCGATGCCATCGCGGCAGAGGTCGAAAAGGCCGGCTACCCCTGCGCGCGGCGGTCACTGGGCGATATCCCCTCGGCCAGCGATGTTTATCTGGCCGATACGCTTGGCGAGATGGGGCTATGGTATGCGCTGGCGCCGGTGGTGTTTCTGGGCGGGTCGCTGGGGTCCGCGGGCGGTCACAACCCTTATGAGCCCGCCCGGCAGGGCTGTGCCATTGTCACCGGGCCAAAGGTGGCCAATTTCGCGGATGTCTATGCAGAGTTTGACCTGCATGGGGCGGTGCGTCGCCTGAAGCGGCCCCGCGATCTGGGACGTGCCATTACCGCACTGCTGACCGAGACGGACGCAGCCCAGACGCTGGGCGATGCCGCCCGCGCCTTTGTTGCCGATCAGGAGGGCGCGCTGGATGATCTGGCCGGGCTGCTGGTCGACCGGCTGATGCCGGATGCGCCGCGGGCAGATGCCCCGCAGGAGGGGCCTGAGGCGGCCGATAGCGCCTCGTCCGGGCCAGACGCCGCAGATTGAATCTGTCTTTCCGGTCGAGGGTGACCCTCAAGACCGTAAGGCCTCTACGGCTCGATTGCGCCCTGATCGCGATCTACCGCGACCTGCTGACCCGTAGCTGACCCGTCCTTTTTCTTGCCTGAAATATCCTCAGGGGTGAATTGAGCCGCAGGCTCAAGAGGGGGCAGACAGCCCCCTCCCCGCCCGCCGAAAGGCGGGCAAACTCCGATCGGGCCGCCGCCCGGGCGGGCAAGCCCGGATCAGGCCGCGGGCATCCGCTGTTCGACAATCCCCGCCCACCAGGAACAGCCCGCCGGGATGGCCTCGTCGTTGAAATTGTACTTGGGGTGGTGCACGTCGGCGCTGTCGCCATTGCCCATGAAGATATAGGCGCCCGGACGCTCCTCCAGCATGTAGGAGAAATCCTCGCCCCCCATGGTGATCTCCGCCTCGGCGCAGTCGCCCGCCACCATGCGGGCGACACCGGCGGCAAATTCAGTCTGTTCCGGCGCGTTGATCGTGGGCGGGTAGTTGCTGTGATAGGTCACCTGCGCCTCCGCCCCCATGGCGGCGGCAATGGAGACGGGGATGGATTTGATCTTCTCCTCCGTCATCTTGCGGTTTTCGGGCGTCAGCGTCCGCATCGTGCCGCGCAGCTCCACCGTGTCGGGGATGACGTTATAGGCCGTGGAGGAGGACTGGAAGGAGGTGACGGAGACCACGACAGCATCGATCGGATCGGTCGTGCGGCTGACAATGCTCTGCAGCGCCACCACGACATGGGAGGCGGCGAGGACCGGGTCAATCGCGCGGTGCGGTTTCGCGCCATGGCCGCCCTTGCCTTTGATCACAATGGTGAATTCATCGGTTGCGGCCATGGTCGGGCCGGGGCGGATGGCAAAGGTGCCAACCGGAATGCCGGGCCAGTTATGCAGGCCATAGACCTCCTGAATGCCGAATTTCTCCATCAGACCGTCGGCGCACATTTCGCGGCCACCGCCGCCGCCCTCTTCGGCGGGCTGGAAGATCACAACCACAGTGCCGTCGAAATTGCGGGTCTCTGCCAGATATTTCGCGGCGCCCAGCAGCATGGCGGTATGGCCGTCATGGCCGCAGGCATGCATGGCGCCGGGGGTCTTCGACGCATAGTCGACGCCGGTTTCCTCAAGGATCGGCAGGGCGTCCATATCGGCGCGCAGGCCCAGCACCTTGCCCGATCCGGTGGCCTTGCCCTTGATCACGCCGACAACGCCGGTGCGGCCCAGACCGGCGACAACCTCGTCACAGCCGAATTCCTTCAGCTTTTCCTCGACCATGGCGGAGGTGCGGAAGGTGTCGAAGAGGATCTCCGGATTTTCGTGGATATCCTGCCGCCAGGCGGTGATTTCGGGCAGCAGTTCGGCAAAGCGGTTCTTGACGGGCATGGGACTCTCCTTCTCGCCGCGCGCTCAGAGCGCCGGCATGCGTTTTTCGACGAGCTCGGCAAACCAGCTGCAGCCGGCCGGAATGGCCTCGTCGTTGAAATCATAGGCGGGGTGATGCACGGCGGCCGTGTCCCCGTTCCCCATGAAGATATAGGCGCCGGGGCGTTCTTCCAGCATGAAGGAGAAATCCTCTCCGGCCATGACGGGGGGCGTGTCACGGGTGACATGGCCCGCGATGGACTCTGCCACCTCGGCGGCGAATTCGGTCTGCTCGGCGGCATTCATCGTGACGGCGGCGGCTGTGTCGAGCTCGATCCGGGCGGTGGCACCATAGGCCTCCGCCGTGGCGGTCACGATCTCCCGCAGGCGGCGTTCGGTGAGGGTGCGCATCTCAGGATCCAGCGTGCGGAAGGTGCCGCGCAGGAAGACAGAGCCGGGGATGATATTGAACGCCTCGGTATCTGACCGCAGGGCGCAGACCGACACCACCACCGATTTGACCGGGTCGGCATTGCGGCTGGCGATGCTTTGCAGGGCCAAGATGACCTGGGCAGAGGCCACGACCGGGTCGATTGCCGTCTGGGGCGCGGCCCCGTGGCCGCCCTTGCCGTCCACCCAGATGCGGAATTCATCGGCAGAGGCCAGCAGCGCGCCGGGCCGGATCGCGAACTGCCCGGCGGGGAGGCCGGGCATATTGTGCAGGCCATAGACCTCATCGACGCCAAAGCGGTCCATCAGACCGTCGTCGCACATGGCCTTGGCCCCCGCGCCGCCCTCTTCGGCGGGCTGGAAAATGACAACGACGGTGCCCGCGAAGCGGCGGGTCTCGCAAAGGTATTTGGCCGCGCCCAGCAGCATGGCCGTGTGGCCGTCATGGCCGCAGGCATGCATGGCGCCGGGTATTTTGGAAGCATGCGGCAGGCCGGTGATTTCCGTCATCGGCAGGGCGTCCATATCGGCGCGCAACCCGATGGTCCTGGTCCCTGCGCCCGTGCCCCGGATCACGCCGACAACGCCGGTGCGCCCGAGGCCTTCGACCACCTCGTCACAGCCGAAGTCGCGCAGCTTTTCGGCGACGATTCCGGCGGTGCGATGCACCTCATAAAGGATCTCGGGGTTTTCGTGGAAATCATGGCGCCAGGCGGTGATCTCCGGCAGGAGTTCGGCGAAACGGTTCTTCACTGGCATGGGATGCTCCTGCTTCAGACAGACTTGAGACGGTCGAGCAGGCGCTTCATGAAATCATGCCCCGCCTCGAACTGCGCCACTTCGATATATTCGTCGGGCTGGTGGGCCTGTTCGATGTCACCCGGCCCGCAGACCACGGAATCAAATCCGTGTTTCTGGAAATAGCCCGCCTCGGTCCCGTAGCTGACGACATGCGTGCCATTGTCGCCGGTGACCTGACGCACCAGCGTTTCCGCCGCCCCGCCGGGTTCTGCCATCAGCCCGGGCCCGGCGAAACGTTCGGTGACTTCGATCCAGGCTTCGGGGCGGATCGCCTTCATCTCCGCCTCGATCTCCGCGACCTTGTCGAGGATACGCTTTTTCCAGGCGGCGGGATCGTCGCCCGGCACCACGCGGACGGAGAAGACAAATTCGCAGTCCTTGGCAGTGATATTATGCGCCGTTCCGCCCGTGATCATTCCGACATGCAGGTTGGACCAGGGCGGATCAAACAGTGCGTTGATCTCATTGGGCGTGGCGGCAGCGCTTTCGGCATTCACCTCATTGGCCCATTGGATCAGCTTCGCGCCCTCCATGATGGCGGAGACGCCGCGATGCGAGAGGGAGGAATGGATCTCATAGCCGTGGAAATGCATCGTCCAGGCCATGCCGCCCTTGTGGCCGGTGACGGCCTGCATGGTGGTCGGTTCCCCGATGATGGCGGCGGAGGCTTTGGGGAAGGCATCGCCCAGATCGACCAGCAGCGGGTCAGCGCCGATCAGCCCGACCTCCTCGTCATAGGTGAAGGCCAGCTGGAGCGGGCGTTTGGTGCCATTCCGCTGCGCCTCGACCACGGCCCAGATCGCCAGGGCGTCAAAGCTCTTCATGTCGCAGCAGCCGCGCCCGTAATAGCGCCCGTCGCGTTCGGTCACGGTGAAAGGGTCGGAGGACCAGTTCTGCCCGTCCACCGGCACCACATCCGTATGGCCGGACAGGACGACGCCGCCTTCCTCCATCGGTCCGGCATGGGCCCAGAGGCCGGCCTTGGGCTCATCGGCATGGATATGGCGGCGGGTTTCGACGCCGTGGGATTGCAGATAGCCCTCCACCCAGTCGATCAGGGGAAGGTTGGTGTCACGTGACACCGTGGGGAACCCCACCAGACGCTCCATGATCTGATAGGGGGTCAGCAATTCGGGCATTTCTTAATATCCGCTGTCAGTCGTCAGGACATAATGGTCGTCGCCGACCTGTTCGTAGACAGAGGGCTCGGGCGTGTAGTCGAGATCGTGGATGGGCGACGGGATCGGCTTGAAGTTCAGCTCCCGTTCGGATTTGCGGCGCGTCGGATCGGCAATCGGAACCGCCTTCATCAGCGCCTGGGTGTAGGGATGGCGCGGGTCTTCAAAGACCGCGCGGCGCGACCCGATCTCAACGATCCGGCCCAGATACATGACGCCGACGCGGTGGCTGACCCGTTCGACCACGGCCATATCGTGAGAGATGAAGAGGAAGGACAGCCCCAGCTCCGCCTGCAATTCCATCATCAGGTTCAGCACCTGCGCCTGAACGGAGACGTCGAGCGCGGAGACAGCTTCATCCGCGACAATCAGCTTGGGGTTCAGGGCGAGCGCGCGGGCGATGGCGACGCGCTGACGCTGACCGCCGGACAATTCGTGCGGATAGCGGCGCATAAAGCTGCGCGGCAGTTCCACCCGGTCAAACAACATGGCGATGCGGTCTTCCATCTCCTTGCCGGAATGGGTGCCGTAATTGTGCATGGGCTCTGCCACCTGATCGCGCAGCATCATCTGCGGGTTCAGCGAGGCAAAGGGATCCTGAAAGATCATCTGCATGTCGAGGCGCGCTTTCCGCAGATCGCGCGGGTTCAGCGACATGATATCCTTACCGTCGAGGCGCACCTCACCCGACATCGGTTCCACCAGCCGCAGCAGCGACCGCCCGGCAGAGGATTTGCCGCAGCCCGACTCGCCGACAAGGCTGAGGGTCTGACCCTTCTTGATATCAAAGGAGATATCTTCAACCGCATGGACATTGGCGACGGTGCGGCGGAAGAAGCCGCCCTTTACCGGGAAGCGGGTCACGAGGTTCTTGACGCTGAGCAACAGCTCTGACGAGCCGGTGATCGGTTTGACCTCTCCCATATCCTTGCCGAGCAGGCGCATCGGTTCCGGCGCATCCTTGCCCTTCATCTCGCCCAGCTTCGGCACGGCCGCCAAAAGCGCCTTTGTATAATCGTGCTGTGGATTGCTGAAAATTTCAGCAACCGGGCCTTCTTCGACCTTGTGGCCGCGGAACATGACGACGACGCGGTCGGCCATCTGGGCGACGACGGCCATGTCATGGGTGATGAACATCACCGCCGTGCCGGTTTCGCGCTTCAGCCGGTCCATCAGGGCAAGAATCTCTGCCTGAATTGTCACGTCCAGGGCGGTGGTCGGTTCATCCGCGATCAGCAGGCGCGGCTTGCAGGCAAGGGCCATGGCGATCACGACGCGCTGGCGCATGCCGCCCGAAAGCTCATGCGGATATTGCTTCATCCGGCGCTCGGGTTCGGGGATACGAACCTCCCGCAGAAGCTCGATCGCGCGCTTGTTAGCCTCGTCTTTCGACAGGTCCTCATGCAGGCGCAGGCCTTCGGTCAGCTGGCGGCCGATGGTAAAAACAGGGTTCAGGGCCGTCATCGGCTCCTGAAAGATCATGCCGATCTCATTGCCCCGGATCGTGCGCATAAGCCCCTGATCTGCCTTGGCAATATCCAGCTCTCCGCCCTTCTGGCGGTCAAAGAACAGGTGCCCGCCGGCGATCTTGCCGCCGCCATATTCCACCAGCCGCATCAGCGACAGGGAGGAGACGGATTTGCCCGAACCGGATTCGCCCACGATGCAGACCGTTTCCCCCGGATTTACGGAGAAGGACACGTCCTGGACGCCAAAGACCTCCCCGTCCTTGGTCTGGAACGACACCCGCAGGTTTTCGATACGGGCAATTGGGGTCTGGCCGGCGGTCTCCGGCGTGGGGGTCTGGTCCAGCATGGGGGTCCTGTCTCTACTGACAGCATGACGCTAGCGAGGGTTTGCGCAAATTGTCAAACGCGGTCGACGGTTTACCAAAGGTCCGCCGGTCACCGGGCTTGCAATTTGAACGAATCCGCTTTTCGATACCGACACCCGTGGGGTGCGCGTGTGGTTGCGTGCTCCACGATCAAGGCCCGGTCGCCGGAAGAAGCGGCCTGGCAGTCCAACAACGGAGAGAAGCATGAAGCTCAAATCCCTGCTGCTCGGCGCCGTCGCCGCATCGGCAATGGCGCCTGCCGCCTTTGCGGAGCGTGGCGAAGACGGGCACGTCAATGTCATTTACTGGCAGGCGCCCTCGATCCTGAACCCCTATCTGTCCGGCGGGACGAAGGATATCGAATCCTCCTCCATCGTCATCGAACCGCTCGGCCGGTTCGACCAGGACGGCAATATGGTTGCCTTTCTGGCGGAAGAGATCCCGACCATCGAAAACGGTGGCGTGACCGAAGACCTGAAAACGATCACCTGGAAGCTGAAAGAGGGCCTGACGTGGTCCGATGGCTCCCCCGTGACCTCGGCTGACGTGAAATTCACCGCCGACTACTGCATGCATCCCGAAGGCGGCTGCGCGCAGCTGTCCAAGTTCGAAGGCGTGTCGGAGATTGAAACGCCGGACGATCTGACCATCGTCGTGCATTTCTCCGAACCCAAGCCGAACCCCTATGGCCCGTTCATGGGCGGCCAGTCGCCGATCCTGCAGGCGGCACAGTTTGCCGAATGCCTGGGCGCCCGCGCGCCTGAATGCACCGAGGCCAACTTCGGCCCGATCGGCACCGGCCCCTTCGTCGTTGACGAATTCAAGCCGAACGACGTGATCTCGCTGTCCGCGAACCCGAACTACCGCGACCCGGCAAAACCCGCCTTCGCGACCATGACCTTCAAAGGCGGCGGCGACGCGGCGGCCGCGGGTCGTGCGGTTCTGGAAACCGGCGAATTCGACTACGCCTGGAACCTGCAGCTGGCCCCGGAAGTCATCGAGAAGATGGCCGCCGCTGGCAAAGGCACGGCCGTTTCGGCCTTCGGGACGCTGGTTGAGCGGATCGAGATGAACATGACCGATCCCTCGCCCTCCCTGCCCGAAGGCGAGCGTTCCACCGAGGCGCATCCGCACCCGATCCTGTCCGATGTGAATGTCCGCAAGGCCCTCTCCATGGCGATCGACCGCGAGCTGCTGGTGGAAATCGGCTACGGCCAGGCGGGTCGCCCGACCTGTAACCTGGTGCCCGCGCCGGAAATCTATGCGTCGGACAACACCGACTGCATGACGCAGGACATCGAAGGCGCCAAGGCGCTGCTGGAAGAGGCCGGCTGGACCGTGGGCGCCGATGGCATCCGCGAAAAAGACGGCATGAAGTTCAAGCTGCTCTACCAGACCTCCACCAACGCCGTGCGTCAGGACTTCCAAGCCCTGATCAAGCAGTGGTGGCAGGAGATCGGCGTCGAGACCGAGCTGCGCAACGTCTCCGGCTCCGTCTTCTTCGGTGGTGACCCGGGCTCCCCGGATACCTTCCAGAAGTTCTATGCGGACGTGGAAATGTACGCCAACAACTTCGACGGCACCGATCCCGAAGCCTATCTGGCCGCCTATACCTGCGAAAAGGCGCCCAAGCCTTCCTCGCAGTGGCAGGGTACGAACATCAACCGCTACTGCGACCCGGAATATGACGCGCTTGTCGCCGAACTGGGCAAGACCGGCGAGATCGAGAAGCGGGCAGAGCTTGCCAAAAAGCTCAACGACATGCTGACCAAAGACAGCTACACGATCGTGCCGCTGGTTGACCGTGGCCGCGTCTCCGCCCATTCCAACTCCCTCGGCGGCGTTGTCCTGAACACCTGGGACTCCGAGCTGTGGAACGTTGCCGACTGGTACCGGATCGACGGTTAATTCATCAGTTCTGTGCCCCCGTGCATCTGCGCGGGGGCATTTTTCATTCTGTGGACTGCGTTTGCCAGCCTTCGTGCAAGGATGGTTGCCAAATGCAGCCCCCGAACGGAGCCAATTCCTTGACGTCACGTCTTCCCGTTCCCGCCCCTGAAGGACCGCAGACATGCTGACCTTCACGATCCGGCGCCTGATCCTTGCGATCCCCACCCTCCTCTTCATTTCGCTGGTCATCTTTGGCCTGCTGCAGCTGGCCCCGGGCGACCCGATGGCGCAGGTGCCGCTGACCGTGCCGCCAGAGGTGAAGGAAAAAATGCGCGAAGCGCTTGGCCTGGGCGATGCCTGGTACATCCAGTACTGGAAATGGATCGTGCAGTTCTTCTGGAACGAGCCCAAGGTGCTGGTCGACTGGATTTTCGGCACCGATTTCAGCGCCGGTCAGCTGCGGGTTCTCAGCTGGCAGACCCGCTCTCCGGTCATGGATATCGTGATGCAACGGATCCCCCAGACGCTCTGGGTTGTGGGCACGGCCTATGTGGTTGCGGTGCTGATCGCCCTGCCCATCGGTATCTATTCGGCCTACCGGCAGTATTCGGTCTTCGACAACGTCGGGACTTTCGTGTCGATGATCGGCTTTTCGGTGCCGCCGTTCTTTTCCGGCGTGCTGGCGATCGTGGTCTTTTCGGTCATCCTGGGCTGGTTCCCGTCGATCTATGACACGACCCACCGCGTGGTGGACTGGGACAGCTTTGTCTACCAGCTTCGCCAGATGATCATGCCGGTCATGGTACTGGCATTGCAGATCACGGCGCAGATCGCGCGGTTCATGCGTGGCTCGATGCTCGACAACCTCAACCAGGATTATGTGCGCACGGCGCGGGCCAAGGGTCTTGGCGAACGCGCGGTGGTGCTCAGCCATGTTGTGCGCAACTCCATGATCCCGGTGGTGACGGTCATCGCGCTTGGTATCCCGCAGATCTTTGGCGGGGCGATCATCACCGAACAGGTGTTCAAGGTGAACGGGATCGGCCAGCTGCTGATCACCGCGATCCAGGCCAATGACCTGCCGATGGTGCAGACGCTGACCTTTATCTTCGCCGTTCTGATCGTGCTCTTTAACCTGATCGCCGACGTGCTCTACGGCATTCTCGACCCCCGGATCCGCTATGACTGAAGACAACGATCACCTGATGGAACCCGGCCCCGGTGGCGTACAGGCCACGGATGTGCTGACCGCCCCCCTGCCCTCCAACCCGCCGCGCAGCCAGTGGAGCGAGGTCTGGGCCCAGTTCCGCCACCACAAGGGCGCGATGGTGGGCGGGATCGTCTTCCTGCTCATCGTGCTGCTGGTCTTCCTCGGGCCGCTGTTCTGGCCCTATGACGCGACCTTTATCGACATCCGGGCCCGCAATCAGGGGCCGTCCCTGGCGCATCCCTTCGGCACCGATCAGCTGGGCCGCGATATGCTGGCGCGGATGATGGCGGGCGGGCAGGTGTCGATGTCGGTGGGCATCACCGCGATGCTGCTGGCGCTGTTCCTTGGCTCCCTCGTGGGCGTTGTGGCGGGCTATTTCAAATCGCTCGACAATGTGCTGATGCGGCTGACGGACCTGTTCCTTGCCCTGCCGCTGTTGCCGCTGCTCTTGGTCATGGTGCTGCTCTTCCGGGAGCCGCTGAATGCCTCCTTCGGGCCGGAGACAGGGATTTTTATCCTGATCGTGGTCGCCATCGGCGTCACCTCCTGGATGCCCACGGCGCGGATCGTGCGCGGCGATGTGCTGGCGCTGAAGGAACGGGAATTCGTTCTGGCCGCGCGCTCCATCGGGACAACCAATGTAATGATGATCGTGCGGCATATCCTGCCCAATGTGATCTCGCCCATCGTGGTGTCGGCCACGCTGGGGATCGCCAATGCGATCATCACGGAATCCGCCCTGTCGTTCCTCGGTCTCGGCTTCCCGCCCGACTTCCCGACCTGGGGCCGTCTGCTTTTCGATGCGGTCGATTACATGCAGCAGAACCCGGAGCGGGTGATCCTGCCCGGCGCCGCGATCTCGCTGACGGTGCTGTCGGTGAACTACCTTGGCGACGGGCTGCGCGACGCGCTGGACCCGCGGATCCGGGGCCGCTGAAAATAAGGCCGGCATCCGGCGGGCACGGGTCCCGCCGGCGCGGCTGTTCTGCGATCGGAGCGGTTCAAGAATAACCTCCGCCCCTCTGCCGGATATCGGAATAATTTCCCGCCCGCGCGCCCCTCTCACGCGGGCGTTACACTTGATACGTATTCATATCGGCGGATATGAGACGAATATTCCAGTTTCAGGAGCTCCCCATGTTCGAAACGCTCGGGTTTGAGAATGCGACGCCACAGCAGGTGTCGGTCTGGTTTGCGCTTGGCCTCGGCCTTGCTTTTGGCGTGCTGGCCGCGCTGACCAAGTTCTGTTTCCGCCGGGCGCTGATCGGCGAAGACCGGCGGGAGGCCCGCGGCGTCTGGGCGCTGGCGCTGGCCGTGGCGGTGATCGGGACGCAGGCGGCCGTCTTCACCGGGCTGATCGACTTCGCGGGGCATCGCTACACGGTGTCAGAGATCCCGGTGCTGGCGATCACGCTGGGCGGGCTGCTCTTTGGTCTGGGCATGGTGCTGACACGGGGCTGCATCTCCCGGCTGGCGGTGCTGACCGGCGCGGGCAACCTGCGGGCGCTGCTGGTGCTGGCGGTCTTTGCGGTGGTGGCCCATGCGACGCTGAAAGGCGTGCTGTCGCCGCTGCGCACAGCGCTCTCCTCCGTCACCGTCAATGTCGGCGATGCGGGCACGCTGGCGGGCCTGCCAGGCGGTGCGCTGGTCTGGACCGCCCTGCTGGCGATCGCCGCGCTGGCCTTCGTGCCGCGCTCCGGCAACCCCGCCGGGCGTCTGGTCTTGGCGGCGCTGATCGGCGCGCTGGTGCCGCTGGGCTGGGTCGGCACGGGCTATGTGCTTTATGACGAGTTTGACCCGATCACGCTGGAGAGCCTGTCCTTCATCGCGCCGATGACCGAGGGCCTGTTCTGGACCATCGCCTCCACCGCCGTGCCTGCGGGCTTTGGCACCGGGCTGATCGGCGGCGCGCTGGCGGGCGGGCTGCTGGCCGCGCTCCTCACCGGCGCGTTCAAATGGCAGAGCTTCGAGAGCCCGGCCCAGACCGGCCGTTACCTGACCGGCGCCGTGCTCATGGGGTTCGGCGGCGTTCTGGCGGCGGGCTGCACCGTGGGTGCCGGTCTGGCGGGCGTGCCGACGCTGGGGCTGGCCGCGATCCTTGCGCTGCTCTCAATCGGTGTCGGCGGGCTGGTCGCGCACCGGCTGATCGACGCAAACCGCACCGGCGAAAACGACCTGAACGCGGTGCCCGCCGAATAACCCGATCAGTCCTCCTCATCGCGGAAATAGGCCATGGACCGCCCGGTGCGGGCTTCGGCCCGGGCCAGAGCGCGGGCAACCAGATCGTCATGTCCGCGTTCAAGCGCCTCGTTCAGCAGGCGTTTGACGAAGTAATACTTTTCCTTCCGACCCCGCAATTCTGCCCGGAAATCCGCTTCGGTCAGCTGATTTTCAAGCGCTGCGGAACTGATATTCCGCAGGTTGCCCATCAGTCGCAGCACGCGGGGCACCTTGTGCCCCATGAAGGGCGCGCGGAAGAGGGTCAGGTTCGCCGGCGCCAGCCGTTCCACATGCTTTTGGTCGGGCGCATGATAGGGGTCGTAAAAGATCGACACATGTGATGCCGCAAGGGCGCCGTCCCGGCCATCGACATAGCGCCTGTCCTCGTAATCGCCGCGCTTACGGCCATTGGCAAAGCGGGTTTCGAAAGGCACGAGGGTCGGGCAGAGCGTTGTCTGCGGCACAAAGGCCACGACACGCGATCCAGGCGCGGCCGCAGCAAAGGCCAGGGCGCCGTACCCGCCCATGGAGGAGCCATAAAAGACCACATCGTCGAAATCCCTGAAGAAATCCTGCTGCTGCAATTCATCGAACAGGTCGAACAGGCTGGGATGGCGGAACCAGTCATTGCGGCGGGACATGCAGATGCCCAGATGCGACGCCCCCTTCGCTTCGACAAAGCTCCACCCCCAGGGATAGCGGGGGCCGGGCATGTCGCGGCTTTTCATATTGTCGAACGTCACGACCAGACGCGGCCCACGCTGACGGAAGGCGACAAAATGACGGTCCAGCTGCCGGTACCAGCCGTTCCGCTCTACTTCGAGGGCACATTTTCGAAATTTTGGTCGAAATTTCATGAATGGGCCTGCTGCAATCGGAGAGCCCCCCTGTTACCGCGATATCAGCGGGTGCGAAAGGCAACCGCAGGTAATCGCCGCTTTTCATAATTCGCCCGTCGCTGCAGGCTGAACAGGCCGGCACGGCGCCGCCCGAAAAACCTCCGCCGCGAATTCCATTAGACAGATGCGCCTTTTTCTTACAGGCTTGTCCGTATTCATACATCTATTCCGACAAAATGCAGGATTCGCCATGACGTTAAAATCGGCTATTAATCCGGGCTATTTCCTTGCAATCAAGACCAGCGGTCGCGCCGGCGGCGGGGCATCTATCACCTATATTACCGGGTCCGAGCTCAGCGGTCGGCGCGGGCTGGAGCCTCGCGGGTCGCGGGGCGGCCACGCGCCGCTTGAGATCTGGCGGCCCGATCAGGCCGCGTCGATTCTCAGCGCTGATGCGGGTGATCCGCCCGCGCCCAGTGCCTATTCCGCCTTTTCGACCCAATTCGACTCGCGCGGGATCGCTGTCATCCCGTTTCTCTACGATTACTCCGTTATCCCGCAGACCGTCGCCGGTAAGCATGGGCTGCATGCGACACCGTTTACCTATGCAATCACGGGCGTGACCGGCGCCTCAGGCCAGTTCAACGGACATCTTTTGCATTTTTCGAATATTTTTGACTCCGGTCGGACGTTTCAGAACGTCGTTCTGCCCAGTTTCCCGATACCCGGCCGGCTGCAAAGCGCCCTGTCGGCCGCAACCTCGGCAGCGCAGCGGATTGCCGCGGCAACAAATTCCCTCAGCCGCCACGTCATGGCCGGCGTCACATTTGTCGAAGGCTGACCCGACACAATGCCCGCGCATGACAAAGGGCGGCCCGTGCAGGCCGCCCTTTGCTTTACGTCCCAATGGATCAGCCCAGCTTGGACAGCAGCGCCCCGATGGAGTCCTTGGCATCGCCGTAATACATCCGCGTGTTCTCCTTGTAGAAGAGCGGATTCTCGATGCCGGAATAGCCGGTGCCCTGCCCCCGCTTGGAGACGAAGACGTTTTTGGCTTTCCAGACCTCCAGCACGGGCATGCCCGCGATGGGAGAGTTCGGGTCGTCCTGCGCCGCCGGGTTCACGATGTCGTTGGAGCCGATCACGATGACCACATCCGTCTCCGGGAAGTCCTCGTTGATCTCGTCCATCTCCAGCACGATGTCATAGGGCACCTTGGCCTCGGCCAGCAGCACGTTCATATGGCCCGGCAGACGGCCCGCGACCGGATGGATCGCGAAGCGGACTTCCTTGCCCTGACCGCGCAGTTTGCGGGTCAGCTCGGCCACGTTCTGCTGCGCCTGGGCCACCGCCATGCCGTAGCCCGGCACGATGATGACACTATCGGCTTCGTCCAGCGCATTGGCGACGCCGTCGACGTCGATTGCCACCTGTTCGCCCTCGACCTCCATCGCCGGGCCAGCCGTGCCGCCGAAGCCGCCGAGGATCACCGACACGAAGGACCGGTTCATGGCCTTGCACATGATGTAGGACAGGATCGCACCGGAGGAGCCGACCAGCGCGCCGACCACGATCAGCAGGTCGTTGCCGAGGGAGAAGCCGATGGCCGCGGCCGCCCAGCCGGAGTAGCTGTTCAGCATCGACACCACCACGGGCATATCGGCGCCGCCGATGCCCATGATCAGGTGATAGCCGATGAAGAGCGCGGCCAGCGTCATCAGGATCAGCGGGAAGAAGCCGCCCGTCGACACGTACCAGATCAGGCAGATGACCGACAGGCCGGCGGCTGCCGCGTTCAGCATATGCCCGCCCGGCAGTTTCTTGGCCGCAGAGGTCACCTTGCCCGCCAGTTTTCCATAGGCGATGACGGAGCCGGTGAAGGTCACCGCACCGATGAAGATGCCAAGGAAAAGCTCGACCGACAGGATGTTGAGCTCGACCGGGGTCTTATGCGCCACGAGCTCCGCAAAGGTGCCGTGGATTTCCGTGCCGGCCGCCTGCGCCTTGGCCACCGCTTTCATGGTGAAATGCGCATTGAAGCCGACGAAGACCGCCGCGAGGCCGACAAGCGAGTGCATGGCCGCGACAAGCTGCGGCATCTCGGTCATCTCGACCTTCTTGGCGACGTACCAGCCGATGGCCCCGCCCGCGACGATCAGGATGATCGACAGCAGCCAGAGACCCGCGCCGGGGCCGATGAGCGTGGCGAAGACCGCCAGCGCCATACCGGCGATCCCGTACCAGACGGCCCGTTTCGCGCTTTCCTGGCCGGAGAGCCCGCCCAGGGAAAGGATGAAGAGAACAGCCGCGACCACATAGGCCGCCGTGGTGAATCCGAAGTCCATTGTCCCCGCCTCCCCTTAAGATTTCTGGAACATGGCGAGCATGCGCCGTGTCACGAGGAAGCCGCCGAAGATGTTGATCCCGGCCATGAAGACCGAAAGCGCGGCAAGCAGGATCACGATGAAGGAGCTCGTACCGATCTGCATCAGCGCCCCCAGGATGATGATCGAGGAGATGGCGTTGGTGACAGCCATCAGCGGCGTGTGCAGAGAATGCGCCACGTTCCAGATCACCTGGAAGCCGATGAAGACTGACAGCACGAACACGATGAAGTGCTGCATGAAGCTGGCCGGCGCGACGAGGCCAATGGCCAGCAGGATCACAGCCCCCACGGCCAGCATCGTGACCTGGGATTTGGTCTGCGCCTTGAAGGCTGCCGTTTCGGCGGCGCGCTTTTCTTCCGCCGTCAGTTCCTTGGCCTTTTCCTTGGGCTTCTGGGCCGCGATGGCGGCAACCTTTGGCGGCGGGGGCGGCCAGGTGATCTCGCCCTTATGGGTGACCGTGGCGCCGCGGATCACGTCGTCTTCCATGTTGTGGTTGACGGCGCCGTCCTTCTCGGGCGTCAGATCCGTCATCATGTGACGGATGTTCGTCGCGTAGAGCGACGAGGACTGCGTGGCCATGCGCGAGGGGAAGTCGGTATAGCCGATGATCGTGACGCCATTGTCGGTCACGACCTTCTCGTCCATCACGGTGCCTTCGACGTTGCCGCCACGTTCGGCGGCGAGGTCGACGATGACCGATCCGGGCTTCATCGCCGCAACCATGTCGGCCAGCCAGAGCTTGGGCGCCTCACGGTTGGGGATCAGCGCGGTGGTGATGACCACGTCGACATCGGGTGCCAGTTCACGGAACTTGGCCAGCTGCGCCTCGCGGAACTCCGGAGAGGAGACAGCCGCATAGCCGCCCGTGGCCGCACCATCCGCCTGTTCTTCCTCGAAATCGAGGTAGACGAATTCCGCGCCCATGGATTCGACCTGCTCTGCCACTTCGGGGCGCACGTCAAAGGCGTAGGTGATCGCGCCCAGCGAGGTCGAGGTGCCGATGGCGGCAAGGCCTGCCACACCGGCGCCGACGACCAGAACCTTGGCCGGGGGCACCTTGCCCGCCGCCGTAATCTGGCCGGTGAAGAAGCGGCCGAAGTTGTTGCCGGCCTCGATCACCGCGCGGTAGCCCGCGATATTGGCCATCGACGACAGCGCGTCCATCTTCTGCGCGCGGGAGATACGCGGGACCATTTCCATCGCGATGACGGTGGCACCCTTGGATTTCGCCAGCTCCATCCCGGTCTCGTTGCCGGCAGGATTGAAGAAGGAGATCAGCGTCTTGGTGTCATCCAGCCGCTTCAGCTCCGTCTCGGTGGGCTGGCGGACCTTGGCGATGATGTCGACCTCTTTCCAGAGCGCGGCGGCGGTTTTCACAACCGTGACGCCTGCGTCCTCATAGAGCTTGTCGGCAAAACCCGCGGCGGCACCTGCCCCGCTTTCGATATAGCAGTCGTGGCCGAGCTTCTGGAGCTGCGCCGCCGAATCCGGCGTCATCGCAACCCTGTTCTCACCCTCGAACACTTCCTTTGGTGTTCCGATTTTCACCGTGTCACTCTCCCTTGCGAGCTTCGTCGTTAAGTGGCGCGGAATAATCCGTCCGTTTCATATAATGGTGCGCAACATTATTGCGCGGCCGTCCCGCATGATTTGCCTGTTCTGCGGCGCAGAGTCAAACCCATCGGCGTGTCTTCTGACAGTATCTTGCGAAATCTGCACGGAATTTCCGGCGCAGCGCATCCTCTTCGGGGATGATGAACCGCTTTTCTATCAGCCATACGAAGATCGGCAGCAAAGGCAGCGAAAGAACCGCATCCCAGTAGAGGATCAGCCCCAGCAGGATCAGCGCATCGCCCAGGTAGATCGGGTTGCGCGAGCGGGAGAAAATCCCGGTAGTGACAAGGCTTGCCGCCTCCATATGCGGGATAACCGTGGTGCGTTTGCGGCGCATTTCGGTGATGGCGAGCGCGAGCAGTATAAACCCCGCGCCCACCAGCAGACCGCCCAGGAAATCCGCCCAGGCACCGCCGAAATGCAGGCCCATGGGCAGGGAATGCGCCTGTGCCCAGGCCAGCAGCACAGCTGCGGCCAGCCAGACAGGCGGCATGTCCAGCCATTTCATCAGGGGCATGTGTACGCTCCGGCATCATCGCGATGACAGTATGTAGCGCGCGGGCTGCACTCAACCCGAAAGCTGAGATCCCGTCGCACACGTATGGAATTCGTCCTGTGCTTGCGCTCCGGCGGGCAGTGGATATGGTTCTGCGGAATGATTTTCCGCAATGAGGGAGGAGCGGCATCATGCTGGATGGAAAACACGCGATCGTCACCGGGGGTGGCACGGGAATCGGGCTGGCCATAGCGCGGGCGCTGGTGGCGCAGGGTGCGCAGGTCACGATCACCGGGCGCCGGATGGAGGTTCTGAAAGAGGTGGCAGAGCCGGGCATGTTCCCCGCCGTCATGGATGTGACCGACGAAAACCAGATCATCGACGTGACGGCCGCCGCCGTGGAGGCGCGCGGGCCCATCCAGATCTGCGTCGCCAATGCCGGGATCGCGGAGGGCAAGAAGCTGCACAAGACCTCCTCCGACTTCTGGCGCAAGATCATGACGACCAATTTGGACGGCTGTTTCTACACGGTCCGCGAAAGCCTGAAGTCGATGATGACCACCGACTGGGGCCGCTGCATCGCCGTGTCGTCGATCGCGGGGCTGCGCGGGTCGGCGGGGGCCGGAGCCTATGCGGCCTCCAAACATGGTGTCATCGGGATGATGCGCAGCTTTGCCGAGGATTTCCTGCAGGAGCCCTATACGTTCAACTCCATCTGCCCGGGCTATGTCGATACGCCCATCGTGACGCGCAACACCGACTCGATCTCCCAGCGGGCGGGCGTGTCGGAGCAGGAGGCGCGCGACATGATGGTCAACCTCAACCGCCACAAGAAGCTGATCCTGCCGGAAGAGGTCGCGGCGGCGGCGGTCTGGCTCTGCAATCCGCTCTGTGAAAGCGTCAACGGGTCCGAGATTGCCATTGGCGGCGGGCAGGTGTGACAGAAGTTGCGCCGGGATGGGTGAGATCACCCATCCTACACCGCGGTCCGTAGGATGGGTGCTATGCACCCATCGCCGCATGAACCGGCCCCGAAGCTCAGGCCGTTTTCGCCAGCGGCATCGGTTCGCGGTGCGCGCGCCAGGCGGCGGCGGCTTCGCCAAAGGCCTCGAACAGCGGGCGGGAGACCGGGTCCATCCCGGCGTGATATTCTGGATGCCACTGCACCGACATGGTGAAACCCGGCGCGTCCTTCACATAGGCGGCCTCTGCCGTGCCGTCCGGGGCCAGGCCGTCGATGATGAACCGCTCCCCGGCGCGGATCACACCCTGGCCGTGCAGCGTATTGGTCATGACCTCCTGCGCGCCCATCAGCCGGTGAAAGGGGCCGTTTTCGGTAAAGGTCACCTTGTGGCGCAGGGCGAATTTCTCTTCGATCGTGCCTTCGGGCGGCATGCGGTGGTTCATCCGGCCCGGCAGGTCGCGAATTTCCGGATGCAGGCAGGAGCCCATGGCAACCGCCACCTCCTGAAATCCCCGGCAGATGCCAAAGACCGGCTGGCCGCGTTCGACGCAGGCCCGGACCAGCGGCAGGGTAATGGCGTCGCGGGCACGATCGAACGTGCCATGCGCCTCCGTCTCGTCCTCGCCATATTCCTCGGGGTGGACGTTCGGACGGCCGCCGGTCAGCACGAAGCCGTCGCAGGTGTCCAGCAGGTCATCGACGGAGATCATGCGCGGGTCCGCCGGGATCAGCAGGGGCATGCCGCCGGAGACCTCGGCCACCGCTTCGGAGTTCATCACGCCGCCCGCATGGGTGCGGTAGCTGTCATTGACGATGTGAAGGTTGGTGATGATGCCGATACGCGGGCGGGACATGTGTCGCCTCTCTGGGTTGCTCCTGTCACAAAATATACACCAATCGGACAGCTTGAAACCTAGAGAAGGTGTGCGCAGGCGCAGAGTCGGACCCTCTCGCCTGCAAAACGGGCAAGGGCGGGGCTCAGTTCGCCTCCACCTCTCCTGTGCGCCCGTCGATCTGCATGTCGGCGCCGGACGGGCCGGAGGCATCGGTTGCGGTAAAGGTGATGGCCGCGCCCATTGCGGCGCCGAAAACGAGCGCTGCGATAATGCCCCAGAGCGGGAAGCGGTGCTGGCGGGCCTGTCGGTCGAGGTTGGTGTCGGGGGCTGACATGGTCGGTCTCCTTTGATGTGCGTTGCAGGGCTAACGCGGCAAAGGGGCTGCGGGTTCAATCAACAACCATGACCGGCGCTGCGCGCGTGATGCGTCGCGGGATTTCCTGCATCTAATTAGACCGCCCGCTGAGACCTCCCGCGGCGGCCACCTGCCCTGCCCGGTGATCACCCATTTGAACCTGACGCGCCTTCCCCTGCCTGCATCCGTCGCCGCCCCTTGCATCCCCCCCGCCCGGCTGGAACAACTGGATCCAACAGATATCAGGAGGCACCACCATGACGGATGCAGCACAGGCGACGGGCGATCAGACGATCTACCTCAAGGACTACACCCCGCCCGCCTGGCTGGTGGAGGAGGTCCGGCTGACCTTCCGCCTCTCGCCCCGGGCGACGCGCGTGCTGTCGACGATCCGGTTTGCCCCGAACCCCGCGACCGAAGACCGGACATTTTTCCTGCATGGCGAGGAGATCACGCTGATCGAGGCGCGGATCGACGGCACCCCCGTCACGCCGGAGATCACCGCAGAAGGCCTGACCTGTGATGTGCCAGATCAGGCCTTCACCTGGGAGGCGGAGGTGGAAATCAGCCCGGAGACGAATACCGCGCTCGAGGGGCTCTACATGTCCAATGGCATGTATTCCACGCAATGCGAGGCGCAGGGCTTCCGCAAGATCACCTATTACCCCGACCGGCCCGATGTGATGTCGACCTTCACCGTGCGGATCGAAAGCGACCTGCCGGTGCTGCTGTCCAATGGCAACAAGGTGAAATCCGGGCCGGGCTTTGCCGAATGGCACGACCCCTGGCCCAAGCCTGCCTATCTCTTTGCGCTGGTCGCGGGGGAGCTGTTGAACCTGCCCGGCCAGTTCACCACCCGGTCGGGCCGGGAGGTGGAGCTGAACGTCTGGGTCCGCAAGGGCGACGAGGACAAATGCGACTTCGCCATGGAGGCGCTGAAGAAGTCCATGAAATGGGACGAGGAGGTCTATGGCCGCGAATACGACCTCGACATCTTCAACATCGTCGCCGTGGACGATTTCAACATGGGCGCGATGGAGAACAAGGGGCTGAACATCTTCAACTCCTCCGCCGTGCTGGCCAGCCCCGAAACCGCGACCGACAGCAATTTCGAGCGGATCGAAGCGATCATCGCGCATGAGTATTTCCACAACTGGACCGGCAACCGGATCACCTGCCGCGACTGGTTCCAGCTCTGCCTGAAGGAAGGGCTGACCGTCTATCGCGACAGCCAGTTCACCGCCGATATGCGGTCCGAACCGGTCAAGCGCATCTCTGACGTGCTGGACCTGCGGGGCCGCCAGTTCCGGGAGGATGGCGGCCCGCTGGCGCATCCCGTCCGCCCCGAGAGCTTCAAGGAGATCAACAACTTCTACACCGCCACCGTCTATGAAAAGGGGGCGGAGGTGATCGGCATGCTCAAGCGCCTCGTCGGCGATGAGGCCTATTACAAGGCGCTCGATCTCTATTTCACCCGCCATGACGGGCAGGCCTGCACGATTGAGGACTGGCTGAAGGTGTTCGAGGATACCACCGGCCGCGACCTGACGCAGTTCAAGCTGTGGTATTCCCAGGCCGGCACGCCCCGCGTGTCGATGACCGAGGACTGGGATGGGGAGACCTTCTCCGTCACCCTGCGTCAGAGCCTGCCCGACACGCCCGGCCAGACGAAGAAAAAGCCGCAGGTGATCCCCTTTGCGCTCGGCCTTTTGGATCAGGAGGGCAAGGAGATCCTGCCGACCACGCTGCTGGAGTTGACCGAAAGCGCACAGGTCTTCCGCTTCCCGCGCATGAAGGCGCGGCCCGTCGCCTCCCCCCTGCGGGGCTTCTCCGCCCCTATCGTGCTGGAGCGGGAGACGACGAACGAGGAGCGCGCCTTCCTGCTGGCCCATGACACCGACCCCTATGCCCGCTGGGAAGCGGGGCGGATGCTGGCAAAGTCCGTTGTCATGGCGCTGGTGCAGGGGGCGCAATCGCCCGATCAGGGGTATCTCGACGCGCTGCGCGCCGTGGTGACGGATCGGGATCTGGACCCGGCCTTTCGGGCGCTGTCGCTGGCGCTGCCGTCGGAGGATGACCTCGCCCAGACCATCGCGGATGAGGGCCAGACCCCCGATCCGCAGGCCATCTGGGAGGCGCGGGAGGCGATGCGCATGGCTATTGCAGAGGCGCTGTCGCCGGACCTCGCGCCGCTCTATGCCGATATGACGGTGCTGGCGCCCTATGTGCCGGATGCCGAACAGTCGGGCAAGCGGGCGCTTGGCAATTCGGTCCTGTCGCTGCTGACCCGGCTGGACGGGGGCGAGGCCGCGAAGGCGCAATATGCGGCGGCCACCAATATGACCCAGCAGCTGGGCGCGCTCGGGGCGCTGCTGGCCAGCGATCTGGGGTCGCTGGAGCTGGCGCAGTTTGCCGATCAATGGGCCGATGAGCGCCTTGTCATGGACAAGTGGTTCGCCATTCAGGTCGGCGCGGCCCGGCCGGAGGCGGCGGCCGATGTGGCGCAGGCGCTGACCGAACGGCCCGATTTCACCATGACCAACCCCAACCGCTTCCGCGCGGTGATGGGCGCGCTGGCGATGAACCAGGCCGGGTTCCACCATGCCTCCGGCAAGGGATATCAGGTGCTGGCGGACTGGCTGATCAGGCTTGACCCAAAGAACCCGCAGACCACCGCCCGGATGTGTTCTGCCTTCCAGACCTGGCGGCGCTATGATGCGGACCGGCAGGGCATGATGAAGGAACAGCTGGAGCGGATCGCCGCCCTGCCCGGCCTTTCCCGCGATACCGGGGAGATGGTGGGGCGTATTCTGGACGCCTGAACCGTAAAGACATGGAGGGGATGATGAAACGCACACTCTTTATCACCGGGGCCAGCTCCGGCATCGGGGCGGCCTGCGCCCGGCTGGGCGCCAGCCCGGAGACGCATCTGCTGCTGCATTACGGACGGAACGAGGCCGGGGTGCAGGAAGTGGCGGATGTGGCCCGGACGCGCGGGGCGGAGGTCACGCTGCTGCAGGCCGACGTCGGTGATCCGGCGGCGATCCGTCAGATGGGGCTCGACGCGTCAGAAGCGGCGGATCCGAAACTGCCGCTGCATCTGGTGAATAACGCCGGCATCGTCGATCAGAAGGCGAGCCTTGCCGATCTGACGCCGGAGCGGTTGCAGCGGATGTTCGCGGTCAATGTGATCGGCGCCATTCTGGTGGCCCAGCAGGCGGTGGCGCTGATGCGGCGGCAGAACCGGGGCGGGGCCATCGTCAATGTGTCCTCCGCTGCGGCCCGGCTGGGCTCGGCCAACCAGTTCATGGATTACGCGGCCTCCAAGGGGGCGATCGACACATTTACGCTGGGGCTGGCGGATGAGCTGGCGCCGGAGGGCATCCGCGTGAACGCCGTCCGTCCCGGCCTGATCGGGACGGAGATCCACGCCAAGGGTGGCGATCCCGACCGCGCGGACCGGCTGGCCTCTGGCGTGCCCCTGGGCCGGGTCGGCACGGCAGAGGAGGTGGCGGAGACGATCCTCTGGCTGCTGTCGGACAAGGCGGGCTATGTGACGCGGACGCTGGTCGACGTGGCAGGCGGGCGCTGAGGCTCCCCCTTTCTCCGCCTCCCACAAGACGCGTGGCGGCTCACCGCAGCGGCGTGTCTTCCGTCAGCTGCTGCGCAATGCCCGCGCCCAGCAGGTAGAGGCTGGTCACCACCAGACCGATCTGCGCCGCTGCAACCGGCTGGAAATGCGTGATCGCCGCATAGGCCGCCAGCACCGTCCAGACCAGCGCCACCGCCAGCGACACCGGCCGCCAGCGCTTTGTCCGCGTGGGGTGGATGAATTTCAAAGGCATGAACATGGCCACGGCCAGAACCGCGATCACCGGCACCACCACGCCCGGCGGCGGGGTGGCGGCAAAGATCACCAGGACAAACATGTTCCAGCAGGCCGGGAAGCCCTGAAAGCTATAGTCTGCGGTCTTCATCCAGCTGCCGGAGAAATAGAGACCGCTCGAAAACGTGATCCCGAAAAGCGCGATCCAGGCCCAGATGCCCGGCAGGATATCGGACTGGAAGAGCGCATAGGCCGGGATGAAGACATAGGTCAGATAGTCGATGATGAGGTCCAGAAGCGCCCCGTCGATATGCGGCGCATGGGTGCGGACGTCGTATTTCCGCGCCAGCGGACCGTCGATTCCATCAACCGCAAAGGCCACGACCAGCCACAGGAACATATTGCCCCAGCGTTCATCCACGGCCGCCAGCAGGGCCAGCATGGCAAAAACCGCCCCGGTGGCGGTCAGAAAATGAACTGAGAAGGCCCGGATCACGCTTGCTGTCATGAAACAGTCATAGCGCATCCGGGCTGAATTGGAAGTCTTGGCAAATGCGGCAATCATGGCGAAGCCGGGCCGCTCTCTCGGGTTCTGCCCCGGTTTTGCTGCATTCCCGGCAAAGCACCGCCGATCCGCGGCGCTGACGCGGCAACCGGGGCGCTTGGTCACGCCAATTTCGTGCATTCACCCCGCCCCGGCCCTTTTTCAGCCCGAAAGCGCGCCCAGAAGGGGGCCAGATTTAAGAGGAGCTTTCCATGTCCGCGCGCCCGCCCCATACGATCACCAATGTCGCCATGCATCCGAGCATGTACCGAACCCAGGTGAGTATCGCGACGAAACGGGCGGATAACCTCGACAGCCGGCCAACGCTGAACCTCAAGACGCTGGAGGAAAGCGGGATCGACCGGGTCCGGAACGAGGCCTTCCTGCGCGGGCAGAAACTGGCGCGACAGGAACGCTGGGACCTGCTGGCGGTGGAATTTGCGGATGCGGACAGGACGCGGCGGGTCTCTCCGGCGGGGGTGACGATGACTTCGGTGCTGGGATCGGGCGCCAGGGCGGATGCGACCATGCATGCCCGGGCGGTCATCTCGGAAGGCGAAACCGGCCTCCCCTTCGGTCTCGAGTCGCTCGACGAGGTGCTGGAGGAGTGTTCGGACCACTGGGCCGTGGCGCTGATCGTGGCCCGCGCCCATATGGAGACCGGCTGGGCCTATCAGGGACAGATCGATCCGCTGGGCCGGCCCGCGCAGCCGGGCCGGGCGTTTCTTGAGCGGTTCGAACGTGCGGCAGAGCTTCTGGCGGCTGCCGAAACGGATGCTCCGTCCAGCCCGGAGCTGGCCGGCGCCTTCTGTGATCTTGCCGCAGCAGGCGCCGGGACATCCGTGACGATTGATGATCTGCACATGCGAGCGATTGCGCTCGCGCCCAATAATCCGGGCCGGTTGCGGATCTACGGCGTGCATCTGCTGCCCCGGTGGTACGGAAGTTACGACCGGCTGGAGGCCGCGGCCAACGATATGGCGCAGAGCCACTCTGTGCTGAGTGGCGACGGCGCCTATGCCTGGACCTGGTTCGACGCGCTGCGGCTGGACCCGCAGGCGGCGGAATTCCTGGACTGTGGCCGGTTTATTGCCGGGCTGAACGACATTCTGACGCGCCGCCCCTCGCCGCATCTGGCCAATCTGATCGTCGCCTATGTCGACGGGATGATCCCGGATAATGCCCCGGCAGATCTGCCCGATGCGGCCACGCAGGCGCGGGCCCGTATTCATGCGACCCTCCCGCGGCTGATCGACGATCATCTGACGGAACTGCATCCGCAGGTCTGGGCCCGGGTGGATATCATGCCCGGCGCGGCGCAGCCGGCCCCGCTGCAACGCGGCCGTGTCGCGGCGGCGACGGCACAGGCGCGGCAGACCGTTCTGACGCTGTTTCCGGACGGGCCGGGACAGAATGCCCGCCGGCGCTGAGCCCGAGCCTGTTTCCAGATAGCGATCCTTCGGATCATGCGATGTTTTGCGATCCTGACGGATCGCGAGGGGGGGCGTTGCCCCCCGCTGACCGACGCGATGCGTCCGCCAGCGCCCCCCAGGATATTTCAGGACCAAAGAAGCCGGGGCGCCGCGCCGCGGGCGGGCCTTGCCCCCTGCCCCGGGCTTGTCTAGAAGGCGCAGGTGGACCAGATGCGAGGGAACGGGATGCTCGACCTGACTTATGAGGCGCCGAAGCCCAAGGTAATTGCCGGGGCGAAGCATGACTGGGAACTGGTGATCGGGATGGAGATCCATGCCCAGGTGTCGTCGCAGTCGAAGCTGTTTTCCGGCGCCTCCACCGGGTTCGGGGCGGAGCCCAATTCGCATGTGGCCTTTGTGGATGCCGCCATGCCGGGCATGCTGCCCGTCATCAACGAATTCTGCGTGGCGCAGGCGGTGCGGACGGGTCTGGGGCTGAAGGCGCAGATCAATCTGCTGTCGGCCTTTGACCGCAAGAACTATTTCTATCCCGACCTGCCGCAGGGCTATCAGATCTCCCAGCTCTATCACCCGATCGTCGGTGAGGGCGAGGTGCTGGTGGAGATGGGCGAAGGCGTGGCGCGGCTGGTGCGGATCGAACGGATCCATCTGGAACAGGATGCCGGCAAGTCGATCCATGACATGGATCCGGCGATGTCCTTTGTCGATCTGAACCGGACCGGCGTGGCGCTGATGGAGATCGTGTCGCGCCCCGATATCCGCGGGCCGGAAGAGGCCGCCGCCTATGTGACTAAGCTGCGCCAGATCCTGCGGTATCTGGGCACCTGCGACGGCAATATGCAGAACGGCAACCTGCGCGCGGACGTCAACGTCTCGGTCTGCCGTCAGGGCCAGTATGAGAAATACCAGGAAACGCAGGATTTCTCGCATCTGGGCACGCGCTGCGAGATCAAGAACATGAACTCCATGCGCTTTATCCAGGCTGCCATCGACTATGAGGCGCGCCGCCAGATCGCGATTGTCGAGGCGGGCGGCGAGGTCGTGCAGGAGACGCGGCTTTACGATGCGGAGAAGAACGAGACGCGGTCGATGCGGTCGAAGGAAGAGGCGCATGATTACCGCTACTTCCCCGATCCCGACCTGCTGCCGCTGGAAATCGAACAGGGCTGGGTGGATGATATCGCCGCCTCCCTGCCCGAGCTGCCGGATGCCAAGAAGGCGCGGTTCATCACCGGGCTGGGCCTGTCGGACTACGATGCCTCCGTGCTGACGGCGGAGACGGAGAATGCGGATTTCTTTGAAGCCGTTGTCGCCGCCTGCGACGACGGCAAGGGCGCGGCCAACTGGGTCATCAACGAGCTTTTCGGGCGTCTGAAGAAGGACGACAAAGAGATCGGCGAGAGCCCGATCAGCCCGGCACGGCTGGGCCAGATCGTGGCGCTGATCAAGAAGGGCGATATCTCCGGCAAGATCGCCAAGGATGTCTTTGAGATCGCCTATACCTCCGACCGTGATCCGGCGGAGATTGTCGAGACAGAAGGCATGAAGCAGGTCACCGATACCGGCGCCATCGAGGCCGCCGTTGACGAGGTGATCGCCGCCAACCCGGCGCAGGTCGAAAAGGCCAAGCAGAACCCCAAGCTCGCGGGCTGGTTCGTCGGTCAGGTCATGAAGGCCACCGGCGGCAAGGCCAATCCGGCGGCCGTGAACCAGATGGTGACGGAGAAGCTGGGGCTCTGACCGGCGTATGGCGAAGGACCGGCTGACGATCTGGAACGAGAGGGTGAAGCTCTTTGCGGGCTTCCTCAACACGATCGGGATCGGGATGATCGGGTTTTCCGTGTTGCGCCCGGTTATCGAGGAGAAGGCCATTCCTGAGAGCCTGGGCTGGGTCTGGGCGGCGGCGGGCATTGTAATGCATCTGTGCGCGCACTATGTTATGGGCAGGATGAGGAAGGTACCCTGATGACCTATGTCGACCTGTTTCCACTTGCCGCTCTGGCTGTCGCGCTCTGCGGGGCGCTCTATTTCCGGATTGCCGGGCGGCGTCTGGATGCGGAGCTTGCCCGCCATCCGGCGGAGTGACCGGCTGACATGACCGTTTCCGTTCTTCTGCTGTCCCTGATGACGCTGGCCATCGCCGGCATCTCCGCACGGCAGGTAGCCGAGGCCCGTGCCGAGCTGCGCAACCGCAAGGGCTGAGATCGGGCGCCCCGCCCTTTACCCCGCCCTTTACCCCAGGACGAAAGAAAATTACCAAAGGGACCGGAACCACCCGGAGCCCTGAATGTCCGATCCGTCAACCATGCAGAAGCGCCTCCGGCTTAAGGGGGAAATGGTGGATGGGCGGCTCATGTCGGAACCGATGGAGCTTCGGCCCGACTGGATCGATTTCAACGGCCATCTGAACATGGCCTTTTACGGCGTGCTCTTCGATTTCGGCTGCAGCTTTGCCTTCGATGCCCTGGGCCTCGGCGACAGATACCGGGCGGAGACGCCCTATACCTCGATGACCGCCGATTTTCGGATCCGCTACCTGCGGGAGATCATGCTGGGCGACCGGGTGCGCGCCAGTTTCCAGATCGTGAAGGTGGGGCCCAAGAGCTTCCATTTCCTGCAGGAGCTGATCCATACCGACGGATGGGTCTCTGCCACATCCGAGACGCTGAACCTGAACGTGGATGCCACCGCCCGCCGTGTGGCCCCCTACCCGCCCGAACAGATGGCCGCCCTGCGCGCCATGGAGGCGGAGCATAGAAACCTGCCGCTGCCCGACTGGGTCGGCGCGCCCCTGGGAGTAAGAGCTTGACCGATATTTTCCTGTCCCCGCCGATGCAGATCAATCCCGACTGGATCGACCAGAACGGGCATCTGAACATGGCCTATTACGGCGTGCTTTTTGATACCGGCGTGGATGAGGCCTGCAAGGAATTTGGCCTGGGGTGGGACTATACCTCTCAGGGCACTCATACGACCTATTCGGCCGAATTCCGTATCCGCTACCTGCAGGAGCTGCATCTGGGATCGACGGTACGGGCCAGTTTCCGGCTGCTCGACGTGGGGCCAAAGGCCTATCACTTCTGTCAGGAGCTGATCCATGAAGATGGCTGGATCAGTGCGACCGGTGAAGGGATCTCGCTGCATATCGACCAGAGCGGGCCGCGTGTCGCACCCTATCCCGAGGCGATCAAGGCAAAACTCGACGCGACGCTGGCGGCGCATTCCAAGCTGCCGGTGCCGGATTGGGTCGGCCTGCCGATGAAGCTGCGGAAATGATCCGTCGGGTCCGGGCCGGGCGCATTCTCAGGAAATGGTGAACAGTGCCCCCGGGGGCCCTGTTATTGTTCGATTTTTGGCCGTGAAATGTGGTTTTTCTGGGACGGGTCGGAAATTTTGGTCATAACGGTCCCAGATGACGCTGATCCATTGGGTGTGGAATGAACTGGTACGAATACAAGGTGGTACCGGCGCCGACCAAGGGGACCCGGGCCAGGGCCGCACGCACTGCAGACAGCAGGTTCGCGCTGACCCTTGAAACCGTGATGAACAGTATGGCCGCGGACGGCTGGGAATTCCTGCGCGCGGAAACGCTGCCCTCGGAGGAACGGAGCGGGCTGACGCAGTCGCAGACCGTCTATCGCAGCATGCTGATTTTCCGGCGGCAGAAGCCGGGCGGGCTGTCGGATTTTGCGCCCCGCGTTTTGGGAGAGACCGACCAGACCGCCCTGTTGCCCGCCCCCGAGGAGACGACGGCGGGAGAGGCACAGACGCCCGAGGATGCGGCATCCCCCGCCAACGCGATCCGCCCCGCCTCTCACAGCCTGACCGATCTGTTGCGACGCAGGGCGAACCGGCTCTTCTCTGCCGGAGAGGCGCAGAACGGGGTGGCGTCGCCCGGCCAGGACGACACCGCACCGGACGGTCCCGACCCGGCCATGCCGGACATCCCTCCGGACGCGGCCGAGGCCGGAGCCCCGCTGCAGACCGACACGACAGAGGATGAGGCACAGCCCGGCGCTACGGCCTTCAACCCGCTCCGCGATGGCGCCGGGCCGGCCGACTGGAACGACACGATCTATGCCGAAGACGATCCGGAGGATTATACGGAAGACGACCCGCAGGGTGCCGATATGACCGAGATCGCCCGAGACTTCCTGCCCAACGGCAGTGCCGGCAGCCGGCGGAACGGATCCTCTCCTGCCGCCGACTGAGGCGCGGCCTTCGGATCAGTCCGACAGCTCCAGCGCCAGCGCATGGATGCGCCCGATCAGCTCCGGACCAATCGCGCTGTGAACCGCCCGGTGACGGGCGATGCGGGACATGTCGCCCAGGGTGGCCGCCTTCATGCGGACGATAAAATGGCTTTCGCCGCCGTCCTGATACCCCGCATGGCCGCGATGCGACTCGCTATCGTCGATCACCTCCAGAAAACTGGGATCGAACCGGGCTTCCAACCGGGTACGGATCTCTGCCGACACAGACATTTTTTACCACCTCGCCTCTTCAATATCGCGAAAGTCAGTCTAAACTGCACCGCCTGACTCGGAAAGGAGAACCCATGCCCAAATCAGACCCCTTCGGATTCGACATGTCGGTTTCCTCCGCCAAGAAGAAGACCAACCGGGGCCGCCGCGGCATGTCGGGTGCCTCGGATACCTCCCAGAAGGTCTGCGAACACCCCGGCTGCGAAGAGGCGGGCAAGTACCGCGCGCCCAAGGCGCCGGATGTGCTGGACGACTATTACTGGTTCTGCCAGCAGCATGTGCGCGAATATAACCTCAAGTGGAATTTCTTCGACGGCACGACCGAGGCGGAGATGACCGCCCAGCAGTCCAAGGACAAGGTCTGGGAACGGGAAACCAAGCCGATGGGCGACCCGGAGGCGCGCGCCTGGGCCCGTCTGGGCATCGACGACCCGCATCAGGTGCTGGGCGCCAATGCGACCCGCAATCCGGGCAAAAGCACCAATGGCGCCTCTACCCGCCGCCTGCCCTCCACGGAGCGGCGCGCGATCGAGATACTTGAGGCCAAGGACCACTGGACCAAGGCCGAGGTCCGCAAGGCCTACAAGGCGCTGATCAAGGTGCTGCACCCGGATATGAATGGCGGCGACCGCAGCCAGGAAGAACAGCTGCAGCTGGTGGTCTGGGCCTGGGACCAGATAAAGGACAGCCGCAACTTCAAGTGAGCTAAGCCCGCGACGTCCCGCGCATCGTGGCGCGGGACGTCGCGGGCAAAGGGCCTGCCCTGTCCGTATGCCAGGACCAGCCAGGCACAGAAAATCTGTGCCCTGTCGTTCAGATGTTCTTTGGGGGGGGTGACGGCCAGCGATTGATGGCCGATCAGGGCCAGGGAACCAGCGGGTCAAAGGCGGTTCAACGTGGCGGAACCGTTCGGAAATTCAGGCTTATTTAACCGCGGTCGCCAGAATAACTTCCAGCCCCTCATCGCTGCGATCCGTGTTCAGATCTGCCATGGCATGCGCTGCAAATGAGAATGTCCCGGTGACCAAAAGAATAAGCATTACGCTTGTCCGGCGGGTAAATCGGGGAAAGGTCATGAATTTAGTCTTACACTGCATTTTCGTTTTTGTGGGAGTCGCCTCCGTACCCAAGCGGATATAGGCTTGATGTTCGTGATGCTACATTAAACTGCCGTCAATGACCGTTTAATTAAGATTTGGGTCAAATTTCGCTCACTTCGCCTGTGGCGAGCACGGTCCCCGTCGGGGTTCCGGTTGGCGAGCCGCCGGCGGGTTCGTCGGAAATGGCCAGAACGGCGCCCGGCAATCTTGCCGCCAGATCGACCGGCAGCATGACGGTTTCACGCTGGGTCGCGTTGTCCGGCCAGACCAGAACCGAGACCGGCGCCTGATCGGGCACGATCAGCCAGAATTCAAGCGACCGCCCCTCCTGGGCGACGCCGCTGCGTTTCTGAATTTCCAGCGTTGCGCTGTCGACGTCATAAGCCGCTGAAAAGACATAGCTTTCGTCCAGCGCAGCAATGCGGGCCTGGAATTCCGGGGCGGCCGGCTGCAGAAGGCCCGAGCTCAGCACAACCCAGGCCAAAGCCGCCGCCGCAGCGCCGCCCAGGGCGTAGCCAAAGAAGCCGATGCCGCCGATCCGCCGGCGTTTGGGAGGGGCCAGGGCCGCCTCGATCCGGGGCCAGAGCCCGGCAGGGGGCGGAACCTCTGCGATCGGATCGGTCAATGACGCAAAATCCTCCGCCCATTCGGCGACCCGGGCGCGCAGAATTGCGTCGCCGTCCAGCCGCGCCTCGAAGCCGCGCGCCAGATCGGGCGGCAACAGTCCCAGAACGTATTCGGCCGCAAGTATACGGTCGTCGTCCTCGGGTATGTCTTGCGCCTCGCTCATTCCGACAGGCATTCCTTCAATTTGGCCAGGCTGCGGCGCAGCCAGGTTCGCATGGTGTTCAGTGGGACGGCAAAGCGTGCCGCCAGCTCCGCATAGGTTTCGCCTTCCAGATAGGCACGGCGTACCGCTTCCGCCCGATCCGGTGGCAGGGTTTCAAAGCAGGCGACGATCCGCGCGCGGTCCGACGTGGCCATGGCCAGCGCCTCTGGTCCCGGGGCTTCGGATACGATCTCCTCTGCCTCGTCAAGTCCGGACCCGGAGGCGCGGCGCGACCGGAGCCGGTCGATTGCGTGGTTGCGCGCGATCGTGATCAGCCAGGTCATCGGAGAAAAGCCACCGGCCCTGTATCGATCGGCATTGCGCCAGATCTTTATGTATATCTCTTGTATGGCCTCTTCGGTCTCTGCTTCCGATTTCAAGATACGCAGGCAGACCCCGAAGAGTTTCGCAGAGGTGTGACGATAAAGGTCAGCAAAGGCCGCGCGGTCCTGCCGCGCGGTTCTGTCGATCAGCGCCTCGATGTCGTCGCGTGTTGCCATTCCGTCCCTTCAGCCCAGCCCCGGCCCCGCCGGGCCGACGGGAGAAGCCAATTTTATCCTTTTCCTCCCCCGCGTCTTCGATATGTTGCGGGGCGGGCCGGCCTCAAGTCCGGCAATCAGAAAGGACATTCAGACCATGGCCGAGGGTATGACCGATATCAACGCTAAACCGACAGAGGATATTTCGGTGCGCGAGGTGTTCGGTATCGACACGGACATGATCGTGAGGGGCTTCGAGTCTGTGACCGACCGCGTGCCCGAAACGGACAGCACCTACAAGTTCGACCCCGATACGACTCTGGCGATCCTTGCAGGGTTTTCCCATAACCGCCGCGTCATGGTGCAGGGCTATCACGGCACGGGCAAATCGACCCATATCGAACAGGTTGCGGCGCGGCTGAACTGGCCCTGTGTGCGGGTGAACCTCGACAGCCATATCTCCCGGATCGACCTGATCGGGAAGGATGCGATCAAACTGAAGGACGGCAAGCAGGTCACCGAATTCCACGAGGGGATTCTGCCCTGGGCGCTGCGCAACCCCACCGCCATCGTCTTTGACGAATATGATGCCGGTCGCGCGGATGTGATGTTCGTGATCCAGCGCGTGCTGGAAACCGACGGCAAGCTGACGCTGCTCGACCAGAACGAGGTCATCACGCCGAACAAGTATTTCCGCCTGTTTGCCACGTCGAACACGGTGGGTCTGGGCGATACGACCGGCCTCTATCACGGCACCCAGCAGATCAACCAGGCCCAGATGGACCGCTGGTCGCTGGTCGCGACGCTGAACTACCTCAGCCATGATGCGGAGGCCGCGATCGTTCTGGCCAAGGCGCCGCACTATAATAATGAGAAGGGCCGCAAGCAGGTGAACCAGATGGTGCGCCTGGCCGATCTGACCCGGACCGCCTTCATGAACGGCGATCTCTCGACCGTCATGTCGCCGCGGACCGTCATCACCTGGGCCCAGAACGCGGAGATCTTCCGCAATATCGGCTATGCCTTCCGCCTGACTTTCCTCAATAAATGCGATGAGCTGGAGCGGCAGACCGTGGCCGAATTCTACCAGCGCTGCTTTGACGAGGAACTGCCGGAAAGCGCCGCCTCCTCCGCCGCCTGATCGCGATATGCGGCGGACGTTGACTCGTCTGGCCACTGCATTAAGCATGTGGGGGACGCACCGCGCCCCCAAGACAACAGGACTTAAAGTCATGACCGTTCTTTCTACCGCCAAGCTTTTTTCCGGCCTGTTTCTTGTGGCAGGTCTGGCCGCCTGCGGGTCCAGTTCCGAAGAAGACGTGACCTTTGCGTCGCTGGATGAGGAACGGGACGAAATTCTGACCGATCTGGCCGCTGCTTCGCCCACTCTGGACATGCCGACCAGCGGAACGGCCTATTATGAAGGCGTGGCCGGGTTCAAAGTCGGGTCTGCCGCCAGCTCTGTCGCGGATATGGATTTTCTGGCCGATGCGGCGCTGGCCGCGGATTTTGGTGCCGGCGAAATCGAAGGCGACTTTTACGATTTTCATGACACCAGCGGCAATTCCCTGACCGGGAATTTCAAGGTCGAAGACGGCGTCATCACGGATAACACCTTCTCCGCCGATGTGAACGGCTCCTATGTCCAAGACGGGGTGGTCGCCACGCTGGAGGGCACGACCACCGGCACCTTCCTCGGCGACGATGCAGAGCTGATCTCCGGCGATGTGACCGGCACGGTCAGCTATGTCGATGGCTCGACCGCGGATATGTTCGGCGACGTCTCGATGCGGGAAGACGACTGATCTCGGAAGCGCCTGCCGTCAACGCCCGTCACGACCGCCCATGCCAGCAGCCTGAGAGCTCTGACCGGCCAATCCGGGCCCGGCCATGTCAGCGCGCGCGTGCGGTATGATCGCGACTTTCCCGGCGCGGCGCCCGAGATAACAAAAGCCCCGGCGCATCCGCCGGGGCTTTTGCCTATTCGCTCAGGTGATCCGAAGATCAGGCCGACGCGTCGCGGGCGGTTTTGGTGGCATTGGCCCACCAGACCAGATCGTCCAGCGCGCCTTTGGCAGCGGGGGCGATATTGGCCTCGATATCGGAGAGAGGCTTGCCGCCACCCATCGGGTGCACGGCAAAGAAATCCGCACCGCCGATATGGACCGCACCGCGCACCGGCACCATCTGCAGCTCCACCGCGATCATGCGCAGATGCTCCAGCGCCCGGGTTGCCCCCATGGAGCCATAGGCAATCGCCGTCATCGGCTTGCGGACCCATTCGTTATAGGCCTGATCCAGCGCGTTCTTCAGCGCGCCCGTGATCGAATGGTTATATTCGGCGACGGCAAAGATGAATCCGTCGAATTCGCCGATCTTCTTCTGCCAGGCCACGGCCTTGGGGTCAGAAGACGGCATCCACATGTTGGAGGCGGGCTCGTTGAAGAGCGGCAGGTCAAAATCTTTCAGATCGACCAGCTCGACCTCCATGTCGGTGCGGGCCTTGGCCTGCTCCAGCATCCACTGAACAGGGGTGTCGGCCCAGCGGCTGTCACGGGTAGAGCCAACGATAAGGGCGATGCGGGGTTTCGTGGACATATGTCTCTCCTGTTGGATGTGTCCTGAATTCGTCATCCCGATATCGTCTGTTTCGCATGTGCAGAAAACGCCTGCCGCCGCACACGGGCTGTGCATCGCCGCGCAGGTGGTGCTGAAAGCCTGTGCGCGCCCTTGCACCCGCCGGCCTGCAACCGGTCCGGGGCGCAACAGCCTGCGCCCGGTCGGGTAACACCTCATTAACCTTGCCGGGGCACAACAACGTCAGGACCAGACCGCGCCCCGCTGCCCGGGGCGATAACCAGAACCAAAACCGGGAGTCCCAGCCATGCCCCTCTGTCGCCCTGTCCCCACCCCCGCCGTCGCCGGACTTGACCGATGACCCTATTCATCCGACCCTCTGTCTATGAAAAATCCGCACGCCCTGTCACCATGAGCGGGCTGGGCAGCCCCGCCCCCGGTCATCAGCACCTTGCCGAGACCCGCGCGGAGTGCTTTACCTCTCCCATGAGCAAGCAGAGCGACAACCCAGCCGATCCGTTCAAAAAGGCCCTGGCCGAGGCCACCAAGGTCATGGCCAATGACCCGGAACTGAACGTCTCCTATTCGGTCGATCCCTCGGGCACCTCGGGCGACAATATGCGCCTGCCGCAGGTTTCCCGGCGGATGACCAAGGATGAGGTGCTGCTGGCACGCGGCACCGCCGATGCGCTGGCGATGCACCGTCGCTATCACGATGCCTCGACCCATGCGAAATACGCCCCTGCCGGTCAGATGGCGCGCGACCTTTACGAGGCGATGGAAACCGCCCGCTGTGAGGCGATGGGCGCCCGCGACATGCCCGGCACCGCCGGCAATATCGACGCCAAGATCGGCGCGGAGGCGCGGCGGCTGGGCTATGAGGGCGTGACGCAGGCCGCCGATGCGCCGCTGTCGGCTGCCGCAGGTTACCTCGTCCGCCATCTGGCGACGGGCCGCGATCTTCCTGCAGGTGCCCAGAACGTGATGGAGCTCTGGCGCGGGTTTATCGAGAACCAGGCCGGTGGCCGGCTCGAGTCGATGTCGGACAAGCTGTCCGACCAGAAGGAATTCGCCCGTTTCGCCCGCCAGATCATCGAGGATCTGGGCTATGGCGACCAGCTGGGCGACGACCCGGACGGCTCCGACGACGAGGACCAGCAGGCGGAAGAAGACGGTCAGGAAGAAGAGGACCAGCCCGACAGCACCGGCGAGTCCGATGAGGAGGAACAGGCAGAGGCCTCGCCCGAACAGTCGCAGGACGACCAGCAGGACCCGTCGGAGGCCAGCGTGTCGATGGACGACATGGCCGAGGAGGAGATGGGCGAAGAGGCGGAGATGCCCGAGGGCGAGGCGCCCCTAGAGCCGCCCCCACCCCCGCCACCCTCGGAGGCGGATCCGAATTACGTCGTCTATTCCTCCGACTATGACGAAGAGGTCGCGGCTGAGGATCTGGCCGAACCGGTCGAGCTTGAACGCCTGCGCGCCTATCTCGACCAGCAGCTGGAGCCGCTGAAGGGCGCCGTGGGCCGCCTTGCCAACAAGCTGCAACGACGCCTTCAGGCCCAACAGAACCGCTCCTGGGAATTCGACAAGGAAGAGGGCGTGCTCGATGCCGGCCGCCTCGCCCGCGTCGTCGCCAACCCGACCACCCCGCTCAGCTTCAAGGTCGAGAAGGATATGGAGTTCCGCGATACCGTGGTGACACTGCTCCTAGACAATTCCGGGTCGATGCGCGGCCGCCCGATCTCCATCGCCGCGATCTGCGCCGATGTTCTGGCCCGCACGCTGGAACGCTGCTCCGTCAAGGTGGAGATCCTGGGCTTCACCACCCGCGCCTGGAAGGGCGGTCAGGCGCGTGAGGCCTGGCTCAACGATGGCCGCCCGCAACAGCCCGGCCGCCTGAACGACCTGCGCCACATCGTCTACAAAAGCGCCGACGCCCCCTGGCGCCGCGCCCGCGAGAACCTCGGCCTGATGATGAAGGAAGGTCTGCTCAAGGAAAACATCGACGGCGAGGCGCTGGAATGGGCGCATCGCCGGATGCTGGGCCGCCGCGAGGCCCGCAAGATCCTCATGGTCATCTCCGACGGCGCCCCGGTGGACGATTCGACCCTGTCGGTGAACCCGGCGAATTTCCTTGAAAAACACCTGCGCGACGTGATCGCCATGGTGGAAAAGCGCAAGCAGGTCGAACTGCTGGCCATTGGCATCGGCCATGATGTGACACGTTACTACAACCGTGCGGTCACCATCACCGATGTCGACCAGCTGGCGGGCGCCATGACCGAACAGCTCGCCGCGCTCTTCGACAGCGACCCCCGCGCCCGGGCCCGGATGGTCGGGATCCGGAAAGCTTCCTGAGCTTTTTCTTGCTGAAAATATCCCGGGAGGCGCGGAGGGCAGCGCCCTCCGCACCGCGCCTGCGGATGCAGGCGCAAAACATGATGTGCGCGCGCAAGCGCGCTCTGTTTGGAAAGAGCACTGGTCAGCGCCGGACTCTTCCGTAAACTCCGCCCTGCCTGATCAGGAAGATACCATGTTCCAGACGTTTGACACCGCCACCTCCCCGGAACAGGGGCCGCCCCGCCTCGCCGCGCTCAGGGCAGACATGACCCGCCTCGGGCTCGACGCGGTGCTGGTCCCCCGCGCCGACCGGTTTCAGGGCGAATATGTCGCCGACCGCGACGCCCGGCTGGCCTGGCTCACGGGCTTCACCGGCTCTGCGGGCTTCTGCGCCGTCACCGCGGACAAGGCCGCCGTCTTTGTCGATGGCCGCTATACCGTGCAGGTGCGCGAACAGGTGGCGCTGTCGGATTTCACCCCCGTGGACTGGCCCGCGACATCGCTGGCGCAGTGGCTGAAGCGCAGCCTGGCCGAGGATGCCGTGCTGGGGTTTGACCCCTGGCTGCATACGGTTGACGAGATCACCCGCCTCAGCCGCGCCCTGCCCCGGCTGGAGTTGCGCGGCATCGACAATCCGGTCGATGCGATCTGGACCGACCAGCCCGCCGCGCCCATGGCACCGATCTTTGCCCATCCGCTGGAATTCGCGGGCGAGGATCATGCCGCCAAACGCGCCCGGCTGGCCGATGAGCTGCGCAGCGCGGGAGAGGCCGCCGCGCTGATCACCCTGCCCGATTCCGTCGCCTGGCTCTTCAATATCCGGGGCGGGGATATTCCCCGTAACCCGATCCCGCATGCCTTTGCCCTGCTGCGCGCCGATGGCTCCGCCGTGCTGCTGACGGAGCCCGACAAATGCGCGGGGCTTGGTGATCATCTGGGGGCGGATGTCTCGGTGATGCCTCCCGACCAGCTGGCCGATCTTCTGGCCACCGTGGAGGGGACACTCCGCATCGACCCGTCGAGCGCGCCGCAGGCGCTGATTGCTCTGGCGGCGCTGGCGGGCGTCAACCTCAGCCATGGCGCCGATCCCGCGCGCCTGCCCAAGGCCATCAAGAACCCGGCAGAGCTGCAGGGGATGCGCGATGCCCATCTGCGCGATGCCGCTGCCATGTGCCGGTTTCTGGCCTGGTATGATGCCGCCGATCAGACCGCGCTCAGCGAGGTCGAACTGGTTGTGGCGCTGGAAGGCTTCCGGGCGGACACCAATATGCTGCGCGAGATCTCCTTCGACACGATCGCGGGCGCCGGGCCCAACGGCGCGCTGCCGCATTACAAGGTCAGCGCCGAGTCGAGCCGCCGTCTGGAAGAGGGTCAGCTGGTGGTGCTGGACAGCGGCGGGCAATATCCGGACGGCACGACCGATATCACCCGCACGCTGGTCGTGGGTCAGGCCGGGGCGGAGGAGACACGCGCCTTCACCCTCGTGCTGAAGGGCATGATCGCCATGTCCCGCGTCCGGTTTCCGCGTGGCGTGACGGGCGGGCATCTGGACAGCCTCGCACGGTATCCGCTGTGGCTGGCGGGGATGGATTACGACCATGGCACGGGGCATGGCGTGGGCGCCTATCTCTGCGTCCATGAGGGGCCGCAGCGGCTGTCACGCACGAGCGACGTGGCGCTCGAGCCCGGAATGATCCTGTCCAATGAGCCGGGATATTACCGGGAGGGCGCCTTTGGCATCCGGATCGAGAACCTGATCGTGGTGCAGGAGGCCGCCCCGGTGCCGGGTGGCGATGCGCGTGACTGGCTGGATTTCGAGACGCTGACCTGGGTGCCCATCGACCGGCGGCTGATCGACACTGGTTTGCTGAGTGCCGAGGAGCGGGAGTGGGTGGACAGCTACCACGCCGCCTGCCGCGACAAAATCGGCCCTCTGCTTTCGGGGGAAACCGCTGTATGGTTCGCCTCCGCGACAGAGAAACTTGATTGAATATGCGCGCCTGTCATCGGCATGTCATCAATGCCGGGCAGGTGAAATGCGCTGCAAGGGGAGAGCAGGGTTATGAATGACATCACCATCCGCAAGGCCGATGGCACCTGGACCGTCCGGTCCGGCGGCGCCGTTCTGGGCGAAAGCCGCAATGCGCTGGAATTGTCGGAGGGCAGCTATCCTGTTGTGATCTATTTCCCGCGGGAAGATATCGCGATGGCCTTTCTGGACCGGACCGATCACACGACCCATTGCCCCAAGAAGGGCGATGCGAGCTATTTCTCTATCGTGACCAAGAGCACGACGCATGAGAATGCGGCCTGGTCCTATGAGGACCCGCTTGAGGGGATGGAGCGGATCCGGGAGTATATCGCGTTTTACGCCACCGAATTCGTGACGGTCGAGCGGGTCTGAGAGGGTGGCGGGGGGCGTTGCCCCCCGGGCTCTTTCAGAGCCTCCCCCCAGGATATTTTCAGCAAGAAAAAGCCAAGAGCGGGTTGTTTCGGCGCCGGTCCGGCCTGGGCTGGCGGGCCGGGATCAGCTGTGTTCTTCCGCCGCGGTGGCGGCGAGGGCGCGGTTATAGGCGCGCAGCGCATCGACGTGGTAGACCGCGCCCAGCAGGTCGGGCGGCTGGTCGGCGGAGGTGAGTTGGACCACGGGCAGAAACGCAGCCCCGGTGCGGTCGAAGGCCGGCAGGGCGGTTTCGAGCGTGGCCTGGGCATCGAGATAGCTGCCCTCTTCGATCAGCTCCCAGCAGCGGGCCTCCGGCGCGGCGCGGTCATGGTCGGGACGGCGCATGATGTCGGAGACGCGGAACAGGGACAGCAGATAGGCCTGTGGCCCTGCCGCCAGATGCATGCCGCGGCGTTCGAGCTGGGTCAGGAAAAAGCTGCGGTCCACCAGACGGGTTCCGATGGCCGTCGAGATCGACACGGTCACCATGACGGCGAGGCCGGTGGCCCAGTCTCCGGTCAGCTCGAAGATCATCAGCGTGGTCGAGATCGGCGCGCCCAGCACCGCGGCCGCCACGCCGCCCATGCCGGCCAGCGCATAGAGCGAGGAGGAGCCGGAGACCTCGGGGAAAACGGAGGTGGCGATCAGGCCGAAGGACAATCCGGTGAGCGCGCCCAGCATGAGAGACGGGGAGAAGACACCGCCCCCCATGCGGCCGCCGATCGTGATCGCAACCGCGACGGTCTTGATCACGGCAAAGCCGATTGCCTCCCACATGCCGACGCGGCCGGTCAGGGCCAGGGAGGTCGTCTCGTAGCCGACGCCGATGATATGGGGAAACCAGATGGCGATGAGCCCCAGCAGGACACCGGCCACGGCGGGGCGCATATAGCGCGGGAAACCGGTGCGGGCCTGAATATGGCTGGCGATATCCTCGGCCGCGAAAATGGCCCGCATCAGGGCGCCGGCGACAATGCCGCAGACCGCGCCCAGCAGCAGAAACGCCGGAAGTTCCTGATAGAACTGGAACACGGAGGCCGTGGGCAGGGTAAATTCCGTCACGCCGCCGAATTCGAGCCGGTTGATCACCGTGCCCGCGACAGAGGCGATCACGATGGGGGCAAAGGCATGGATGGCGAAATGCCGGAGCACAACTTCCAGCGCAAAGAGCGCGCCGGCGATCGGGGCGTTGAAACTGGCGGAGACGGCGGCGGCCACGGCACAGCCCAGCAGATCCCGGCCGGTGATGGCATCGGCCTTGAGCCATTTCAGCACGCGGGAGGAGAGCACGGCCGCGAGATGCACCACCGGCCCTTCCCGCCCCGAAGAGCCGCCCGTCGACAGGGTTATGAAGGAGGCGGCGGCGGAGGCGAGGCCGGCCCTGCCTTCGACCCGGCCGCCGTTCAGCGCGGCCCCGTGGATCACATCGGCCACCGAGCGGACCCGGCCGTCGGGGGTGAAGGCATGCAGGATAAGACCGACGGCAAGCCCGCCAAAGGCCGGAATGGCGAGCACCCAGAACCAGGGCAGCCCCCCTGCCCAGCTGTGCAGAAGGGTGATGTCATCGGATCGGTAGAGGAAGGCCTGCAGCGCCTCGATCCCCTTGCGGAAGAACAGGGCGGCCGTGCCGGCGGCGATCCCGACCAGCAGCGAAATGATCCAGAACTGCGCCTGGTTGGGGCCGCGGGTGCGGATCACGGTCCAGCCGGAGCGGCAGCGGTCCGTCAGCCGATCCAGCCGGAGAGAGTAAGAGGCGCGGTCAGATGACGACGTCATGGCGGGACAATGGGTCCTGTAGCGTATCGATAGCCCGCTTATGCTAATGCGCTGCGCGGGCGACTTTCCAGTTTCGGTGCACTCACATAGAAACATTTGAACGGATTTGGGAAGGATACCTTATGGGAGTGGAGGCAATTTGGCCGGAACTGGTGGCATTGCTGGGCGATCGGGTGACGCGGGCCGAGGCAGAGCGCGGGGCGCATGGCGGTTCGGAATCCTATTTCGAGCCCATGCTGCCGGATGCGGTGGCGTATCCGGCCACGACAGAAGAGGTGTCGGCGCTGGTCAAGCTCTGTGCCGGGGCCGGCGTACCGGTGATCGGCTGGGGCGCGGGCACGTCGCTGGAAGGGCAGGCTCAGGCGCCAAGCGGCGGGGTGACGGTGGATTTCCGGCATATGAACCGCGTCCTGTCGATCTCTCAGGGGGATCTGACGGCGCGGGTTCAGCCCGGCATCACCCGTGAAGAGCTGAACGAGGAGCTGCGGGCGACGGGGCTGTTCTTTCCGGTCGATCCGGGCGCCAATGCCTCTGTCGGGGGGATGGCCGGGACGCGGGCCAGCGGCACCACGGCGGTGCGCTATGGCACGATGCGGGACAATGTCATGGCGCTGGAGGTGGTTCTGGCCGATGGCCGGGTGATCCGGACCGGCAGCCAGGCCCGCAAATCGGCGGCGGGATACGATCTGACCGGGCTGTTCGTCGGATCGGAGGGCACGCTGGGCCTGATCACGGAGCTGACTTTGCGCCTGCATGGCCAGCCCGAGGCGGTGACCGCGGCGGTCTGCGGTTTCGACACGATCCGCGATGCGGTTCAGGCCGTGACGGAGACCATTCAGATGGGCATCCCGATGGCGCGGATCGAATTTGTCGATCATGCCACGGTGGAGGTGTTCAACGCGCAATCCGGCGCCGGCATGGCAGAGATGCCGCATCTGATGGTGGAGTTTCATGGCTCTCCCTCCGCTGTTGAGGAACAGGCCAGAAGTTTTGGAGAGATCGCGGCCGATCATGGCGGGCACGGCTTTGTCTGGGCGGCGGATGCGCAGGAACGCCGGGCGCTCTGGACGCTGCGCCACAATGCCTACTGGGCCATTGTGGCTGCCCGGCCGGGGACGCGCGCCGTGGTGACGGATATCTGCGTTCCGATCTCGCGTCTGGCGGAGGCGGTGGAGGCGACCCAGGCCGATCTTGAGGCGAAGGGGATCCGCGGGCCGATCCTGGGTCATGTCGGAGACGGCAATTTCCACGTCATCCTCCAGTTCGACCCGTCCAGTCCGACAGAGCTGGAGGAGGTCAAGGCCGCGTCGCACCGCATGGTGGACCTGGCGCTGCGACTGGGGGGGACGGTCACGGGCGAACATGGGATCGGCATCGGCAAGCTGGGCTTCATGGATCGCGAACATGGCGATGGCTGGGCTGTCATGGCCGCGATCAAACAGGCGATGGATCCGGGCCGCATCCTGAACCCCGGCAAGATTGTTCCCTAGGCTGGCGCGATGCCTTTTGGCGTCAATTGTGTTGATTTGAAGCCTCCGGCACCTTAACTCATCGGGATCGCAGTGATGCGGACGCAGTCTTGGGGGACGACGTGAAGCATTTTCTTTCGGAAGACGAGGCTGAGGCCGAGACCGGTGGGTCGCTGACGGAAGAGCTTGCGTCCCTGCAGACCGAGGTTCTGGACCGGCTGTATGGCACGGCGGTCGATCCCGATACGCTGGGCGATCTGGTCGAGCATTGGGAAACCCTGGTGCGCCCCAACCGCCGCCGCCCGTCGCATATCCGGCAGGCGGTGCTGGAACGGGCGGGGGTGATCCGGCACGTGGCCCGGCTGGAGCAGGTTCTGGAGCGGACGCTGACCGTCCGGTCCGCGCCGCCGGACCAGGACAAGGTCCTGCGGCTGAGACGGACGCCGGCCTTCAGCACGGATGGAACGGGTGTCATCCATTCCGCCAATGATGCGGCCCGCTCGACCATTGGCGCGGTGGCCGGTATGGCCCTGACCGCCCTGCCCTTCCACCCAGAAGACATGGCGCGGCTGGCGGCCGAGGTTCGGGATCTGATCTCGGACGGGGCTGAGGCGCGCGAACGTCATGAAGATGCCGCCAGCACAAGGCTGATCCGCGCGCGCCGCTGCCGTGATGACCGGCTGGTCTTTCTGCATCTGCGCCTGATGGAGGATGCACAGCCTCTCAGGCAGGTGCTTGTCCTGAGTTCTGACATGAGCTGGTCGGACCAGGCCTATAAGCTGCTGACCGATGCGTTTGGCCTGACGCCGGCAGAGGCGGATGTGGTTGCGTCACTCACCGAATGCGGATCCGTCAAGGATATTGCCGCGCGGCGCGGCCGGTCGGTCGAAACGGTCCGCAGTCAGATGAAATCCATCCTGGCCAAAACCGAGGCCCGCAATCAGAGCGACCTCATGCGGCTGACCATCTCTCTGTCCGATCTGGCACTGTTGCCGGGGTCGGAGGCGATGCCTTCCCGGCAGGATACCGTCGGGCCGCGGATCAGCCGGGGCGGACAGCAGCTGATCGCGCGGCGGTATCACAGTATCGCGCGCCCGGATGGCCGGATCGTCGATTATCTTGAGTTCGGCGACCCCGACGGCCGGCCGGTCATCAATACGGGGTCCAATTTCGGATATTGCCGCTGGGCCGCGCAGGCCGAGGAAAAGGCCGGTGATCTGGGGATGCGGGTGATTTCGCCGATCCGGGCCGGCTTCGGAGGGTCCACGCCGCTGCCGCAGGGCGCCGACCGGCTGAGCGCTGTTGCCGAGGATTACGCGGCGCTGATGGACCATCTGCAGATTGCCCAGGCGCATTTTGTTGTCGTCGATGCAGATCTGATGTTTGTGGCGCGGCTGAACACGCTTTTTCCCGGACGGATCGCCGGTGTGCTGGGCTGTGCCATGGCCCTGCCCTTCAGCAAGGCCGCCCAGTTCGACCGGATGGGGCCCTGGCACAGGTTCATCCTGGGCACGAGCCGGTACGTGCCGCAGATGCTGCCGTTTCTGGCACGCGCCGGATTTGCCATGGCCCGCAGTCTGGGCAAGCCCGGATTCATCCGAAAGGTCTATGCCGGGTCCCCGGCCGATTGCGCCCTGTCGCGCGATCCGCTGGCGATGGAGGCGGTGGAATCGGGCACTGACGTCGTCCTGACAGCGGATTTTGATGCATCCCGGCATTACGCAACCGAGATGCTGACCGTGCATGCGCATGGCTGGGCAGAGGACGTGCCGCGGCTTCTGGATGCCGTGCCGGTGATCGATCTGGTCGGGACCGAAGACCAGTCGATGCCGCCCGAAACCGTGCGCGAACTGACAGAGGCCTATCCGCAGGTTTCGTTCCGCTCCGTGGACCGGGCCGGGAACTTTCTCATTTTCCAGAAATGGCCGCTCATGCTGGCGACCTTGGAGGAAATGATGACAGAGGCCGCGGCAAAGACTGAGGTCGGAACGTAACGTAACTAACGAGATTATCACCCCTTTCCCCCAATTTGGGTATGACGCCCAAGCGCGCCATGTCGTAGGGTTAACCTTAGTAAGGGGTATGATGTTAGGCTCTGGGTCATGCGTTCATGGCCCAGAGCTTTCCCTTTCCGGACAATGACTTCCCGTCCGGTTCTGCGGGCCGGCAGCGGGGCATTGGCGGCGCATCACCCCGGCGGGTCAGACCCGCGCTGTTCCGCTTTCCAAGAGAGATTTCGCCGCGGCGCGGGCTTCTGTCGTAACCCGGTCGCCGGAGATCATCCGGGCGATTTCGTCAATTCGATCCGCGCCGCGCAGGGCCGTCACCGCTGAATAGGTCACGTCATCCTGCACCCGTTTCGACACCTGCCAGTGGTGCGCCCCAAGCGCGGCCACCTGCGGTGAATGGGTCACGACGAGCACCTGCCCCCCCTCGGCCAGCCCGGCAAGCCTGCGGCCCACGGCATCGGCCGTAGCGCCGCCGACGCCGCGGTCGATTTCGTCGAAGATCATCGTCATGGTCGCCTGATCCCGGGCCAGACAGACCTTGAGGGCCAGCAGAAACCGCGACAGTTCCCCGCCCGAGGCGATCCGGTTGAGCGCGCCCGCCGGGGCGCCGGGATTGGTGGCGACGGTGAAGGTCGCCTCTTCGGTGCCGTCGGGGCCCGGGGTGGCGGGGCTGAGGTTGGTGCGGAACACCGCCCGCTCCATCTTGAGCGGCGCGAGTTCCTGCATGACGGCGCGATCAAGGCGGGCCGCGGCCTCTGTCCGGGCCTCGGAGAGGGCTTCGGCGGCCAGGGCAAAATCGGTCTGCGCCCGGCGGGCGGCACGGTCGAGCGCGGCGAGATCGCCCTCGCCCTGATCGAGCCGGGTCAGCCTGTCGCGCAGCGTATCGGAAAAAGCGGCCAGATCATCGGGCGCGACCGAATGTTTGCGGGCAAGGCCGCGGATCGCAAAGAGCCGCTCTTCGGCCGCCTCAAGTTCATAGGGGTCAAAGTCCAGCGCATCGAGGCAGCGGGTGACGCCGTCGGCGGCCTCTCCCAGTTCCGTCATGGTGCGGGAGAGTGCGGCCAGCGCCTCGTCCAGCCGGGCGTCCATCTGCGCCGCGGCCCCGTCAAGCCAGCGCTGCGCATCGGTCAGCAGACCTTCGGCACCTTCGGGGCCCAGAGCGGCGGCGGCGCGGGCGACATCCTCCCGCACCTTTTCGGCCGATTGCATGAGGCGGCGGCGGCTGTCAAGATGCGCCTCCTCGCCCGGTTCGGGGGCGAGCTTGTCGAGCTCTGCCACGGCGTGGCGGAGGAAATCCTCCTCCGCCTTGACTTCGTCCAGGCCGGCGCGGGCCGTCTCCAGCGCCTTGCGGGCGGTTCGCAGGTCCCGCCAGGCGCTGCGGGTCGCCTCGATCAGGTCGGGCCGGTCCATAAATGCGTCGAGAAGCGCCCGGTGGCCGCGCGGGTTCAGCAGGCCGCGATCGTCATGCTGTCCGTGCAGTTCGACCAGCGTTTCGGACACCTGACGCAGCACCTCGCCAGAGGCGCGGCGGTCGTTGATCCAGGCGGTCTTGCGCCCGTCGGGCATATTGATGCGGCGCAGGATCAGCTCTTCTTCGGCGGGGATCCCTGCCTCGGCCAGCACGGCAAGGGCGGGGTGGCCATCTGGCAGATCGAAGACCGCGGTCACTTCGCCCTGCTCGGCCCCCTGACGCACCAGATCGGCGCGGCCGCGCCAGCCCAGTACAAAGCCGAGCGTGTCGAGAAGGATGGATTTTCCGGCGCCGGTTTCACCCGTAAGCACATTGAGACCGGGCTGGAACTCTAGCTCCAGCCGGTCGATGATCAGCATGTCCCGGATGTCCAACCCGCGCAGCACCTTGCCCCTGCCCTCTGTTCGGCCTGTGGAACGATGGGTGCGATGCACCCATCGGCCCGGTCACAGCCACTTGCCCTGAATCATCTGACGATAAATCGCGGAGAGCCAGTTGCGGCCCCGGACCTTTGGCTCCAGCCCCTGCCTGGTCAGCAGGCGATAGCTGTCTTCGTACCATTCGGTGGACTGAAAGTTGTAACCGAGGATCGCCCCGGCGGTCTGCGCCTCGTCCGTCAGGCCCAGCGACAGATAGGCTTCGACCAGACGATGCAGCGCTTCGGCGGTGTGGGTGGTGGTCTGGAAATCCTCCACCACAACCCGGAACCGGTTGATCGAGGCGGCAAAATGATCGCGCTTGAGGTAGTAGCGCCCGATCTCCATCTCCTTGGAGGCGAGATGGTCGAATGCCAGGTCGAATTTCAGAATGGCAGAGCGCGCATAGTCGCTGTCGGGATAGCGTTCGATCACCGTGCGCAGCGACTGCAGCGCCTGGAAGGTCAGACCCTGATCGCGGCCCACTTCGTCGATCTGGTCGTAATAGGACAGCGCGAGGAGATACTGCGCATAGGCGGCATCCTCGTCCGTCGGGTAGAAATCGAGATAGCGCTGCGCGGCAGAGCGGCTGTTCTCGTAATCCTTCGCGTTGTGATAGGCGAAGGCGTTCATGATCAGCCCGCGCTTGGCCCATTCGGAATAGGGGTAGAGACGCTCAACCTCTCCGAAATATTCGGCCGCGCGTTCGAATTTCCTGCGATTCATCTCGTATTCACCGCGGCCGTATATCTGTTCCGCAGTAAAGGATTCGATCGGGCGCCCGTTCGCGCCCAGCCCGTCGCTGGAGCTGTTGCCGCATGCCGCCAGGGCCGCTGCCATGGTCGTTGCCATGGCCAGCACTCTGGCCCGACGCATTCCGCCTGACATGATTGACTTCACCACTGGCCGCCCCGTCCGTCTTTTTTGACTTTCCTGTATCGCGCGGCCCCCGCCGGGGGCGGAGGACCGTGCGGTCCACATGGGTCTAGCATATAAAATCCGGGGGGCAAATTGCCTTTCGCCACACAGGCGGAGCGTTGAATTCGGTTGCAAATCGGGGCGCGCCCGGTTCCGGTCAGGCGACCGCCGGAATCTCCAGCTGGCTGACGCCGGCGCCAGGCAGGCTGGCCGTCTGACGCGGATCACAATCCACGATCCGCAGGTTGCGCGGATCGGCAAAAAGCGCCCGAAGCAGCGTGTTGGTCAGGCTGTGCCCGGCCCGGGTCCCGGTGTAGAGCCCCAGGATCGGGCCGCCGGCCAGAGCGAGATCGCCAAGCGCGTCCAGCATCTTGTGGCGCACGGGTTCGTCGGCATGGCGCAGACCGCCGGGGCTGGTCACGGCCGCCCCATCAAAAACAACGGCATTCTGGCCGGGAATACCGCCCATGGCGAGGCCCTGCGCCTGCATCGCGTCAACGTCGGACTGGCGGCAGAAGGTCCGGCTGTCGCAGAGTTCGCGCACGAAGGTACCGTTGCGCATCACCAGACGTTTGGCCTGATGACCGATTGCGGCATCCTCGAAATCGATCTCGAAGGCGATTTCCATGACGCGGTTCGGGTCAAGCCGGGCGATGGCGTCGCCATTGCGGACCTCGACCGGGCGCAGCACTTCGATGGCGCGGATCGGCGCCGACTGGACCTGAAGCCCGCGCGCGAGGAAGCCTTTGACGAAGGGCATGGCAGAGCCGTCGAGGATCGGAACCTCGGGGCCATCGATTTCGATAAACGCATTGTGAATGCCGCAGCCGGCAAAGGCCGCCATCAGATGTTCGATGGTGGAGACCGACGTCCCGGCAGCATTTTCGATCTTGGTGCAGAGCGGCGAGCGGTTTACCGCGTTCCAGCGTGCAGGCACCAGCGCGTCGCCGACGTGAATGTCGGTGCGGCGAAACCAGAACCCGGTATCGGCGGATGCAGGGCGCACGACAAGACGGGCCGGCCGGCCGGTATGCAATCCGGGGCCGTTGAATTCGACAGGAGCTTTCAGCGTCTTTTGCACGTTGACCTCGCTTTGCCGGGCTTTGCTTGTCCTGTTGGTGCCGGAACATCCGGCGCCGAAGCATCCTGCCCGCAACCGGGGCTGGCGGACTTCGCCCGTTGATCATTAGGTAGAGGCTGTGCCGCGTTCGCTCAACTCACTCTTTGCAACGAAATGAAACATGCGACTGTCAGGGTTCGTCAGGGTCAGCCGCCGTGTGAAGAACGCCTGTTAAAACGTTGTTTTACATAAAAAAGAGGCCGCTGTTACGCGGCCTCTCTTTTCACGTGTGACTTTGGGTCAGCCTTGCCGGATCAGTTGGCCTGACGACGCAGGAATGCCGGAATCTCGATCCGCTCCTGGTCTGCATCGGCCTCCGCTTCGGCGGGGCGGCGCGGCTCGGACGGGCGCATCGTCGGCTGATGACGCGGTGCCGGCTGGGGGGCCGGGCGCGGTGCGGCGGCGGCGGCCGGCTTGGCCTCTCCCGTCATCCGGTTGATCAGGGAGTTGATGCCGAAACGGGGCTTTTCCTCGCTCGCGGTGTGTTCCGCGGGGCGCTGATGCTTTTTGTTCACGGCGGCCTGAAGGCGGGCCAGCGTATCGGCATTGGGCTCGCCCGTCTTGGCGGACGGCGCAACAAACTCGTCGGCCGCGCGGGCAGCGACGGTTTCCTGAGCCGGCGGCTGGACGGCCTGCGGACGGTAGGCCGGGGCGGGAATGCTCTCTTCTTCCGCGCTGTCCTCATACTCTTCTTCATATTCGGCAAAAAGCGTCGGCTCTTCTACCGGACGTGCGACCGGCTGAGGTGCGGGGCGCGCCGCCTGCGGTTCGTATTCGGCCGCGTTGAACACCGGGACATCGGCTTCGACCTCTGCCTCACGCTCCGCAACCACGGCGGCCGGGCGTTCGGCCGCAGGCTGGGCCGGTTGCGCCGGTTCAACCGGGGCGGCGACGGCGTTGGTCCGGCGACGCGGGGTCGGAATTTCCCGCGCATCGTCAGAGACATCGATGCCGGTGGCGACGACGGAGACGCGCATCTTGCCCTGCATGTTCGGGTCGAGGGTCGAGCCGACGATGATGTTCGCCTCCGGGTCCACTTCTTCGCGGATACGGTTGGCGGCCTCGTCCAGTTCAAAGAGGGTCAGGTCTTCGGAACCGGTGATGTTGATCAGCACGCCCTTGGCGCCGCGCAGCGAGATCTCGTCCAGCAGCGGGTTGGCGATGGCCTTTTCGGCGGCCTGGATGGCGCGATCTTCGCCCTCGGCCTCGCCGGTGCCCATCATGGCTTTGCCCATCTCGTCCATCACCGCACGGACGTCGGCGAAGTCGAGGTTGATCAGACCGGGACGGACCATCAGGTCGGTCACACCTTTGACGCCCTGATAGAGCACGTCATCGGCCATGGAGAAGGCTTCGGTGAAGGTCGTCTTCTCGTTGGCGAGGCGGAATAGGTTCTGGTTCGGGATGATGATCAGCGTGTCGACCATCTTTTGCAGCGCTTCAACGCCTTCCTCGGCCTGGCGCATCCGCTTGGCGCCTTCGAACTGGAAGGGCTTGGTCACGACGCCGACGGTCAGAACGCCCAGCTCCCGCGCGGCCTGCGCGATGATCGGGGCGGCGCCGGTGCCGGTGCCGCCGCCCATGCCTGCGGTGATGAAGCACATGTGGGAGCCGGCCAGCTGATCCACGATCTGTTCGATCGATTCTTCGGCGGCGGCAGCGCCAATGGCGGCCTTGGCCCCTGCCCCCAGTCCTTCGGTGACCTTGACGCCCAGCTGAATGCGGCTTTCCGCCTTGCTCTGCTGGAGGGCCTGCGCATCGGTGTTCGCCACGACGAAATCGACGCCATCCAGCGCCTTGTCGATCATGTTGTTCACCGCGTTGCCACCGGCGCCCCCGACGCCGAATACAGCAATGCGTGGCTTCAGTTCGTCCTGTCCCGGAACCGAGAGATTGAGTGTCATGGTGCTATCCGCCTGTTGGCCGCCTTCGGACGGCATTTGTCGTGCCTATCGTTGTTCAACATACCGCGAGTTTATGCCGAGGTCATCAATAAAACACGCTGTTTCTACAGAATATACGGTCTATTCTTGGAAGTTACGCAGGATATTGCCGTTTTATCCATGGATAGTCCATATTTATTCTTGCAAACCGCAACCGTGAGTTGAGGGCTCCCGGCGCAATTCCACGAAATTGCGTCCCCGTGCATGCCGGTCCCGGCCTCGATTCTGTGCAAGTCTGCTCTCGCGTCAAAGGATGGCCCTGTTCCGAGCCTTTAACCGATTCTTAGCATATTCGGAGAGGTGGCGCCATAATGCCGCCGGTTGCCCGCCCGAGGGGCCGGAAAACGAACTGCGGCCGGGCGTGGGGCCCGGCCGCAGTCTTGTTTCTCAGTCTTGGCGACCGGATCAGGTCATCGGGATCAGCATGTCGGTGAAGATCATGCCGGACACCGCGTCGTAATCCGTTTCGCTGAAGTTGCGCAGCAGGATGGACCCGCCGCCGTCGATGTCGACCAGCGTATGGTTGCCGGTGAAGCTGACGGAGGCCATGGCGCCGTCCAGATCGATCAGGTCGAGACCGCCTTCGAAGCCGAAGACCACGTCGTCACCGTTGTTGAGCGTATCGAGGACCAGCACATCGGCATCACCATCGCCAAGCAGGCCAGTGCCCAGCTTGAAGACGTCGTCGCCCAGACCCAGCAGCATGGTGTCCATGCCGTCGCCGCCGACCGCGAGGTCTTCGCCATCGCCGGAGTCGATATAGTCGTCGCCGTCGCCGCCTTTGGACACGTCGTTGCCGTCACCGCCCATGATGTCGTCGTCGCCGCTGCCACCGGAGAGGTAGTCATCGTCGTCGCCGCCATCCATGGAGTCGTCGCCGGCGCCGCCAAATGCGATATCGTCGCCTTCGCCGCCTTCGATTTCGTCATCGCCGTCGAGGCCAAGGACGGTATCGTCGCCCGTTCCGCCAACGAGGGCGTTGTCGTTCGCGTCGCCACGGATCCGCTCGCCATCGGAGGGCGGCGGCGGCGGGGTATCGTCGCCTTCGACCTCGACGGTGACAACGGCCGTATCGGTCAGATCGCCATCGGTGATGGTATAGGTGAAGGTGTCGGTCCCGGTGAAGCCGGCTGCCGGCGTATAGGACAGGCTGCCGTCGCCGTTCACGACCACGGTGCCGCCAAAGACGGAAACCGCATCAGCCGAGACGACGGACAGCAGGTCGCCATCGGGGTCGATGTCATTGTCCAGAACGTCCAGACCGATCAGCGGCGTGCCTTCGCTTGTGACGTAATCGTCGTCACGCGCATCGGGGCGGTCGTTCTCTTCGGAGTCGACCACCGCTTCGCCAACGATGTTGAAGCCGGCAAAGAAGATGTTGTCGTCGTTGGAGGGGTTGGACGTGGTGACCGTCACGCCGGTATCGCCGTTCAGCAGGAAGGGCGAGTTGTCGGCGCCATTGCCCTGGGCGAGATCGTAGAGTTCGTCATCGGTGCGCGGGTTGCTCGGGCCGACGTTCGGGTCGGTCGGGTTGGCCGGATCGTCGTCCAGACCACCAATGGTGATCAGGCCGCCATTGTTGGTGTCCCCGTCATCCTGGCCGCCGGCAGAGCTGGTCAGGCGACGCCCGTCGATATCGACCAGCGACCGCTGGCCACCGCCGCCGAGCTGATAGCCGAAGCCGATCCCGAGGGACAGCAGCGCCTCGAACCCTTCGACTGTCGTGTCGATCGGTTCGGGGAAGGAGACGGAGAAGGTGTCGCCGGAGAAGTCGGAGTAGCCATCGGCGAAGATGATCGCGCGCTCTGCTTCATCGGGGTTGGAATAGACGACAACCAGCGCATAGCCGTCGACATCGTTTTCTTCGACGTCGGAGACTTCGATCTCGAAGCGGGTGTCGCTGCCGGAGCCGACCTCGGACCGGATCAGCGAGGTGACATCGGTGCGGAACGCCTGCAGGAAGCCGGGCGAGCCGAGCGGCGTGAATTCTGAGGAATCGATGACTGTGCCTTCGACGGTCACGTCACCGGCGTAATCATCCGTGGAATAGGTCGTTGCGTAGAGGAACGCCGCCTCGACATAGGAACCTTCGGGGACTTCAACCTCGATGATGCCGCCATCCGTACGGGTGCCGCTGACGCCGTCCAGTGACCAGTTACCATTACCTTGGAACGTATAGTTGACAGAAAGGGACATGGTCCTCTCCTCCAATTCGATGTGCAAAAAAGCCCCCGACGGAGGCATGGATCAAAATTTGTTCAGCTCTTAATCAAGCTGGTTAAACGTTACTTAACGGAAGGTGCGGGCACAACACTTTTTCGCCATATTCTGTGAATACGAAATTTTTTCGTATGGTGTTGAAATAAATGACTAATTCTCATTTCTCTACCTATGGTGGAATTTATAGTTTGTCCCTAAATCGTAAACAGTGGCAGGATTTCGGAGGGAGACTCGCGTTAGCGTAAACATTCCCCTCACGGAATTCGTTAACGCAATTGTCCCGGCAATTTCCGCATAATGCTGCGCTTGCATTGTGGACATTCCGCGCAGCAGCATTCGGCTGTCACGGCACTGGAATGGCACTGATCTCCGGAAAATTCGGGGCGCTTTTGCGGATGGTACCCCGCTTTGTCCAGTGGCTGACAAAATTTGTCAGTTCGCGATCCAATGATGACGGCCTACCAAAAGTTATCGCGTAACCATTTTTCTGGAGAATTCCCATGACGGCCCCATCCATGATTAACGACCTCGGCGGAGATTACGGTTTCGGTACCGAGTTTCTGGATCGCAACGACGATGGCTCGACGTCCGAGATCGACATAACATCTATCTTTGAAAGCGGTTTGAACTTCTTTGGAGCGACCTACACGTCGCTTTTTGTAAATAACAACGGCTCTGTCACATTCGATGATGCCCTGTCGCAATATACGCCGGATACGATTTCCGGCGGCACCGTGCCGGGCTTCTTTCCCTATTGGGGCGATGTCGATACGCGGAGCCCGATGCAAGATGGCAGCCCGGGCGGCACGTCCCAGGGCACCAACCTGGTCTGGTATGCGCTGGACGAGGTCAATGACCGCATCGTCATCACCTGGGATGACGTCGGCTTCTTTTCCAGCAATACCAGTCTCGTAAACTCCTTCCAGCTGATTATCGAAGACGTGTCCGATGCGCCGGGCCGGTCCGCCGGCGACGCGGATGTCACCTTTATCTATGAACAGATCGACTGGACCGCCGGCGATGCTTCGGGCGGATCAAACGGGCTTGGCGGCACTGCGGCACATGCGGGCTTTTCGGCCGGGAACGCGGAAGGGACATATTTCGAACTGCCGCAATCCGGATTCGAATCGGAATTGCTGGAGCTGGAGAACACCCCCGGCAATGGCGGAGAGACCGGGATCTGGTTTTTCCAGATCACAAATGGCGATATTGAACTGTCTGCACCCATTGCGCGCAACGACGATGTCACAATCGCCGAAAACGGGTCGGAGATGTTCAATGTTTTGGCAAATGACACCGATCCGGATGGCGATGCCCTGTCGATTGTCAGCTTTGATGCCAGCGGCCTGTCGGGCGTACTGACCAATAATTCCAATGGCGATTTCGAATATACGCCGGCGGAGGGCTTCGTGGGCACCGAAACCTTCACCTATGTCGTGACGGACGGTGTCTTTGAGGATACCGCGACAGTGACCTTCACGGTTGAAGAAGGCGAGGATACGCCCCCCTCTGCGGAAGATGGTCTTCGCATCCGCGGCACGGGCGTCGATGACGCGCTGAATGGCGGTGCCGGCGACGATACCGTCCTGGGTCTGTACGGCGATGACGACATTTTCGCCGCCGGCGGGGACGATCTGATCTTCGCAAGTTTCGGCGACGATTCGGTTGACGGCGGCACCGGGGCCGACAGCATCAATGGCGGCGAAGGTGATGACGAGCTGACCGGCGGGTCCGGCGATGACCGGCTCAAGGGTCAGGATGACGATGACGTTCTGGACGGCGGGCTGGGCGACGACAGCCTGTTCGGCGGGACGGGATCGGATGAGATCCTCGCCGGTTTCGGAGACGACATGATCCACCTTGGTGTCAGCATGCAGGGCGATGGCGATGCCGACCTGATCGTGATCGACGTGGCCGATACCGGCGATGATACGGTAAACGGGTTTGATGCCGGCATCGACATGATCGACCTGAACGGCGCGGTGGCCACGGTCAGCTTTACCGGCGCGCATACGCTGGTGGAGATCGACGGCGGCGGGTCGCTGTTGCTGCGCAACTTCGATCAGGCAGAGTTCGATGCGATCGGCGGCAATATCTTTGTCGATCCGCTGCTTGCCATGGGCTGATCACGCCCTCCCCCGCGCCGGGCAAGTCCCGGTTTCAGAAACCAAAAACGGCCGGGTTCTCCGGCCGTTTTCGTTTGTCCTGTGATCTGCCCTGCGGTCTGGCCCGTCAGATTACCAGTTGTCCTTGAACCAGCGGACGGCCCGCTTGAGCGTGCGGCCATTGTCGCGGTCCACGGGCAGTTCAAAATCCCACCATTCATCCTGCGGGCGCGCCGCGAACAGGCACATGCCGACGGTGGAGGCGAATCCGGGCCCGGTGGCGGCCTGCGGCAGGCCATGCACCCGCAGCGGACGGCCCAGGCGGACATTATGGCCGAGGATACGCGCAGCTAGCCCGTCCAGCCCGGGGATCTGGCTGCCACCCCCTGTCATCACGATCTGCTGGCTGGGCAGATGGTCGAACCCGGCGGCGTCCAGACGGTGGCGCACCTCTTCCAGAATTTCCTCGACGCGGGGGCGCATGATCCCGATCAGCTCGGCCACCGAAACTTCCCGGCGGTCGTGGTTCCAGTCGCCGGTCTCTCCGTTCAGCTGGATGCGTTCCAGGTCATCGCGGCCGGTGGCTACGACGCCGCCATAGAAATTCTTGATCCGTTCGGCATGGGCTGTGGGGATCTGCAGCGCCATCGAGATATCGCCGGTCACATGGTCGCCACCGATGCGGACGGCATCGGCATAGATCATGTGTTTTTTCATAAAGATCGAAATGCCGGTCGTGCCGCCGCCCATATCGATACAGGCCGCGCCCAGCTCCTGCTCGTCCTCGACCAGGGCGGCATTACCGGCGACATAGGCGGCAGAGGCAAAGCCCGCCAGTTCCAGGTCACAGCGTTTCAGGCAATGCGCAAGGTTCTGCATGGCCGTGGCGTCCACGGTCAGCATGTGCAGATCGGCGGCAAGGTTCTGCCCGACCTGGCCACGCGGGTCCGACAGGCCCGAGCGGTGATCGAGGGCGAAATTCACCGGCTGGGCATGCAGCACCTCACGGCCCGCGCCAAAATCCGGCACATCGCAGGAGGCCAGCACGCGGGAGATGTCCTGTTCCGTCACGGCCTGCGCCTCGACCTCGACCTGGCCGGCCAGACCGTAGGAGCGGGGCGTGGCACCGGAGAAACAGGCGATCACGTGATCGACGCGGATATTGGCCATCTTCTGGGCCGCCTGAACAGCGGTGCGGATGGCGCGTTCGGCCTCGGGGATGCTGTCGATCTCGCCAAAGCTGATGCCGCGCGACCGGGTGGTGGCGGCGCCGATGACGCGGAAGCCGGCCTGCCCTGCCAGCGAGCCCAGACCGTCGCGCTGCAGACCATTGCCCATATTGTCGAACCGCAGGACGAGGCAGGCGATCTTGGAGGAGCCGATGTCCAAAACGGCCACGACGCCGCGCTGCATCGCCGCCTTCCGGTTGTTCCGCATGGCCCGCTGAGTTTCGTAAAACATCGTCATCTGCTTGTCGTCTCCACAATCAGGTTCTGGACCTGACGCCATTGTTCGAGGGCGTTTTCTTTCATTCTGAGCGTCGGGCGGGCCGACAGGCGCATATCCAGCGCCGCAATATCGCGGTTCAGCACGTCCTGTGCCTCCTGCAGGGCGATCACCCGTTCCAGCGCCAGAACAGGGCGTTCGGCCGGCAGCATGATCCGCAGGTCAGGCTCAAGGATCAGGTCCCAGCGGCGTTCTCCGACACGGACGAGGCCGCGGAACCGGTCGCTTAGCGGACCTGCCGCGCGCAGGATATCCAGCGCCCCGGCAACATCCTGATTGGCACCATATCCGGCCAGCATCGGCAGGTCGGGAAAGCTTTCGCGGCTATGGGCGGCACCGATCACAACGCCTTCGGCATCCAGCAGATCGATGCCCACGCCGGACCGCCAGAGCGCGGCGGGCTGACGTTCCAGCACCGAGACTTCCAGCACGCCTTTCTGGCGGACGCGGACGGCGGCCTGCGCCACGGCCGGCAGCTCTTCCACCGATTTTTGCAGCGCGGTCAGATCGAGATCGAAGGTCGATGCCGGGAAATCCAGCTGCGCGACTTCGCGGATGTCGGCCTCTGTATCGGCTGTGGCGCCTTCCACGGCCATCAGGCGGATCGTGAACTCCGGCCGGCTTTCAAAATCGGCGCGCAGATCGTGCAGGGTGCTCAGGACCGTTTCCCGCCGATGATCATCGGACATGAAGATCAGCACTGAGGAAAACGACAGCGCAAACGGCAGGACCACCCGCATGGCCAGGCGGTAGGCCGGGGTCAGCATCAGGCGCTGGATACGGTAGGCGGTGCGGGACGGGGCCGGATCGGGCTTGTCAGACTGGGCCCCGCGTGAGGGCGAGACCCGGGCGGCAAGTCTGGCGGCGGCGGAGAGTTCGGTCTGCTGCGGCTTTGCGGGCGCCTTTGCCGTGGGGGCAGCCGAGGCTTTCGCCGCAGGCGCTGCCGGCTTTTTGGTCGCGGAGTCTGTGGTCGGGCGTTTGCCGGGACGGGTGGCGATCAGCGGTTGCACGAGGCGTCCTCCACGATCCAGCGGCAGAGCTTGCCAAAGCTGTAGCCCCGCGCCTGCGCATGTTCCGGCGTCAGCGAGGTGGGCGTCATGCCGGGCTGGGTGTTGGTTTCCAGCAGGAAGAGGCCCTTCAGCCCCTTGCTGTCGTCCCAGCGGAAATCGGTCCGGCTGACACCACGGCAGCCAAGCGCGTCATGGGCGCGGCGGGCATAGTCGAGGCAGGCGGCCTCGATATCGGCGGGGATTTCGGCGGGGCAGACATGGCGCGATCCGCCAGGGGCGTATTTCGCTTCGTAGTCGTACCAGCCGGAGGTGAAAATCTCGGTCACGCAGAGCGCGCCGGGATCGCCCTCCCCTACCCCCATGACAGAGACGGTCAGTTCACGGCCGGGGACATATTCCTCTACCATGACGGTGTCGGGCATGGTTTCGGCCAGCTGGGGCGGAGAATTCGCGCCTTCGGTCACGAGGTAGACGCCGACGGAAGAGCCTTCGTTATAGGGTTTCACAACGTAGGGCGGTTCCATCAGGTGGCGGGCGGAGACCTGGGCCTTATCGGCAAGCAGGCTGGGGACAACGGGCAGACCGGCGGCGCGGTAGACCTCTTTGGATTTTTCCTTGTCCATGGCCAGCGCAGAGGCCAGCACGCCGGAATGGGTATAGGGCAGCTTCAGCCATTCGAGCAGGCCCTGAACGCAGCCATCCTCGCCCCAGCGGCCATGCAGGGCGTTGAACACCACATCGGGGGAGATTTCGGACAGGCGTGCGGGAAGATCGGGGCCGGCATCGACCTCGACAACTTCAAATCCCTCGTCCCGCAAGGCGGCGGCGCACTCACGCCCCGATGACAGTGACACCTCGCGCTCTGCCGAGGGGCCGCCAATCAGTACCGCCACTTTCGGGGGTGTCCTGCTCGACAATCCCACGACGTGCCTCGTTCCGGGCCTTTTGGCCCTGTTTTTGCTATCGAACCTTTGGGGTCCTGTATTCTGCCCTGCGCGGGTGCCCTTTTGTGCTTTCTTGAACGGGGTTTCAGCCCTGTTCCGAAGCCGGGTCGCCAATGCGCATGATTTCCCACTCTAACGTCAATCCGGAGCTTTGGAAAACTCTTTTTCGCACTTCCTCGCCCAGGGATTCGAGCTCTGTGGCCGTTGCGTCACCCGCATTGGTCAGAAAATTGGCATGCATGTCATTCATGACCGCGCCGCCCAGGCGGGCACCGCGCATTCCGGCGTCCTCGATCAGCTTCCAGGCCTTCAGATCATGCGTGTCATCGGCCCGGCCGGTTGAGGAATATCCCGCCGGGTTGCGGAAGGTCGACCCGGCCGTTCGGTCCTTGGTGGGCTGGGTTTCGTCGCGTTTTTTCAGCTGCGCGTCCATATGGGCGTTCAGCGCGTCAGGGTCACCAGCGGGGCCGGTCAGCCGGGCCTCCGTCAGGATCAGATCGGCGGCCAGGCCAGTCTGGCGGTAGGCGAACTGCATATCCCCGGGGCTCAGGGTGACGATGTCGCCGGCGCGGGTGACGGCGGTGGCGGCGGTGAAATGGTCGGCGGTGTAGCTGCCGTAGCAGCCCGCGTTCATCCGGCAGGCGCCGCCGATCGTGCCGGGGATTGTGCGCAGGAAGGTCAGGTCGATCCCGGCCTCCGCCGCGCGTTTCGCGACATGGGCGTCGAGGGCGGCGGCGCCTGCGGTGACCGTTGTGCGCTCGGTCGCGATGGCGTTGAAGCCGCGCCCAAGCCGGATCACCACGCCGCGCAGCCCGCCATCGCGGATGATGAGGTTGGAGCCGACACCCATGGGGAAGACGGGGATGTCGGGGTCGAGATGTTGCAGGAAACTGGCGAGGTCTTCGATATCGGCAGGCTGGAAGAGCCAGTCCGCCGGGCCGCCGACGCGCAGCCATGTGAGCTCTGCCAGGCTGCGGTCTGGGGTGAGCCTGCCGCGGGTCTCGATCTGGTCTGGCTGCATGGGGGCCTCCTGTGCTTGGGCAGGCAGATAGCAAGGGGGACGCGGGGCGGCAAGCGGCGGGCTTTGGTCCGGCCGGCCTTCGTTCCGCGTGGTCGGGCGCCTGTGGTTCGCGAGACGGGCAGCGACCGACCGCGGGTGGGGGCGAAGCGCCCGTCCGAGGGGGCGGTCGGGCGCTGCCCGGCGTGCCGCCGGGCGGGTGATCTGTTCGGTGCGGAGGGCTTTTGAGAGCTGCGGCAAGCGGGCGGGCATTGCCTGCGACACGGATGACAGGTCCAGCCCGGCCTCAGGCCGATCGGCAGATCACGTCAGCACCAGCACCAGCGATGGCACTGCGATGATCAGGGCGATCCGCAGGATATCCATCCCGACAAAGGGCAGCAGGCCGCGAAAAATCGTGCCCAGCCGCACATCGGGCACGACGGAGCGCAGCACAAAGGCGTTCATCCCCACCGGCGGCGTGATGTAGGACACCTCGGTCACCATGACCACGAATATGCCGAACCAGATCAGGTCGATCCCATGGCCCGCCGCAATCGGATAGAGCACTGGCACGGTCAGAATGATCATCGACAGGCTTTCCAGCACACAGCCCAGCAGCAGGTAGATGCACAGCGCCGCAATGATGAAGCTGAGCCGGTCATTGCCAAGCAGGGCCAGCAGGTCCTGAATATCTCCGGTCATGCCGGACATATTGACGTAATTGGTAAAGCACAGCGCGCCGAAGAGGATGAAGAACATCATCGCCGTGGTCTTCATCGTGTCATAGAGGACGATCCCCATGGCCCGGATCGAGAACCGGCGTTGCAGCAGTACCAGCAGAAACGCGCCCCCTGCCCCCATGCCGGCGCTTTCGGTCGGTGTGAACACGCCCAGGTAGATGCCGCCCATGATAAAGACAAAGAGGACCAGCGCTCCGGCGGTCCCGCGCAGCGCCCGGATCCTGTCTCGCAGGGGCAGACGGGGTTCAACCGGCAGATCGATCCGGCGCAGAACCATCGACAGCCGGACGGCCATGGCATAGCCGATGATCCCAATAATGCCGGGGATGATACCGGCCAGGAACAGGCGGCCGATGTCCTGCTGGGTCATGATGCCGTAAAACACGAGGATGACCGATGGCGGGATCAGGATCCCCAGCGTCCCGCCGGCGGCGACGGATGCGGTCGACAGGTCGTCGGGATAGCCGAACCGGCGCATCGACGGCAGGGCAATGCGGGTCATGGTGGCGGCGGTGGCCATCGACGACCCGGACACGGAGGAGAATGCGCCGCAGGCAACAACGGTCGCCGTGGCCAGCCCGCCCCTGCGATGGCGCAGCCAGGCGTAGGCAGAGGCGTAGAGATCTTCGGCCACGCCGGACTGGACGACAAAATTGCCCATCATCAGGAAGAGCGGCAGGACCGACAGCGAATAGTCGCGGCCATTGTCGAAAAAGACCGACCCGAGCAGGGACAGCGCCGGCGACCATCCGATGATCGAGGCGACCCCGATCGTGCCGACGCCCGCCAGCGCGAAGGAAATCGGCACACCGGCAAAGAGCAGGACACCCAGCACGGCAAGCCCGACGGGCCAGTGTTCCATCGTCAATCTCCGGTCGGGGTCCGGCTCAGCAGCCGCTTCAGCGGCAGCACCAGCGTAATGACCGCGCCAACCCCTGCGCAGATTGCGCAGAAATATCCCAGCGGCGCCACCGGCAGGCGCAGCGTCGACGTCGCGCCGCCATAACCGCCGATCTGTGCGGCATAGACCCAGAGCCGCCAGGCAACCACAGCCAGCACAACGCTGCCGATCCCCCCGCAGAGCACCAGCCGCAGCGGCTGCACCGCTTTGGGCAGGTGATCGGTCAGCAGGTCGACTGTCACATGTTCCTCGCTCAGCGCAACGGCGCCCAGGCCAAGAAAGATCGTCGCGGCCAGCAGAACCTCGGTCAGTTCTGCCGCACCGCGGACGGGGGAATTAAAGACATAGCGGCCGATCACGTCGCAGACTGTCAGCCCCATCATCGCCGTCAGCATGACCCCGCCAAAGATGGCCAGAACGATGCCCACGGGGCCCAGCCCGGCTGCACCCTCTCCCGCGCCCGGAATGGGGCGGGCGGGTGTTTCCGGGCCGGGCTGAAGCGGTGAGGTCACTGCGCGGCTTCCGCCTCGATTTCCTTGAGCAGCATGTCATAGGCGGCCTGCCCGTCCACGCCGGCCTCTGACACCTCGGCAATCTTGGCTTCGATCACGGGCGCCAGCATCTCTGACCAGGCGGTCATCTGTTCGTCGGTGGCCGGGGTGACGTCGATCGCGCCCTGCATCGCCTCAAGACCGGCGGCATCGGCCTTGTCCCACATCTGACCGGCCATACGCGCCAGCGCTTCGCCCGTCACACTGTCGATTTCCGCCTGCTGTTCGGGGGTCAGGCTTTCGAATTTGGCCTTGTTCATGACGATGTAGAAGGCGGTATTGTAGAGCCCGCCGGGGACAGAAACGCCAACGGTAAGCTGCGGGATCAGCTTGAAGAAGGACACCGATTCATAGGGAAAGAGGATACCGTCGGCCACGCCCTGCGACAGCAGTTCATAGGCTTTGGAGGACGGCCCCTCGACCGGAACGGCCCCGAGGGTTGTCGCCACCTCGTGCACGATGCCGCCGCCCACGCGCAGCTTGGTGCCCTTGAGCATATCGACCGATGCCGGGTCGCCGTCTTTCAGGAAGATCTCGCCGGGGCCATGGGTGAAGACGGCCAGAACCTTGACGTCGTCGAATTCGCCCGAGTCTTTGAACATCGCCTCCCAGACGCGCCAGTAGGCGACGGAGACATCCTCTGCGCTGTCGCCCAGGAAGGGGATTTCGGCAATATTCGAAGTCTTGAACCGGCCGGGAGTGTAGCCCAGCACGCCAAAGGTGATGTCGGCCACGCCATTGACGGCAAAGTCATAATGCGCCGGCGGCGGGCCAAGCGGTGCGGGCAGGATTTCCGCGGTGACTTCGCCGCCCGTGGCTTCGCCGATCTGTTCGGTCATCGGCACGATGACTTCGGAGACAAGGGGATGCGAGGGCGGCAGCCAGTTGGCCACTTTGAGAACCGTTTCAGCCTGCACAGCGCCGGCAAAAAGGGCCGCGGCTGCGGCGGCGGTCGCAATCATACGGAAAGTCATGGGTATTCTCCTGATCCCTGAGGAAAGTCGGCAGGCCGGTGGGGCTGGCCGGCTGTCCCGCCGGGTCCTGTCCCCTAGGCTGTCCGGATTTTCTGCCACTTCCGCCGGACCTAAGACCAGATGGTACCATGATCTTGCGCGTTTGGAACTGAAACGACGCGCAGAAATCAGGCATTCCGGCCGGTGGTCAGGATCAGCCGCCCAGCCGTTTCGGCAGGTTATTGGCCCAGGCCGAGATCGTGCCGGCCCCAAGACAGACCACCATATCGCCCGGCTGCGCCTGTTCGCGCACCAGACGTTCGAGATCTTCCTCGGAGGTGATGGCCCGGGCATGGCGGTGGCCGTGGCGGATCAGGCCGGCGACCAGATCATCGCGGGAGGCGCCGGGGATCGGGTCTTCACCGGCGGCATAGACCTCGGCGATGGCGACCACGTCGGCCTCGTTGAAACAGGCGCAGAAATCGTCAAAGAGCGAATGCAGGCGCGAGTAGCGATGCGGCTGGTGGACGGCGATGACGCGGCCTTCGGTGGCCTGCCGGGCGGCCTTGAGGACGGCCGCGATTTCCACCGGGTGGTGGCCGTAGTCGTCGATCACGGTGACGCCGTTCACCTCGCCCACGCGGGTGAAGCGGCGGTTGACGCCGCCGAAATTGGCCAGCGCTTTGCGGATCTCGTCCTTTTTCATGCCGAGGTGGCGGGCAACGGCGACAGCCGAGAGCGCGTTCGATACGTTGTGATCGCCGGGCATGGGCAGGGTGCAGCCGTCGATCCGGTCATCCTCGGCCTGCAGAAGGATGTCAAAATGCGCGACGCCTTTCTGATAGGTCAGATTGACGGCGCGAATGTCCGCCTGGGCGTTGAAGCCATAGGTGGTGACGCGGCGATCGGTGATCTTGCCGACCAGGGCCTGCACCTCCGGATGGTCGGTGCAGCAGACGGCGAGTCCGTAGAAGGGGATGTTCGATACAAAGTCCAGAAAGCCCTGACGCAGCGTGTCAAAATCGCCCCAATGGTCCATATGTTCTGGGTCGATATTGGTGACGATGGCAATGGTCGCGGGCAGCCGGTTGAAGGTGCCGTCGCTCTCGTCTGCCTCAACCACCATCCATTCGCCCAGACCCACGCGCGCGTTCGACCCATAAGCGTGGATGATGCCGCCATTGATCACCGTCGGGTCCAGATCACCCGCGTCGAGCAGGGTGGCGACCATGGTTGTGGTCGTGGTCTTGCCATGGGTTCCGGCGATGGCGACGTTGGATTTCAGGCGCATGAGTTCGGCCAGCATCTCGGCCCGGCGGACGACCGGCAGGCCGCGGCGGCGCGCCTCGTCCAGTTCCGGATTGCCCGGCTTGATCGCGGAGGAGATCACGACGACCTGCGCATTGTCGAGATTTTCGGCCGTCTGGCCTTCGAAGATCTTCGCCCCCAGCGTTTCCAGCCGGTCGGTGATTTTCGAGGTCTTGAGGTCGGATCCCTGGACGGAATAGCCGTGATTGAGCAGCACCTCGGCGATGCCCGACATGCCGATGCCGCCGATCCCGACGAAATGGATGGGGCCGACATCGGTGGGGAGTTTGGTTGCAGCGTTCACTGATTACGTCCTGTCATTCAACTGTCTGTGCCGGCCTGTCTGCGCCCGGCGTCGTGGCCCGGGCGCGCCGGGGTTAGTCCTTGGCGGGTGTTCCGGTTGCCCGGCCCCCGGTTGTGGCGAGCCCTGCCACCATATCGGCCAGTGCCGATGCGGCATCGGGGCGTCCGATGGAGACCGCCGCCCGTGCCATCATTTCCGCGCCTTCGGGATTGGTCAGGATCAGGGCGATCTGATCGGCCAGCGATTCTGCGCTGACCTTGGATTCGGGGATCAGGATCGCCGCGCCTGCCTCGACCATGCCGCGGGCATTGGCGGTCTGGTGGTCCTGCGCGGCGGCGGCAAACGGGATCAGGATGGAGGGGCGCCCGATCACGGTCAGATCGGCAATGGTGGAGGCGCCGGAGCGGGCGATGACCAGCTGCGCCTCGCTCATGCGGGTCGGCACGTCGTGAAAGAAGGTCTGCACATCGGCGTCGATCCCGTGCGTGGCATAATATTCCGCCACCCGCGCGAGATCCTCTTCGCGCGCCTGATGGCTGACGCGGATGTGGCGCAGTATCTCGGTCGGCAGGGCGGCGATTGCGGGCGGCACGACATCCGACAGGATGCGGGCGCCCTGCGATCCGCCCATCACGAGGACCGACATCGGGTAATCGCCCGGCGCGATATATCCGGCCCCGGCACGGTCATGAATGGCGCCGCGCACCGGATTGCCGGTGTGGTGCCCGTCGACGCCGCCGGGCAGCGTGGTGGGCCAGGTGCCGCAGGCCACCAGATTGACCCGCTTGGCAAACAGCGTGTTGACCCGGCCCAGCACACCGTTCTGTTCGTGGATCATACGCGGCTTGCGCAGGATCGTGGCCGCGGCAATCGCCGGGATCGCCGGATAGCCACCAAACCCCACCACGACGGTGGGCCGCTCCAGCATCATCCGGAAACAGGCGGCAATCGTGCCGCCCGCAATCCGGAACGGCACCAGCGCCTTGGCCAGCGCACCGCCCCGCGCAAATGTGGCGGAGGCGCGCGTCTCGATCTCGACCTGAGGGGGGAAGCCGCCGGTATAGCGGGCACCGCGGGCATCGGTGGACAGTTTCACCCGCCAGCCGCGGGCCAGCATTTCCTCGGCCAGCGCCTGGGCCGGGAACATGTGCCCGCCAGTGCCGCCCGCCGCGATGACCAGAAGCGGGGCATTGAGGTTCATCTGCCTCTCCCCGCGAGCAGTTCGCCGATCTCGCCCTGCGGTCGCTTGCGGGTAAAGGCCAGCAGCATGCCGACCGCGATGCCGGAGGCAATGACCGACGAGCCGCCGTAAGAAATGAAGGGCAGTGTCATGCCCTTGGCCGGCAGCAGGCGCACGGCCACGCCGAGGTTGATCATCGCCTGCACCCCGATGGAGGCGGCCAGCCCCGTGCCCGCAAGGCGGATAAAGGGGTCACGCTCCTTGGTCAGGCGCAGCAACGACCGCAGCACCAGCGAGGTGTAGAGCAGGATAATAACCATGACGAGCGCCAGCCCGTATTCCTCGGCCGCGACGGCGATGATGAAGTCGGTATGAGCATCGGGCAGCGACATCTTCACCTCGCCCTGCCCCACGCCGACGCCAAAGAGCCCGCCTTCGCGGATGGCGTTGGTGGCATAGCCGATCTGGGTGGTCGGGTCGACCTCCGAGGTCAGGAAGCCGTCGATCCGGCGGGCGAAATGTTCCGAAGTATTATAGGCCATGACGCCAAGCGCCACGACGCCGCCCGCCATGGAGACGAGCAGTTTCAGCGGTGCTCCGGCGACGAAATACATTACCCCCCAGGAGAACAGGACCAGGCTCGCCTGGCCGAAGTCGGGCTGCATGGCGAGGAAGAAGACGATGATGATCATCAGCAGGAAAGACCAGAGCCGCCCCGGAGGCCCGTTCAGATCCTGCGCCGCCGACAGAAGCCAGGCAGCCACGGCCACAAAAACCGGTTTGAGGAATTCCGACGGCTGAACCGAGGCAAAGCCAAGCGAAAACCAGCGCGTCGCCCCCTTGCCGAAATCCGTCCCGAAGACGGGCAGCATGGCCAGCGAGGCAAAGGCCACAAGGAACCCCAGCACCGCGAGACGCCGGACCATCTGGGGAGACATGATCGAGGTGACGATCATCGCCCCCATCGCCAGCACCCCGAAAAAGGCCTGACGCGACACGTAGTAGAAGGGCGGATAATTGTTTCGCTCCGCCAGCGGTGGAGAGGCCGCAAGGCCCAGCAAAAGCCCGATCCCGAAGAGGATCAGAACCGTTGTCAGGGACCATCTGTCGATGGTCCGCCACCATTTGGGAAGAATAGGCTCACCATCCCGCACCGGGAGTGTGCCATACACCATTTCCGTCATTGGACTGCCGCCTTATGCCTCTGCCCGCGCCCCGTTTCTCGGGGTCTGCTGCCGCAGTTTAGACAAAATTTGTCCACAGGGCTAGAGGCAAGCGTACCGGGCCTCCGCTGCGTCCTTGCGGCGGGTATCATCATAGGGCATGGGCGGGGGATGGAGTTCGATACCGTCATTCTGGGGGCCGGTGCGGCCGGCCTGATGTGCGCGGCCCATTGCGCAGGGCCGGGCCGGGGCCGCGTCTTGCTTGTCGATCATGCGAAGGCGCCGGGGGAGAAGATCCGGATCTCCGGCGGGGGGCGCTGCAATTTCACCAATACGGGCTGTGAGGCGGCAAATTTCCTGTCCTCCAATCCGCATTTCGCGAAGTCGGCGCTGGCGCGCTACGGCGCCTGGGATTTTGTCTCGCTGGTGTCGGAACACGGGATCGCCTGGCATGAAAAGACGCTGGGCCAGCTCTTCTGCGACGAGAGTGCCAAGCAGATCGTCGCGATGCTGACCGGGCTGGTGGCGCAGGCTGGGGCGGAGATGTGGCTCTCCACCTCGGTCGGAGAGGTCCGCCATGACGGGGCGCTGTTCTCTCTGACGCTGGACAAGGACGGGACGCCGCGCCAGGTCACCGCGCGGCGGCTGGTGGTGGCGACGGGCGGCAAGTCGATCCCCAAGATGGGGGCGACGGGGCTGGCCTATGACATTGCTCGCCAGTTCGGCCATGCGGTGACGCAGACGCGGCCCGCGCTGGTCCCCTTCACCTTCCCGGAGGGGCGCTTTGCGCCGCTCTCCGGTGTCGCGTTGCCGGTCGTCGCACAGACCGTCGATGGCCCGCCTTTCGCCGAGGCGCTGCTCTTCACCCATCGCGGGCTGTCCGGGCCGTCGGTCTTGCAGGTCAGCTCCTATTGGCGGAACGGAGAGCCCGTGAAGATTGACCTCCTGCCCGGTCAGGACGCCTTTGCCCTGCTGCGCGCCGCCCGGGCAGAGGCCGGACGGCGCGGCCTGGCGCGCGTTCTGGCATCCTGGCTGCCGACCCGCCTTGCAGATGCTGTGGCAGAAGAGCTTGCGCATCCCGGCAATCTCGCCGATCTCTCCGACCCGCGCCTGCAGGAGATCGCGCAGCGCCTGCACCGCTGGCAGGTCATCCCCGGCGGCACCGAAGGCTACCGCACGGCAGAGGTCACGCTGGGCGGCATCGATACGGCGGGGCTGTCGTCCCAAACGATGGAATCCACCCAGCTGCCCGGCCTCTATTTCATCGGCGAATGCGTCGATGTGACCGGCTGGCTCGGTGGATATAATTTCCAGTGGGCCTGGGCCTCGGCCATGGCCTGCGCCCGGGCTCTGTCAGGGGCTCAGGGCTGAAGCGCCTGCACCCGCGCCACAAAATCCTCGCCGCGTTTCTCGAAACTGTTGTACTGGTCGAAACTGGCCGCCGCCGGGGCCAGCAGGACCGTGTCGCCCGCCTCCGCCTCTGCCGCAGCCCGCGCCACCGCGGTGGCCATATCGGTGCAGACCTCCGTCTCCACGCCCCGCAGCTGGACGGCGAACTGCGCCGCCTCCCGCCCGATGACGTAGGCCTTGAGGACAGAGCCGGTCGCGGGCAGCAGCCCCTCCAGCCCGCCCTCCTTCTCCAGCCCGCCGCAGATCCAGCGGATCCGGTCAAACGCGCCCAGAGCCTTGGCGGCGGCATCCACATTGGTCGCCTTGCTGTCGTTGACGTAGCGCACCCCGCCGATCTCCGCCACGGTCTGGGACCGGTGCGGCAGGCCGGCAAAGCTGTGAAACGCCTGTTCGATGACCCGCGGCGCCAGACCAAGCGACCGGCAGGCGGCAAAGGCGGCACAGGCGTTCTGATGATTATGCTCGCCCGGCAGGCCGGTGATGCCGCGCAGGTCGATGGAGGCGACCTGCTTGCCCTTGCGCCATTCCGTCAGAAACCCCTTGCGCGCAAAGACCAGCCAGCCCGGACCGGTGAGTTTCCGCGCAACCGACACCCGGATCACCCGGTCATCCAGCGGCCCTTCCGACAGCTGATTGGCAAGGTAGCGCCCCTCGACCTCGTCCACCCCCACGACAGCGCGATCCGGCCCACCCTCGGCAAATAGCCTCCGCTTGGCCGCGAAATAGCCGCCATAGCCACCATGACGGTCCAGGTGATCGGGGCTGAGGTTGGTAAAGACCGCCACATCGGGGGTCAGCGCCCGCGCCAGATCGGTCTGGTAGGAGGACAGCTCCAGCACCACAACACCGCCATCGCCCGGCGGGTCGATATCCAGCACGCCACGCCCGATATTGCCGGCCAGCTGGGCCTCCCGCCCGCTCTCCTCCAGAATATGATGGATCAGGGCAGAGGTGGTGGATTTCCCGTTCGACCCGGTCACCGCCACCACCTTGGGCGTGACATCGAACCCGTCCCATTCCGCATCGGCCAGCGACCGGAAAAAAAGCCCGATGTCATTGTCGACCGGCACCCCCGCCTCCAGCGCCAGTGCGATCACCTCATTGGGCTGGGGATAGAGATGCGGGATGCCGGGGCTCACCACTAGCGCAGCCAATGCCTCCAGCTCCGCCGCCCGCGACAGATCGACAACCAAAAACCCCTCGGCCTCCGCCGCCTCCCGCGCCGCCGGATTGTCATCCCAGCAAACAGGCTCCGCGCCCCCTGCCCGCAGGGCCCGCGCCGCCACCAGACCGGACCGTCCCAGCCCCAGAACGCCGATCCGCTGCCCTTCAACACCCTTGACCGCAATCATGCCCGTCTCTCCCGACCCGAAAGAGCCTCAGCTCTTTTTCTTGCCAAAAATATCCTGCAGGGGGGTGTGGGGGGATGCAAAATCCCCCCACGGCGCGACGCTGACACCAGCGTCAGCGCAGTTTCAGCGTTGCCAGCCCCACAAGCGCCAGGATCAGCGAAATGATCCAGAAGCGGATCACAATGGTCGGCTCCGCCCAGCCCTTCTTCTCGTAATGATGATGAATCGGCGCCATCAGGAAAACCCGCTTTCCGGTCCGTTTGAAATAAGCGACCTGGATGATGACCGAGAGCGCCTCGACCACGAAAATACCGCCGACGATGCCCAGAACGATCTCGTGTTTGGTGGCGACGGCAATGGCGCCCAGGGCGCCGCCTAGGGCCAGCGATCCGGTATCGCCCATGAACACGGCCGCAGGCGGCGCGTTATACCAAAGGAAACCCAGCCCGCCGCCGATCAGACCGGCCACAAAGATCAGGATCTCGCCCGTGCCCGGCACGTAATGCACGTCCAGATATTCGGAAAAGTCGACCCGGCCGACCGTATAGGCGATGACGCCAAGGGCGCCCGCCGCGATCATCACCGGCATGATCGCCAGCCCGTCCAGCCCGTCGGTCAGGTTCACCGCATTGGCCGCGCCGACAATGACAAACATGGCAAAGGGCAGGAACAGCACGCCGAAATTCACCAGCACATCCTTGAAGACCGGCAGCGCCAGCCGGAACTGCAGCTCCTCGGGATGGATCATCGAGGCCCAGTAGCCCGCGATCAGCGCGATCAGCAGGCCAAGGCCAAAACGGACCCGCCCCGGCACGCCCTTGGTATTCTGCTTCGACACCTTGGCGTAATCGTCAAGAAAGCCGATCAGCCCGAAGGCCAGCGTGACAAACAGCACGATCCAGACATAGCCATTGTCGAGCCGCGCCCAGAGCAGGGTGGAGGTCACCAGCGCCCCCACGATCAGCAGCCCGCCCATGGTCGGCGTGCCCGCCTTCACGAAATGCCCCTCCGGCCCGTCGGTGCGGATCGGCTGGCCCTTGCCCTGACGGCGGCGCAGCACGTCGATCAGCGGCCGTCCGAAGATAAAGCCAAAGATCAGCGCCGTCATAAAGGCGCCACCGGCGCGGAAGGTGATGTAACGGAACAGGTTGAAGAGGTCTCCGCCGTCCGACAGCGCGGTTAACCAATACAACATCTTGCGGTCTCCTGGGATCGAGCTCCCTCAAACGGGGGTCTCATATGTCTGGCGCGGGATGCCCCAGTTTGCGCAGCGCGTCAACAACCAGGCTGACCTTGGACCCTTTGGAGCCCTTGACCAGCACAACGTCGCCGGCATCGGCAAGCCTGGCGGCAGTGGCCGCCAGATCATCGGCTTTCTTCATGAACCGCCCGCGTTTTTCCGCCGGAAGTGCGTCGTAGAGCGCCTGCATCCGTTCGCCCACGCAATGCACAACGTCGATCCCGGCCATGGCCGGAAGATCGGCCAGCCCGCGATGCATCTGCACCTCATCCGGGCCAAGTTCCAGCATTTCACCCAGAACGGCAATCCGGCGCCCGCGCTGGTGGCGGCCCAGATTGTTGCGCGGCCGGGCCGCGGCGATGATTTCGAGCGAGGCGGCCATGGAGGCAGGGTTGGCATTGAAGGCATCGTCGATCAGCTCAAACGACAGGCGTTCGTCCAGCGGATCGAGCAGGAGGCGTTCGCGCAGGCCCCGTCCGGCAGGCGGCGACCAGCGGGCCAGATCGGCGCAGGCCATGGCCCGATCAAGGCCAAGCGCCTGCACCACGGCCAGAACACCCAGGGCGTTGACCGCGTAGTGACGCCCCGCTGCGCCCACCTTGTAGAGCGCCTTTGCCCGCCAGATGCGGGCTTCCGCCACCGTGGTCTCATCGACGATCTCGATCTTCATCAGCCGGTGGTGGTTTGCGGGCTTCTCGCCAAATGTCAGGACCTTGGCGCCCGCAGCTGATGCGGCCTCCAGCAGGATCGGCGTGGTGGGCAGGTCACCGTTCACAATGGCCCAGCCCTCCGGCATCAGCCCGGAGAAGATGCTGGCCTTTTCGCGGGCGATGCCCTCGATATTCTCGAAGGCCTCCAGATGGGCGGAGGCGACGGTGGTGATCATCGCCACATGCGGCCGGGCAAGCCGGGCGAGCGGCGCGATCTCTCCGGGATGGTTCATGCCGATCTCGATCACCGCCAGTTCGGTATCGCGCGGCATGCGGGCCAGCGTCAGCGGCACGCCCCAGTGATTATTGTAGCTGGCCTCTGCCGCATGCACCTTTCGCTGACCGCCGAGGACCACCCGCAGCATCTCCTTGGTGGAGGTCTTGCCGACCGACCCGGTCACGGCGACGACCTGGCCGTCGATCCGGGCGCGGGCGGCACGGCCCAATGCCTCCAGCCCGCGCAGGACGTCGGGCACGATGAGAAGCGGCGCGTCCTTGGCCACACCTTCGGGGATGCGGGAGACGAGCGCGGCCCCTGCCCCGCTCTCCAGCGCCTGCGCCACGAAGTCATGGCCGTCACGCGCGGCGGAAAGGGCCACAAATAGATCGCCCTTCTGCAAAGTGCGGGTGTCGATGGAAACGCCGGTGACGGACCAGTCGCCCCGTGCCTCTCCGCCCGTCGCGGCGGCGGCCTCATCGGCCGTCCAGAGGGTCATGTCAGCCGCCCGTCGAGCGCGGAGACGGCAACGCTCGCCTGTTCGGAATCGTCAAAGGGATAGACGGTATCGCCAACAATCTGGCCCGTCTCATGTCCCTTTCCTGCAATCAGCAGCGCGTCGCCGGGCCCCAGTGCATCGACCGCGCGCAGGATCGCTTCGGCCCGGTCGGCCACTTCGGTGGCATCGGGGCAGCCCATCATCACGGCATGGCGGATGGAGGCCGGATCCTCGCTGCGGGGATTGTCGTCGGTGACAAAGACCACGTCGGCATGTTCGGCGGCGGCCTCTCCCATCAGGGGGCGCTTGGTGCGGTCGCGGTCGCCGCCGGCGCCGATCACGGTGATCAGGCGGCCCATCACATGCGGGCGCAGCGCCTTGAGCGCTGTGGCGATGGCATCGGGGGTATGGGCATAGTCGACAAAGACAGCGGCGCCGTTGGTGCGGCGGGCGGCCAGTTCCATCCGGCCATGCACTGTCACGAGGCTGGGCAGGACAGCAAAGACCTCATCCGGGTCCTCGCCCGCGAGGATCGCCATGCCCGCCGCGACCAGCACGTTTTCCGCCTGAAAGCCGCCGATCAGGCCCATGGTGGTCTGGTGCACCTCGCCATCGAAGGAAAAGCGGATGGTCTGGCTGTCGGCATCGAAACGGCGGCCGAGGATCTGCAGCTCTGCATCCTCGCCGGAGCCGACGGTCAGCACATCAAGGCCGCGGTCGGCGGCCAGTTCCGCCATGCGTTCGCCGCGCTGGCCGTCGATATTGATGACGGCGGCGGCATCGGGCGGCAGGACGCGGGTGAAGAGCCCGGCCTTGGCGTTGAAATAATCGTCAAAGTCGTGGTGGTAGTCTAGATGGTCCTGCGTCAGGTTGGTGAACCCGCCGACTGTCAGGACAACCCCGTCGAGGCGCCGCTGGGCAAGACCGTGGGACGACGCCTCCATCGCGGCATGGGTGATGCCTTCGCTGGCGATCTCTGCCAGGGCGCGATGTAGGGTGATCGGCTCCGGCGTGGTATGCATGAGCGGCAGGGAATAGCAGCCCTCCACGCCCGTGGTGCCGATATTCACCGCATCATGGCCGATCAGCATCCAAATCTGGCGCAGGAAGGAGGCGACGGAGGTCTTGCCGTTGGTGCCGGTCACGGCGGCCATCACGCGGGGCTGGCGTCCGAACCAGAGCGCGGCGGTATAGGCCAGCGCCTGACGCGGGTCTTCGGCGATGACGAGCGCGGCGCCGGAGGCCGCGATCTCCTCGGCGGCGATCCGCGCGCCCTCGGCATCGGTTAGGATGGCGGCAGCGCCCTGACGCAGCGCGTATTGGATAAATTCGGCGCCGTGAACCTTGGTGCCGGGCATTGCGGCAAAGAGGAAACCGTCGCGTACCTCCCGGCTGTCGACGGCGATTCCCGTGATCTCAGGATTGCTGCCTGCCTTGGCGGACAGGCCCAGTTGGCTCAATGTCCGTCGCTGCCCGTTCTCCGCCATGCGCCCCCGCCTTTCCGGCTTATTGAGATGCAAGCGTTATACCAGCGAGGTCGGCAGGTGCAATCTCGGGCCGGAGGCCAAGGAGCGGTGCAATGCGCGTAATCATTTCGGCGGCGACCGGAACGGCGACCCAACCGGCGGTACGTCGCGGCTGCGGCCCAGATGTCTCCACCCCTTCGTCCAGCGTCACGATCAGCACGTAGCGCGGATCATGGGCGGGGAACATGGAGGCGAAGGTGGTGATCGTCTTGTCCTTGAAATATCCGCCTGTCGGCTTGGGCTTGTCGGCAGAGCCGGTTTTGCCCGCGACATCATAATAGTCGATCTTGGCGAAAGAGGCCGTGCCTTCGGAGACGACCTTGGACAGCATCACCTGCGCCTCATGTGCGGCGCGTTCGGTGAAAACCTGCGGCCCGTCCTGTGGTGCGGACTGGCGCAGCAGCGTCGGGCGTACAAGCTTGCCGTCATTGGCGATGGTGGCATAGGCGGCGGCCAGATGCAGCGGGCTGACAGACATGCCGTGCCCGTAGGACACTGTCATGGTGGTCAGTTCGGTCCAGTTCTTCTGGTAGAGCGGCGCACCGCTTTCGGCCTCTGTCAGCTCGATCGGCGTCGGTTCCATCATGCCGAGCGCTTTTAGAAGCGCCTGCTGACGCTCTGCCCCGATCTTTTCTGCCAGACGGGCCGTGCCGATGTTGGAGCTTTCGACGATCACGTTGGTCAGGCTCAGTTCCTTGCCCAGGTAATGGGAATCGCTGATGGAATGTTTGCCCCAGCGGATGGGGCCGCGGATGTCGATGACGGTTTCGGGCCGGGCAATGCCGAGGTCGAGCGCCTGCGCAGCGGCAAAAATCTTGAAGGTGGAGCCCAGTTCATAGACGCCCTGCACCGCGCGGTTGAAAAGCGGGCTGTCGTCCGGATGGCCGGAGGTCGGCAGCGGCGGCCTGTCGTTGGGATCAAAATCGGGCAGCGAAACGAGGGAGATCACCTCGCCCGTCCGGGCATCCATGAGCACGGAGGCCGCACCCTTGGCATTCATCAGCTTCATGCCGCCGTAAAGCACCTGTTCGGCCGCGGCCTGCACCGTCAGGTCGAGCGACAGGTTCAGCGGCCGGCCGCCGTTCAGCGGGTCGGTCAGATAATCCTCGAATTCGCGCTCGACCCCGGCCGTGCCCTTGATCTCTGCGGCGCTGACGCCCTCCTCGCCAAAACCGGCGCCGCCCAGGACATGGGCGGCCAGCGCCCCGTTGGGATAGAGCCGCATTTCGCGCGGACCGAACAGCAGGCCGGGTTCGCCCAGATCATGCACCGCCTGACGCTGTTCCGGGCTGATCTTGCGGCGAATCCAGACAAACCGGCGTTTTCCGGTGAAATCCTTGAGAAGCCGGTCGTAGTCCAGCTCGGGGAAAATATCCGCCAGGGCGCGCGCGGATTTGACCGGCGACACCATCTGATGCGGATGCGCATACAGGGCATGAGTTTCGAGATTGGTCGCCAGTATGCGTCCGTTGCGGTCCAGAATATCGGCGCGCTGTGCGACAATGCCGGACCCGGCGATGGAGGTGCGCGGCTCTTCCGGTTCAGACCGGGCAACCACGCTCATTTTGATGCCGATTGTCGCGAAGGCGAGCGCAAACATCGCCCCCAGAACAAAAATCCGGCCCTCGGCCCGGACCCGGGACCTGTCGCGCATCTGTTCGTGGCGCAGGCGCAGGTTTTCCTTTTCAATCGCTTCGGTGTTTTCACCATTGTCCCGGGCCGGCAGAATGCGGGCCAGAGGACGCAGCGGGATGCGCGGCTGATCGGTCACGGGTAGGTCTCCTCCGCATCCGGGGCGTTCATGGTGGACACTTCGATCGAATTGGACAGGTCGAACACCTCTGCCTCCGGAGCCGGATAGGCGACCTGATCGGCGCGGCCGAACTGATCCGGCGACAGGGGCAGCAGCTGCAGGCTGTCAAAGGTCAGCTCTGCCAGTTCGCGCAGCCGGTCGGGCCGGTTCAGATAGGCCCATTCCGCCCGAAGCGCAGCCAGACGCGCCCGCGCCTGCCCGATATCATGTTGCAGCCGCTCGGTTTCGTCGATGACCTGCTTGGTCTCGTAGTTTTCCTGATAGGCCCAGAAGCCGAGCCCGATCAACGCTGCGAAAGACAGGACATAGAGCAGTGCCTTCATGACAGTCTCCCCTCGAATTGCGGCATTCCCAGTGACTTGCGGTCAATCGTTCCGGCAGGCGCCTCGGTCCGGCGCGCGACACGCAGCATGGCCGAGCGCGACCGCGGATTCTGCGCCAGCTCGTCCTCATCGGCCCCGATGGCCTTTTTATTGACGATGGTGAAGCGCGGCGCGTCCTCGGGCGTTTCGGGCGCATAGCGATTGGCGCGGCCGGTATTGCCGGAGCGCTGCTGGAGGAAGCGTTTGACCATGCGATCCTCCACCGAATGGAAGGTGACGACGGCGAGCGCGCCGCCGGGGGTCAGAGCGCGTTCAGCGGCCATGAGCCCTTCGGCCAGCGCACCGTATTCATCGTTGACGGCGATGCGCAGCGCCTGAAAGGTGCGCGTGGCCGGGTGTGACTGGCCCGGCTTGGGCCGCGGCAGGCAGCCCTCGACAATTTTTGCCAGGGCCAGCGTGGTGGTTACGGGCGCTTCTTCACGTGCGCGAACGATCGCACGGGCGATGCGTCGGGAGGCGCGTTCTTCGCCGTAAAGGAAGATGACATCAGCCAGATCGCCCTCTGACATGCCATTGATCAGATCGGCGGCAGAGGGGCCCTCCTGGCTCATCCGCATGTCGAGCGGGCCGTCCTTCATGAAGCTGAAACCACGCTCTGCCAGGTCCAGCTGCATCGAGGAAACGCCGAGGTCGAGCACGACTCCATCCAACATTTCATCGGCAATTTTGTCGAGTTCTGCGAAGTTGCCTTTGCGGATTTCCAACTTTTCGCCGTATTCGCTTGCCCAGCCCTGCGCCATCTCCAGTGCAAGCGGGTCGCGGTCGACGCCAATGACCTTTTCTGCGCCGGCCTCAAGCAGCCCCCGGGAATAGCCCCCTGCCCCGAAGGTCCCGTCCAGCCAGACGCCCGACACGGGGGCGACGGCGGCAAGAAGCGGGCGCAAAAGGACGGGGATATGAGGCGCGTCCGAACTATGGGCGCGTGGAGCCATGGCTTACTCCGCCCCGCCGGCATCGGCGCCACCATAGAGAAGGTCGTCCATGAAGGCATCGGGATCGAAATCGTCGTCTTCGTCCTCGCCCATGACAGCGTCATAGACATCCTTCTTCCAGAGTTGGAAGGTCTTCAGGTCACCCAGGAAGGTCACGTAATCCTCTTTGCCCAGCCCCAGCTTGTCGCGGACCTTGGCAGGCACGACGATGCGGCCGGTGTCGTCGACGGTGACGGTCAGCGCATTATGGATGAAGTGACGGCGCGCCTTTTCAGCCCCCTTGTCGGTCTTGGGCTTGCGGGTCAGCGCCTCGCGGATTTCGGAAATTGTTTCAATGGAATAGCCCTCGACATAATTTTCAAGCCGCGGGCTGTAGATCAGCACCATGCGGGCGAATTTATCGGAGTTCCATTCGGGGTCTTGGCTTTCAAGGACGCGGCGGAATTCGACCGGGACGGACAAGCGATACTTGCTGTCCACCTTAAAGTCTTCACTGCCCTGGAACCGCTCTATGTAAGCCACGGTTTCCTGTCCTGTCCCCCTGATGTGAAAATCGATCTCCAGAAACGGAAACGGCGGATAGGAGCTGCTGCCACTGCCCTATCCGCCGCCCTCGTCCCGTTTCCGGGGTGTCCAGCTGCGCGCGCCACCTGGGGGGATGTCTGCTCGCCCGCGCGCCGGATCTCTTCGTTCGATGAAAGCGGGTGCCTGTATGATCACTGCCTTGGGATTTTTTATGGGGTCTTGGGTGCCCCGTATTCCCGTCTCATCTGATGAACTATGGATGCCATGGGATCACATGGGACGCAACGAGTATTTTGCGGGAAATGGCCGATCAACAGAGTTATCCACAGTGTGATTGGCATGTTTTACGGAAGATATGATAGGGGCATATCCCCTATATGGGATATTCATGACCTCGAACATCTATATATAGATTAATTTAGCCCCACCCAATCCGTCCCATAAAATCCAAGGTTTTTTGACCAACAGTTAATCTCGCCCGGATTTTGGGCGGTTGCCCGGTGTCGGAATCTGCAAAATCACAGTGAATCACAGACGAATCGCAGAATCGAGAGGCAATGCCCAACGGCGTTCGAAGCTTTGGCCGCCCAGCGGCCCCTGCCACACCCCGCCTCGTCCCACCAAATCCCAGAGCGGCCATCCCGTCCCAGCCGGATGCCTGATCTGCGGCTTCTCTGGCCGTCGTTTCAGAGCGGCACCAATAAGAGAGGAAGCATCCGCCCGGGGAGTGAGGCGGACGGCGCCTCTCCGATCTGCAGCGCGACAGGTTGTATATAGAAGGGGGCGGCGTCGGGCTCGGCTTCGATCCGCAGATGGCCGGCGCCCCGCAGACGGGCCGCGAAACAGGAGCAGTCTGGCAGGTGGCGCCCGAGGCCCTGCCGCATCGTCTCCGGCGCGACCCATAGCTTTTCAAGTCAGCCGGTTTCGTGCCCGTCCGATATTGCGGCAAATGCCCGGGGACTGTCACCGATGACAGTCAGAGGATGCCGGCCGGGGACACAGGTCAGCTCTGTCCGGCAGGCCGCCATGAACGCGCGGTCATGGACCCAGTGCGCCTAGGGCCGCGGATAGAGATACGTAAGCGCGCGCCACGCATCAGAGCGCGGCGGGGCGGGACGGACGCGATTTTGGCTCAGGCCAGCCCGCCGCGGACCAGACCTTCGGCAAGGCGGGCATAAGATTCGGCCATCGGGCTGTCACCCGTGGCAATTGGCCTGCCCGCATCGCCCGCCAGACGGGTGTCGAGGTCGATGGGCAGCTGGGCCAGCAGCGGCACGCCCATCTGCTGGGCCTCTTTCGCGACGCCACCATGGCCAAAGATATGGGATTCGTGGCCGCAGTTGGGACAGATGAAGGTGGACATGTTTTCGATCAGGCCCAGCACGGGCGTCTTCAGCGTCGCAAACATGTCGATCGCCTTGCGCGCATCTATCAGCGCCACATCCTGCGGGGTGGAAACGACCAGCGCGCCGGTCAGCTCGGACCGCTGGCAGAGCGTCAGCTGCACATCGCCGGTGCCCGGCGGAAGGTCGACGATCAGCACGTCGAGCTCGCCCCAGGCCACCTGCCCCAGCATCTGTTGCAGCGCGCCCATCAGCATGGGGCCGCGCCAGACGACGGCCTTGCCCTCCTCCACCATGAAACCGATCGACATGAGCGTGACGCCATGGGCGTGCAGCGGCTCGATGATCTTGCCATCGGGCGAGGCGGGGCGCCCGGTGGCGCCCATCATGCGGGGCTGGGAGGGGCCATAGATGTCGGCATCCAGCAGGCCGACCTTGCGACCCTGCCGCGCCAGCGCCACGGCGAGGTTGGCAGAGACGGTGGATTTGCCGACGCCGCCCTTGCCAGAGGCAATCGCGAGGATTCGCTGCACGCCCGCAGGTTTCATCGGACCAGCCTGCGGCGTTGGGTGACCGCCGATCTTCAGCTGCGGCGCCTGCTTGGGCGCGGAGGGCTGCGAGGCATGCGCCGTCAGGATGACAGAGACATGGGTTACGCCATCCAGACGTTGCACCAGCCCTTCCGCCGCGGCGCGCAGGCCTTCCATATGGCGGGCCTCCTCGGGCGACTCGGCCTCGATCACGAAACTGACGCGCCCGCCCTCGACCGAAAGCGCACGGATCATGTCGCGGCTGACCAATGTGCCGCCATCGGGCAGGCTGATCGCGGAAAGGGCTTGTTTTATGGTCTCTGCGGTCAGTGCCATGGGCGCCTCCTGATGGGGTCTGGAGCCTATGTATTTCGCGAATCCCCGGGATGCCAGTGCTGCAACAGTCCAAAGGGACGTTACGTCACCCACAATGCTGCACCTGCACAATGGCCCATATTTTGATCACCCGACCGGAATTTATCGTGGAATTGCGGTAAAAACACACAAGATGCAGCTCATGCGCAAATTGCATAGCCGCGTTGCGGCATCGTCCATTGTGCAATCGCAGCAAAAGCGTAAATTGATCCTCAACAAGACGCCGTAGGGCAATCCGGCACCGAGCGGCAAAACCGAAAGGGTAGAAGTAAAATGGCAATGATGACCGAAACCCGCGCCCATGTCGCACACGGCGGCTTCTTCACGCGCATCGTGACCGGTCTGTCCGAGCGTTACGCGCAGAACAAAGCCTACCGCAAGGTTGTGGCTGAACTGTCCGCCCTGAACGATCGCGAGCTGCGCGACCTGGGCCTGCACCGCTCCATGATCCGTTCCCTGGCTTACGAAGAAGCCTACCGGAACGCCTGAGTTAACGAGATCGGTCGGTCCTCTCCTCCTCCCTGGGCCGACTGAGACCAGCGGCGACATCTCTCCTCCTCCCTGATGTCGCCGCGCCTAATCCCCGGAGCCGGGTAAGACGCTCCGAACAGAGATGCATCGGTCCTCTCCTCCTCCCTGGGCCGGTGATAGCAAGACCGGCGGCCCCTCTCCTCCTCCCTGGGGTCGCCGGAACTGCACCGAGATACGGCGGCCCTCTCCTCCTCCCTGGGTCGACGTTGTATGAACGGCGGCGCCTCTCCTCCTCCCTGGCGTCGCCGTTTCTTATTTCAGGACATCGATATGGGTTTGGACCGGGCGGGCGTTTGCCGGGCTGGGGCGCATGATGTGGCGGAATAAGGGGCGCTGCCCCTTCTTGCGCCTGCGGCACAATTCATCCCCGGGATATTTCAGGCAAGAAAAAGCAGGATCGCGCACTCAGAAGGGCACGTCGTCCTTGGCCATGACGAATTTGGCGACGACCTTTTTGGGGCCGGCCTTTTCGAAATCGACCTCCAGCTTGTCGCCTTCGATGGCGGTGATATCGCCATAGCCGAATTTCTGGTGGAAAACGCGGTCGCCCACCGTGTAGCGGCTGACGGCGGTCAGGTCGATCACCTGGGCGCGGGCTTCGCGCGGCTGGGAGACGGGGCGTTCGTTCGCGCGGGCCTGCATGCGTTTCCAGCCGGGGGAATTGTAGACATTCGCCTCTGACGCGCGCTTGTCGATGGTGGATTCGAGGCCGCCCGGCGCCGCCGCGCCGAAACCGCCACCGTAGAGGCCGGGGGGCGTGAGCACCTCCACATGCTGTTCGGGCAGTTCGTCGATGAAGCGGGAGGGCAGCTGGCTCTGCCACTGGCCGAAGACGCGGCGATTGCCAGCAAAGGAGATGGTGCAGATTTCCTCCGCCCGGGTGATGCCGACATAGGCGAGGCGGCGTTCCTCTTCGAGGCCCTTGAGGCCGCTCTCGTCCATGGAGCGTTGCGAGGGGAAGAGGCCGTCCTCCCATCCCGGCAGGAAGACCACGGGGAATTCGAGGCCCTTGGCGGCATGCAGCGTCATGATGGAGACCTTGGCACCGTGGTCGTCGGTCTCATTATCCATGATCAGCGCGACATGTTCGAGGAAGCCTTCGAGATTGTCGAAGTTTTCCAGCGCCTTGACGAGTTCCTTGAGGTTTTCGAGGCGGCCGGGCGCCTCTGGCGTCTTGTCGTTCTGCCACATCCCGACATAGCCGGATTCTTCGAGGATCATCTCTGCCAGTTCGATATGGCTGACCTCGGGCGGGCCGTATTCGAAGCGGGCGGGCGGTGCGGTCTCGTCCTCCAGCACGCTGTCGTCGGGGGTCAGCTCGATCCGGGGGCCGCGGGTCATGCGGGCCCAGCGGTCGAGATTGTCGACCAGCGCGCGGAGTTCGCCCGCGCCCTTGCCCGACATGCCGCCTTCGGAGAGGAGGATGCGGGCGCCTTCGACCAGCGGGACGCCATTCTGGCGGGCGCAGAGCTGGATTTTCTGCTGGGCCTTGTCGCCGAGGCCGCGTTTGGGCGTGTTGACGATGCGCTCAAACGCCAGATCGTCAGACGGAGAGATGACGAGGCGGAAATAGGCCATGGCATCGCGAATTTCGAGCCGTTCGTAGAAGCGCGGGCCGCCGATGACGCGATAGGGCAGGCCGATGGTGAGGAAGCGATCCTCGAAGGCGCGCATCTGATGCGAGGCGCGGACGAGAATGGCCATCTTATCAAGGTCGTAGGCCTGCAGGCCGCGGGTGCCGCGCTGGAGCGCCTCGATCTCCTCCCCGATCCAGCGGGCCTCTTCTTCGCCGTCCCAATGGCCGATGAGGCGGACCTTCTCGCCCTCCTCGGCCTCCGTCCAGAGCTCTTTGCCGAGCCGCCCTTCGTTGCCCCGGATGACGCCGGAGGCGGCGGCGAGGATATGCGGGGTGGAGCGGTAATTCTGTTCCAGCCGGACCACCTTGGCGCCCGGAAAATCCTTTTCGAACCGCAGGATATTGCCCACCTCGGCGCCGCGCCAGCCATAGATCGACTGATCGTCATCGCCGACGCAGCAGATGTTCTTGTGCGCGCCCGCCAGCAGCCGCAGCCAGAGGTACTGGGCGACGTTGGTATCCTGATATTCGTCGACGAGGATGTATCTGAACCAGCGCTGGTACTGCTGGAGGATGTCGGGATGTTTCTGGAAGATCGTCACGACATGCAGCAGCAGGTCGCCGAAATCCACGGCGTTCAGCTCCCGCAGGCGGGTCTGGTACTGATCGTAAAGCTCCGTACCACGGTTGTTGAAGGCGGAGGCCTCTGACGAGGGGACGTTTTCGGGCGTCCAGGCGCGGTTTTTCCAGTGGTCGATCACGCCGGAGAGCTGACGGGCGGGCCATCGCTTTTCGTCAATTCCGGCGGCGTTGATCAGCTGTTTCAGCAGGCGGATCTGGTCGTCCGTATCGAGAATCGTAAAGTTCGACTTCAGGTCGACCAGTTCCGCATGGCGCCTCAAAAGCTTGACGCAGATCGAATGGAAGGTGCCCAGCCAGGGCATGCCCTCCACCGCCTCGCCCAGCATGCGGCCGACGCGCAGCTTCATCTCCTTCGCGGCCTTGTTGGTGAAGGTGACGGAGAGAATCTCGTTAGGACGGGCGCGGCCGGTGTTGAGCAGGTGGACGATCCGGGCCGTCAGCGCCTTGGTCTTGCCGGTGCCGGCGCCTGCAAGCATCAGGACCGGGCCATCCAGCGCCTCCACCGCCTCCCGCTGGGCGGGGTTGAGTTCGTCCAGATAGGGAGTCGCACGGGCGGAGATGCCCGCCGCCATGGCGCGGGCCGACAGGGATGCGCCTTCAAAGGCGTCGTGATCGTCGTAGCTGCTCATGGCGGGCAAGATAGCGTGGACGGGCGAAAAGTGAAAGGGTGTGTTCACGTCTTGTTCACAGATGATTTTGCTTGCCACCGCTGCTGGCCGTGCCAATGATCCGCTCTCATGAACCTCGACCTCGCCTACCCGTCCCTTGCCGATCTGCGCGCCCGCGCGAAACGGCGTCTGCCGCATTTTGCCTGGGAATATCTGGACAGCGGGACGGGCGATGACGCGGCGATCCGCCGCTCGCGGGCGGCGCTGGATGCCGTGGTGCTGGCGCCGGAGGTGCTGGCGGGCCGGGTGACGCCGGATCTGAGCACGACGCTGCTGGGGCGGGCCTATTCGCGGCCCTGGGGCGTGTCGCCGGTGGGGATGACCGGGCTTTTCTGGCCGGGGGCAGAGATCACGCTGGCGCAGCATTGCGTGGCACAGGGGCTGCCGTTCGGGCTGTCGACGGTGGCGGCAGCCTCGGTCGAGGATCTGGCGCCGCATATCGGCGATCAGGGGTGGTTCCAGCTCTATCCGCCGGCCGATCCGGCGCATTGCGAGGATCTGGTGAAACGGGCAAAAGATGCCGGGTTTCATACGCTTATCCTGACGGTTGATGTGCCGGGGCCGTCGCGGCGGGAACGTCAGCGGCGGGGCGGGCTGCAGACGCCGCCGCGCATCACGCCGCGTCTTTTCCTGCAATCCGTGCTGAGGCCGCAGTGGTCGCTGGCGGTGGCGCGGGCGGGGGTGCCCTCGGTCCGGGGGCTGGCGAAATATGCCGATGCGAATGAGCCCGCGCGGCATGTCGGGCTGGCGCCCCATTCCGCCCCCGACCGGGCGCTTTACGAAAAGCTGCGGGCGATGTGGGACGGGCCGATTGTGGCCAAGGGTGTTCTGGTGCCGGCCGCCGCCGCGATGCTGAAGGAGGTGGGGTTCGACGCCGTCTGGGTGTCGAACCATGGCGGGCGGCAGTTTGACGGCCCTCCGGGCGCCGCGACCGCCCTGCCCCTTGTGCGCAAGGCCGTGGGCCCGGATTTCCCGGTGCTTTACGATGGCGCGATCATGTCGGGGCTCGATGTGCTGCGCGCCATCGCCCTTGGCGCGGATTTCGTGATGCTGGGGCGGCCCTGGCTCTGGGGTGTGGTGTCCTTCGGGGCGCGCGGGGCGGCGCATGTGAGCCATGTTCTGACCGAGGATATGACCTCGGCCATGGTGCAGATGGCGATCACCCGGCCGGAAGAGGTGCGCGGACGGCTTTGGTCGGATCACGCGCAGGTCTGACCTTATTTTCCGACAATTGCTGAATGTTTCCAGCCCTGCGGTGCCGCAGCGCGTAGCGGGGTAGTGGCTGTCCCAGGGTCAACTCCACCCTTGCGCTGCGGCGCGGCATGTCGTTTGCTGGGGGGATCAAGACCCTCATGGAGACTATTCCCGTGGCAGATTTCCAGAAAATCCTCATAGCCAACCGCGGCGAGATCGCGATCCGCATCATGCGGGCTGCCAACGAGATGGGGAAGAAAACCGTTGCCGTCTATGCGGAGGAGGACAAGCTGGGCCTCCACCGGTTCAAGGCGGATGAGGCCTATAAGATCGGCGAGGGGCTGGGGCCTGTGGCGGCTTATCTCAGCATCGAAGAGATCATCCGGGTGGCCAAGATGTCGGGCGCGGATGCGATCCACCCGGGCTATGGGCTGTTGTCGGAGAACCCGGATTTCGTGGATGCCTGCGATGCGGCGGGGATCACCTTTATCGGGCCCAAGGCCGCGACGATGCGGGCGCTTGGCGACAAGGCCTCCGCCCGCAAGGTCGCCGTGGCGGCGGGGGTGCCGGTGATCCCGGCGACCGAAGTGCTGGGCGATGACTGGGACGCCATCACCAGGGAGGCGGAGGAGATCGGCTATCCGCTGATGCTCAAGGCCAGCTGGGGCGGCGGCGGGCGCGGCATGCGGCCGGTGACCAATTCCAAGGAGCTGAAGGAAAAAGTGCTGGAGGGCCGGCGCGAGGCAGAGGCGGCCTTTGGCAATGGCGAGGGTTATCTGGAAAAGATGATCACCCGTGCGCGGCATGTGGAGGTCCAGATCCTGGGCGACAAGATGGGGAATATTTACCATCTGTATGAGCGCGACTGTTCGGTGCAGCGGCGGAACCAGAAGGTGGTCGAGCGCGCGCCCGCGCCCTACCTGTCGGAGGCGCAGCGGGAGGAGATCTGCGAGCTGGGCCGCAAGATCTGTGCCCATGTGAATTACGAATGCGCCGGCACGGTCGAATTCCTGATGGATATGGAGACGGGCGCGTTTTACTTCATCGAAGTGAACCCCCGCGTGCAGGTCGAACACACCGTGACCGAAGAGGTCACGGGCATCGATATCGTGCAGGCCCAGATCATGATCGCGGAGGGCAAATCGCTGGCGGAAGCCACCGGCAAGGCCTCCCAGTACGACGTCAAGCTGACCGGCCATGCACTACAGACCCGGATCACGACCGAGGATCCGACCAACAATTTCATCCCCGATTACGGGCGGTTGACGGCCTATCGGTCCGCCACCGGCATGGGCATTCGTCTGGACGGCGGCACGGCCTATGCGGGCGGCGTGATCACGCGGTACTATGACTCGCTGCTGGTCAAGGTGACGGCCAAGGCGCCGACGCCGGAACAGGCGATCAAGCGGATGGACCGGGCGCTGCGGGAGTTCCGCATCCGGGGTGTCAGCACCAATATCGACTTTGTCATCAACCTGCTGAAGCACCCGACCTTCCTCAACAATCAGTATACGACGAAGTTCATCGACACGACGCCGGAGCTGTTTGACTTCAAGACCCGCCGCGACCGGGGCACCAAGGTGCTGACCTATATCGCGGATATCACGGTGAACGGGCATCCGGAGGTGCAGGGCCGAGCCATGCCGCATCCCGATCTGAAACCGCCGCGCATTCCCGACAGTTCCGGCGTGATCCCGGACGGCACCCGCACCCTTCTGGATAAGGAAGGGCCGGAGGCGGTCGCGAAGTTCATGAAAGAGCAGAAGGAACTGCTGTTCACCGACACGACGATGCGGGACGGGCACCAGTCGCTGCTGGCCACCCGAATGCGGTCGATCGACATGATCAAGATCGCGCCCGCCTATGCAGAGAGCCTGTCGGGCCTCTTTTCGGTCGAATGCTGGGGCGGCGCGACCTTTGATGTGGCGTACCGGTTCCTGCAGGAATGTCCCTGGCAGCGGCTGCGCGACATCCGCGCCGCCATGCCCAATATCCTGACCCAGATGCTTTTGCGCGCCTCCAACGGTGTGGGCTACACGAACTATCCCGACAATGTGGTGCAGGAATTCGTGCGGCAGGCGGCAGAGACCGGGGTCGATGTCTTCCGCGTCTTCGACAGCCTCAACTGGGTTGAGAATATGCGGGTGGCCATGGATGCGGTCGTCGCCTCGGGCAAGATCTGCGAGGGCACGGTCTGTTATACCGGCGATGCGCTGGACCCGGCCCGCGCCAAGTATGACATCAAGTATTACGTCGACATGGCGAAGGAGATGGAGAAGGCCGGCGCCCATGTGCTGGGTATCAAGGATATGGCGGGGGTGATGACCGCGCCGGTGGCCAGGGTGCTCTTCCCCGCGCTGAAGGATGCGGTGGACCTGCCGATCCACTTCCATACGCATGATACCTCCGGTGCCGCGATCTCCACCATCCTGACGGCCGCCGAGGCGGGCGTGGATGTGGTTGACGTGGCCATGGATGCGCTCTCCGGCAACACCTCCCAGCCGACCTTCGGGTCGGTGCTGGAGGCGCTGAAGCATGGCGACCGGGCCAGTAGCATCGATATCGCCAAGGTGCGCGAGATCTCCAACTACTGGGAAGCCGTGCGCGGCCAGTATGCGGCGTTTGAATCGGGCATGCAGGCGCCCGCGTCGGAGGTCTATCTGCACGAGATGCCCGGCGGTCAGTTCACCAACCTCAAGGCGCAGGCGCGGTCGATGGGGCTGGAGGAGCGCTGGCACGAGGTCGCGCAGACCTATGCCGAGGTGAACCAGATGTTCGGCGATATCGTGAAGGTGACGCCGTCGTCCAAGGTTGTCGGCGACATGGCGCTGATGATGGTGTCGCAGGGTCTGACGCGCGCCGATGTGGAAGACCCGAAGAAGGAGGTCTCCTTCCCCGACTCGGTGATCGACATGATGCGCGGCAATCTGGGCCAGCCGCCGGGCGGCTTCCCTGATGCCATCGTCAAGAAGGCGCTGAAGGGCGAGAAACCTAATCTGGAGCGCCCCGGCAAGAATCTGAAACCCGTTGATCTGGAAGAGAAACGGGCGGAAGCATCGGCCGCCGCCGGCGATGTCGAGATCGATAATGAAGACCTGAACGGCTACCTGATGTATCCCAAGGTCTTTACCGATTACGCCACCCGCCATGCCACCTATGGCCCGGTGCGCTGCCTGCCGACGCTGACCTATTTCTACGGCATGAAGCCCGAGGAAGAGATCACGGCGGAGATCGACCCCGGCAAGACGCTGGAGATCCGGCTGGTCACGGTGGGCGACACGCAGGACGATGGCGAGGTGCGGGTCTTTTTTGAGCTGAACGGCCAGCCCCGCGTGATCCGCGTGCCCGACCGCAAGGCCACCGGCGGCAAGGCCGCCCGCCCCAAGGCGGAGCCCGGCAATGCCAAGCACATCGCGGCGCCCATGCCGGGCGTGGTGGCGTCGTTGGCCGTGGGAGCGGGAACGAAGGTCAAGGAGGGCGACCTGCTGCTGACCATCGAGGCCATGAAGATGGAGACCGGCCTGCATGCCGATCAGGACGGCGTGGTGAAGATGGTCCATGTCGCCGCAGGCGCCCAGATCGACGCGAAGGATTTGTTGATCGAGATGGAGTGACTCTTTCCTCCGAGTGAAGAGACACTTGCACGCGACAAATGACGCGAAGAGCAAAATATTTTTGACCGCCCCAATGATGCGCCTTGGCGTCTAATGCACTTGTGTTAACCTTAGTTAACAGGTGTTGGGGTGCGGTATGCGATCGCGTTGGTGGATTACACTTTTCCTTATCAGTCTGGGCATTGGTTATGTTTTCGGAGCCTCGGGCAGCCCGACGGATGCCGGGCGGACAAATGAGGTCGCGGCCGCACCGGTACAGCTCGAAAAATCGGCCGATACCTTTCCGTTTCCCACGCCGAAGGTGCAGCAGAAGGTTGCCGGAACACCGGACAGGACGCCGGTTCCGGTCGATCCGGCAAAAGCGGCGGTTCTCACCGGGCCGGAAGAGGTCATGCCCGCCGCGCTGCCCCAGGCCGTCGCAGCTCCCCCTGCGGTATCGACAGGAGAAACGCGTTTCATCAGCGCCGAAAAGCTGAATATCCGCAGCGGCCCTGGAACGACCTATCCCGTTCAGCTGAGCCTGGGCCGAGGGGCGGAGGTGATGGTGATGGCTGAATCCGGGGGCTGGTCGCATGTCCGGATCAAGAACAGTGGGCAGGATAACCTGTGGGCCTCCAGCCGGTTCCTCAGTTCCAAACCGAACGCCGCGGCCATCCCAGCACGCAGTGTGCCAAAGCGAACCGTCGCGGCCCCCAGCAGCCGGGAAGTTGCCGTGGCCAAAAAGCAGATTATTGCACAGAGTATCTCGGCCTACCCCGGCTCTTGCCCCTGCCCGTTCAATGTCGATCGAGGCGGGCGCCGCTGCGGTGGGCGCAGCGCCTGGTCACGGGCAGGCGGCTATGCACCGCTTTGCTATGAAAGCGATGTGACTTCGGCCCGGCTTGCGACATATTTTGCGCGCGAACGGGGGGCCACCGAATGATGTAACCGGCGAGATGTCGGGGCGCCGCCTGAGCCTTCTTCTCAGGAAGAGCGGGCGTCTCGCGTCTTTGCCGGATACGTGCAAGAATTCTGCCGAAGCGCCCAAATTTCCTCTTGCACCCGTCCCGAAGTCTTTATACATGCTCCCCTACCCAATGGACGCGGGCGTAGCTCAGGGGTAGAGCATTACCTTGCCAAGGTAAGGGTCGTGAGTTCGAATCTCATCGCCCGCTCCAATTTTCACCGACAGTTTCTTACCGGTATCGTGGGTCACAAGCGGCCCGCAGGGCGCCGCAGGTGTGTCTGGAGCTATGCTTGCCGGATCGCTTCAGATGGCGCCGCAGCTGATTGTGCTGGTGCGGCGTCGCGCCGTCTTCCTGCAGGAAGGTGCCACGACGGGGTTTCTGTCAGGCATCCGGAACTGAAAGCCTGTCGCTCCGGGTCGCGCGTATGACGTCGGGCGCCCCGGGGCGCAGCCGCCTTTTTCACGGACAATCGAACAGTCTGCCCGGGCTGTCCGTGGCGGTCTGGGCCCCGGACAGATGGCGCATATGCCAGGCGAGCACCTGGTTGCTGCTGAGAACGGGCATGCCCAGACGCGCCTCCAGCCGGGGGATGACATCGAGTGTCCGTAGATTCGTGCAGGAGATAAAAACCGCCTCCGCACCAGAAGCTGCGCCGGCCCTGAGCGCCGCATCGAATATAGAGTCGGGGTCGATCCGGGCCACGGCGGCTTCATTTGCCTCACCAAAGCTCAGGGCCGCGGGAACGGAAATGCCCCGCGCCTGAAAAGCCTCGACAAGGGTGGCGGCAACCTGCGGTTCATAAGGGGACAGGATGCTTACGTTTTTCACACCCAGTGCCGCGAAGGCGGCCGTCGCGGCCGTCAGAGGGTCGGTCACATGGCGGGTCCGCGCCTGACCGGAGACAAGCTCTGCCACCTTATCGGCGCCGATCAGCGACGTGCCGGAAGTACAAGCATAGGCAATCACGTCGAATTCGGCAGAAGGCGGGAGGAGGCCTGCGGCAACAGGCAGATCGGCGGCCATTGCGTGGATCGTGTCCGCGGTAAGCTCCGCACCGGACCGGATGCGGCTGACATGCAGCGCGACGGCGGCGGAGGGGAAGAGGCGACGGAAATCCTGTTCGATCGTCTCATCAACCTGAAGCACGATCATCCCCAGCGTTCCCGCCGGTCCGATACGTCCGGTCAGCCGATATGGTTCTGACTGCGTCATGTCAGCACCGGAATGTCGGTCGAGATCGCCGGCGACAGGCATTCGGCGCCCGACGCGCGGAGCACGACATTCTCCTCGTGAACCATAATGCGGCCGGGCGCGATCTCTATCCCCGGCTCGATCGCCAGCACCATGCCCTCGCGCAGCGGCCTGTGATCCAGCGGCGACAGCGATGGCCATTCCGTCAGCGCAATCCCCACCCCATGGCCGAGCCGTCCGGCCAGAGGGGTCGCCTCCCTCCGGGTCAGTTCAGCGACGATTTTGGCATGCAGATCGCTGGCCGTGCCGCCCGGTCTGAGCCCGCCTATGACCTCCTCCGTCGCCTCGACCAGGATGGAATGGGCGCGGCGGGTGTCTTCTGTTGCAGCACCGATGGCCCAGTTGCGGTCGAAATCGCAGAAGTAGCCCTGGCAAACGGCCCCCGTGTCCAGCATCAGAACATCGCCCGCCGTCAGCTGATGGTTGGATGCCGGTGAAATCACATCGCCATAGCCCCCTGCCCCGGCCCCGCCGGCCAAGTAGCTGACCCAATCCGCGCCTTCTTCCAGCAAGGTCATCTGGAACCGGCGAAACAGCTCTGCCAGCGGCAGCCCCGGACGGGCGAATTCCGGAACCCGGGCGAAGGCGCGTCCGGCGATGGTGCATGTCATGCGGATGCGGTCGATCTCGGCCTCCGATTTGATCTCCCGCACGCGGTGGAGCACGGCAGTGGCATCGGCCACGCTGCGCGGGGCGATCCGCTCTGTCAGCCGCGCATAATCTGCCAGGGGCATGCGCAGCTGGGTTTCCGGCCCCATTGCCACGCCCAGCCGCCCGGATGGCGGGATCATCGCGCAAAGCGCGTCAGCCAGAAGGCTGACCCCATCGTCCCGCGGGTCCGGCGACTGCCATGTCCGGATATCCGTCAGCCAGCTTTGGTGCATCAGATCGGCGCCAATGGCGGGAATGACCGCAACCGGATCGCCGGACTGGGGCAGGACAACATACCAAGGGCGGGTCGGGCTTTCCCAGAACCGGGTCAGAAAACCGGACAGATAAAAGATGTCATGCGCCCCGGTCAGCAGAACCGCGTCCAGGCAGGTCTGCCGCATCTCCTGCTGAAGCCGCTGCGCCCTGCGTCGGAATTCCGTTTCGGGGAACATGCAGGTCATTGTGGCGGCCCCTTTCTGAACGCCCTCAATATAAGGCCCCCCGGCCTTGACCCCCGGTCCGGCCTTCGATACGCGATGACTGACTGAGTACATAGCGTTGCCGATCTTTGGGCATCGTCACATGCGCGCCAGCAGACGGCCAATCGTGAGGCAAATGAGAAACTTTTTTTATAGATTCGGAATATTTCGCTTTCTGTACCGTACTGTCTTTTCCGTCCGCCAGAAAACACGGAAAATCCTCGTTCACCTGGACGAACTTCGTCACGAGTCCGGCCACCGCCAGGACCATCTCCTGCAAGAAATCCGAGAGACTCGGACCCTACTGGACCAGAAGTTTGCCCGCGCGGAGGGCGAACAAAACCGGTTGCGGGAGAAGACGAAGGAACAGGCCGACTTCAACTACAAAGCGCAGAGGGACTTTCTTGAGGATGCCCTGCATTCCCTGAAGCAAACCGCGCAACGTACGGTGGACCAGCAAGCGGCCGATTTCAGGACGGATGTCGTAGCGCTGAAACAGGAGCAGACCGAAAAGCTGGATTTCCTGTTCGAGGCGCAGACCAATGCGATCACCGAACTGCGTGACGGGATGGCAGCCCTGAAGGCCGAAATGGAAACGCTTCGCATGGCAGATGCGCGGCGCGGCGACTTCCTGCATATGCGTCAGATCGATTTTGAGAAATCTCTCAACGAGTCTTTCCTGAAAATGCGGCAGAAGGACCAGGAAAATCAGGCGGCCACGCTAACCAAAATTCAGGCCGAAATTGCATCTGTCGCCACGAAAGTCGCGCATACCACGCCAAGGCAACCGGAAAAGCCCGGTTATGAGAAACTGTTTCAGGGAACGTCGCCGCGGCTGCGCCGCATCCCTCGGCTCAAAGAATCTCTCCACGACTATGAAGGCGTCATCCCTGACAGCCAGCCGTTCAAGCTCTGGGATTTTGACGTCAGCTATTTGGATCGGAAATCCCTGTGGGTGCAGCTGCACGAGCTGGTGTTTCGTGACGAATATTACTTTTCCGATCAGGCAGATGCGCCGCTCAGGATAATTGACGGCGGCGCCAACATCGGCCTCTCGACACTTGTGTTCAAAGAACTCTATCCGAATTCCCAGGTCATCGCCTTTGAACCCAATCCGGAATGCCATGCAGTTGCAGAACGCAATTTCACGCAGAACAATCTCAAAGATGTGACACTCTATCGCGCGGCGCTTGGCGCAGAAAACGGCCGCGAAACGATGTACATCAGCGACGTCGACAATATGGCCGCCTCTCTTGCCCCCCGAAATGCAGTTCAGGCTCAGGAACGCAAAAAGATCGAAGTCGAAGTTCTTGCATTGTCCGATTTCCTTGACGAGCCCACCGATTTCCTGAAACTCGACGTGGAGGGCGTAGAAGCGGAGCTGATGGCTTCGGTCGCGGACAAACTCAGAAATGTCGATACGATCTTCTGCGAATATCACTTCGGGGAAGGGCGAGAAGGAAACAGCCTGCGCGACATCATCGATATCCTCGACGATAACGGGTTCGATTATCAGATTGCAAAATCGGTTTGGTTCGGGGACCATTCAGAATATCGCCCGATATCCCATGTGGGCAAGGATTACAGTGGGGTCGTTTACGCCAAAAAACGGTCATGACGCTGATGTAATGGAGGCAATATCATGCGGCTAATCCGGAAAACTGATACGACACCGGACGTTCGTGACAATCTGGACGCCGATCTTGCCGATCTCGTCGCTCGGCTGGAGCGCGCTGAACGGCGGCTCGATCAGGTTGGCGCGCTTGAAGAGAAGATTGGCGCCCTAGAGAATTCGCTTCGTAATCGTGGTTTTGAGATCAACAAACTCAAATATCAGGCGACGCTTGCAAACCGGACAATGGAGAGCGCGTTTCGCGCAATATTCGGTCGCAGCCTGAACGAGTTCGTCGACATTCACAAAGGCGAACGCTGCTTTGTCGTCGGGAACGGTCCATCCCTTAACAAAATTGATATGACCCGGCTGAAATCCGAAATCACGCTCGGCTCCAACCGCGCGTTCCTGGGATTTCCGAAATGGGGGTTTTCCTATAATTACTGGATGGTTCAGGATCGCATTCTCGCCGATCAGAATGCGGATGAATTTGCCGAGAAAATCCCCGCGGACACTGTCAAATTCATCCCCTACACGATCCTAAAATATTTCAACGTCTCAAATCTGAAAAATGTTGTTCCCGTGCATCTTGACTATACCAAGCAGTGCACGTTTTCGAATGACCCGTCGGGCCTGCACGAAGGTTTCACCGTGACTGTCGGGCTTCTTCAGATCGCCGCTATTATGGGCTGCCGTCAGATTATCCTTGTCGGAGCAGATCACAATTACCCCATTCCGGAAAGCAACGTGAATTCCGACAGAAAGTGGTCTGGTGAAGGTCTGCAGACCCATTTCTCCGAAGACTACACCAATCATCAGAATGGTCAGGTTTGGGAGATGCCGGACGTCGTAAAAATGACGAAGGCCTATGATGCTGCCGCGAAATGGGCCGAAGAAAACGGCATCGAAATATTGAACGCGAGCCCCGGCTCCAAACTGAATTCGTTTCCCAAGGTATCATATGACAGTCTCTTCTGACATTGAATCCAAGACTCCACTCATATCGGTTGTGGTGCCGGTGTATAACACCGAGCCATATCTTGAGGAGTGCCTCGATTCATTGCTCAACCAAGACCATGAAAACCTTGAAATAATCTGTGTCGACGACTGCTCTCCTGATAACTCAATTGATATTCTTCAGAAGTACGGGCAGTCTGATCCTCGTGTGACGACGCTCCGCCATGAGGTCAATCAGGGACTTGGTCCGGCCAGGAATACCGGGATCAAGGCTGCAAATGGCGGGCTTATCGGGTTTGTAGACAGCGACGACTGGATCGAACCCGAGATGTATTCAAAGCTGCTGGAGCTGATGCAGACGTCCGGCGCAGATATCACACAATGCTCGGCCGCCCGAATTTCCGATGGGCGCAATATAGGGTCCTACCCTGAATCGAATGGTGTTCGCACCTCATTCACCATGCACAGCATGTTTGGCGAGGCTCCGAAATTTGTTGGCGCGGCCTGGAATAAACTTTATCGCAAAAGCCTGTTCATCGATAACGATATCTTTTATCCGGCCATTCTGTTCGAAGATGTCGCCACGACCCCGCGCCTTCTTCAATGTGCGAGCGCCGTTGCCAGCCTGTCCGAAAGCTACCTGAATTACAGATACCGCGACGATTCCATTGTCAATGACGTGCGCCCCGACAAGATCATCGCCCGGCTAGATGGGCTTTTTGAGGGCGCAATGATCCTTGCCCGGTTTTTTACGGCGCGTAAGGTCGCTTCGCTCGAATTCATTCTGAATTACCGGGCGTATCTGATGCCGCAGATCCATCGAAACCTACGCCTCGCCGCGGAGATCGACCCGTCCGGCGAGGCGCTGGAATCTGCCCTTTCTACGCTGGAATCCTATCTATTGGGAGAAGATGAGCGGATCCGGTACTTTTTTCCCGATCGTGTCAGAATGATCCAGAGGCTTCGGATCGAGACGCGCACGCCCCTTTAATCTGACGCCGCTGAAAAGGGTGCCAGCAGACTGGTGCCGATCTATCGGGTGGCCTGGCGTACCGACCGGCCACCAAAAGAAACCTCAGACCGGCCAATTCAGCCTTCGACATATGCGTCCCGGAAACGCCCGGTGATGCTCCAAACCATGGGGGGTTCGACGTGGCGCTGGTCGTGCCGCCACGCCATGGAGCGGGGCGAATAGGTGACCATTTCATAACTCGGGAAATAGTCGACGTCGTCATGCGCCCGAAACATGTCCTGCGCCACGGCCCGGAGAGTCGATTTGGAATAGGAATTCGCCACGATGATGTCCTGATCGGAAAATGTTCGAAGCAAAGGTACCGGCGACACCGTCAGAATGAATTTCGGTGAGACGGTGGAGTGTTTGCGCACCAGATCGAGCGTTCGGCTGACACTGGCCCGGCATTCCTCGTAGCTGGAATTCCGGAATTCGAACCGGCCCGTCCGTTTCGCATATCGCCAGTCGATTGGCGCGTCATTCAGAGGAATGCCCGTTTCCGTATCTGTCCAGCCTTCCGTCAGACCGAGGGTGATGAACACAACATCGGCCTGTTTGATGGTCAGGATGGTCTTACGCACCGCCGCCGCCGTTGCGAGCTGATCTTCGGCTTCGAGCTCCCCCACCCGGTGGAGCTGAGGATTCCACTGTTTCGGCGCATTGATTTCAATGAACCCATGATCGAGCGGACGATCGTTCAGGGCACAGTCCAGTTCGGTTTCCATGGCCTGGGGCGTGAATTTCGTCAGCACCTCGTTCTGAGCGTAGATCACACGCTCGCGTGCGGCAGCCGGCAATTCGAGGTCGAGCGACAGCACTTCGGCGCCTGCCGTTCTCATCGCCATTTCGATGTTTCGGGCAAAACAGGACCCGATACCGAAGTATTTGGAGGTTTTCGGGAAGTGAAACTTTGGCGTGAAGGCAATATCGACATAGCCGTCTTCCGTCAGGCGCGTGGCCGCGTCGTGCGGGGCATGTCCGGTTTCCTTGAATTTATCATCCAGGCCTCTGGACCAGTGCTGATAATGCGTGTCGATCTTGCCCATGTCTTTGCACCACCTTTGGTTAGCCGCCCAAGACTCCGCAGTTTGGCCGGAGAGTTCAAGCCTTTTCGGCATTGGTGACCGCGTTGATGTTCGTCCGGAGGCACGACGCGCAGCCTCACCCTGGTCAGGGGAGGCCGGTCAGATCGACAGGTGGCGGCGCGACCCCCTGCCCTGCGTCTGAAAAGGCAAAGACCCGGCCGGCATCGTCGGCCCAGGAAGCCGGCTCGGGCGGCAGGTTCTGCCGGGCCGTGGTCACGAAAAGCGTGGTCAGATCCGCGCCTCCGAAGACCGGGCATGAGGTATGCCCGGTCGGCAGCGGGAGGCTGTGGCGTTCCGTCCCGTCCGGCGCAAAAACCGTGACGCAAGCAGAACCCCAGAGCGCGATCCAGAGGTTGCCCTGCCGGTCCGTGACCGCGCCGTCGGGTTTCCGTTCCGGCCGGTCACCGGAGGCGCGCAGGTCAAGAAAAGGCTCTGCCGGCCCTGTCGGCCAGCCGGTGGCCATGTCCAGCGGCTGACGGAACACGCGCCTTTGGCGGGTGTCGGAAAAATAGGCCCATTCCCCTGCCGGAGAGAAACAGATCGCGTTCGGCACGGTCAGGCCGGTGTGCAGGCGGCGCAGCTCGCCCCGGTAGTATCGGTAGATTGCGCCACGCTCTGCGACCGTTTCCTTGTGCATCGTGCCGATCCAGAACCCGCCCAGCGGGTCGGTGCGGCCGTCGTTGCTGCGCATATCGGGCTGGTCGCTCTCGATCGGGCAGAGGATGGTCTCCCGCTTTGTGGTCAAATCGTATTGGATAAGATCGCTTTCGCTGGCGATGACCAGCGTGTTCGCATCGACCCATCCGGCGGCAGATACCATGCGGTTGAACTGATGCTCTGTTTCGGTCGTGTCGCCCCGTGACAGCATCCGGCCCCCGAGTATATCGAACCAGAAGAGCTCCTGCCTTTGGGGATGCCAGAACGGGCCCTCGCCCAGCTCGCAGGCGCGTCGATCAAAAAGCTCTGCTTTCATGATGCGGCTCCGGGCAGAAGATCGTCCAGGCTGGCGCGGTCGAATACGGTCAGCTCGGTTTTTCTTGACGCATTCACGATCCTGACGCCGGCCGCGTCGCAGATATCCCGGGCCCGTTGGTACGAGACTTCGAGCACGTCGAGATTGGGCTTGTGCCAGACCTCTCCCTCGGCACGGTACTCGGGATGGAAGTGATTGATTTCGCCGTCATATTTATAGGTATTGCCGCGTTTTGTATCGGGAAGCCGGTAGCTGTGATCGACCCCGATCAGAACGATTTCAGCGGCCCCCATGAACAGTGCCAGCTGGATCTGCGTGTAGACGATGGTAGAGCCCCAGTGGACGCCATGGCTCAGATCGCGGCTAAAACCGGGGAAGTCGGGATCGGACAGGGGCTCGTCAAAAGATTTGGGCGGGATCAGCGGCATAAAGACCGTGTCGGCGGCATGATAGCCGTGGTTGCGCATATGTTCGGGAAAGATCTTGATGCTGTCCTGAAGCGCATGAATTTGCTCCATGCTGTTGCGCAGGACCAGGTGATCTTCCACCGAATAATAGGTCGGGCGCCAGCTGGTCTGGTCATAGGCCAGGAAGATTTTGTTCGAGGCAAAGCTGACTTCCCCGCTCATCCGGTCGAGGTCGGACATGTCGAGGCTGGGCCCGTTGCCAACAATGTAGACACGCGTCCCCTGATGCCGGTTGCGCAGCAGGGACAGCATGGTCCGGCTGGCGCGGTCCAGATCGGCCCGCACCCGGGCCGGGTCCGCGAGGCCGGCATGATGCATGCGGTCCTCCAGCGGTTCGATCATCGACTTTGCGGTGCGGACCAGATCATCGCGGCTGGCCCTGAGCGCCAGGAACATGTCCGATGTGCTGTCGCTTTCGCTGACGGTGTTCGCCATATCTTGCGCGCCCGTCAGCGCGAGTTGCGTCAGGGGAACGCCGCTGTCGACCCGGCGCCAGGTCTGGACCGCGGACCAGAATGCCGCATCCCCGGGACGGATCTCTGACGGCGGCCTTGCGCCTCGCAAGACACGTGCGAAATACCCAATCTTTTTGGGGGCTTCGATCTTTGGCGGGACGCCGGGGTCGCGCGGCTGATAGGCGCCGCCGAGGTTCGCCGGGCTGACGATGCGACAGCGGCCGGCCCGGATCATCCGGGACAGGTATTCAGTCCCGTCCTCTCTGGCATGCGCCGCATGGGGGAGACCGTTTTCATGTATGTCCCGCGCGTTGAACAGATGGGTCGCCCAGCCGGTCCCGCCCGTCGCGGCGGCCGTGGCGAGCTGCACGCCGGGCCGCAGGTACTGGGTGAACCCAAGCAGCGACTGGATATCGTCAAGGCACTGCGCCCCCCGGCCCGGGTCCAGCACCGCGACATGGGTCAGGCCGCGCCCGCGGCACTGGCCGTAGAGCGCGTGATAGATGGCCAGGCCGGTGCCAGACAGGCCGGGGGTTTCGGGCCGGACGAGACGGGTCAGGCCATCGGGGAGGTCGGGTTCGGCCTCGGCGGGGCGGTCCGTCAGCAGCACCAGTTCCAGCGCATTCGTGATGGCGAATTCGCGGTACAGCTCGGCTCTTGCGTCAGTTAGGGCCGCGGCAAGTTGCGGGTCTTGTCTTGCATCCACTGCGACGGCCAGCCTGGCGATCGGATCTTCGGGGCGCTGGTTCGTCCCGATATAGAGATCGAAGCGGCTGTCGGGCGCGGCGGTGATCTCAACCTCCACCCGTCCGTCCAGATCGGCACAGTGCAGCGGCGGCGTATATGCGGAGCCTTCGGCATCGCGGTGCAGCGTGCAGATATCGGTCGCCTTGCCGTCCGTCGCTATGTGGACAAACCGGGCGGAAGCTTCGCCCGAGGTCAAAAACAATTCCGCGCCAAAGGAGTCGAGCGTTGTGGCGGCCCGCCATGCGCTGACATCAAAGATTGCGGACCCGGACGGCGTGCGGAGGTCCTGCAATCTGTATCGGATGCCGCGCCCTAACATCGGTTCAGCCTGTCATGTGGCGGAACAGGTTATCCAGCGTGTTCGCATGCACATATTCAATCGCTTCGACCGTGCTGTTGGCATTGTGGCTGGACAGCGCGACATTTTCAAAACTGCGCAGCGGGCTTTCTGCCGGCAGCGGTTCGACCTCGAAGACATCAAGCGCGGCGGCGGCCACCTTGCCGGAGTGCAGCGCCTCGATCAGGGCAGACTCGTCGATCAGCCCGCCGCGGGCGACATTGCACAGGATGACTCCGTCTTTCATCCCGGCAAGGCTTTGTGCGTTGATCAGATGGTAATTCTCTGCGGTCTGGTTGCAGCACAGGGTGATGACATCCGCCGTCTTCATCAGGCTGTCGAGCGGCACCATGGCGGTCCCGTCGGGGGCGTCAGACATATGCGGGTCATGGGCGATGACCGTCATGCCCAAGCCGCGGGCCCGCTGGCCGACGCCCTGACCGATCGCGCCATAGCCGATCACGCCCATGGTCCGGCCTGCCATGCCCGGGAAACGCCCCTTGGGCCAGCCGCCTTCCCGGATCGTGCGATCGGTCCGCGCCAGGCGCCGGGTGGCAACCAGCAGCAGTCCAACGGCGTATTCGCTGACTGCGTCGCGGAACGCGCCGGGGCTGTTGCAGACGGGAACGCCCAGGTCTTTCGCGGCCGCCAGATCAATGGAGTCGATGCCGGTGCCCCATTTGGAAATGACCTTCAGACGCGGCAGACTCGCTTCGATGACCTGTCGCGTGATCCGGTCATCGCCCGCCAGCCAGCCGTCGATCTCTCCGGCAAAGGAGAGGCACTGCGCCTCGTCCATGAACTGGTTCACCTCGGGCCAGATCGGGTCGACGCCACGCGCCTTGAGAAGCGCGTCGAACCGGTCGCGTTCGTTGATCATCATGATATTGGAAACGAGAACTTTCATCGCGGATTACTTTCGCAGAACCGTCAGCAGGGCTTCGGCAATATCGAGATCGGTCTGGGTCTTGATCACATGACCCGAGATCGCGCTGACCGGATAGAATTCGATCCGACCGTTGTAGGTTCCGATGCGTCCGGCCTCGACCGCATCGATATAGGGCTTGGCCCGCCATCCGGTGATCGACCAGGTGACCCGCTGCACCGGCTTCAGATCCTGTGAATTGGTCTTTTCCGCGAAGGTAAAGTTGACCGGCTGGTTCTGATAGGCGACCTCGATCTGATCCTCGATACAGGACAGCATCACCTCTGCGTCGGAGGCGACAAAGGCTGTGGTGAAGTCGCGGACCTCTTCCATAGTGAGCAGTGGCGCAATGGAATGCACCTGTACCATGGCATCACAGTCGACCTGTTTCAGGAAATCATAGACGAATTGTTCCGAGGTCGAGACCGAGTCGCCCAGTTGTTCCGGCCGCTGGTAAAACTTCGCGCCATAAGCTTCCGCGTACTGAGCAAATTCGGCGTTTTCGGAATTGACGTAGACCTCGTCGAAACAGCCCGATTGAACGCATTTTTCGATGGCATGCGTGATCAGTGGCTGCCCGGCCAGAGGCGCCAGGTTCTTTTTCTTGAGCCGCTGGCTGCCCATTCGCGCGGGGATCATTGCAACTGTTTTCACGGGTGGTCCTCGTTCTGATGGCTGACGGATCCGGCCAGGCGGCCGGCCAGGTCGGAAAATTGTCCGGCGGGCGCGCAGAGGCTGTATTGATCCGCAGCAGGCGGCGGGGCGGCGGCCCCTGTGTAATGGCCATACTGAAGTCCGGCCTCGCGTGCAATCAGCGCCCCGGCCAGATCATCCCAGGCCTTGGCTTCGCGGCTGGCGACAAAGGACAGGTGACCGGCGGCGGCATAACACAGGTGCAGGCTCTGACAGCCGAGGTTGCGCAGCTTGGCCGATTGCAGGATTTCGGAAAGCGACGCGGGATCGCGCTCTGCCAAGTCGCGCAGCAGGCCGGAGCTCATGACCGCAAGCGAGGCCTGATGATCCCGCCGCACAACCGGCGCACCGTTCAGAAAGGCACCGGCGCCTTTATGTGCGGAAAACGTCTGCCCCCGGACGACGTCATGCACGGCCGCCAGCACGGGAACGCCATCGCGGAGAAGCGCAACAGCAATGGCGTAGTTCGGGAACCCGGCGACAAAATTGACGGTGCCGTCCAGCGGGTCGACCAGCCAATGGTCCCCCGCACCGCCCAGCGCGGCGCCCGTGAACCCTTCTTCGCCGGTCACGGCAGAGCCCGGGCACATCGCCGCCAGATCTGCAGACAGCCTGGCCTGCAGGGACAGGTCGAGGCTGGTCACGAAATCAAGCCCACTGTCGCCTTTCGACTGAACCTCTGCCGAGGTGGCGAACATCTCCGCCGCGAGGTCGGGGAGATAGCGCAAAAGTTTTGTGTGCAGCGCGGAAAGGTCTGGCCGGCCTGTGTCCGTCATTTCAGAATTTCACGTTGCCGATCAGCGAAGTGTCCATGTTCGTCATGCGCAGGTACTGCGTCAGAATATGGATGAAGCTCATATGAATGTCCTCGATGACCCCGTAATTCTGCGCATCCACATGAGCATTGAGATCGGCCAGGGTACGGGAGCGACCGCCGGAAAACCCGGTGAAGGAAATCGACGTCATGCCCTGCGCGCGCGCCGTCTCGATCGCCCGGACGACGTTCTGGCTGTCGCCGGAGGAGCTGACGGTCCAGAGCAGGTCGCCCGGCCGGCCCATCGATTCCAGCTGATAGGCAAACACTTCGTCATAGGAGATGTCATTGGCGAGCGCCGAATTCATTTCCGTATGCGCGGCCAGCGACATCACCCGCGGCTTCAACCCGGTATCGGTGCGGACGCATTTCAGAAAGTCACACAGCGAATGGTTGGCGATGCCTGCCGAGCCGCCGTTGCCGCAGATAAAAATGAAACGATCCCCGTCGATTGCGGTTTTCACGGCGGCCGCGATCCGGTCAAGAGCAGAGAGATCGCAATGCTGAGCCGCCTCAGCAAGGCGCGTGAAATACGCGCCGGCAAATGCGTCGCAGGTGTCGAATGGGGTCGCGGGAAAAAGATCGGTCATTGGTATACGCCAGGGCTTTCAGGTTTGGATGACAAAGCGCAGAAGACTGGACCGCAGGCTGCGCTGGAGAAGGATCTGCAGGTCTGTCAGGCGATCCTTGTCGGCATCGCGGAAAAAGCCCGACCAGAACGGCACATTGTCGTTGTTGGCTTGCAGAAAATACTGCCGGAGAATGATCGCGTCACGGCGCCCGGGGGTCGATTTCTCCAGAACCTCATAGCCGAGGCGTCGTGCCAGAGTTTCAAGACCCGCGATCGAGAAGACGGTCAGCCGGTCCAGCGGTATGAAACTGGGCGAGGCAGAGCCCAGAAGCTCATATTCAAGCCCGTCAGCGCAGGAGCTGGCGATGAAAACCAGCGTGCCCGGCCGCGCGGCCTGCCTGATCCGGTCCAGAAGCCGGTCCGGGCTGGCGACGCGGTCCATCTCGGCCTGGATCAGGATCGCGTCGGGCCGGAACGTGTCGACGGCCTCGGCCAGATCGTCGAACCCCTCGCCCGTCTCTGCGGCCAGAGGAAGGTGCTGCCAGCGGCGATTGTGGCTCAGCTTGGCTACGACATCTTCCCATCGCGGCGCGTGTGTTGTGAACCGGTAATCGAGGACCCTGTCGATTCCGCGCCCGAGATGACCGGCTGTCAGGCTCACCCAGTTCAGCGTCGATATGAATTCGAAACTATGGTCCTCGGCCTCGTCCCCGGCGGGCGTCGTGCCAGGCTGCGCCTGCGGCAGCTGGAGGCGCAGCGCATCCAGCCGTTGCTGTGCCGGCACCCGCGCCGCGTAGATCGTGTTGCAGGCGGCACAGCGCTGGAACGGTATAAAGGCCTGTCCGAACGTCTGGCTCTGGGCAACGGGCGACCCGCATGCGGGGCAGTCGCGGTCGTGCCACTGCGTGCTGCTGTCCAGCAGCAGCTCCAGCAAGGCATTGTTGCGCAGATGGCGGTAGCGTTCTGTCTTGCCGCCGGACACGTCGGACACATCCGGCAGATGATCGAGAAAGACGGGTGTCTGCATCGGACTATGCCTCGACAGCCGGGCGCATGTCGGCCCAGTCGGGGTCGGCGGCGTAAATCGCTTCGACCAGCTGCATCACCTCAAGCGCCTGTTGCGAGGTTCCGGCGTTGATCGCGGCCCCCTTGGTGACCGCCGCGTGGAATTCGGCGACCTCCTTGTCCCAGGACTGGTCGCTGGTGAAACGGATTTCCTGAAGCTCCGGGTTGGGGACCGGCGTGCCGCTTTCATCCAGACGGTTGAGCGCGACAGAGAGCACCTCTGTTCCATAGCTGCCGGAATTCGACAGGATTCCGTCAACCGAAAGGAACCCGTTGCGGGCGTATAGCTCCAGCCGAAACGTATGGCGCCACTGGGTCGCCGAGGAATGGATGGAGGCGATGACGCCGCCACTGCTTTTCATCAGCGCAAAGGCATTGTCTTCGACCGGGACCTTGGTCCAGAATTTGCGTTCGACAAAGGACTGGACCTTGGGAAAGTCGCCGGCGAACATCAGGAACAGATCCAGCATGTGGATGCCCTGGTCGATCAGAATGCCGCCGCCCGACTGGCTTGGATCGTTGCGCCAGTTCTCGGCGTAATTCGCGCCCCCCGCCTTACCGTAGACGCCCCGCATGAAATACAGATCGCCCAGCGTTCCCGCGTCGATCAGGCGCTTCGCATGTTCGATCGCATCATGCACACGGTGATTGAAGCCAAATTTCAGAACCTTGCCGCCGGAGGCGGCCTCGGCTTCACGCATCCGGATCACGTCCTGAGAATTGCGCCCGGGCGGTTTTTCCGAAAACACATGGAGCCCGCGGTCCAGCGCGGTACAGACCGTATCCGGGATCAGCATATTCGGCGTCGCGACGACCACGGCATCCAGTTCGTAATCGTAAATGCCCATCGGATCGATGATGACCGGCACGGGGCCACTGCTGTCAGGCTGCGTGTCACAGGCCACCACAATCTCGAACCCGCCATGTCGCATCATCGCGTCATGCCGGATACGACCCATTTTTCCATAGCCGACAATTGCCGTCCGTAACCTTGTCACGCTTCCTCCCGGGAGATGGCAGCAACTCCGGCCGCCAGATTTCGGCGCACATTAGGGAGCCGACAAGAGGGGTTCAAGGCCCAGATGCCCGCCAATTTGAGAGTGACAATCGCCCGCCGGCCTGTCACCCATCACGGCGCAGCAAGGAGAGACCTCGTGACCGACGCCCCCATCCAAGACATCGCCCGCGCCCGTGCCGAGGGCCGCGAAGCGCGCATCGACGGCGCGTTGCCGGCCTCCCCGGAGATGGCCTATTCGCTCGCCATGCAATCCGTCGGTACGCCCGCGGCCTGGAAGGTTGGCGGCGCAAACCCCTGGTCGCGCAAGGTCTTTGGCAATACTGAGGTCTTTTTCGGCGCGCTTGCCCCTGCCGAAGTCAGGTTTCTGACGGCAGAGGTCCCGCTGGACGGTCTGGTTGCGCCGCTGGCCGAGCCCGAGCTGGCGCTGCGCATCGCCGACCCCGAGGCCAGCGACGCGAAAACCGCGTTTGATGCCGCAGCACTCAGCGTAGAGATTCCGGCCTCCGTCCTGCCGCCTGAAGCCAAGTCGATCCTGATGGGCCAGATCCTCGACCGGGCCGGGGCTGGCGCTTTGTGGATCGGGCCGGTGCTCGATCAGGCGCCACATGAAATTCCCGACGATTTCACCTGTGACTTCATCAAGAACCAGGAGACGGCGATTGCCGGTGCCGCGGCCAATATCCTGCCGTCGCCGCTGGGCGCTGCCATGGAAATGCTGGCCCTCTGCCGCCGGTATGGAATTCGCGTGACACCGGGTCAGTGGATCGCCTCGGGCGGGCTCTGCCCTGCCGTGCCGGTCCAGCCGGGCGATCGCATCGCGCTGTCGATGTTGGGCAGCACCGTATCTTTCGATTTTGTCTGACTTTGCGCCGCCCTGGCGGGGGCGCGTTCTTTCAGGCTGCTGGCGGTCCTGACCGAGGCGACCTGAACGGCGGCCACATCCTTGAAAAGACCCCGTCGCGGCGCACCAGCCCATGATAGGCCGCCGCCGCGATATGCACCGCGATCACGCCCGCAATCGCATAGCCGGCCAGGAAATGAATGGTCTTGGCAGCGGTTGCGAGCCATTCGGCGCGCGGCACAAGTGCGGGCACGCCAAGCGCATCCAGCGATTCGATCGGAAAACCGCCCGCCTTGACCCGAATGTACCCCGCCACCGGCAACAGGAAGAGCAGCCCGTAAAGCGCCAGATGGGACAGGGCGGCCATACGCTGCTGGATCATGGGAATATCGGCGGGCAGCGGCGCGGGCGGGCGAAATCGCCGGTAGAGCGCCCGGATCACAACAAGGATCAGCAGCAGGACGCCGATATTCTTGTGAAACAGGAACAGGGCGTTTTGCAGGCCCCGGGGGATGCCCTCCTGTATCATCAGGAACCCGGCGGGGATCATGCACAGGACCAGAAGCGCCATGATCCAATGCAGACTGCGGGCAAACAAGCTGAACTGGTCGGTCGTTTGCATGAAGCTATTCCTCCTGATGTCCGCCGGTGGCGGGTGCGGCCACCGAGGCAGGTGGATCGCATGGTCACTTGACGGATGTATACTGCACGGCAACATCACACGAATGCTGGATACGCGTCTACCTTCACGACGCCGCGGACTGCGGCTTACCGGCGCCGGGACCGGACCGGCGGTCCGCGGGGCCGTCCTGGCCTGTGCAATCGCCGGGCTTGTGCTGGTCTGCCTGCTGCGGTTTATGCCCGGGACAGGCGTTCCGTCCGGCATGGCCGCCCTTCTGGGGTTCGCCTGTGCCATAGCTGTCGCCGGGGTCGGGTTCCTGCGTAGTTATCCGCATGACCGGCTGGGGTGGTGCAATGCTGTGACGGTGCTCCGGCTGGCACTAGTGATGTCGCTGGTGTCTCCTTTGCTGTCCGGTCATGGCGCCACCTGGGCCACGCTTGGCGTTGCGGTCCTTGCGCTGGCGCTGGACGGGGTCGACGGATGGCTCGCCCGACGGGAGGGGCTGGTGTCCGGTTTTGGCGCCCGGTTCGACATGGAGGTCGATTCCGCGCTGGCGCTGGTGCTTTCGATTGGGGCCGCGATCGAACATCAGACCCTCGCCATCCTTATTCTGCTGGGCCTGCCGCGCTACCTTTTCCTTGCCGCATCCTGGCTTGTTCCCTGGCTGCGGCGCGGCCTGCCCGAACGGTTCAGCCGCAAAACGGTCTGCGTGCTGCAGATCGCGGTGCTGATTGCGCTGCAGATCCCTGTGCTGCCGGATGCCGCGGCTCTGGCGATGGCCGGGCTGGCCGCTCTGGCCGTCGCGTGGTCCTTTGCCGTGGACGTGGTCTGGCTGGGGCGGAGACGGCGATGACCGGCCCCGTTCCGCGACGTGTCCCGGCGCGTGTTCTGGCACTTGTCCTGGCGGCGCTGGTCTTTCATCTGCTGCTGATCCAGCCCAACCATCCCGATGCGCTGACCTGGCGGGCGCTGGTTCTGTTTCCGCTGGAACTGCCGTGTATCCTGCTGGGGCTGATGGCGCTACCCCGGGGGCGCGGGTCCCGGGCGGTCCGCGTCGTGCTGGTGGCGGGCCTGCTGCTGTCCTCGGTTCTGAAACTGGCGGATTTCGCGCTGTATTCCGCATATGGGCGCGGGTTCAATCCCGTGGCGGACCTTATGCTGATCGGTGCCGGCATACGGCTGTCACTGGGGGCCACGGGGCCGGCGCTGACCGCCCTGGCGCTCCTCGGTGGAGCGATAGTCTTCGGAGCAGTGACCGCCGCCCTCTGGTGGGCCAGCGGTGTCTGGGCCGGGCTGGTCCTGCCGCAGAAATGGCGGCGCGGTGCCGTGGCCGCGGCCTGCCTTTCTGCCGTGGTCATTGTGGCCGACGCGGGGCATGTGATGGGCCAGTGGCACCTGCCCCGGGCCATGCCCGGATCGGCCTTCACGACCCGCCTCGCGGCTGAACGCATCGTCAAAGCGCGCGACACCCTCGCAGATCTGCGCAGCTTCCGCAAAGCCGCCGCAGATGATCCCTTTTCGCGTGGGCATGGCCTGCTTGGCGATCTGGACCGTGACGTGATGGTGATCTTCGTCGAAAGCTACGGGCGGGCAAGTTTCGATACGTCCCAATACGGCCCGACGCATAGGGCGACGCTCTCAGCCGCCGAGGAACGGCTGCACGATCTGGGCCTCTCCATGCGATCGGGGTTTCTCAAGTCGCCTACGCGCGGCGGACAGAGCTGGCTGAGCCATGCGACACTTGCCAACGGGCTCTGGATCGACAACCAGACCAGTTACCGCGCGATGCTGTCCAGCGGGCGGCGGACCCTGTTCCACATCGCGTCGGAGGCCGGGTTCCGGACGGCCGCCGTGATGCCGCAGATCACCCTGGACTGGCCGGAGGCCGAGCTGATGGGATTTGACAGGGTGCTGGCCGCGCGCGATCTGGGATATGCGGGCCTGCCGTTCAACTGGGTGACGATGCCGGATCAGTACACCTATGCCGCGCTGGACCGGCAGCTGCGGTCGGGCGGGGACACGCGCCGGCTCTTTGTGCAGGTCGCAACCGGCTCGTCGCATGCGCCATGGACGCCGGTGCCCGATCTTGTGCCCTGGGATGCCATCGGCGATGGCCGGGTCTTTAACGAGATGGCCCGGTCCGGAGCGACCCCGCAGGAGGTCTGGAGCGACCGGGACCGCGTGCGGGATCACTACCGGCGGTCGATCGACTACGCCTTGCGGGCCGCCTTTGACTATATCGCGCGACAGGCTGATAGCCCGCCGCTGGTGCTTCTTCTCGGGGATCATCAGGCGGCCGGATTTGTGGCACTGGATGAGAGGCCGGATGTGCCCGTGCACCTTATCGGGCCGGCGGCGCTGGTGGCAGCCGCCGCTGAATGGGGCTGGCAGGAGGGGCTGGTGCCCGATGCCAACGCGCCTGTGCTGCCGATGGACCGGATGCGTGACCTCTTTATCCGGGCTTATTCCTCTGCCCCGGTGGCGGAGGCCGGCGGATGAGGCGCCAGTTTCTCCGCGGGCCCGGCCTGATCCGGCTTGTCCTGCAGTTTGCGGTGTCGCTTGCCCTTCTGACGCTGCTCTGGCGACTGGTGGGCGGGGCAGAGGCGGCACGGCGCTTGAGCACGGCCAGTCCGGGCTGGCTGCTCTGTGCGGTTGCCGCCCTGACCCTACAGACGTACCTGTCCGCCCTGCGCTGGCAATTGACGGCCCGGCAGGTCGGCATCCGCATCGGGACGGGCCCTGCGATCCGCGAATATTATCTGGCGCAGGTTGTGAACCAATGCCTTCCCGGTGGCGTCGTGGGGGATGCAGGCCGCGCCCTGCGGTCCCGCGCGCAGGCCGGGCTGGTGCGGGCAGGTCAGGCTGTCGTCTTTGAACGGGCGGCAGGTCAGCTGGCGATGATCGCGCTGCTTGGTCTGGCCTTTGTCGTCACAGACGCCCTGCCCGGCGGGCTGGACTGGCCGCCTGCTCTGGCCGTGCCGCTCAGGCTGCTTATGGGGGCCGGCCTCGGGTTTTTGATCCTGTGCGCCATGCTGCTGCGCCTGCCGGGACCGGCGGGGCGCATCCTCAGCCGGGCGCTCGGGCCGTTCCGCAGATCGCTGGGCACCGGGTGGGTGCTGCTGACCCAGCTGGTGCTGAGCGCCGGCACGGTCATCTGTAACCTTGCCGCGTTCTGGGTCTGCCTGCGCGCGGTCGGCGCCGAGATGTCCTTCGCGGCTGTCTGTGCGCTCGTGCCGCTGGTGCTGATGACGATGGTCATCCCGCTGACGATTTCCGGCTGGGGGATGCGGGAGGGGGCGGCGGTGGCGCTGCTGCCGCTGGCCGGTGTTGCGCCGAGCGATGCGCTGGCCGGAAGCGTGGCTTTCGGCCTGATGATCCTTGCTTCGGTTCTGCCGGGCGCGATCCTGCCCCTGCTGTCCGGCCAGACCTCGCGGCCGGCTATGTCCGCCCGGCACGAGCGGCCACGCCGGGATCGAAAGCCGGAACCGCCCGTTTGCGCGGCACCGGGCCGCGATACAGGGTATGTCACGGCACCCGGGCTTGAAACTCCGCCAGGGGCCTCTAGCCTTGAGACATCCACCGGGAGGACGAGACGATGAGACTGAAGCTGAACCGGCGCCATATGCTTCGCCTCGGCGCCGGATTTGCAGGTGCCGGCGCCTTCGGACTGGCCGGGCGCCCTGCCATCGCGCAAACGGCAGTCAGGCTGCAATTGTCATGGCTGCATTCCGCGCAGTTCGCCGGCAGTTACATTGCACAGTCGCGGGGGTTCTGGTCGGAAGCGGGCCTTGATGTCTCGCTTCTGCAGGGGGGCCCGAATGCCCCGGTTGAGCCGCCTGTCGTGTCGGGTACGGCGCTGATTGGCATTTCGGCGGCCGATTACACCGCCGCCGCGGTCGAACAGGGCGCACCGTTCCGGATCCTCGGCGTTGCCATGCAGAAGAACCCGTTTGTCATCGCCTCCCTGCCGGACAACCCGGTGAACGCGCCGGGCGATCTGGAGGGCAAGCGGATCGGCATGGCGCTGGCCAATTCGCCGGTTCTGCAGGCGCTCTGCAGTCTGAACGATGTCGATTTTGACGCGATCGAGATTGTCCCGACGCAATATTCCGCGCAGCCCCTGCTGGCGGGCGAGGTCGACTGCCTGCTGTGCTGGGAGACCGATCTGCCGGTGGCCATGGCTATGCAGGGCGTGGACAGTGTGACGATGCTGATGGCCGATCACGGCTATGCCGTCCATTCCCAGACCTATATCGCCACCGAAGACAGCCTGGCCAATCGCCGCGATGCGCTGGTGGCGCTGATGAAGGGCGAAGTGCGGGGCTGGGAAGCGTATCGGCAGGATACCGACGCAGCCGCGGCCCTGACGGTCGAGATGTTCCCCGATGCGGGGCTGGACCTCGACACGCAGAAGTTGCAGGCCGAACGTCAGGTGCCGCTGATGTTTTCGGATTTGACCGATGCCAATGGGTTCGGCTGGTGGACCGAGGACACCGTCGCGGCCAATATCGAAACCCTTGCCCTGCTGGGTCGAACGGTGACGCCTGAGCTCTGGGATCGTTCGATCCTCGAAGAGGTCCATGCCGGCTGACGTCTCCGCCCCGCCCGAGGTGATCTGTTCCGGTCTTGGCAAAACCTTTGCGGACGGGACAGAGGCGGTGCGGGACATCGACCTGAGATTTTCCGCAGGACAGACGACCGCGCTTGTCGGGCCGTCAGGCTGCGGAAAATCGACGCTTCTGCGCATGATCGCCGGGCTGGAGGCGCCAAACGCGGGCCGGATCGAGATCGGCGGCGCACCGCCACGGGCGACGCTGGACCGTGCGGGGCTTGCCGTTGCCTTCCAGGACCCGTCGCTGCTGCCCTGGCGCAGCGTGCGGGGCAATATCGCGCTCGCGCTCGGGCTGGCACGCCGTCGGGCCGATCCGGCAGAGATCGACCGGCTGATCTCTCTCGTGGGGCTGGAGGGGTTTGGAGACACCCGGCCAGCGGCGCTTTCGGGGGGGATGCGGCAGCGTGCGGCCATGGCGCGGGCCTTGGTCACAAAACCGGGGCTGCTGCTGCTGGACGAACCCTTTGGCGCGGTGGATGAGCTGACCCGCCGCCAGCTGGCACAGGATCTGCCCAAGCTCTGGGAGGCACGCGGCACGACCACAATCCTCGTCACACATTCGGTCAGCGAGGCGGTCATGCTGTCGGACCGGGTCGTTGTGCTGTCGCCGCGACCGGCCCGGATCGTAGAGGAGATCGCCATCCCCCTGCCCCGTCCCCGGTCCGAAGATGTCGTCCGGACGGCGGCCGGAGCCGGGCTGGTCGATCGGGTTTTCGGGGCGCTGGCACGCGGAGTGGCCGAGGGTATGCGCCCGGTGTCGGACCGACCGACAGAAGGACAGCCGCGATGACGGTGACCGCCGTGCCGCCCGTCCGCCGCCGGACCGGCGCGCCCCTGCCCGGCCTGCTGGTCCTGATCCTGCTGTGGGAACTGGCCGCGCGCCTGACAAGCGGGACCTTTGTGCTGGCCGCGCCAAGCGAGGTGGTCCTGTATCTGGCCGCCAACTGGCGGCTGGTGGGGCGCGCGCTTCTGGCCACGCTGGGCAATGCCGCCGCCGGATTTCTGGCCGGCAATCTCGCGGCTGTTGCGCTGGCCGGGATCGCGCTGGTCTGGCCGCGCAGCGAACGGGTGGTGACCGGGGTGGCGCTGATCATATTCTGCCTGCCATTGGTGGCGACCGGCCCCATCCTGCGGGTGATCTTTGGCCCCGGGTCCGGCCCGCAGATCATGCTCGCCGCTCTGGCGGTGTACTATACCACGCTGATCCCATTGCTCGTCGGGCTGCGCGCTGCGCCGCAAAGCTGGTTCGATCTGTTGCACAGCTATGGGCGGGGGCGTCTGGCCGCGCTTGTCCATGTGCGCAGCATGGCCGCCCTGCCCTATTTTCTGGCCGGGTTGCAGATCGCAGCACCTGCGGCGTTTCTGGGCGCGATGGTTGGAGAGTTCACCGGGGCAGAGCGCGGATTGGGTGTGCTGACCGTCCGGGCGATCGGCGCGCTTGACCTAGGTATGACCTGGGGCATCGCCACCGTCGCCACGACCATCAGTATCGCAGCCTATCTGATGATCGGCGCGGCGGCGCGATATCTGCTGAAGGCACCGCCTCCGGTGATCCTGACCTCGTCCGCCCCGCCCCGCGCCCGGACGGGTGGCTGGAGAGAAGGCATCATCACTTGCGCGGTCCTGTTCGGCCTCTGGATCGGGGCGCTGTGGGTTTTCGATCTTAACCCCTTTTTCGCCAAAGGCCCCGGCGATGTGCTGCAGGCGCTGGTTCTGGCCCCGGATGCCGCGCAGACACGCGGGCAGATCGGCACAGCCCTGTCGGAGACCGCGATGTTTCTGCTGCCGGGCTATCTGGCGGGGCTTCTCGCAGGCGCCGGTCTGGGCGTGGTGCTGATCATGGCGCCGGCACTTGCCGGAACGGCGCTGCCGCTGGCCATTGCCCTGCGGTCCGTTCCGATCGTCACCACCGCGCCGCTGGTTGTGCTTGTGCTGGGGCGCGGGGCCGCCGGCACGATCACGCTTGTTGCCATCATGGTGTTCTTTCCGACATTTGTCGCCTGCCTCCATGGGCTGCGGCAGGTGCCGGGGCAGATCATGGATGTCTTCGCCTCTTATGCGGCAGGCCGGTGGGCGCGGCTGATCCGCGTCCGGATCCCCGCGATGCTGCCGGCCTTCTTTGCGGCCGCGCGCATGGCCGTTCCGGCCTCGGTTCTGGCTGTCACCGTCGTTGAATGGCTGGCAACGGGACAGGGGATTGGCAGCCTGATGGCGCTGTCGGCCTCGCTCTCGGATTATGACATGCTGTGGTCCTGCGTCTTGGTCGTCACCGCCCTGTCGGTGCTGATGTACGGGCTGGTTGGCTGGGTGGAGCGGCGCGTTCTGCAGGTTTACGCGCCGGAGCAGCTGGCATGACATTGCGCCGGGCTGCCTTTGCCGTTCCGGGCGATATCACCACGCCGACCGGCGGATACATCTACGAACGCCGCCTGCTGGACGGGTTGCGCGCGCAGGGGCGCGACCTGCGCCATCTGGAACTGGGCGGGTCCTTTCCGGACCCGACGGAACAGGACATGGGCGATGCCATTGCCCAGTTGCAGGCACTGGAGCCTGACCGGGCGGTGATCCTCGACGGGTTTGTGTCCGCCACGCTGGATACGGGCGCCCTTGCCGGACTTCATGTGCCTGCGGTGGCCATGGTCCACCATCCGCTGGCCTTCGAGACCGGATTGCCGGCGGCCCGACGGGACCACCTGTTCGAGATCGAGCGCCGCAATCTGGCGCATATCGCCCATGTTCTGGTGCCAAGCCCGAGCACCGCCGCTTTGCTGGTCAGGGCATATGATGTCCGGCCCGATCGTATAACGATTGCACGGCCCGGGACGATCCAGCCGTCGCGTCCCCCGGCCCCCACCGATCCGCCGCTCATTCTGTCGGTGGGCATCCAGCACCCCCGGAAAGGGCATGATATTCTGCTGCAGGCCCTCGGCCGCATAACGGATCTCGACTGGTCTGCGGTGATCGCCGGCAAGGCCTATGACGCGGCACATGCGGCAGAGCTTGGAGAGCTACTGGACCGGCTTGACCTGCACGGGCGGGTTGCGCTGCGCGGATTTGTCCCCGACCGCGACCTCGCCGGGCACTATGGCGCCGCGTCGATCTTTGCGCTGGCCACCCGCTTTGAGGGCTATGGGCTGGTCTTTGACGAAGCGCTGGCCCATGGGCTTCCGATCGTCAGCTGCCGCACCGGTGCCGTGCCGGATACCGTGCCGCCGGAGGCCGGTCTGCTTGTTGCACCGGATGATCCCGGCGCTTTGGCCGACGCGCTGTCGTATCTGTTGACGCATCCTGACCAACGCGCCCGACTGGCCGAGGCGGCAGGAGCCTGGGGCCGCCGCCTACCGGGATGGTCGGAAACAGCACAGATCGCCGGGCAGGTGCTGGACCGCATCTGAGGCAATACGACCCCGGCGGGCAGCAATTGTCGCCGGTCATTGCGACATGACAGGCTCCGCTTAAGGGGCCTTCCCGATACCCAGAATATCTGACTGAAAGAGCATCCATGTGCCACGCGCCTGTCCGGGACGCTGGGGCCTGCGTGGCGGAACCTTACCACGATTTGCGCCCCCCAAGGCGCTGAACGATCAATTTCACCTCAGACGGGCCCAGACCTTCAAACGAGACGGGATGCCGGCGGAGGCTGTCAAAGAACTGTTGTAACTTGGTGCTACCGGTCGGCGGGATTGCTCAAACCAAGGACGACGCTCCCATGAAATCCATCCTCCTCACCGCTGCTGTCTCTGCCCTGATGGCCACCGGCGCCCTTGCCGATGTCTCCGGCAAGCTGGTTCTTTACACCTCGCAGCCGAATGCCGATGCCCAGCAGACCGTGGACGCCTTCAAAGCCGAATATCCGGAGGTCGAGGTTGAATGGTTCCGTGACGGCACCACCAAGGTCATGGCCAAGCTGATGGCCGAATTCGAAGCCGGGGCGCCGCAGCCCGATGTGCTGCTGATCGCGGATATGGTCACGATGGAAGGTCTGGAGGCCGAAGGTCGTCTGATGCCCTACGCGGAGGCCGACGTGTCGGCCTATGAACCGGCGCTGATGGACCCCGAACATCACTATTTCTCGACCAAGCTGATCACGACCGGCATCATCTACAACACCGCGGCCACGATGGTTCCGACCTCCTACAAGGACCTGCTGAAGCCGGAGGCCCGCGGCAATATCGCCATGCCGTCGCCGCTGACCTCGGGGGCCGCGACGATCCACATGGTCTCCATCACCTCCAACCCCGATCTGGGCTGGGAGATGTACGAGGGTCTGGCCGATCAGGGGGCGAACCCGCAGGGCGGCAATGGCGGTGTCTACAAGGCCGTTGCGGGGGGTGAAAAGCTCTATGGTTTTGTCGTCGACTTCCTGCCGATCCGGGAAAAGGTCAATGGCGCGCCGGTGGAATTCGTCTTCCCCGAGGAGGGCGTGTCGGCTGTGACCGAACCCGCCGCGATCCTGTCGACCGCGCAGAACCCGGATGCGGCCAAGGCCTTTATCGATTTCCTGATCTCGGAAAAGGGTCAGACGCTGGCGGCTGACATGGGCTATCTGCCGGCACATCCCGGCGTCACCCCGCCCGCAGGTTTCCCGGCGCTGACCGATATCAAGCTGCTGCCCTTCGATCCGGCCAAGGCGCTGGCGGAAGATACCAAAAACAAGATGAAGTTCACCGAGACTTTTGGTGGCTGATACCCGCTTAAACAAAATCGGGCGCGGCGAAGGGATCACCCTCGCCGCGCTTTGCAGTCTCGGGGTGGTGCTTTTTGCCGTGCCGCTCGGGTTGCTGGCCAAGGTGGGGCTGAGTGATGGCGGGTTGCCTTCCCTTGCCCCGCTGCTTGACGCCATCGGCAGCAGATCGGTGCAGCGCGCGACCTGGAACAGCCTGGAGAGCTCTGCAATCTCGGGGCTCGCCGCGCTTGTGCTGGGTACGGGTCTCGCGCTGATCATCGGGCTGACGGATGTGCGGGCCAAGGGGGCGGCGGTCTTTGCGCTCCTGTTGCCCATGATGATCCCGCCGCAGGTGACGGCCATCGCCTGGGTGCAGGCGCTTGGCCCGAGCAGCGTGGTGCTGAACACGCTGGGTCTGGCGCCGCCGCCCGGATCGCCGCATCCGCTGTACACCTCCTTTGGGGTCATGCTGCTTCTGACGGTCCAGCATGCGCCGCTTGTCCTGCTTGTCGTGCTGGCCGCCTTGCGGCGCCTGCCGCGCGAGATGACCGAAGCCGCCCGCATCTACGGGGCCCGGCCATTGCGGCTGCTGCGCCGGGTGATCCTGCCGCTTCTGGCACCGACGCTGGCGGCGGGTTTCATGCTGGCCTTTGTCTCGGCCCTGGGCAATTTCGGCATCCTTGCGATCCTTGGCATTCCTGCCCGGTACACGACGCTGCCGGTGCTGATCTGGAACCGGCTGTCGAGCTTTGGCCCCGGTGCGCTGGCCGATGTCGCTGTGATCTCGATCCTACTGGCCGTGATCAGCCTGGCGGCGATCGCGGCCCAGTTTGCCCTGCAGCGTCGCAGCCGCGCTGCCGTGATTGGCCCGCCGCAGCCGCCGCTGCGGATCGCCTTGGGGCGGTTGCGTCCGCTGGCCGAAGGCTGTCTTGCGCTCTACATCGCCGCCACGCTTTTGCTGCCGCTGACGGCGCTTGCCGCGACAGCGCTGGTGGCGACCTACGGGCTGCCGCTGACACCGGAGACCGTCACGACCGAAAACTTCCGGGAGGTGCTGATCCGTCAGGCCTCCACCCTGCGGGCCTTTGGCAATTCGACCCTTGCCGCCGGAGGCGCCGCCGCGATCATCGCCGCGTTGGCCATTCTGATCGGGTATTTTGTGACCCGCCGTGGCGGCGGGCTGCCGCGTCGGTTGGGCGGGACCTTTGCGGCTGTGGCCGATGTCAGCTATGCGATCCCGGGGCTTGTGATCTCCATCGCGTTCATCCTGACCTTCATCCGCCCGCTGCCGGGTCTGAACCTGTCGCTTTACAACACGCTCTGGATCATTTTCCTGGCCTATCTGACGGCGTTCCTGTCCATTGGCCTGAAGCCTGCCGTCGCGGCCTACGGACAGCTGGATCCCGCGCTGGATGACGCGGCCCGGGTCTCGGGGGCCAGCTATGCCCGCCGGATGCGCCGGATATTTGCGCCGCTGGTCGCCCCCGCCGCCGCATCCGGCGCGATCCTTGTCTTCCTGACCGCCTATAACGAGGTCACCGTGTCTGCCCTGCTCTGGTCGGCCGGGAACGAGACCATCGGGACGACGATCTTCAACTACGAGGACGGCGGGTACACAACCCTTGCGGCGGCCATGTCCTGTGTGACGGTTGTTGCGACACTTGTCCTGATGGCGGTGCTGGACCGGCTGGGGCGCTGGCTGCCGCCCGGGGTCATCCCCTGGCGCGGCTGAGGTCCTGGCCCGGAAGCGCCCATCCGTGGGTGGCGGTCAGCTGGATCACCTGTCCGTCCTGCAAGGGCGTGGGGGAGGCTATGGGCAAGGCCTCTTCAACACCGGCGACATGGGCCGATGCCTCCCACAGGCCGCCGCGATAGCAGACGGAGGTCAGCTGAGCGGAAACGCCGTCGCCCAGACGGATATTGCCGGGCCGCAGAACGACGCGCGCGGGGCCATCCGGCGCGTCGGGGACGGGGACGCGCATAGGGCCAATCGTGGCGACACCTGCGGTGACCTGCCCGGTCACAACCGCCGCCCGGCCGATAAAGCGGGCGACCTGTTCGCTGGCTGGCCGGTCGTGAATCTCCCGTGGGGTCGCGACCTGCAGGAAGGCGCCGTCCCACATCACGGCAATCCGGTCGGCCAGCGACATGGCCTCGCGCTGATCATGGGTGATATAGAGCGTCGTCGTGCCGCTCTTGCGGTGGAAGCTGCGGATCTCGCCCTCCATCCGGTCGCGCAGATGCGGGTCGAGATTGGCCAGGGGCTCATCCATCAGCACCGTTCCGGCGCCGCCTGCGAGGCAACGCGCCAGCGCGACACGCTGCCGTTGACCGCCCGACAGGTCGGCCGGGGCGCGGTCGGCCAGCGGCAGGAGATCGACGACTGCAAGGCTATCGTCTGCGATCTGCCGCGCGCGCGCACGGGTCGCCCCGGCGGATTCCGCCGGGAAGGCCACATTCTCCCGCACGGTCATATGTGGCCACAATGCATAGGACTGGAAGATCAGCCCGACAGAGCGCTTTTCGGGCGCCACGTGACGCTCGGGTGACGACAGCACGGCCCCGCCGATGCCGATCTGGCCGCCGTCCAGATGGTCCAGCCCCGCAATCAGCCGGAGCAGCGTGGATTTGCCGCAACCCGAGGGGCCGAGGATGACAAAGAACTCTCCGTCCCCGATCTCTGCTGTGATGTCATGTACAACGGCATTACCGGCAAAATGCTTGGTAACGCCTTCAAGGGAAACCGACATTCACCACTCCGAAAGCCCGGCTGTGGAGTATCGGCAATGGCTGGAGGGCACAATAAGCGCAACGCGCTGTCACTTAAGTTTCACAAACCTCGGGACGGGCGGCTCAGCGCCCTTTCGATCGGATATTCCGGCGGTGTCGCAGGCCAAGCTGTCCCGGGCGGGACACTCCCAACACTTTGTAAAGCTTTGTTTTACCCGGCGGGCAAGGCCATGGCGGAGGAGGTGGGATTCGAACCCACGGTACGCTTTCACGCACGCCGGTTTTCAAGACCGGTGCAATCGACCACTCTGCCACTCCTCCGGGTCTGTCTCCTGTAAGACCCTGTTTCCGATTCTGGAAGACCGATGAGATCAGGTGAGATCCGGCCTCGCGATCGCAGCCCGCGCTCTGAAATGTGATCGGCAGAAAATGCAAGGCGTCTGACCTGCACGCTTTTCAGCGGGGGACACAGCCGTTAGACTGCGTGCAAAATCGGGCAAGCCGGTCAACGGCAGCACGGGTGATCCGTGCAGATATAGGGGCGAAAGATGGCACGCAGACTTGGCTCAGCGATCACAGGCGCGGGACCCCGCGGCGGAATGCGGCTCGCATTGGCCGTGGGCGCGACACTGGCACTGTCCGGTTGCATGGAAAACGGCGCCACGCTGTTCAAAAAGACACCGGGGACCGAGGGTAGTGTTCAGGGCGGATCGACCCGGATTGTCGAACGCGATGTCGAAGCTCCAGAAGTTTTTCAGGCGTCCGAAGCCGGGCTCTGGGACGGGCGTCCCTCGCTGGGCGGGGTCTGGGTCGCGCATCCCGATGTTCAGGATCCCGAACGCGCGCTGATCCGGAATTCGTCGAATTCGAAATTTGTGATCGGTGCCCTGTTCCGGCCCTCTGTCGAACGGCCGGGCCCGCGGTTCCAGGTCTCCTCCGATGCGGCTGAAGCACTGGGGATGCTGGCCGGACAGCCGGTCAATCTGAACGTGACGGCGCTGCGCCGGGAAGAGACGGCGCAGCCGGATGCGGATATCGCGCCCGAAACGGCGGCCGAGGAGACCCAGGTCGCCGCCGCGCCGGTTGCGACGGGTGCCAGCCCGACCAACGCAGCCACGCAGGCCGAGGCGGCGATCGCCCGGGCAGAGGCGGACGCCGCCGCGCCCGCCGGCGTCGCAGATGCGGCAGACGGAGTTGCCGCGGTTGAGGCCGCAGACGCGCCTGACGCACCGCAGAAAAAGAAATTCCGCTGGCCCTGGCAGAAAAAAGAAGCCGACGCGCCGGAAGCCATGGCCGAGAGCGTGGCCGACGACCCGCAGCTGACCGCGGCCCCGGCGGTAGAGACGCAGGCCCTTGCGCCTGTCGCCGCGCCGCAGGTCAGCGCTCCGGCGCCGAAACCCGCGCGACCGGCCGCGTCGAAGCTGGATAAGCCCTTTATTCAGATCGGCATCTTCAGTATCGAAGAGAACGCCAATAATACCGCCGTTGCGATGCGGCAGCAGGGCATCGTGCCCACGGTCCGCAAGCAGTCGTCGCAGGGCAAAACATTCTGGCGGGTCATTGTCGGCCCGGCCACGTCGACAGAGGAACGCGCCCAGCTGCTGACCAAGGTCAAGGCGGCTGGCTTTACCGATGCCTATGCGGTGACCAACTGACCGCCGGCAGAGAGGAGCACGCATGATCGATATTCCCGGCACCCTGCGGCGCCCCAAACGAATGCTGCTTGGCCTGGCCCGCGCCACTGCGGTGTCTGCGCTGATCCTCGCCGCCGGCACGGCGCAGGCGTTCGATACAAAGGCGCGCGCGGCTTATATCGTCGACATCACGACCAAAACCGTGCTTCTGAACAAGAATGCCGATCAGCCGCTGCCACCGGCGTCGATGTCCAAACTGATGACGCTTTATATCGCGTTCGAGGCGATCCGCGACGGCCGGCTGCTGCTGGATGAGAAACTGCCCGTGTCGAGCCATGCGATGAGCTATGGCGGGTCGACCATGTTCCTTGATACCACCGACCGGGTGTCGGTGGAGGATCTGCTGCGCGGCATCATCGTCCTGTCCGGCAACGATGCCTGCGCCGTTATCGCGGAGGCGCTGTCGCCCGACGGGACGGAGGCCGGCTTTGCGCGCTATATGACGCAGCGGGCGCAGACCATGGGCATGACAAACTCGACCTTTGCCAATTCCAACGGCTGGCCTGCCGCCGGGCATCGGATGTCCATGCGCGATCTGGCCCTGCTGGCCACGCGTATCATCGAGGATTTCCCGAATTTCTATCCCCTCTTCAAGGAGCGGGAGTTCAAGTTCGATGGCCGGGCGCCGACCAATGTGCACAACCGCAACCCGTTGCTGGGGCTGGGGATCGGCGCGGACGGCCTGAAAACCGGCCATACCGAAGAGGCGGGCTACGGGCTTGTCGGGTCGGCGGTTCAGGGCGACCGCCGGGTGGTCTTTGTGTTGTCGGGGCTGGCAAATTCGGCCGAACGCGCGCAGGAATCCGAGGCGGTCGTAAACTGGGCGTTCCGGCAGTTCACGCAAAAATCGCTGCTGACGGCTGGCGAAACCGTCACCAAGGCGGCCGTCCATATGGGTGCCCGCCCCTCCGTCGCGCTGACCACGGCCGAGGATCTGACGGCACTGGTGCCTTCGCTGGCTGGCAGCGAACTGAATGCCGAGGTGGTCTATAACGGGCCGATCTCTGCCCCCGTCAGGAAAGGCGATGAGCTGGCGGAGCTGGTTCTGCAACTGGACGGGCTGCCCGAAACGCGCATTCCGCTGGTCGCGGCAGAAGATGTGAGCAAAGGCGGCTTCATGGTGCGCATGGCGACCGCGGTCGATCACCTTCTGACCCGGATCGGCCGGGCCGCCACCGAAGAGGATGCGCCCTCTGCGGAGGAGGCAGCCTCTTGATCCCGGCCGGGGCACGGCCCGGCGGCCTGTTCCTGAGCTTTGAGGGGATCGACGGGTCCGGCAAATCCACGCAGGCCCGGCTGCTGGCCGACGCGCTGCGCGAGGCCGGGATGGATGTGGTGCTGACGCGGGAACCGGGCGGCTCTCCCGGAGCGGAAGAGATACGGGCGCTGGTGTTGCAGGGCGATCCCGACCGCTGGTCGGCCGAGACGGAGATCCTGCTGTTCACCGCGGCCCGGCGCGATCACCTGGAACGCACGATCCGGCCCGCCCTGACACGCGGTGCGGTGGTCATCTGCGACCGGTTTGCCGACAGCACGCGGATGTATCAGGGCCTGTCGCGCGGCGATCTGCGTGGTGCGGTCGACAGGCTGCACGCGCTGATGATCGGGGTAGAGCCGGATTTGACCGTGCTGATCGATATGGATCCGGAGGTGGGCCTGGCCCGCGCCAAAGGCCGGCAGGGCGTGGAAGAACGGTTCGAGGATTTCGGCGCGGATCTGCAGCGCAAGATGCGGGCGGGCTTTCTGGCGCTGGCCGAAGAGTTTTCGGGCCGGTTCCGCGTGATCGACGGGGCGGCTGCGCCCGAAACCGTGGCCGCGCAGGTGCGGGAGGCTGTTGCGCCCCTGCTGGACGGTGTCGCGCCATGAGCAAAACAAAAGACGACGACGACGAATTCTTGCCGCAACCTGACCGCGTCGAAGGTGCGCCGCATCCGCGCGACACTGCGCGGCTGATCGGGCAGGAACAGGCGGAGGCGCAGTTCCTTGACGCTTTCACCTCGGGCCGGCTGCATCACGGCTGGCTGGTGACCGGCCCGCGCGGCGTCGGCAAGGCGACGCTGGCCTGGCGGATTGCGCGGTTCCTGCTGGCCACGCCGGATCTGGAAGACGACGGGCTTTTTGGGGCCCCGCCCCCGCCGGAAACGCTTGATATTCCCGTGGATCATCCGGTGTCGCGCCGCATGGCCTCCGGCGCGGAGCCGGGGCTTTTTGTCCTGCGCCGCCCCTATGACGAAAAGGCCAAGCGGCTGAAGCGGGAGATCACGGTGGATGAGGCGCGCAAGCTCAAGTCCTTCTTTTCGCTGTCCTCTGCCGATGGCGGTCGGCGTGTGGTCATCGTGGATGCCGCCGATGAGCTGAACGTCAGCGCCGCCAATGCCATCCTGAAACTGCTGGAAGAGCCACCCGCGCGCACGGTGCTGCTGCTGGTCGCGCATCAGCCCTCGGGCCTGTTGCCGACGATCCGGTCGCGCTGCCGGGAGCTGCGGCTGTCCCCCCTCGGTCCGGAGGCGATCGCGGAGGCGTTGCATCGGGCGGAAATCGAGACAACCGGCGATCCGGCGGCCCTTGCGGAACTGGCGGGCGGCTCCGTCGGGGAAGCCGTGCGCATGTCGACCCTGGGCGGGCTGGCGATCTATGCCGAGCTGATCGCGCTGATGGGCACCATGCCGCGCTTTGACCGGGGCCGGGCGCAGGCGCTGGCCGATGCCGCCGCGCAACGGGGCGCGGAGGAAAAGCGCGCCCTGCTCTATCACCTCATTGACCTGATGCTGGCGCGACTGGCGCGGACCGGGGCGACGGGCCTGCTGCCCCGCGCCGATGCGGCCCCCGGAGAGGCGGAGGTGCTGCGCCGCCTTGCCCCGCATGCGCCTGCCGGACAGGCATGGGCGCAGGGCGCGGAGGAGATCGGCGCAAGGCTGCGCCATGGCGAGGCGGTCAACCTTGACCCTGCCGCGCTGATCCTTGATACCGTGTTCAAACTTCAGAGCATTGCGGGCGGTCGGGCCGCCTGATTTCAGGGCCATATGACCTCCGACATCCAGATCACCGACAGCCACTGCCACCTCGACTTCCCGGATTTCGACGAAGAGCGCGACGCGGTTATCGCCCGCGCCATCGAAGCCGGGGTGACGCGCATGGTGACCATCTGCACCAAGCTGCCGGGCCTGCCCAAGGTGCAGGCGATCTCGGAGGCGCATGACGAGATCTTCCATACTTTCGGCGTGCATCCGATGTCGGCGGCAGAGCATCCTCCGGTGACGGTCGATCAGCTGGTGGCGCTTTCGAAACATCCGAAATTCGTGGGCATCGGCGAGACGGGGCTCGACTACCACTACACGGCGGAAACGGCGGAGGTTCAGAAGACCTCCCTCCGCATCCACTGTGCGGCGGCGGCGGAGGCGGGACTGCCGCTGATCATCCATGCGCGCGCGGCAGATGAGGACATGGCGCGGATCCTCGCCGAAGAGCATGCCAATGCGGCCTTCGACTGCGTGATGCACTGTTTCTCCTCCTCGGCAGAGCTGGGGCGGGCGGCACTGGATCTGGGGTTTTACCTTTCGATGTCGGGCATCGCGGCCTTCCCCAAAAGCCAAGAGCTGCGGGATATCTTCGCCACCGCGCCGCTTGACCGGATTCTGGTGGAGACGGACAGCCCCTACCTCGCCCCCCCGCCCTATCGCGGCAAGCGGAACGAGCCGGGCTATACCGTGCATACGGCCAAGGTGGGGGCGGAGGTCTTCGGGATCGATTACGCCGAGTTCGCCCGCGCAACGCAGGCCAATTTCGACCGGCTTTTCGCCAAGGCCGCAGCCTGGCCCAAGAGGAACGCCGCCTGATGGGAGAGCTGCGCTTCACCATCCTCGGCTGCGGATCGTCGGGCGGCGTGCCGCGGCTGGGCGGCCATTGGGGCGCCTGCGACCCGGCCAACCCCAAGAACACAAGACGCCGCTGTTCTATGCTGATCGAGCAGGAACGCGACGGCGGCACCACCCGTATCCTCGTGGATACGGGGCCGGACCTGAGGTCGCAGCTTCTGGATGCCGGGATCGGTCAGCTTGATGCGGTGGCCTATACCCATTCCCATGCCGACCATGTGCATGGGCTCGACGATCTGCGAATGATCGTCTTCAATACACGCAAGCGCCTTGCGGTCTGGGCGGATGGCGACACGCAGGAGGCGCTGGTGTCGCGCTTTGCCTATGCCTTCGTTCAGCCCGAAGGCTCGCCCTACCCGCCGATCCTGAACATGAAGACCATCGAAGGTCCGTTCACGGTGGATGGCGCGGGCGGCGCGGTCACCCTGACGCCCTTTCGGGTCAATCACGGGTCGATCGATGCGCTTGGGTTCCGCATCCGGGATTTCGCCTATCTCCCGGACGTGGCGCAGATGACGGAGGAGGCCTGGGAAGCGGTTCAGGATCTCGACTGCTGGGTGCTGGACGCCCTCAGGCGCGATCCCCATCCGACGCATTCCCATCTGGAACAATCTCTGGCCTGGATGGACCGGGCCGGACCGAAACGGGGCATCCTCACGAATATGCATATCGACCTCGACTATACCGCCGTCGCGGCAGAGACGCCGGACCATATCCAGCCCGCCTATGACGGGATGCAGATCACCTATCCGATCTCATGAGCGCGCTCATCATCGTCATCCTGCCCGTCTTCCTTCTGATCGGGGCCGGATATATTGCGACGCGTTTTGCTGGTTTCCCGCAATCCGGGGTGGACGGGTTGATGAAATTCACCCAGTCCTATGCCTTTCCCTGCCTGCTGTTCCGCGCCGTCAGCACCTTTGACATCGGCGAACAGTTTCATGCGCCGCTGCTGCTGACCTATTACACCGCCGCGACCATCTGCTTTGTCGCGGGGTTCCTTGCGGCCCGGCTGATCTTCAAGCGCGACCTTGAGGATTGCGTGGTCATCGGCTTCTGCTGCCTGTTCTCCAACACGCTGATGCTGGGCATTCCCATTACCGAACGCGCCTTCGGCAGCGATGCGCTTGAGGCGAATTTTGCCATTATCGCGATGCATGCGCCCTTCTGCTATTCGCTGGGGATTGCGGCGATGGAATCCGTGCGGGCGCGTGGCCAGGGGCTGCGGCCGCTGGGGATTGCAGCGCAGATCGGACGGCAGATGGTGCGCAATCCGCTGGTGATCGCGCTGGTGCTGGGGTTCATCGTGAACCTCGGCAATATCTCCATCCCGGCCCCTGTGACCGATGCGCTGAAGATGATGGTCTCGGCCTCCGTTCCCGCCGCCCTTTTTGCCGTGGGGGGCGTGCTGGTGCAGTACAAGATCGAAGGCGACCTGCGCGTCGTGCTGGTGATCTGTGTCATCTCGCTGATGCTGCATCCGGCGCTGGTCTGGGCCTTCGGGTCGCTGGCGCATCTGTCGGAGGGGCAGTTCCGCTCCGCGCTGATCACCGCCGCAGTGGCGCCGGGGATCAACACCTATGTCTTTGCCAATATCTACGACCGGGCGAAACGGGTTGCGGCCTCGGCCGTTCTGGTGACGACCTCGGCCTCTCTGGTCAGCGTATGGTTCTGGCTCTCGCTTCTGCACTGACGGGATCGCTCTGGACACCGGTTCCGAACTGCGGAAGATTGTTCCGCAATGAGGAGGAGAGACAATGAGCCAGGTTCTAACAGAGACCAGAGGCGGCATCCGCATCGTCACGCTGAACCGTCCGGAACGGAAAAACGCGTTTACGCCACAGATGATCGTCGATCTTGAGGCGGCGCTGACAGAGGCGGCGGGCGATGCGGCGGTCCGCGCGGTCATCCTGACCGGGGCGGATGGCACCTTTTGTGTCGGCGGCGATGTCAAGGCGATGAACGAAGGCGCGGGGCGCGACAAATCCTTCTTCGAGCGGCGCAAATCGCTGCGCGACCGGATGCAGGTGTCTGATCTGCTGCACAATATGCCCAAGCCGACGATCGCAGCCATTGAAGGCGCTGCCGCAGGCGCCGGCCTGTCGATCGCGCTCGCCTGCGATTTCCGGATCTCTTCGGCCACGGCCAAGATCACCACCGCCTTTGCCAAGGTGGGGCTGTCGGGCGATTTCGGCGGGACCTTCTTTCTGACGCAGATCCTGGGCGCGGCCAAGGCACGGGAGCTGTACCTGTTCTCTCCCATCATTTCCGGCAAAGAGGCTGAGACGATTGGCATGGTGTCCCGGTCGGTCGATCCCGGCAGCGCCTTGGATGAAGCGCTGGCCTTTGCCCAGACGCTTGCCAGCGGTGCGACGGTCGCGCTCGGGCGGATGAAAGCCAACCTCAATCTTGCGGCGGCTGGCGGCAGCCTGAACGAGGTGATGGATCTGGAGGCGGAGAATTTCACACATTCGGCCCAGACAGCCGACCATAAAGAGGCGGCAGCGGCCTTTGTCGAAAAGCGTCCACCCGATTTCCGGGGGGCATGATCCGGCAGAACCTGCCCCGCGGGGTCTGGCTGTGACGGACAAATCCGGTCACGCTCCGGCGCGCCAGTGGCCTTGAGCCCGGCGCGCCTGCCCGCAGCGCCTGTCAGTCACGCAAGATAGGATTTTGCCTTTTCAAGCAGGTCTTCGACGGACAGACCCAGACCTTCGAGCATCGACAGGTCAATCCCGTGCTCTTCCAGTTTGGCGGTGATGCCATCGGCATCGAGATCCGCCAAGGCGGAAAGATCGATCCCGCTCTCGCCGATTTTGTCCATGATTGCATCCATGCCGCCAGCTGCACCGGCCACCTTGGAGAACATATCGCCCAGTCCCATATCTAACCTCCTGTAACACCACGCCGCACGGCAGACAGCGCCGGCGGTCATGGCCATCAAACAGGATCAGCCCGGCCCGGCGCAAGTCGGGCCGATCATTAAAGGACCGGAAAAGGCCGGCGGAGTTAGTCCTTGGTCGTCTTGCCGATATGGGCCATGTTCAACAGCTTTTGCGATTCAGCCTGGTAATCCTCGACCACCTGCTGCCAGAAGGCAGCCTGAATATGGAACATGTCCTGAGGCGTCGCCGACAACATATCCTTTTGAAAGGACACATCCTTTTCCATACGTCGCGCACCGAACGCCATGATCTCGGCGCCCATTTCCATGCAGGTGGTCATCATTTTGGCGGCGGGATTATTCGCCATCATGCTGGCGGTGTCGGCGGCGGCTTGGTCTTTCTTTTCGGCCATGATTCTTCCTCCTCAAGATGTCATGCGCGATGCCATTGATTGTGGGGCAAACCGAATTTCAATCAATCCCGCCTGTGCACAGCCGCCGCAGAAGACATATTTCCCTGCAAGGAACCGCGGTGTATCGGTCCGATATGAGCGATCTTTCTGTTCCGGCATATCTGTTCGTCATTGATCACCGCGGCGGCCGTGGACTCGCCGATCCGGAGGTGCTGGAGACGGCGGTACGGGAGGCGGCCGCGGCCGCCGGTGCGGACATCCTGACGGCGGAATTCGCGCTGCGACCGGATGCAAGCGGCCCGGCCGGGGTGGCCTGGCTCCGGAACGGACGGATCACCGCGCAATGCTGGGCGGAGCTTGAATATGCTCAGTTCGACCTGATTATCCCGGGCGAAGGCGCCGCACAGCGCGCCGCAGATCAGCTGGCGCGCAGCCTGCTGCCGGACTGGGCCAAGGTCACCGCCGTGCCCCTGAACCATTTGTCGCACCTGCCCCCCGACTGACGCGAAAGACGCGGCTCAACACGTTCGGATCCTTGCCAGAAAGCCGGAAGGGATTTACGCTTTTGCGTCATGAGCGGCATCCGACCGCTGACTTGCAGGCAGGGCTCCGATGGACATCAGCATCAATTATACCAGGGGTCAGGACGACCCCAAAAGCGGGCCGGTCAAGGTCGGCTGGGTTGTGTCGGATGTGGAGGCGCCGGTGATCTACGATCCGCCGCGGCGGGTCAATTCGCGCGACGCACGACGGGAACATGGCAAAAGCGCCTCGCGGTGTCCTGCCGTTCTGGGCCTGGAATCCCGCTATTTCGAGATTGCCTGCCCGTTCGACATCAACATCGGGTTCGACCGCGACAAGGACGGCCGGCCGCATCTGCGCAACCTGGCCGGGACCTCCGGGCCGATCCGCGCCTCCACGCTTGGAAAACGCCTGTCGATCACGAACGAGGCCGAATGGCGCTATCCCGACCGGCCGATCATCCAGCTGAAACTGCCCTATATCTTTCTGGCTGACGAGCCGACCTATATCACGCAGCTGGATGCCTATCTGCATTATCGCAAGACGCCCCTGCCCGGCACGATCTTTGGCGGGCGCTTCCCGATCAACCTGTGGCCGCGTCCGCTGATGTGGGCCTTTGAATGGCACGATGTCAGCAAGCCGATCACTCTGCGCCGGGGAGACCCGCTGTTTTACTGCCAGTTCGAATTCGACAATCCCGAACGCAGCGTGCAGTTGATCGAAGCCAGCATGACGCCCGAGCTGAAGAGCTATCTTGAGCATATCAGCAGTGCCGTGAACTATGTTAACCAGACCTTTTCGCTGTTCGACGCGGCCAAACGTGTGCGGCCCCAAACCCTGATTACTCCCGCCAGATCGTGACCCCGGCCAAGAAAGACATCTCGGCGCTGCTCGACAAGGCGACCGAGGAATTCAACGCCGGTCGCATATCCGGTTGCCATGGCATGATCGCGGATCTGATCGACCGGCCGCCCAAAGATCCGTCGCTGCGCAGCCGGGTGATCTATCTGCAGCTTGGATGCGCGCTTTACTACACCGGCGATCTGGACGCGGCCCGCGCGGTCAATGCCTCGCTTGCGACCCGGCACTGGCGGCCGATGCGGTATCGGCTGTCGCTCAGGCTGCGCGACTACACAACCGCCCGCCGGTTGCGCAAGGACCCGCAGGTCACGGACCGGGAGCGCGCCGATTTCCGGACCACGGCCGGGCTGCATCTGCTCTGGGCGAACCGGTATCGCCGGGCCTTTCCGCTATTTGCCCACCGGCATGAGGCCATCCTGTTTCCCAAAGTCATGCCGACGCGGGCGCGCCACGTGTTTCTTACGGCCAATATGTCCGAAGATGTGGACACAATCGTTCTGGAACAGGGCCTTGGCGATGTGCTGTTTCACCTGGCCCATATCAAGGCCGAAGGGCGGCACGAAACCTCCTGCTTCATCGGATTGCGCCGCTATGGGTCTCTGATCAAACGGTATTTCCCCCAGGCCCGGTTTCTGGCGCATGAGGATATGACCGAAAAGGACGGCGTGCCCGACGTCCATCTGGCCGCTGATTTTGTCGGCCGGCGCTATTGCGCGACCGGAGATCTGCGTCCGGGTCTGTGTCTGGACACGCCGACCCGCAAGGCCGCATCGTTGCCGGTCTGGGGCATATGCTGGCGCGGTGGTTCGGGTCAGAACCGGCGGGAGGAACGCCATATCCCTCTGCGGATATTCCTCGATTCCCTGCCCCGCACGGCCCGGTTCATGGCGCTGCAATTCGATATCACGGACGAGGAGCGCGCGATGCTGCAGGCCGATGGCCGGTGCTTCGTGCCGCTGTCCGATGTCACCGGGGATCCGCTGAATACGATCGACATGATCCGGGATCTGGCCGGGGTCATTTCGGTCGACAGTGCCAACTGGCACATGGCCGGGCTCTCCGGCGTGCCGCTTCTGGCGATCATGAACCAGACGGCGCATTGGTTCTGGGGGCCGGAAGCCCGCGCCGAGAGCGCCTTTGACACGGCGCAGACCATCCGCAAGGAGCATTTTTCGGCAGACGCCGTGCTGCCGTTTGTCGCCCGGACAGAGGCCGAATGGCAGGCCCGGCCACAACAGATGCGCATGCCGGCGCTGGCTATCGACCGGGTTCCGGTGCCGGAGCGTCCGGTTTTCATGGTCGGCCTGCCACGCTCTGCCACCTCCATGACGATGGGTCTGCTGCATGCGCATGGGCTGTGGCTGGGGCAGACCGTGGCCGGCAATGCCGAAAATCCAAAAGGCTATTTCGAAAGCCGGGTGCTGCGCGATGAACTGGTCAAACCGGTGCTGACCGCACTGGGCGTGGATCCGCTCGGCGTGCGGTCGCTGCCCGACTGGGAGGTGCTGCCGCCCTTCCCGACCCTGCGCATATTGATCGGTAAGGCGCTGCGGCGGGAGAAATACGATTTCAAAATGCCCTGGGGGTTCAAGGACCCGAAGCTGACGCTTCTCTGGCCGCTGTTTGACGCGGCGTTTCCGCAGGCCCGCTGGGTGATCGTCCGGCGCGACCGCGAGAAGGTGCTGGACAGCCTGTGCCGGACATCGTTCATGGCGCGGCATTCGACCAGTCCGGAATTCTGGAAACCGTTCTGCGCCGCTTACGACTATCGCCTCGACAGGCTGCGGCGGAGCGGTGCCCAGGTCTTTGACGTGGACAGCGACCGCCTGGCCGCAGGAGATACAGAGCAGATCGAGACCGTCATAGAGGCCAGCGGTCTGACCTTCGATCCGCAGATCGCCGCGGCGGCGATCCGGCGCGACGTCTAGGCACCACGATCCCCGGTCCGGTTCCGGACCCAGACCGGCCTGCGTCAGGCTCAGTGGGCGCTGGTGTCGAAGGTCGTGTGATCCATCACCGGGTGAATATCCGACGGGACCCACATTCCACTGACCACCCTGGCCTCCCGCCGGGTGAGGATGCGCCGCGCCGGAACAACCGGGGCCTGCCCGTCGCACAGTTGCGGCATGGCTTTGAAGAGAGACATCCGGTCCTCCTCTGTCAGCGTCGCCAGACCTTCAGGACCGGGCAGGAAGCTCTCTGTCTCCGCGCCCTCGGCATAGAGGATTTCATGCCGATCCAGACAGATGTGATGGTAGGTGATCTCCGGCCGGGGCTCGAACCGGATGGTGACGCCATCGACGAGGAATTTCGCGGCCACCAGCACCTCGGGCGTATCGAACATCATATCTGCCTGCCAGCTGGACAACAGCATGCGATGCTGGGGCGAGACCACAAGCGGCTGGTCGTTGCCAAAGATGCCGGCGTCGATCACGACCGGCATTGACGCCCCCCGGCCCGTCACAGTGCGGCGCCCGGTCCAGCGCAGCGGTTGCGGCCCGTGATCGCGGGTCAAAACATAGTCGCCGGGGGTCAGGTCTTCGACCGCGCGGGCTCCTCCCGGTACGGCGATCTGCGTCCCGCTGGCAAAACATATGATGTGCTCGATGCCCGAGAATGTCGCCACATCGCCATTGGAGAACTGGATCGTGCCGCTTTCGTTGTTGCCGCCTCCGTAGGTGATCTGCGAGACCTCTCCGGCGGCGCCGAGCGCGCTGATGTCCAGCACGTCGTAATCCGTGTCGCCCGCGTCTTCACCGCCCGAGATGTCGTAGTTATTGGCGCCGGTCAGGACGAAGGTGTCGCTGCCCGCATCGCCCGACAGGGTGTCGTCGCCGGAGGCCCCTGTGACCAGATCGTCGCCCGAGCCGGCATAGATTTCGTCTGCGCCCTGCCCGCCTTCCAGCGTGTCGGCGCCGGTGCCGCCATAGAGGCTGTCCTCGCCGGACCCGCCATAGAGCTCATCCGGGCCGCCAAGGCCGGACATGCTGTCGTTCCCGGCCCGGCCGTAGAATATATTGGTATAGGCATCGCCCGACACGGCATAGACGTCAAAGCCGATGATCGTGTCATCGAAGTTGGAGCCATAAACGCCGTCGATGCCGGAATAAATCTGGTCACCCGTGGCCGCGCCGCCGATCGAGAAGGTGTCCAGATCGACGTAGACGCCACCGGTCTCGGCCCCGAAGTCGATGTAATCCTGACCGGTCCCGCCGTGATAGGCATCATTGCCGAGGCCGGAATACAGTGTGTCCGAGCCATCGCCGCCGTAGAGCGTGTCATCGCCGGACCCGCCCCAGACGTGGTCATCGCCGGAGTCGCCATGCATTGAGTCATTGCCCACGCCACCGTAGACGCTGTCGTTGCCTGCACCGCCGCCGATCCAGTCAGCGCCGAGGTCTCCCTCCACGACATCGACACCGGCACCGCCGAGGATCGTGTCATCGCCCGACCCGCCATAGATCACGTCGTCGCCCGACCCGCCGGTCAGTGAATCATTGCCGCCGCCGCCGTAGATCGTGTCGTCGCCGATCCCGCCGTGCATCGTATCGGCGCTGTTGCCTTCGGCCACGCTATAGCTGTTGACCGCCCCGCCGGTGCCGGCATCGTAGATGACCTGCGCGCCGGTGCTGTAGAAAATGACGCTCCCGTCATCGGCAATCACAATCGCGCCGGCGTCGGGATGGCTGGTCGCGGTCTGGGCGACGATATTGTTGTCGGCATCATAGGCGATCAGATTGCCGTCCGTGCCCACGTGCAACCGGTCCACACCCAGAACCGGATAACCAAAGAAATCGTAGGTTTCGAGAACGCCATCCCCGTTGTCATCCATCTCGATGACAACCGATCCGTCCATGCGCACAACCAGACGGGTGTTGCCGGAGGGCGAATAGACCGCCTCGCCGATCATCAGATCGGTGCCGCGGACGATCCATTCCGGGTTATATCCGGAATAGTTGATCTCGTAGCCGCCGCGCATCACGTCGTCGCCCGAGCCGCCGTAGAGCACGTCGCTGCCCCGGTCGGCGATCAGCGTATCGTTGCCCTGTCCGCCATACAGCGTGTCGTTGCCCCAGCCGCCGCCCAGATTGTCATTGCCGATGCCGCCGTAGACACTGTCATCACCGGAGTTACCGTCGAGAGAGTCGTCGCCCGATCCGCCCTGAACGATATCCGCCCCGGCGCCGCCAGAAATCGCATCGTCCCCGGTGCCGGTCAGGATGACATCGTCCCCGCTGTGGCCCATGGCGCGGTCGTCGTCGCTGCCGTCGCTGTCGCCGATGGCATCGCCCTGGCTGTCGGTATAGCCGTCGCTCATGGTTTCGCCGGCTGCCGTGCCATCGGCCATGCCATTGAAGTCGCCGATCACGGATTCGATGCCGTGAAATTCGATCTGTTCGCCGTTGAAAAACGTTATGAAGCCCGAACCGCCGCCGGAATAGGTAATGTCCGCGACGGCGGAGTCCTGCAGCTGCGACAGATCGATGGTGTCTGTTCCGCCCTCCCCGTCGATGTAATCGCTGTCGGGGCGCAGAATGACGATCGTGTCGTTGCCGGTCCCGCCGTAAAGGTCGTCATCGCCGGAACTGGAATACAGCAGGTCGTCGCCGGAATCGCCTTCCAACGTGTCGATACCCGCACCGCCGTAGAGAGTGTCACGACCGGCCGAGCCCCAGAAGCTGTCGTCGCCACTGCCACCGTAAAGCAGGTCCTGCCCGCCGCCGCTGCCGCCGTAGATCGTATCGTTGCCGGCACCGCCGTAAACGGTGTCATCGCCCCAGCCGGCGTTGATCGTGTCCGCACCGCCGTAGCCGTAGATTGTGTCACGATTGCCGTCGGGGCCGTCGACGGAATCTCCGTCGCCGTCAACAAAGTTGGACGGGATCGAATCGTCGCCCGAACTGCCGTCGACCTTTCCGTCGGCCATCGCTCTCCGTTGCCTCTGCGCCTTGCCCGGCTATACCCGGTTTTTTTCTGAGAAACCTGTGGCGAACCTCCAGTTTCGCCGTCTCCACCTACCCAGGGTTCTCTTTAATTTCATCCGCGTTTTTTCTCGGGCAAAATTATGGCGAAAGTAAGACCTCCGCCTCAAATGCCTGTATTCACCTTTGTCCGACCTCCAGCATTTTGGCCCGGTTTCCGCATGAGTTGTGAGTCAGACTGATTAGCAAGTATAAGGTGAGAAGGTTAATAAAAATTAATCTGGTCGGAGGGGTATAAGATAATTTAGACCATCAGGAAGAGAGGTCAGGATGGCACCGCCGCGCAAACCGAACTGGCGCAAAGCCGAAATTATCGCAGCGGCGGCTGAGTGCTTTATGGAGCGCGGCTATCAGGCGACTACCGTGGATCACGTCGCCGCCCGCCTCAATGCCACCAAGGGCCGGATTTATCACCATTACGACAGCAAAACCGACCTCTTCTTCGACGTTCACAGAGAGGGGATGAACCGGCTGTTTGCCGGGCTCCAACCGGCGCTTGAGAAGGGTGACGGCACCGCGCGCGACCGGTTGCATGGAATGATGCTGGCGCACGCGCGGTCCATGCTGGAGCATCACACGTTCGAAAACGTCGTCGCTCAGGGCGTGCAGGTCCACAGGTTTCAGCAAGTCAGCCCGGAGCAGCGCGCGACCATGGCAGATCTTATCGCGTCCCGTGACGCGTTCGAGGCGCTGTTCAGATCGGCCCTGCAAGACGCCATCGACGAAGGATCGGTTCCGTCCATGGATGTCTCTATCGGGGTCAAAACCCTGCTTGGCGCCCTGCAATGGTCGATTTTCTGGTACCGGCCCAAGGCGGATGAAACCGAACTGGACCGGACACGGCTGGCCGAAAAGATTGTCGCCCCCCTGATCAGCGGGTTCTGACCCCCTCGCTTTTTTCTTTGCGGACAGAGGCACAGGCCCGTCAGCGGAGAGTTGACGCCAGAAACATACTTGCTAGTATGTTTTTTGAGGGGAGAACAGCATGAGAGTGATGATCACCGGCGCGGCCGGATTTCTGGGGCGCAGACTGACGCACGAGCTGATCGCGCGTGGCCATCTGGCGGGCGCGGACGGTACGCCTCGGGCTATCTCCCGACTTGTGCTGACGGATCTGGGAGAGGTTCCGCCCCTGCCGGGAGGTGCGACGGCACTGGACGTTCGCAGGATCCAGGGTGACCTGGCTGACCCGGGCATCCTGCAGGAACTTTGCGCCGAACCTTATGACGCGCTGTTTCATCTCGCCTCCCAACTGACCTTTCATGCAGAAGCGGACCCCGATCTTGCCTGGAAGATCAATGTTGCGCCGTTCCAGGCCCTGATCGGGGGGGCGGTGTCTGGCGCGCGCGTGATCTTTGCCTCTTCCATCGCGGTCTTTGGCGGGGCGCTTCCCGATGTGGTCGACGACAGTCTCGCGCCGCTGCCGCAGACCACCTATGGCATGCACAAGGCCGTCAACGAGCTGATCCTCGCGGATGCCTCGCGTCATGGGCGGATCGACGGGCGGGCGCTTCGCCTGCCCATCGTGCTGATCCGGCCGGGGATGACGCAGCCCGTGGTGTCGGATCAGGTGGCGGCTATCGTCCGGGAACCGCTGGAGGGCCGTGCCTTTGCCGCCCCCCTGCCCGGCGATCTGGGCGTACCGGTCGCGTCTGCCGGGGCGGTGGTGCGGGGGCTGATCGCCCTTCATGACGTACCGCGCGCCGCGCTGCCGCCCAAGGGCGCGCTGAACCTGCCCGCGCTGACCGTGACCGTGTCCGAGATGCAGGCCGCCGCGCAGCGCGCGGGCGCCACTGGCGCGATGAGCTGCGCGCCGGTGCCTGCGACGGTCGAGGTGGTGCGCGGCTGGCCGGGGCGGTTCGTGTCGCGATACGCCGAGGGGCTGGGGATCGGCCCGGATGCGGATTTCGACGCGGTGATCGCGGATTATCTGGCACATCGGGAGGGCTGAGATGGAGAAGGTCTGTATCATTGGCGCCGGGTCCTCCGGCGTGACCGTGGCGAAATCGCTGAAAGAGGCGGGCGTGCCTTTCGACATCTTCGAAAAGGGCAGCGCCATCGGGGGGATGTGGCGGTACGAGAACGATAATGGCCAGTCCTCCTGCTATGCCTCACTGCATATCGACACGAGCCGGCCGAACCTCGGCTATTCCGATTTTCCCATTGACCCGTCCCTGCCGGATTTCCTGAGCCATGCGCAGTTCCTGGCCCATCTGGAGCGCTATGCCGATCATTTCGGGATCACACCGTTGGTCACGTTCCGGACCGCCGTGAGCTCGGTTGAGCCTGAGGGCGGGCGGTATCGCGTGACATTGGACAGTGGCGAGGTGCGGGATTATGCGCGCGTTGTGATCGCCAACGGGCATCTGTCGGATGCGCGCATGCCGGAATTTCCGGGGGTGTTCGACGGCGAGGCGATCCATTCGCATTATTACAGGACCGCTGATCCCTATATCGGCAAGCGGGTTCTGGTGGTGGGGATCGGCAATTCCGCGGTGGATATCGCGGTCGACCTCTGCCGCAGGGCGGCGCATGTGACGCTGTCGACGCGGCGGTCGGCCTGGGTGATGCCGAAGTACCTGATGGGCGTGCCGATCGACCAGTGGTCAGGCTTCCTGGGGCGGAAGCTGCGGCTGCCGACACCCGCAGTGCGGCGCATCATGGCGCAGCTGATCAAGCTGGGGGTGGGCGATCAGCGGCGGTTTGGCCTGCCCCGGCCAGACCATCCGATGTGGCGCGAACATGCGACGCTGAGCCAGGACCTGCTGCCCAATATCGGCCATGGTTATATTGATGTGAAACCCAATCTGTCTGAGCTGAAGGGCGACCGGGTGGCGTTCGTCGACGGGACGGAGGCGGGCTATGACGCGATCATCTATGCCACGGGTTACGGCGTCTCCTTCCCCTTCCTGTCGGAGGCGGTGTTCGATCCTTCCCAATCAGGGGAGCTCTACCGGCGGATGGTGGTGCCCGCGCATCCCGGGCTGATCCATGCCGGGCTGTTGCAGCCGGTAGGGCCGACGATCCCGTTGGTCGAGGTGCAGGGCAAGTGGATCGCGGCGCTCTCGTCCGGGCGGATGGAGATGCCGGATCATGCGGGCATGGTGGCGGAGATCGCCGCGCATCGCGATTACCAGCGGCGGGTCTATCTGGATGCGCCGCGCTATATGCTGGAGGTCGATTACAAGACCTATGTCGGGCAGATGCAGAGCGATATGACGGCCGGTCGCGCGGGCTGAGATTTGGCGGAATTGTGCGGCTGCGCCGCGTGTGATGTTTTGCGCCCGCATCCGCGGGCGCGGGCGGAGGCGGCCTGCCTCCGCACCTCCGGGGATATTTCCGGCAAGAAAAAGGTCAGAGGGAGCGCATCCAGACCTGGAGGGGGTGGTCGGTTTCCTCCGGCTGGCCGATATCACGCCAGTGGAAATGGGCGATGGCGCCCGGCAACGGGGTGTAGCCGCGTTTGCGCCAGAATATGTCGTGGCTGCGGGCCTCTGCGGGTCTGGCCGGGTGGGTCTCGGGGCGGATGACCGAGCAGAAGGCGGACTGGGTGCGCCCGAGGCTGCGGCCATGGGCTTCGCGGGCGTCGAAGAAGGCATGGCCCAGTCCATGGCCGCGATAGTCCGGCAGGAGCACCGACTCGGCGCAGTAGAATATCGTGTCGAGCGGGTCGGGGTGGTTGGCGAAGGGGGCAGCGAAGTCATCGGTATGGGTTTCGAGCCCCATGCCGGTGGCGGCACCGATGATTTTCGCGCCGTCGAAAGCGGCCACCACGATGGCGGTGGGATCTGTATAGCTCGCGAGGTAGCGGCGTTCGTAATCGAGATCGCCGTCGTAGAGATAGGGCCAGTCGCGGAAGACGCGGATACGCAGGCGGGCGAGATCGTCGAGCGCGGTATGCAGCGCCTCTCCGGTGAGGATGCGGGTCTCTGTCACGAGACCTGCGCTGTCCAGTCGGCGAGGTTGTAATAGGTGGTGACGCGGGCGATCTTACCGTTCTTCAGGGTGAAGAAGGACCCGGCGGGGAGGCGGTAGGTCTGGCCGCGCGCCTCTGGCAGGCCAGCGTCGGTGGCGAGATAGGTGCCGTTGACGATGAATTCGGCGGCGGCGCGGGTGCCCGAGGCGTCATGGAAGATCACCATATCGGTGAGAGTCTCTTTGTAGCAGCGTTCCATATGGGCGCAGAACTCAGTGAAGAGCGCCTTACCGGTGCGGATTTTACCCTCGTTCACATGGTGGGCGATGTCGTCGGTCAGGCAGTCCAGCATGGCGGGGATGTCGCCCGCGTTGAAGGCGTCGAAATAGGTTTTGATGATATCGGTCATGGGAGATCGGAATTTGGCGGTCAGGGATTGGCCTTGGGCGGCCCGAACCGGCGTTGCAGGTTGTCGATGATCTGGTCGCGGCACTGGCGGTAGGCGTTGAGCTTCTGCTCCCGCGTTTCGCCAATGCCGGTGGGGTCCATGATCGGCCAGTAATCGACCGTCAGGTGGTAGAATTTTGTCAGGTCCAGCGCGCGTTTCTGCGAGGCGGAGGAGAGCGCCACGATCAGGTCAAAGCTGGAGAGGTCGTCGCCGAAGCGCGCCATTTCGTCGAAGGAGCGGGAGCGGTGGCGGGAGAGCTCCACCCCGATCTCCTCGCAGACGGCGATGGAGAAGCCGTCGATTTCGAGGTCATTGTAGCAGCCGGCAGACTGGACATAGGTGCCGGTGCCGTAGAATTTCTTCATGATGCCTTCGGCCATCGGAGAGCGGACGGCATTGTGGTCGCAGCAGAACAGGATCGATTGTGGCAGTTCTGCTGGCAAACCGTCAGGCTCCGAAGTGCAGGACGCAGATCAGGGTAAAGAGGCGTCTCGCCGTATCGTGGTCTACCACGGCCTTGCCTTCAAGCCGTTCCGTGAGGACACGTGCACCTTCGTCGTGAATTCCGCGCCGGGCCATGTCGATCGTCTCGATCTGCGCGGGGGGCAGGTTCTTGACCGCGTCGAAATAGCTTTTGCAGATGGCGAAGTAGTCCTTCACCACCTGGCGGAAGGGGCCCAGCGACATCAGGAACTGGGCGGCGGGGCTGGCGTCTTCGGTCTGGACGTCGAAGACGAGGCGCTTGTCCTGAATGGCAAGGCCCACGCGATAGGGGCCGTCGGGCACAAGCCGGTCGTCCCGCTTGGGCAGGGTGAAGCTGTTTTCTTCGAGAAGATCGAACATGGCGACGCGGCGCTCCTGTTCGATCTCGGGCGTGGGCGGCGGCAGATTGCGGTCGTCCAACTCGATATGGGCAATGTAGGACATCGGTCCGGTTCCCTTTGATCGGTTGCAAGGTCTCCCCTAGCTGACCAATCTATGCTGCAATGCAGCAATATTCCACTTGTTCGTTAACTTATGGTGAATTTGTCGCGACTGCCAACCGGGAATTTACCGGTCCCGGTTCAGCGCGTCGAGCCGGGCGCGGACGGAAAGGCCATGCGCTTCAAGGCTTTCCGAGGTTGCGAGGATTTCCGCCGAGGGGCCGATGGCCTTGAGCGCGCCGGGGGTCATTTTCGCCATGGTGGTCCGCTTGAGGAAGTCCATGACCGACAGGCCGGAGCTGAATCGGGCCGAACGCGCCGTGGGCAGGACGTGATTGGGGCCGCCGACATAGTCGCCAATGGCCTCCGGCGTCCAGCCACCAAGGAAGATGGCCCCGGCATGGATGCAGTGTTCGGCCAGCGCGTCGGGGTCGGCGACGCAAAGTTCGAGGTGTTCGGGGGCGATGCGGTTCGACAGCTCTGCCGCCTCGTTAAGATCGCGCACCGTGATGACAGCGCCGAAGTCGCGCCAGCTGGCGCCCGCGATCTTGCGCCGTTCGAGCGTTTCGAGGCGTTTGTCGACGGCCTGCATGACGGCCTGACCGAAATCGGCATCGGGGGTGATCAGCAGCGACTGGGCGCTTTCGTCATGTTCGGCCTGTGACAGCAGGTCGAGGGCGATCCAGTCGGGGTCATTCTCGGCATCGGCAATCACGAGGATTTCCGAGGGGCCCGCGATCATGTCGATGCCGACCTTGCCGAAGACGCGGCGTTTGGCGGCGGCGACATAGGCATTGCCGGGGCCGGTGATTTTATCAACCGGGGCAATGGTTTCCGTGCCATAGGCCAGCGCAGCAATCGCCTGTGCCCCGCCGATGCGGTAGACCTCGTCCACGCCCGCGATCCGGGCGGCGAGCAGGACCAGCGGGTTTACCGCGCCCTCGGGCGTGGGCACGCAGATCGCCAGACGCGGCACGCCCGCGACCTTGGCGGGGATCGCATTCATCAGGACGGAAGAGGGATAGGAGGCGAGGCCGCCCGGCACGTAGAGGCCCGCGGCGGAGACAGGCGTCCAGCGCCAGCCCAAGGTCGCACCCTCCGGATCGGTCCAGGAGGCGTCGGCGGGCATCTGGCGGACGTGATAGGCGCGGATGCGTTCGGCGGCGAGCTCCAGCGCCTGCCGCTGATCCTGCGGCACTGTCGCGCAGTAGCTGTCGATCTCCTCGGCCGAGAAGGCAAGGGTCCCGGGGGTGAGGGAGAGCCGGTCGAACCGGTTGGTCAGCGCGATCACCGCCGCGTCGCCGGTCTGGCGTACATCGGCAATGATCCCGGCGACGACCTCATCCACGTCGGGGCTGTCCTCCCGCTTCGCGGCGAGCAGGGCGCGAAACTGGTCCTCGAAATCGGGGTCCGTGGTGGACAGGATCTGTGGCATGGGCATCTCCCTCTGGCGTGGCTCTTAGCCGGGGTGCGCGGGGGTCACAAGTCAGTGACGGGTGGGTTCGTCATCCTGTGGCTTTGCGGCTGCGCCCCGTTCCAGCGCGTCCAGCGCCTCCTCGATATCCTGCGGATCGTTGGAGGGGATGGCGTAGCTGCCTCGCATCCAGCGACCAAGATCGATATCGGCGCATTTCTTGGAACAGAAGGGGCGGTAGTCCTGCTGGGTCGGCTTGTTGCAGATCGGGCAGCTCATTCCAGCATCTCCTTCGTCAGAAGGGCCGCGAGGGGCAGGCGCGACCGCTTGCGCTGAAGCTCATAGAGGCCCAGCGGCGTCCATCCGGCCATGACGGTTTCGGTGTCGTCCGTCTTGAGCGCGGCGCGCAGGGCGCCCTCGAAAGAGCGGCGGTCCTTTTTGGGCATCGGCGCCACGTCCAGCGTGATGATCCCGCCCAGCCCCCGCAGGCGGAGCTGGCGCGGCAGGTCGCGCGCCATGGCGAGGTTGGCCTTGAGCCCTGCGGCCAGAGAGGTATCGCCGCCGGTGTTCACATCCACCGCCACCAGCGCGCGGGTCGCTTCGATCGCCATATGGCCGGGGGAGATCGCGACGATGGGGGAGCGCAGGGCCTCGATCAGCTCCAGCGCGCCGTGATGTTCAAGGCAGCCGGGGGCGGTGTCGATCTGCGCCTCGACGGTCCATTCGCGCCAGGCGGTGGCATGGGGGCCGTCGCCTTCGGTCAGCTTCTCGGGCGGGCCCTCGGCATCGGCCAGCACCTGGGCGGCGAGGTCGGCGGTTTCACGGATATCCTGCGCGACCTCATGCGGATCGGCCCCGGCGCAGGAGGAGCGCAGGATCAGGCCCGCCGGGTCTTCCCCGGCGAGGATCGGATGGCCGTCGAGCGCGTCATGGGCGAGCTCCAGCAGCGCATCGCGGTCCTCCTCGTCGATCTGGCGGGAGACGTTGAGGCCCGGCGCGCCGGGGGTGACGATGGCATAGCGGCTTTTGAACAGCAGCCTTGTAGTGACCGGGATCGCCTTGCCGTCAGAGGCATAGCCGGTGACCTGCACCAGCAGCGGCTCGCCCGGGCTGAGGCCCTTGACCTGCCGCAGAAAGGCGGAGCCGTCGGGGGTTTCGAGGAACATGCCCCCCTGCCCCTTGACCGGCCGGTCGGCGCGGGCGCGGTAGATCGTGCCGGGACGCGGCGCGTCGCTGTCGATCAGCAGGTCTTCAAGGTGGCCGTCGCGCAGAAGGGCGGCGGTTTCCACCGGGCCGTCCTTGCCGGGCAGATGGTCGAGCAGGATCAGGTGGCCCTTCATGCGGTCCTCCAGACCGGGTAGCCGGCGGCGGTCAGCAGCGCGGCGGTTTCGGCGACGGGCAGGCCCATCACGGCGGTGTAGCTGCCCTGGATCCAGGGCAGGAAGGCGCCCGCGGGCCCCTGGATGCCATAGGCCCCGGCCTTGCCCTGCCAGTCATTGGTGGCGAGGTAGGCATTGAGTTCGGTATCCGACAGCCGCTTCATCTTCACCGTGGTGACGACGTCACGTTCCCAGATTTGGTCGCCCCTGCGGACGGCCACGGCAGTGATGACCTTATGCCGGCGGCCGGACATGGACAGCAGGAATTCCGCCGCCTCCCCCGCGTCGCGCGGTTTGCCCATGATACGACGGCCAAGCGCAACGGTGGTGTCGGCGCAGAGCACGACATCCTCGGGACCCGCCGCCACCGCCTGCACCTTTTCGCGTGTCACGCGGATGCAATAGGGGCGCGGCTGTTCGCCCTTCAGCGGGTCTTCGTCGATATCGGGGGGGCTGACGGCGTCGGGTTTGATCCCGAGCGTCGCCAGAAGTTCCAGACGGCGGGGACTGCCGGATCCGAGGATCAGCTTCATATCAGCCCGCGCCGCCCGGCGCTTACTTGAATCGGTAGTTGATCCGACCCTTGGTCAGATCATAGGGGGTCATTTCGACCTGGACCTTGTCGCCAGCCAGAACACGGATGCGGTTCTTGCGCATCTTGCCTGCCGTATGTGCGATGATTTCATGGCCGTTCTCGAGCTCGACCCGGAATGTCGCATTAGGCAGGAGTTCCTTCACGACGCCGGGGAATTCGAGAGTGTCTTCCTTGGCCATGATGTCTCCGTTGTTGCGTTGCCCGCAAGGACGCGCGGGTGCGCGAGTACATGGGGGGAAACGGGGGGATTTTCAAGTCAAATATGCTCTGCGACCGCCGGTCGGGCCTCCTGCGCGGTTCAGACGGCCCCGGGCCGCGGCCGGCCCGGGGTGCCTGACATCAGGCGCCGGCGGTGGTCAGGCTCTCGATATCGGCGGGCGACAGCGCAAGCGATGCCGCCCGGGCAAAGCTTTCGACCTGTGCGACGGTTGTGGCGCTGGCAATCGGCGCCGTGACACCCGGCTGCGCCATGATCCAGGCCAGGGCGACCTCGGCCGGAGCGGCGGAATTGTTGGACGCGATCTCCTCCAGCCGGTCCAGCAGACGCATGCCACGCTCGGTCAGATATTTCTCGACCATCCGGGCGCGCTGCCGGCCCTGCAGATCCTCCGGCCTGCGATATTTGCCGGACAGAAATCCGGCAGCGAGAGAGAAATAGGTCACCACGCCGATCTCCTCCTGCCTGCAGAGCTCCTGCAGCGGGCCCTCGAACGTGTCACGATCGTAGAGGTTATATTCGGGCTGGATCACCTGATAGGCCGGCAGGTCATTGTCCCGCGCCGCCGTCAGAGCGGCCTGCAGACGTGCGGCATCGTAGTTCGACGCCCCGATGGCCCCGATCTTGCCTGCGGCCAGCAGATCGGAATAGGCGCCCAGCGTTTCCTCATGCGTGACCGTCTCGTCGGGCCAGTGCGAGAAATAGAGATCGATCCTGTCGGTCTGCAGACGCTTCAACGACCGGTCAACCGCCGTGGCGATCCAAGCCGCCGACAGGCCCTTTTCGCCCGGGCCGCCCATGTCGGAGCCCACTTTGGTGAACAGTTTCACCCGGTCGCGCATGCCGGGCCGCGCGGCGAACCACCGGCCCAGAACGGTTTCGGATTCGCCACCGCTATGCCCGTCGGCCCATGCCGAATAGACATCGGCCGTGTCGATGGCATCAAAGCCGTGATCGATAAAGGCATCCAGCACACGGAAGCTTTCGGCCTCATCGGCGGTCCAGCCCAGAACATTGCCGCCAAAAACGATCGGCGCGATATCGAGCCCGGTGGTGCCCAGTTTATTGCGTTTCATAGTCTTCTCCTTTGTCGTTTGGTGGGAAACCGGCCCCGGATCAGCTGCGGGCGCTCACCGCGGGATCGCCGTGATGCAATGGCAGGGTCCGCAGGGCCCAGGCCCCGGGTCCGAGAAGCGCCAGCACAATCTGCATCAGGATCCACAGGACCGGGAATTCATATCCGCCCGCATTGGCCCAGAGCCCGTTCGGGATCCAGACTTCCAGCGCCGGGACGAGGATCACCAACAACGCCAGCGACATCGTCCGCACATACAGCCCCAGAACAAGACAGACCACGGCAACCACTTCCAGCGTGACATCGCCCCAGGCGAACCAGGCCGGATATCCGAGGCCCACAAACATCTGTTCGGTCGCCGCCATGCCCTGGTGGATCACCTTGTAGCCCCAGTGCACACCCCAGTAGAGGGCAAGCACCATCCGCAACATAAAGATCCCGTAAGGCGTCCAGCCTTCTGCGGTTTCCAGCGCATTCAGATATTTCATAGCTCTGATCCTTCTTATTATTCGGTGTAAAATCTCCCGCCGGGCCGCGCCGATGTGGCTGGCCCGCCGGTCTATGTTCGTTGTCAGGCCGCCGAGCCTGAGACAGAATTCAGCCGCCGTCGGGCTGCCACCGGGTTGAGCGGGCGCCGGAGGCATAGTCCATCGGCCCCGGTAACTGCTCCATCTCGATCAGCAATCCCCAGGGCGCGCGACCAAAGACACCCCGGTTGCCTTCGGCGCGTTCAGGCGGGCCAAGGTCATAGGGGGAGGAGAGCATGGTTCCGCCGGCAGCCCGGAACGCCTCTGCCGCGCGCCCGATGTCGGAGACATTGACGCTGAAATGACTGATCCCAAGGAAAACGATATCGGTGCCGGGCTGTCCTTCGGGCCGGTCGATCTCGAAAATCTCGATATTGGGACCGTTTTTCAACCTCAGCATCGAAACCTTGGCCATGGCGCGGTCGGCCGGCAGCCCGTTCTTCGCGCCAACGTCCCGCCCGTGGATCGGTCCGCCGGCTGTATCGGTATGGGAAAACAGGATCTCTGCCCCAAAGGCATCCTGGAAAAATGCCAGCGCGGCGTCGTGGTCGGGCACGGTGATGCCGATATGTTCGACACCCCGAACATGGCTGTGCGCCTTCTGTTCATCTGGGGTTGGGTCCGGATCAGCTGTCATGGGATGACCTTTCTTTCGCGAAATTCGTCGATGAGGTTAATGAACATCTCTTCGCTGTCGACCACATCGCCAAACCCGGCCTGCCGGATGCGGGTGGTGGCGCTGATGACGTCCCAGTCGCAGTTGAAGATGAAATCGCCAAAGCCCCAGGAGGCGATCTTGTCGAAAGGCACGTCCACCAGCCCGTGACGCGCCTTGATCGCGTCCCAGAGCGGCGCCTTGTCGGCCATCATCTGTTGCAGCGAAATCGTCATCGGCTCTGCCGGGTCCATGTCCAGATGGCGCGCGATCCGTTTCCACAGATGAGACCAGCGAAAGACATCCCCATTGGTCAGGTTGTAGGCCGACCCGGCCTGCGCGTCGGTGGCGGCCCAGACCGATCCGCGGGCAAGCTGGCCGGCATCGGTGACCTGCGCCAGCCTGCCATAACATCCGACACTGCCGGGAAAGCGCAGAGGAAGCCCGAGCTCCTTGCAGATCGCGGCATAGACGGCAATCACCATGGCGAGGTTCATCGGGTTGCCAATGGCAAATCCGCAGACCACATCGGGCCGCAGGATCACCGGCGACCAGCTGGCGGCCTCGGATCGAGCCATCAGCCAGTCTTCTTGATCGTAATAGAACATCGGGGGCAGAACCCGGGGGTCGTCTTCCCGCGCGGGGGTCGGAAACGCGCCCAGATGCGCCCCGTAATATTTAGCGCCTTCGTACAGGATGATCCGCCCGAGATCAGGCGAGGCCTGCTCGGCCCCGGTCACGCAGTTGCGCAACATGGCCAGATTCGTATCGACCTGCGCCGCAGGGTCTTCATGTTCCTGATAAGCCGCGTAAAAAACGTGGGTGAACGGCCCTGCTTCGCTGAGCGCCTGTTCCGTCGCAGCCGCATCCAGCAGATCGACCGACAGGTACTTTGCGCGCGTGTCAAAATCGGGACGGCGTCGCGACAGAGCCGTCACCTGCCAGCCCGGCTGCTGTTCTAGGTGGCGCACAAGATTTCTGCCAATCACGCCCAGCCCACCGGCCACGAGAGCATGTTTCTGACGCTCTGACATCGGGTATCCTTTCCTGAAATCAACGTCTGAGCAGAGATCTAGCTTTCGCCCAGGGATTTGAATGCGTAAGGTTTGCGAAAGACTTTACGACTGGATCGAATAATGGACGCCTTCCGGGCCATGCGGCTGTTCGTGGCGATCGCCGAGGGCGGGTCGCTGTCGGCGGTTGCGCGGGACTGGGCCGTGGCACCTTCGACCGTCAGCTACGGTTTGCAGGCGCTCGAAGACAGGCTCGGCGTGCAGCTGGTTGTGCGCACCACGCGCAAGCTGTCGCTGACCGAGGAAGGACAGCGTTTTCTTGACGAAAGCCGCCGTATCCTCGCCGATGTCGATGAAGTGATGTCGGCCATGCCCGGAGAGGGGGCCCCGGCCGGCAATCTCCGCATCACCAGCACCAATGATCTGGGACGGCACCAGATTGCGCCGCTTGCTGATGCCTTCATGCGGGATCATCCCGGGGTCACCGTCGAACTGTATCTCAGCGACAGGCTGGTCGATCTGGTCGAGGGGGGCTTTGACCTAGCCATCCGCACCGGACCGCTGCGGGATTCAGACCTGAAAGCCCGGCTGCTTTTGCGCGGACAGAAGAATATCTGCGCCGCCCCGTCCTATTGGCGTCAACATGGCAAGCCCGAGCGACCGGCGGATCTGATGCAGCACAATTGCCTTTTGCTGGGGGACCCGGGGGTCCGGCATACCTCCTGGATGTTTCGCGACGGGCGGGAAAAGATCCGTATCCGCGTGTCCGGTGACAGGCAGGTGAACGATGGCGAAGCCCTGCGGCAATGGGCGATTGCCGGGGCTGGCGTCGTTCAGAAATCCAGTTTCGACATTGCGGAAGATATCCGCATGGGCCGGCTTGAAACGGCGCTGGACCGGTACACTGCCGAGCCCACGAACCTCTATGCCGTGACACCGCCCCGGCAATATGTTTCGCGCCGGGCCTCGGTCTTTTCCGATTATCTGGCCCGGCATCTCGCAACCGGGGGCACGCCCGCCTGATGACCGCCCGGTAACGGCTGTCTGACGGCTTTTTTGATGACTGAGCTTAAGGGGCAGCTGTCAGGACGCGCGCCGGCCAAAGCGCCTGACCACCGGCATGGACAGTACGGCGGCAAGGGTTGCGACCGCCACGATCCCGCAGAGCACCGCTTTGCTGAGGTCGCCCATCGTGCCGTCGATCAGCCATGCATGCAGGATGGTGGACCCGACGACACTCAGGGCAAGGCCGGCATGCAGCAGCTGCCAGATTGCCGGCCGGATGGCCCGCCAGCGCCGCATCAGGGACAGAATGCTGGTGGCGATCAGCGCCCAGGTCGCGATCACACCCCAGGCCGAAAACGGCGTCGGAGACCGGAACAGAAGGGCGTCGACGACATCCGGAGGGCTGGTCAACCAGAGCCCCGCAATATGCAGCGCGACCGAGACGACCAGCAGCGCGCCGCCCCAACGGTGCAGCTGACGTCCGTCCCGCCGCGTTTCGGTCAGCAGACCCAGAGCAAGCAGCGGCTGCAGCAGCAGCAATCCCAGACCGGCGACGCCGGCCAGCCCGGCGCCGATATAGACCGGCGTGCGCCATTGCAGCAGCGGGCTGGCCGCCGCCACCGCGATCGGCACGATCAGGGCCAGAGCCACGACACCTCTGATCAGAAAAAGGCGCGACCGGCGCGCAGGGGCGCGGCGCGGCGGTTCGTGCGGGCTGTGCTGCGGCGGCAAGATGTCAGGCCGGCTGGAGCACAAAATCCGCCGTCAGGCTGGTATCTGCGGTGCGTCCCAGCACCGGGCGCAGGAATACGGTCTCATAGGCGCCGCTGTCATAGGCCAGATGGCCATGAGCCTGACCAAAGGCGGGGATGATCTGCGGCATTTCCAGCCGGAACTGCCCGTCTGCGCCGGTCAGTGTGGCGCCATGGCTGCGAGCGTCGCGTTCGTGGCCTTCGGTGGTATGGGCCCAGATCTGGATGCGGATGCCCTCCAGCGGGGCGCCGTCACCGGCGCGGCGGACCGTGCCGCTCATCCAGAAGCCGCCATTGCCGATCCGCTCCACCACCGGCGCGCCGGGGCGGTAATTGTTGGCCCCGCCCCGCATCGTCGTGGTTGGGGCGAGACCCGCGGCACGAGCGGGGGTAATCAGGGCCGGGGCGGCGAGGGGCAGGATGAGACCGGCAGCGGCGCCGCCGGTCAGGAAGCGGCGGCGGGCGGGCTTGTGGGGCATTGGCACTCTGCGTTCCTTTCGTGGTCCGGCGCGACTTGGGCCGGGCTGTTGTTGACCTTAGGATAGGACAAAACAACGCCCTATGCGCGGCATTGCACGGCAACGTGATCGCAGGTGTCCGGTCTTGTACGCCGCTGCCCGGTTGGCGGGCAAGGACGCGGGGTCAGGCGTGGCTGTCCTCGGGCGCGCGGGGCAGGAGCGGCCGGATCAGGCGCAGGAAGCTGTCGATATAGGTCAGAAGCACCGGCACCACGACGAGCGTCAGGAGCGAGGAGGAGATCAACCCGCCGATCACCGCATGCGCCATGGGCGCGTTCTGACCCGATCCGCCGTGGATGTTGAGCGCCAGCGGCAGCATGCCGAAGATCATCGCCAGCGTGGTCATGACAATGGGGCGGAAACGGGTCGTGCCGGCCTCTACCAGCGCGTCGAAGAGGTTCATGCCCTCCGCGCGGTGCTGGTTGGCATTGTCGACCAACAGGATGGCGTTTTTGACCACGAGGCCCATCAACATGATGAAGCCGATGATGGAGAACATATTGAGGGTCGAGCCGCCCACCAGCAGGCCCAGCATCACGCCGATCAGCGCCAGCGGCAGCGACGACATGATGGCCAGCGGTTGCAGGAAAGAGCCAAATTGCGAGGCCAGCACAAGGTAGATGAAGACCACGGCCAGCGTCAGGGCGGCAACGGCAGAGGCACCTGATTCCGCGATCTGTTCGGCATCGCCGCCGAAGCCCGTCCGATAGCCCGGGGGCAGGTCGAGTTCCGCGATAGCCTGCTGGATCAACGGCTGAGCCTGCCGGATGTCGATCCCGTCGAGCCCTGCGGTGATCTGGACGGAGCGTTCGCGGTCCTCCCGCGTGATCTCTCCGGGGCCGCGGGTCTGCTGGACGGTGGCAATCTGGTCGAGCCGGATCACGCCGGTGCCATCGGCATTGGAGGCGACGGGGAGCGAGCCGAGGAGGGCCGCATTGTTGCGGACCTCTTCCGGCAGGCGGATCAGCACGTCGTAGCTGTCGCCATTGGGCGCGGTCCAGTCGGAGACCGTCTGGCCCGCGATCATGGGCGAGAGCGCCTGCCCCACCTGGGCGATGGAGACGCCCAGGTCAGAGGCTGCGTCGCGGTCGATCCGGATGCCAATGGTCGGTTGCGGATCATCGAGCGAGGTGCGGACGTCGGCCATGCCGGGGATCGCCTCAAGCTTTTGCGCGAGGGTATGGGAAAGACGGGTGAGGACATTGAGATCCTCGCCGAAAATCTTGACCTCCACCGGCGTGGCCACGCCGCCGCCGAAAGAGCCCGGAGGGCCGACGCGGAAGCGGGCGCCGGGGACGGATTGCAATGCCTCCCGGATCGGCGGCGTCAGGGTGACAGGCGTGCGGGTGCGTTCGGTCTGGCCAGTCAGGCGGACGATGATGGAGGCGTTGTTCTCACCTGAATTGGTGCCGGAATTGACGGTGGCATAGGTGCCGATGACCTCCGGAAAGGTGCGCAGGATGGCGTCGACCTGGGCGATCTTTTCCGCCGTGCGGTCGAGCGGCGTGCCCACGGGCATCTCCATATCGACCTGCATTTCGGCGTTGTCTTCTGGCGGGACGAATTCCGCCCCGACGAAGGGGAAGAGGGCGAGGCCGCCGATGAAGAAGGCGAGTGCGGCCATAAGCGTCGTCTTGCGCCAGCGCAGGGCGGCCTTCAGGAGCCCGCGGTAGCGGCGGCCCAGCCAGTCGAAAAACCGTTCAAACTGATGCACGGCGCGGCCTATGGGCCCGCGTTTCACGTTGGGATCGGCGGAGGGGTCGTACCAGACGGAGGACATCATCGGGTCAAGCGTGAAGGACACGAAGAGGGAGATGATGACGGCGACCGACACGGTGACGCCGAATTGCAGGAAGAACCGCCCGATGATGCCTTCCATGAAGGCGACGGGCAGGAAGACGGCAACGATGGAGAGGGTGGTGGCCAAAACGGCGATGCCGATCTCGTTCGTGCCGTCGAGCGCGGCCTGATGGTGGTCCTTGCCCATGTGCAGGTGGCGCATGATGTTCTCGCGCACCACGATGGCGTCGTCGATCAGGATGCCGACGGCGAGCGACAGCGCCATCATCGTCATCATATTGAGCGTGAAGCCCAGGAAATAGATCGCTGCCATGGTGCCGATGATAGAGATCGGCAGGGTCAGGCCGGTGATGACGGTCGAGCGCCAGGAATTGAGGAAGAGGAAGACGATGACGGTGGCGAGCAGCGCGCCCTCGACCAGCATCGACTGGACCGATTCAAAGCTGTGTTCGACGGGCACGGCATTGTCGCGAATGATCTCGAGCGAGATGCCGTCGTAGAGCGGGTCCTCCGCCAGCTCCGCGATCTCTTCCCGCACGGCTTCGGCCACGGCGACGGTATTGGCGCCCTGGGTTTTCACGATATCGACGGCGAGCGCCTGCTGGCCGTCCAGCATGGCGAGGCTCTCCTGTTCCGCCAGATCGGTGCCGGTCTGCGCCACGTCGCCCAGGCGGACGGGATAGCCGCCGCGCCGGGCGATGATGACCTCGTCAAAGCCCGAAAGGTCGGTGATCCGCCCCTCCACCTGAACCGATTGCTTGGCGAGGCCGTCGCTGACCGACCCTGCCGGAAGGTCGGTGTTTTCGTTCTGCAGCGCATTCACGATCTCCGTCGCGCCGATGCCGAGAGCTGACTGCCGGTCAGGGTCGATCAGCACATGGACCTCGCGCGGGAGGCCGCCCACGACTGACGCACGACCGACGCCGGTGATGTTCGACAGGCGGGTGGCCAGCTGATCTTCGGCCAGCGCGGTCAGCGTGCCGGTGTCGTAGCGGTCGGACGAGATACCGACGGAGATGATGGGCAATTCCGACGGATCAAACCTCAGGATCTGGGGATCCTCGGCATTGTCGGGCAGCGATCCGGCGATCTGGGCGATCCGGTCGCGCACATCCTGCGCGGCGACGGAGCTGTCGACCTCCAGATCGAACTGGATCAGCACGAGCGAGGACCCGGTCTGAGCCGTGGAGGTGATCGTGTCGATGCCCGAGAGGGTGGAGACGGAATCCTCGATCGGTTCGATGATGTCCGATTCCACCGCCTCTGGCGTGGCACCGGGATAGGAGGTCACGACGGCGACTACCGGGAAATCGACCTCCGGCAGCTGTTCCACCGGCAGGCGCTGGTAGGAGAAGAGGCCGATCACGAAGATCGCCACCATTATCATCGTGGCAAAGACCGGCTGGTTGACGGAAATGCGCGTCAGGAACATGGATCAGCCCTCAACCACGGAGATTTTCATGTCGGGCTGAAGCCGTTCGAGCGGCGTGGCGACGATGGTGTCGCCTTCGGTCAGGCCCTCTGAGATCTCCGCAGTGCGGCCCCGGTCCCACATGCGGGCCACGGTCACGGGCTGCCGGATCACGCGGTCGCCGTCGCGTTTGAGGACGTATTCGCCCTCGTCATCCTTGCGCAGGGCATCGACGGGAACGCCGATCACGTCATCCTTGCTGTCGAGGATCAGCTGGCCGGAGGCGAACATGCCGCCGCGCAGGATGCCATCGGGATTGTCGATCGTGGCGTAGATCGGCAGCATGCGGGTGCCGGAGGCGGCGACGGGCGCGATGCGCTCGACCTCGCCGGTGAAACTGCGGTCGCCGAAGCCGTCGACGTTAATCTCCACCGTCTGGCCGGTGCGGATGCGGGGGGCGTAGACGACCGGCAGGGCGCCTTCGAGCTCCAGTTCCGTGATATCGACCAGCGTCATCAGCGGTGTGCCGGGGCTGACATAGGCGCCCGGATCGACCTCGCGTTCGGCAATCATGCCGGTGAAAGGCGCCGTGATCGTGGCCTTTTTCAGCGAAAGCTCTGCGGTGGCCACCTGTTTCTCCAGCGCCGCGAGGCTGGCGCGCAGTTGCTGGACATTGGCGGAACTGCTGTCGAGCGTGGCGGAGGTCGCGACGCCACGGTCAACAAGGCTCTGCGTCCGTGCCAGTTCGCTGCGGGCATATTCCAGCTGGGCGCGGGTGGCATCGGCCGTGGCGCGGCTTTGTTCCAGCTGATTGCGCAGGGTGTCGAGGTCGATCTGGACCAGCGTCTCCCCTTCCACAGCGGCGTCGCCCTCGCGTTTCTTGACCGTGTCGACACGGCCGCCGACCTCGGCCGGGATGCCCAGCTGGCGGACGGGGTCAAGCGATCCGGTCATGCGGATGGTTTCGCGCAGGGTGCTGCGTTCCACCGTCGTCAGCTCGCGCGGGAGGAGCTGCATGACGACCTCCCGGGCGGGCGCTTCGGTGGCCTCCGGAGCGGTCTCTGCCGCCGGTTCAGCCTCCGGCGCGGGCAGCAGGCCGGTGGACTTGGCATAGAAAAACCCGCCTGCGGCAAGGACGACCAGCAGGATCACCCAGGGCCAGCGGCGGCGGGGCGCGCGGCCGCCCGCAGCCTCGGCGCGCAGGGCCTTGCGCTCACGGCCCGTCAGGGCCCATTCGGGTTTGGGCGGTTTGGGGGTCTTGTCGGCCATGTCACTTGGTCCCGTGGCTGATGGTCGTGGATGGAACGGTCTCAGCTGCGCCCAGCTTCAGCTGTTCGGCCCAGGATTTGAGGAATGTCGCGGAGTCGCGGTAGAAATCGGCATGATCCCGCACACGGTCGCGCTTGACCGTTTGTGTCGCGGGGAAACTCTCGGCAATTTCTTCAATGGTTTCGGCATTGCGTTCGAAGCGGACCGACATGTCCAGCAGCATGCCCCGGTGCGGCTTGGCAGATACCGCCCAGAGGTCCTGACGCGACCCTTTGTTGGACACGCGGCGCGCCGTGCCGCGCAGTTCAAGATGCCGGACATTGGTGGAGACAGAGGCCTTGGACACATCGAGCGCCGTGGCAATCTCTGTCAGCGAGCGCGGCTCTCCCTCCAGCGTCAAGTAGGCGACGATCTGGCCCGCGATGCGGGTCACGCCTTCGGCCTGGGCCATGAGGCCCAGGGCAGCGACAAAGCGGTCTTCGGGGGAGGTCTGGGTCATGGCGGCTCCGCATGCGTTCGTAACGTTCAATATGTACTGAACGATAAAAACGCAATGTTGCACGGATCGCCAAAGCGATCTTGCGGAAATCTAGCGGAGGTCCTGGTTGGCGAAGGTGATCTTTGCCTGTGACGGCCAGTCTGCACGGGTGCGCACGCCGCCGGTTTCACGGACATGGGTCAGCTTGTCGAAATCGATATCGCCGATGGTCCAGCCGGGTACGTCCAGCGTGGCGCAGGCAATGACACCGGTTTCCGGCAGGCCCTTGTCGGGCGGACAGAAGATGCCGCCTGCCCCGTGGTTCGTCTCAACCGCATCAATGGGATAGGTCCCGGTGGTGGAGGACATGGCGGTAAAGCACTGCCCTTCCAGCGCGCGGGCCATGGCGCCGATGCGGACGCGGTTATAGCCCGCGACGGTTTCGGTGCAGGAGGGGATCAGGATCAGGTCCACCCCGGCCTCGACCAGCGGCCGGGCCAGCAGGGGGAATTCGCAATCGTAGCAGATGAGAATGGCAAGACGGCCAAGCGCCGTGTCGTAGACATGGACCGGACCATTGCCCTCGACCTGCCATGGCGTGACCTCCCAGGGGGTCATCATCTGCTTGTCTTGGGGGCCTATCGCGCCGCTAGGGGTCAGCAGATAGGCGCGGTTCAGCAGCCGGTCGCCATCGTAAAAGGGGCCGGAGGGGGCAACGATATGGACGTCATGTTCTGCCGCGAGCGCCGTCAGGATCTCCAGCGCGCGGGGTATGTTATGGGCCACGGCGCGTGTCGCGGCGGGCAGATCATCGGGGGAGATGTCCGAAAGCGAGGCCAGTTCCATCGCGCCATATTCGGGGAAGAGCAGCAGATCCGCCCCCTGCCCCGCCGCATCGGCCACCCAGCGGGCCATCTTGGCCTCGTACCCCTCCCAGCCATCGAACCAGTCGAGCGGATATGTGGCGGCTGCGATGCGCATCAGCTGTCCTTTTCTGTATCGGTCGAGTGATCGCGGAAGAGTTTGCCCTGGGACATGAAGAAAATGAAGAGCGCGGCGGTCAGGCCGAAGGTCTTGAAATAGACCCAGGTCTCCGTCGTCTGGGTGCGCCAGATGACCTCATTCGCGACCGCGAGGCCGAAAAAGAAGGCGCAGAGGCGGCGGGTCAGCTTCATCCAGCCCTCGTGATCGAGCGGCATGAGTTCTTCCATCACCAGACGGAGCCAGCTCTGGCCGCGCAGCAAGCCGATGCCCAGAAGGCCGCCGAAGATCAGGTAGATCAGCGTCGGCTTCATCTTGAAAAAGCTGTCGTCGTTGAACCAGACCGAGAGGCCGCCGAAGACGGTGACCAGCACCGCCGTCACGATCTGCATCTTGGACAGGTGTCCGGTCAGCCGCCAGAGGATCAGGGTCGAGAGCAGGATCACCGGGATGAAACCGGCGGTCACAAGGATGAACCCTTCGTAATCGCGCCCGCCAATGGTGAAGGTGCGATCCTTGAGCAGCAGGTAGGCCGCGAAGAAGAGCACGATCGGGCCAAGCTCCAGCCCGGTCTTCAGCATGGGGTTGATCTTGTTCGGTTCGGACATTCTGACTGCACTCTCCTATCGGCCGGCAAGTTCCACGATTATCGCCCCCAGGGCAATAAGCGTCATGAGCACGATCCGGCGAGGGCCGATCGTGTCTTTCAGGATGAAATAGCCGATGGCGGCGGCAAAGACGGTGGAGGTTTCACGCAGCACCGCCGCCTCTCCGACCTTGTCGAGGCGGGTGGCCAGCATGACGGAGCCGAAGGAGCCGAAGGCCACAATGGCGCCGGTAAAGCCCAGCCACATGACGCGCACCGGGTCGGGCCGGTCCTGCAGATGCCACCAGCGCCAGAGCGCGATGCCCGGCATGTCGACAGAGGCGATGACGAAGAACCAGGCGAGGAAGGTGAAAGGGTCGGGCGTGGCCCGGATCGCATAGGCGTCATAGGTCGTGTAGAGAGCCACAAGTCCGCCGGTGATGGCGGCGATGGCAAGGGCCGGGACCAGCGTCTCCCGGGCGACCTCGATGGTGCGGAGGTTATAGATGGCAAGACCGAAGATGCCCGAGAGGAGGACGAGGATGCCCAGCCATTGGAGGGGGGTGAATTTCTCTCCGAAGACGATCCAGGCGCCGAAGACGGTGAAGACCGGACCCATGCCGCGCACGACCGGGTAGACGACCGTGAAGGCGCCGCGCGAATAGGCCAGCGCCATGCCGAGTTTATAGGCGAAATGGATCGGCAGAGCGCCGGCGATCAGCAGCCATTCCCGGCCCTCCGGCCAGGGAACCACGAAAAGCGCGATCGGCAGGGCGAGGATGTTATTCCAGATGTCGATCGCCCCGCGGGAGACCCAGGGGTCGACCCGGCCCTTCTGCAGCGCGCCGAAAATGGCGTGCAGGAAGGCGGCGAAGAGCGCGAGAAGGAGGGCGGCGTGATGGCCGGCCTCGGTCCCTTCGATGGAGGTGATCCAGGTGCTCATGTTAGGTGTCGGGCCTTGGTGGACCGGGTCGCGGGGGCGCTGCCCCCATTGGCCTGCGGCCAATTCCCCCGGAGTATTTCGGGAAAGATGAAGCAGGGGGGCGGCGCGGGCCGGGTGGGGCTGGTCAGCTGTCCGCTCCGGTCAGGGCGCGGGCGAAGTCTTCGGGGTCGAAGGGGGCGAGATCGTCGATCTGTTCGCCAACGCCGATGGCATGGATGGGCAGGCCGAACTTGTCGGCCAGCGCGACGAGGACACCGCCCTTGGCGGTCCCGTCGAGTTTCGTCATCACGAGGCCCGTAACATTGGCCATCTTGCGGAAGGTGTCGACCTGGCTGAGCGCGTTCTGGCCGGTGGTGGCATCGAGGACCAGCAGGGTGTTGTGGGGGGCGGTGTCGTCCTTCTTGCGGATGACGCGGACGATCTTGGCGAGCTCCTCCATCAGGTCGGCGCGGTTCTGCAGCCGGCCGGCGGTGTCGATCATGAGGAGGTCGGCGCCTTCGGCTTCGGCTTTTTCCATGGCGTCCCAGGCAAGAGCCGCGGGGTCGGAGCCTTCGGCGGCCTTAAGGACCGGGACGCCGGCCCGCTGACCCCAGATCTCCAACTGTTCAACGGCGGCGGCGCGGAAGGTATCGCCGGCGGCGATCACCACGGATTTACCGGCGGCGCGGAACTGGCTGGCGAGTTTGCCGATCGTGGTGGTCTTGCCGGAACCGTTGACGCCCACAACCAGAACCACCTGCGGTTTCTTGGGGAAGAGCGGCAGGGGGCGGGCCACGGGCTCCATGATGCGGGTCACCTCGGCGGCGAGGAGGCTTTTGATTTCGGCGGTGGAGAGGCGGCGGCCCATGCGGCCTTCGGCCATGTTGGCGGCGACGCGGAGCGCCGTGTCGACGCCCATGTCGGAGGCGATGAGCAGCTCTTCGAGCTGTTCCAGCATATCGTCGTCCAGCGTGCGGCGGATAACCGGCGCGGCGGGGGCGCCCGGCTCGCCCCTGCCGAAGAGGCGGGACATGAGGCCGCCCCGCTGCGTGTTCGCGTCGCGCGGAGTTTCATCCGGAGCGGGCGGCAGCTCTTCCGGGGCGGCCGGCTCGGGCTCCGATGCGGGTGGCGGCACCATGTCGGGCGCGGCGGGCGGCACCTCCCCCGGGCCCGGGGCGGGGACAACCGGCGGCGGGCTTTGCGGCTCCGGGGCGGGCGGGGGCTCGGGCAGCTCCGGCTCCGGCAAATCCGGCTCCGGCGCCTCCTCGGGCGGCGCGGGCGGCGTTTCTGCCGGGGGCTCCGGCGTCACGCGCGGCGGTTCGGGCATTTCCTGCGGCGGCGGGGTCTGCTCGGACGGGTCGGCCGGGTCGGGCGCACCCCCCTCTTCGACGATCGCATCCAGCCCTTCCTCAAGTTTTGAGGAAGATTTGAAGAGGCGGTCTTTGAGTTTGGAGAAGAAGGCCATTCGCGCTCCGCTGCTGTTCGTACCATGACGTAATGTTTTGCGCGGCGGAGGGAAAGAGGCGGCGACGCAGGTACCGGTATACATCACTGCGGCGGGTTCGGTCGGTCGGGCGTATTTGAGCTGTTCACTCGGGCCGGCGATCTGCTTAAATACGGCAAACGGCGCCCCGACCGCGAATGAAGGTAGAGCAGATATGACCGGTTTTCTGATTGCAACGCTATTGCCTGTGCCGCTTCTTGTGCTGGCCGCGACGATGCCGGGCGACTGGGCGCTGCTTGCCTTTGCTTACCTGACCCTTTTCACAGCGATCCTGGATCACATCCTGCCCAAGAGCTGGCGCAATCAGGATGCTGCACAGGAGTTCCGGTCCGGGCATGGGCTGTCCGTCGCACTTGGGGTCATCCACCTGTTCCTCGTCATCATCGCGGTCCGCTATATCGGCGGGCCCGGTGGCGTGTCCGGCTGGGATACGCTGCCGGCCATACTGGCCTATGGCATCTATTTCGGACAGGTGAGCCACCCCAATGCGCATGAGCTGATCCATCGCAGCGGGCGGGAAGCGCGGCAGCTGGGTCGGCTGGTCTATTCCACGATGCTCTTCGGGCATCATGCCTCGGCCCATCCCAAGGTGCATCACGTCTTTGTCGCCACCGAGATGGACCCCAATACGGCACAGCTTGGCGAGGGGTTCTATCATTTCTTCCGCAAAGCCTGGATCGGATCGTTCCGCGAAGGGCTGAGGGTCGAGACCCGCGATTTGCGGCGCGCCGGGCGCGGCTGGTTGCATCATCCCTATGTCGGTTATGTCGCCGTCGGTCTGGGGATGATGGCACTTGCCTGGCTCCTGGCCGGGCCGGAGGGTCTGGGCGTTCTGCTGGCCATTTCCGGCTTTGCCCAGGTGCAGATCCTGCTGTCCGATTATGTCCAGCACTACGGACTGGAACGCGGGATACGACCGGATGGCAAGCCGGAACCGGTCGGCCCGCAGCACAGCTGGAACTCGCCGCATCGTGTAACCTCGGCCATGATGCTGCATGCGCCGCGGCATTCCGATCACCACATTCATCCCGACCGGATCTATCCGGGCCTGCAGCTCGACCGGGAGGCGATGCCGATGCTGCCGCGGTCTCTGCCAGTCATGGCAGTTGTGGCGCTGTTTCCCCCGCTCTGGCGGCGGGTCATGAACCGCCAGCTTCTGCCCTGGCAGCGGGATTTTTGATCAGGGCCGGGGCAGCGGCGCACGGCGGTCCGTGGCCCGTGGGCCGGGCTACACGGAATTGTCGCTGGCGGTGTCCGCACGGCTCTGCCACTCTTTGGGCATGACATGCATGATCCCTGCCCTGGCCCGGTCTTTACGGGTCGCCTTCGCCTCTTGCCTGCTGGCGCTGCTCTTCTGCTCGGGCCTGCCCGCCCTCGCCCGCGACGCCATGACGGCAGAGGAATTCGACAGCTATTCGCGTGGCAAGACCTTCTACTACGGCGCGATGGGGCAGCCCTATGGCGTCGAGGAATATTTTGACGGGCGACGGGTGCGCTGGTCTTTCCTCGACGGGAAATGCGCCGACGGAACATGGTACGAATCGAATGGCATGATCTGTTTCGAATATGAGACCGATCCGGATCCGGGCCCGCAGTGCTGGAAGTTCTATCATGAGACCGGCGGGCTGGTCGCCGAATTCGAAGGCGATCCGAATCAGACCGTGCTCTACCAGGTGCAGGATGCTGATGAGCCGATGATGTGCCTCGGGCCCGAGGTCGGGGTGTAACCAGTCAGAAAAGGCTGCCCTGTTCGGGTGGCTTTTTGGCCGGCGCCCGGGCCGGCTGCGGTTTTGACCTGGCCGGTTTCGGCGTGTCGGGTCGGGTCTCTGTTCCCGCGACCACACCTGTCTCGACCTGACCGTCGGTAAACTCGATGCTCAGCGGGCCTGCCTGCTCTGCCTCGCTCCGCCGCGTCAACACACGGCCCGCCCCGTCCCGAACCACGGCATAGCCGCGGGACAGGGTCTGGCGATAGCCCAGCGTTTCGCGCAGGCGGTCCAATGCCTCCAGCCGGTCCCGGCGGCGCGTGACATCGCGCGCAGCGACCTCTTCCAGACGCCGGGTCCGATCGGTCAGCGCGTCGCGCTGGCGGGCCAGATCGCGCGCCACGGAGGCCGGCTGAAGACGCGCCGCCCATTGCGCATAGTCGCGCCGGCGCTGCGCCACGCCACGCCCAAGCGCTCCGGGCAATCGGGCCGCCCAGTCGTCCATCCGCCCGCGATCCTGCGCGATCCGGGTCCGCAGAACCGCGGGGCGCAGGCTGCCGGCGGTATCCGACAGGGCGACACGGCGACGGGCGACGCCCCGGCTCAGCGCATTGGGCAGCCGTTCCGCCCAGGTGTCGAGCCGCTGGCGCGCCGTCTCCGTCAGGGCGGCGGGGCGTGGCAGGGCGCGGGCCAGATCGGTCAGCCGCTGGCGGCGAGAGGTCAGGGCATAGCTCTGCCCCCGGATCAGCCGCGCCTGCATATCGGCGGCCCAGGCCATCAGCTCGGCCCTCACCGGGACCGCAATCTCCGCCGCCGCCGTGGGCGTGGGCGCCCGCCGGTCAGAGACGAAATCGATCAGCGTCGTGTCGGTCTCATGCCCCACGGCTGAAATCAGGGGGATCTCGCTCGCCGCCGCAGCTCGCGCCACGATCTCCTCGTTGAAGCCCCAGAGGTCCTCGATCGAGCCGCCGCCTCGCGCCACGATCAGCAGGTCGGGCCGCGGCACCGGCCCGCCCGGTCGCAACCGGTTGAACCCCGCAATCGCCGCCGCCACCTGCGGCGCGCAGGCCTGCCCCTGCACCGCCACCGGCCAGATCAGCACATGGGTCGGGAAGCGGTCCCGCAGGCGATGAAGGATATCCCGGATCACCGCGCCGGAGGGCGAGGTCACAACCCCGATCACCTTTGGCAGATAGGGCAGCGGGCGCTTCCGCTCGGCGGCAAACAGCCCTTCGGCCTGCAACATCGCCTTGCGCTTTTCCAGCAGCGCCATCAGCGCGCCCGCCCCGGCAGGCTCAACATTATCGACGATCAGCTGGTATTTCGACTGGCCCGGAAAGGTCGTCATCCGGCCAGTGGCGATGACCTCCATCCCCTCTTCGGGCTGGACCTGCATGCGCGCCACCTGCCCTTTCCAGCTCACCGCCGCCAGGACCGACCGGTCATCCTTCAGATCGAAATAGAGATGGCCCGAACGCGGCCGCGATACCCGCCCCACCTCGGCGCGCACCCGGACATGCCCGAACTCGCCCTCGATGGTGCGTTTCACCGCGCCCGACAGCTCGGAGACGGTGAACTCATGTGCATTTCCGCCCGGCCCCGCCGGTTCGTCCTCAAAGAGATCCATCTCGCCTCCTGACATCGCGGCCACAGTAGGCAAGCGCCGGGACAGGGGCCAGACCCCCAGCTTCATCTTGGCAAAAATACTCACCGGCCGGACACCGGCCCCGGGTGCGCCGCCGGGCAGGGGCTCCGCCATGGACAAACGCCCCTGCCCTGCCTAGAACCCGCTGAAACCAAGGGGACCTTGCCGATGAACATCCTGATCCTGGGCGGCGGCGGCCGCGAACATGCGCTCGCCTGGGCGGTGATGCAGAACCCGAAATGCGACAAGCTGATTGTCGCGCCCGGCAATGCCGGCATCGCCCGGATCGCGGAATGCGCGGCGCTGGATATCGAAGATGGCGCGACCGTGGTGCAGTTCTGTGAGGAAGCCGCCGTGGATTTCGTCATCGTCGGGCCCGAGGCGCCTCTTGCCGCCGGGGTTGCCGATGCCCTGCGGGAGGCCGGGATCCTCACCTTCGGGCCCAGCCAGCAGGCCGCCCGGCTGGAGGCCTCCAAGGCCTTCACCAAAGAGATCTGCGATGCCTCCGGCGCGCCGACCGCCGCCTATGCCCGCTTCACCGAAGCCGCGCCCGCGCGGGACTATGTGACGGCCCAGGGCGCGCCCATCGTGATCAAGGCCGACGGTCTGGCCGCCGGCAAGGGCGTGATCGTGGCGATGACGGTGGCGGAGGCGCTGGCGGCCATCGACGACATGTTCGGCGGCGAGTTTGGCGCCGCGGGTGCCGAGGTGGTGATCGAGGAATTCATGGCCGGCGAAGAGGCCTCCTTCTTCGTGCTCTGCGACGGGGAGGCGGCGCTGGCCATCGGCACGGCGCAGGATCACAAGCGCGCCTATGACGGCGACGAGGGCCCCAATACCGGCGGCATGGGCGCCTATTCCCCCGCCCCCATCCTGACGGAGGCGCTGCAGGCTGAGGTGATGGATCAGATCATCCATCCGACGCTCAGGGAGATGGCGGCGCGCGGCATGCCCTATCAGGGTGTGCTCTATGCCGGGCTGATGATCGAGGGCGGCAAGGCCCGGCTGGTCGAGTACAACTGCCGCTTCGGCGACCCGGAATGCCAGGTGCTGATGATGCGGCTGGGGGCGCAGGCTTTCGATCTGATCCATGCCGCGGCCGAGGGCCGTCTGGCGGAGTCGCGGGTGAACTGGGCCGAGGATCACGCGATGACCGTGGTTCTGGCGACGCAGGGCTATCCGGGCGCCTATGAGAAGGGGTCGGTCATCGGCGGGCTGGAGGGGCTGCCGGAGACGTCGAGCGCCATGTGTTTCCATGCGGGGACTTCGATGCGCGAGGGCAAGGTGGTGGCGACGGGCGGGCGGGTGCTGAATGCAACCGCGCGGGGTGCGACGCTGCAGGAGGCACGCGACCGGGCCTATGAGATCGCCGCTCAGGTGGACTGGCCGGAGGGGTTCTACCGCCGGGATATCGGCTGGCGGATGCTGGGCTGATCGGGCGGAGGTTCGCTGCAGTTGAGGGGAACAGGAGGCTTCCGCCCCCTCTTGAGCTTACGGCCCAATTCACCCCTGAGGATATTTTCGGCAAGAAAAAGGGGCGGGTTAGTCCTGGCAGGTGAGGGCCGCGTCAAGGTCCGACCGGCGGTGGAGCGGACCCAGGGCGCGGGTGTCGAGATGGCCGTCGCGGGACCAGAAGACCGCCACCACGGCGCGCAGGTCGGCGGTGCCAAGGATCATCTCGGGGCCGTTGCCACAGTCACGGAGGCCGCCGGGGATCGTGTCCCAGCCGATGCGGTGATTGGTGACGCCCCTGAGCGTGGCGGTCTCGCGCAGCGTGTCGCCTTCGAGTTGGACGAGGCGCAGGGTCTTCAGCAGATGGGGGCGGTCGACATAGCCGATCTCGATCTTGCCGTCGTTATCCATGTCGGCGGCGCCGACCGGGGCCAGCCAGCGATGCGACTGGCCGATATGGTCGGTGGTGGCGAGGCGGCCTTCGGGCCCGTAGACCGCGAGGCGGGCGCCCTTTGTCAGGCTGCTTTCGACCACGATGACCTCCGGCGCGCCATCGCCGGTGATATCGGCGAGCCGCGGTGCGGTGTCTTCGTAAACCAGGGTGTCCGGCAGGGTGAAGCGGCGGGTGGAGCCGTCTTCGAACGTCAGAACAAGCGCGCCGTATTCGATCTCATCGCCCAGAACGCCATGGTCGTAGCGGGTGGTGGGGGCGGCATAGGCCGCGCCGGTGATCCGTTCGTGTTCAGCCGCAGCGGCCGGGCCCGTCGCCGCCAGACACAGGCACAGAGGCAGGGCCGCGCGGCGGGCACCACGTAGCCAGAGGCGGGCGCTCGGGCGCCGCGCCCCCGCCATCAGATCTGCTTTTCGGGCATCTGGACAACCAGCCCGTCCAGCGCATCCGTCACCTTCAGCTGGCAGGTCAGGCGGGAGCGGGCGGGATCGGGCTCATAGGCGAAATCCAGCATGTCTTCTTCCATGTCTTCCTTGGCGGGCAGCTTTTCGATCCAGGCCGGATCGACATAGACATGGCAGGTGGAACAGGCGCAGGCGCCGCCGCAATCGGCCTCGATGCCCGGAATGCCATTGTCGCGGGCGCCTTCCATGACGGTCATGCCATTGGCGACCTCGACCACATGTTCGGTCCCGTTGTGCTCGATATAGGTGATCTTCGCCATTCTCGTCTCCTTGGCCTCGGCTCCGGACTGGATAGCGGCGCGCGGGCGCCGGTTCCAGCCCCTTTGGTGCGCGCTCCGCACACGGGCTTGTGAAACACACATATGTTCGCTAAATGTTCTTAATGGAGCCTGCCCCCCGCCCATTTCCCGATCCGCGCCGTACGGAGGCCGCGCCCTGGCCGCGCCCGCCCGCCTGCCTGCCGGCGGAGCTGCTCGACCTGCCGCCGCAGAATGCCCGCGTCGCCGTGGCCGGGATCGTCATCCTGCGTCAGCGTCCGGGCACCGCCAAGGGTGTGATCTTCCTGACGCTGGAGGATGAGACCGGCGTGGTGAACGTGATCGTGTGGCGCAAGCTCTACGAGCAGTTCCGCCGCGCCGTGATCTCTGGCCGGATGCTGCGGGTGACGGGGCGGCTGCAGCGCGAGAATGAGGTCACCCATATCATCGCGGAGCGGATCGAGGATATCTCGCCCATGCTGGACGAGCTGCTGCGGCCCGGCGGTCCGGGCGACCACATGCCCGGCCCGGGATGCGCGGAGGCTTCCGGGACCGGGAAAAACCCGCTAGACTAGGCGGAACGGGCAAAAGACCCGGGAGCAGAAAAGGCCAGCCATGACCCTATCCCCGAGGTTCGCCGTCCCGGTGATCGCCCTGCTCGCAGCCTGCGACGTCCCTCTTCCCGTGCCCGAGGTCGGCCCGTCAGAGCTGATCGAGCTGCGCCCCTCGCCCCCTGACAATCCGGACCCGAGCGCCTGCTGGCGGCATGAGGCGACGCCCGCCGTCGTCGAGACCGTCACCGAACATGTCGTGGTCCAGCCGGCGCAGGTCCTGACAGACGGCACGGTTGCCGCGCCGGGCGCCTATCGCACGGAAACCCGGCAGAGGATCGTGGAGGAGCGGCAGGAATTCTGGTTCCGCGCGGTCTGTCCGGAAGCCATGACGCCCGATCTGATCTCCTCCCTGCAGCGGGCGCTTGATGCCCGCGGGATGCACCCGGGCAGTGTGACCGGGTCGATGGACCGGGCGACCCTCCGGGCGGTGCGCCGCTATCAGGCGCCGCTGGGACTGGACAGTTCGATCCTGTCGATGGCCGCGGCGCGCAAACTGGGGCTTTCCGTGGTAGAGCGCCCGGTCGACCCTACCGCAGGCTGACAGCGGGGCGGCCGTCAGCCAAAGGTCCCGGAGAGCAGCAGGAAGGTCAGCGCCGATATGGCGGCCGCCGCAGGCACCGTCACCAGCCAGGCCGCGACAATGGTCAGGAAATGCGAGCGGCGGACCAGTTTGCGGCGCTGGCGTTCCGCGGTGGCGATCCTCTGGGCGGTCGGGCGGGCCGCCGAGATCCGGCGCGCGCGGCGCTCGGCCTCCCATTCGCGGAAGAACCCGACGCCAAAGACGCCGCCGACGGCGATATGAGTTGAACTGACCGGCAGACCCAGCCAGGAGGCCGCGATCACCGTCACGGCGGCCGACAGCGCCACGCAATAGGCCCGCATCGGATTAAGCTTGGTAATCTGGTTGCCGACCATCCGGATCAGCTTGGGTCCAAAGGCCACAAGGCCAAAGGAGATGCCAAGCGCGCCGATCAGCATCACCCATTGCGGGATGCGTACTTGGCTCGCCATCTCTCCGGCGCCCTGGACCTGAACAATCGCGGCCAGCGGGCCCACCGCATTGGCCACGTCATTGGCGCCATGCGCAAATGACAGCAGCGCGGCCGAGATCACAAGCGGCAGCCGGAACAGGTGCTTGAGAGACTTGTTCCGGTTCTCCATCCCTTCGGACTGGTGCCGGATCAGCGGATAGCAGACCAGCGTCGTCGGAACACCGACAGCGATCCCGACCAGGGCCGCGCTGGCCAGGCTGACCGTCATCACATGCGACAGCCCCTTGAGCGCGAGATAGGTCGCGAAGGCTGCGGCCATAATGCCGATCAGAACGGGAACCCAGCGACGCGCCGCCGCGATCTTGTCGTCGCGATATATGATCTGCCACTTGATGAAGGCCAGCACCGAGGCGGCGAACAGGCCGCCCAGCAGCGGAGAGACGATCCAGCTCAGGGCGATGGCCCCCATGGTCGGCCAGCTGACCGCCGCAAGGCCGGCGGCGGCGATGCCCGACCCCATGACCCCGCCGACCACGGCATGGGTGGTCGAAACCGGCGCGCCGATCCAAGTGGCGAGATTGACCCAGAGCGCAGCAGAGACGAGGGCCGACAGCATGGCCCAGACAAACACATCCTGCGTTTCGAGCGCGGCCTGATCAATGATGCCCTTGGAAATCGTCGAGACGACATCGCCGCCTGCCAGCAGCGCGCCCGCGCTTTCGCACAGGGCCGCGATCGCAATCGCGCCGCCCATCGTCAGCGCATTGGCCCCGACGGCGGGCCCCATGTTATTGGCGACGTCATTGGCGCCGATATTCAGGCCCATATAGGCGCCGAATGCGGCCGCAACGATGACCAGGAGGCTGCCGGGTGCAAAGCCGGTCAGCAGGGCGGCAACAAAGGCGGCAATGGCCACAAAGACAAGCGACACACCCAACCCGACCAGCGGGCGCGAGGCATAGATCGTCGCGGTTTCCAGACGGGAGATCCGGTTAAGGTCCCGGTCCAGCGTCTTCCACTGATAGCCGCTTTCGTCTGGATTGCTCACGCATGCCCCCTGCTGCTGTTCCCTGTGGCAGGTGCGCCGTTCAGGAAACAGGCAATTTCTGTGCCCCAAAGTCCCGCAACAGCGCTTGCAGTTCCGGCTCTTCCACCGCTTCGGCTGCCGCCTGCGGAGAGACCCATTTCAGCTGACGTTCCCCGGCCTCCGGAAAGTCGTCGAACATCGCCACGACCTCAAGCGCAAAGACATCGACATCGGTGGCCACGGGGATCCCGCCCCGCAGACGCTTCTGATAGCGATAGCGCCCGATGAGCGGCAGGCGTGGCGACCGTGGCTTGACCCCGGCTTCTTCCCAGGCCTCTTCGATCGCGGTGCCCGCGGCGCCGGTCCCGGACTTTGGCCAGCCCTTGGGCAGGACCCAGCGGCCGGTGTCGCGCGACGTTATGATCAGCACTTCCGTTCCGGCGTCGTCAGGCGCAAAGCGATAGCACAGGGCCGCAACCTGATACCGGGACGGCCGGCGCAGAATGGGGGTGATAAGTCCGCTGACAATCGCTCTGAACACGTTTGAGTTCCAATTCCTCGGATGCCGCGCCTAACATCTAATCGGCATTTGTTGCAACGCGATTACGGAGCCGCTGTATACCTCCGCGACCCGCTGAGGGAAAAATGTAACAAATTTATGAAAACTCAATGCAATGCCCAAAGAAAAAAGGCCGCGACGGGCGCGGCCTCTCTGGTCGATTGCGGATCGCCCGGGCGATCACTCGTCTTTGGCGTCCCCGATGGGCAGGGCGACAAAGCGCGGTTCGCCTTCCCGACGGATCAGCAGAAGGATGGATTTCCGCCCGGCCTCGCGGGCCTCTTCCACCCGGGTCTCAAGATCGGCGACGGTTTCGATCTTCTGCTGACCGGCCTCGGTGATCAGGTCACCGGCGCGGAGCCCCTTCTCATAGGCATCCGACATCTCGTCGACCTCGCGCACCACCAGACCCTCGGTGTCCGCATCGATGCCAAGCTGTTCGGCAAGATCGGAGGTGACAGAGGACAGCTTCATCCCCATCAGGTCCTTTTCGAGCGGAACCTCGGCCCCGGGCTGTGCGGCGGGCACGGCTTCTGCCTCTGCCTCTTCGCGGCGGCCCAGCGTGACCTTCAGCGTTTCGGTCTTGCCGTCGCGCCAGACCATGACCCGGACGGTTTTGCCGACCTGTGTGGCACCGACCTGGCGCACGAGGCCACGGGTGTCGTCAACCTCCACACCATCAAAGGATACAATGACATCGCCCGCCTTCATGCCGGCTTCCATGGCCGGGCCTTCCGGAACATCGGAAACCATCGCGCCCTTGGCGGCGTCCAGACCCATGGCATCGGCCATATCCTCGGTCACATCCTGAATGCGGACGCCAAGCCAGCCGCGACGGGTTTCACCGAATTCCTGAAGCTGGTTCACCACGCCCTTGACGACATTCGACGCCATGGAGAAACCGATGCCGATAGAGCCGCCATTGGGCGACAGGATCGCGGTGTTCACGCCGATGACTTCGCCATCGAGGTTGAAGAGCGGCCCGCCGGAGTTGCCGCGGTTGATGGCGGCGTCGGTCTGGATGTAGTCGTCATAGGTTCCCGACAGTGCCCGGTTCCGGGCGGAGACGATCCCGGCGGAGACGGAAAAGCCCTGCCCCAGCGGGTTGCCCATGGCAAGGACCCAGTCGCCCACACGGGCGAGGTCGCTGTCGCCAAAGCTGACAAAGGGCAGCGGGCTGTCGGCCTCGACCTTCAGCAGCGCAATGTCGGTTTTTTCGTCGGTGCCGACCAGTTCGGCATCCAGCGTTTTGCCATTGAAGAACTCGATCGAGATTTCGTCGGCGCCGGCGATCACGTGGTTGTTGGTGACGATAAAGCCATCCTCGGAAATCACGAAGCCGGAGCCAAGTGCGGAGGAGCGGCGCGGGGCACGGTCACCCCGGTTGCGATCCTGAAATTCCCGGAAAAAGTCCTCAAACGGGCTGCCCTCGGGGACGATGGGCGATCCTTCTTCCCGGCCGGCCACGGTCGTCGCGGTCGTGATATTCACGACAGAGGGGCTGAACCGGTCCGCCAGATCCGCAAAACTTTCGGGCCGCGCCTGAGCGGCGGCCTGCATGGCCAGGCTCATCGTCAGAAGCGCGGCCAGCAATAGGGACCACATGGCGCGCGGCGACATCTGCACGCGCAGGGTCCGCGCGGAATTATGGCCCAAGTTAGGTGCCCTTTGGTCAGGGCGGGAAAGTGCCTGAATGCTCACTCCCATTTCTCCTCTTGATCGGTCTGGGTTCGGGTCCGTCATGGGGTTGGAACGGCATGGCGGGCCAATACTGCTGTGATGCAATGTAGGGTGTCCCTTTCGCAACTCAAAGGCAATCGCGCGCGGACAAGTGGTCGTGAAAGGATTGTTACAAATGAGCGGATTCACGCGCCCAGAAGTTTCGCGACCCAGACGAGTATCACCCCGATGGCAATCGCGGTCAGGCCAAGCAGGCGCCGCTGTTCCTCTGACAGTTCCCGCAGGGCCTCCAGCAGGCGTTCGACAAGCGAAGGGGCCAGCCCGTAGGCCAGCCCCTCGATAATCAGTACAAGCCCGAGGGCCAGAAACGCCGTGGCGATCATTCGCTCGCCGGGGTGGTCTGGCTGTCCTCTGCGGGGGCCGGGGCGGCTGCCTCTTCCTCCGGGGTCGGCGCTTCGGTGACTTCTGCTTCGGCTTCTTCAATCATTTCAGCGGCCTGCCCCGTGCTCTTCAGATAGGTGAAGAATTCACTGTCGGGGTTGATCACCATGGTGGAGTTGCCGTTCTGCAGCGCCTTCTCATAAGCCGACAGCGAGCGGTAGAAGTCAAAGAACTTCGGATCGGCCCCAAAGGCTTCGGCAAAGACCGCGTTTCGGCGGGCATCGGCCTGACCACGGACGATCTCTGCCTGACGCTTGGCGTCGGACACGATTTCGACCTGGGTCCGGTCGGCCTGGGCGCGGATGCGCTGCGCGGCCTCGTTACCGCGCGCGACCTCGTCTGCGGCCTCCCGCTCCCGCTCCGCCCGCATCCGGGCGAAAGTTGCGTCGAGGTTCTCCGTCGGCAGGTCGGTGCGTTTCAGCCGCACGTCGATGATCTCCAGCCCCAGATTCGAGGCCTCGTTCACCGCGCCGTTGCGGATCCGCTGCATCAGCGCCGCACGATCCGTCGACAGGATGTCGTTGGAGGCGACGGAGCCCAGGATCTCCCGCGTCTGGGACCGCAGGATCGAATCCAGCCGCGTCTCAGCTGCCGTGACCCCGCCTGCGCCGACGGCCTGGCGGAACTGCCGCACATCAGAGATGCGGTAGCGCGCGAAGGCGTCGACGACCAGACGGCGGTCGTCCAGCGGCGTGACTTCCAGCGGGTCGATGTCGCGGCTGAGGATACGGTCGTCATAGCGCACGACCTCCTGGATCAGCGGCACTTTGAAGGCGAGGCCCGGCTCGCTCTTCACATCGACCACGCGGCCGAACTGAAGCACCAGTGCGCGTTCCCGCTCATCCACCGTGAAGATGGAGCTCAGCCCGAGAAAGCCGAGAACAACAAGAATAGCGATCAGAATTCCAGATCGTTTCATGATCAGTTCCCCCCGGTCTGAGAGTTGCGCGGCGGCGCGGAGCGGTTCAGCTCATTGAGCGGCAGGTAAGGCACAACGCCCTGCCCCGACTGTTCATCGAGGATGATCTTGTCGACGCGGCCCAGCACCTCTTCCATCGTTTCCAGATAGAGACGTTTGCGGGTCACTTCGGGCGCCTTCCGATATTCGCCAAGAACGGCGGTAAAGCGGCTCGCCTCACCTTCGGCCTCGTTGACGGTCTGGGCACGGTAGCCTTCGGCCTCTTCCAGCACCTGCGCGGCTTCACCGCGGGCGCCTGCGAGAACCCGGTTGGCATAGGCGTCGGCCTGATTGGTCAGACGCTCGCGCTCCTGCTCTGCCGCCTGAACTTCGCGGAAGGCGTCGATGACCTGCTGCGGCGGGTCGGCCTTGTCAAAGTTCACACGCACCACGTTCATGCCGCTGTCATAGCTGTCGAGCGTCGACTGGATCATGTCGCGCAGACGGCCGGCAATGGCGCCGCGATCCCGGTTGAGGATCGGTGCCAGTTCGGACTGGGCGATAATCTCCCGCATGGCCGACTCGGACACGGCCCGGATCGTCATGCGCGGGTCGCGCAGGTTGAACAGGAACATAGCCGGATCATTGATGTTCCAGACCACCTGGAAATCGATATCGACAATATTTTCGTCGCCCGTCAGCATCAGCCCGGCGTCAGTGCCGCGCCCGCCGACACCGATATCTTCGGTCTGTTCGCGGGTGACGGGGATGACTTCTGCCGTGATGAAGGGCCAGGGGGCAAAGTTCAGGCCCGGATCGCCGGTCGAGGAATAGCGCCCGAAGAAGAGCTCCACCGAGCGTTCTTCCGGTCGGACCGTATAGAAGCTGGCCGCCAGCCAGAGCGCGACGACGATAATAAGGCCGATCACGACCGATCCGCGCGTCAGCTTGGGACCGCCGCCACCAGTGCCGCCACCGGTTGTGCCGCCGCCATTGCCGCGCCCGCCCATGAGCACACGCAGCTGGTCCTGCCCCTTGCGCATCAGATCGTCGATGTCCGGGATCTGCGGCTTGTCCCCGCCGGGCCTGCGCCCGCCTCCCCCTCCTCCGGAAGGCGGCTCCTGCCGCCCGCCGCCGGAATTGCCGCCGCCCCCCCAGGGGCCGCCCGAATTTCCAGCCATGTCGGTCCTTTCCTGCAACCTTACGTCTTTTTCCGGTGTGCCCGGCTTATGCCCAAACTGGGCATTCCATAGTTAAAATCAAGTTTCGCGGGTCGGTTTGCGCATCGTCACGATCTCTTCGGACATGGTCGGGTGCACCGCCACGGTCCGGTCGAAATCCTCTTTCGTTGCGCCCATCTTCAGCGCGATGCCCGCCAGCTGGATCATCTCTCCGGCCTCGGGGGCGACGATATGGCAACCCAGAACGCGGCGGTCGGCCTTGGACACGATGAGCTTCATCAGCACCCGGTCGCTGCGCCCGGCGAAGGCTTGGCGCATCGGCTTGAAGGAGGTGGTGTAGACCTCGATCGGGCCGGTCTCCTCGGCCTCCAGCTCTGTCATGCCGACTGTGCCAAATTCGGGCTGGGTGAAGATCGCGGTCGGGATCAGCTCGTGATCGGGCTTGGTCAGATTGCCCTTGAAGACCGTCTCGACAAAAGCCATGCCCTCGCGGATCGCCACGGGGGTCAGGTTGGCCCGGTCGGTCACATCGCCGATGGCGTAGATCGAAGGCACATCGGTCTGGGAATAGTCATCGACGAGGATCTCGCCCGCGCGGCCCAGTTTCACGCCGACCTCTTCCAGCCCCATGTCATGGGTGTTGGGGGCGCGGCCGGTGGCAAAGAGCACTGTCTCAAACACCTTCTCGTCGCCGTTGGTGGCCTTGACCCAGATGCCGTCCTCCACCTTCTTCATCTCAAGGATATTGGTGCCGCAATGCAGGTCGATGCCCGCGCTGCGCATCTCTTCCGACACCAGCCCGCGCGCCTCGTCGTCAAAACCGCGCAGGATCTGGGCGCCGCGGTGATACATGGTCACCTTGGTGCCCATGCCGTTCAGCACTCCGGCGAATTCGCAGCCGATATAGCCACCGCCGACAATCAGGATGTTCCGCGGCAGGCTCTTCAGATGGAAGATGTCGTCTGAGACAATGCCCAGCTCGGCATTCTCGATCTTCGGCAGGGTGGGACGACCGCCGGTGGCCACAAGGATATGCTTGGCCGTCTTGCGGGTGCCGTCGGCCAGCTCCACAGTATGGGCATCGGCGATCTTGGCGCGCTGGTCGAACCGGTCGACGTTGGAGCCGTCGAGCAGCCGCTGGTAGACGCCCTCCAGCCGGTCCAGCTCCGCCTCCAGCTTGGGCCGGAAGGCGGACCAGTTGAAGGAGGCATCGCCCAGTTCCCAGCCATAGGACCGCGCATCCTCGACCATCCCGCCAAATCCGCTGGCAAAGACCATCAGCTTCTTGGGCACACAGCCGCGGATGACACAGGTGCCGCCATAGCGGCTCTCTTCGGTGATGGCGACTTTCGCACCCGCCTCGCCCGCCGCAACACGCGCCGCGCGTACCCCGCCGGAGCCGCCCCCTATCACAAAGAGATCATAGTCAAATTCGCTCATGCCGGCACACTCCGTATCTTCCGCCCGTCTATCCCACATGGGTGCCCGGATGACCAGTACAAGCGCCGCCCCGCCCTTTCATCTTTCCCGAAATACTCCGGGGGACGCGGCAAAGCCTGCTTTGGCGCGCGGGGGCAGCGCCCCCGTGGCGAACCGGTCGGGCCGGTTACTCGCTCAGATCGGAGAAGAGATTGTCGTCTTCAAGGAAATCCAGACGGCTTTCCTCTACCGTGCCGGAATTGATGTCGCGCACCTCGACCCGGCCATCGCCATAGCCGATGACCACGCTGTCGCAAATGTCGATGAAGAGCCCGTTCTCGACCACGCCGGGCATCTGGTTCAGCACCATGGCCATCTGGCGCGGCTCTCCCACGCGGTTCAGGTGCAGATCGAGGATGTAATTGCCCTCGTCCGTCACAAAGGGCCGGGCGCCGTTCATCCGCAGGGTGGAGTTCCGGCCCAGAACATCCATGGAAATCAGCATCTCCTCCACCAGCGCCTGGGTCGTCTGCCAGCCAAAGGGAATGACCTCCACCGGCAGGGGAAAGGCGCCCAGATGTTCAACGGATTTGCCGATATCGGCAATCACGACCATCTGGTCGGAGGCCGTCGCCACGATTTTCTCCTGCAACAGCGCGCCGCCCCCGCCCTTAATCAGGTTCAGGTCGGCATCGAATTCATCCGCCCCGTCGATGGTCAGATCGAGCCATTTCGCCTCGTCGAGAGAGATGACGTCGATCCCCACTTCCCGCGCCAGCTGGGCGGTGCGGGTCGAGGTCGGGATGCCCTTGATCTTCAACCCGTCCTCGCGGACCAGCTCGCCCAGGCAGCGCACCATCCAGGCGGCGGTCGATCCGGTGCCGAGCCCCACGCGCATCCCGTCCTCGACAAAATCGACAGAGCGTTTGGCGGCGACGAACTTTGCCTTGTCGATGGGGGAAAGGTCGGCGGGCATCGGCGAACTCCTCGGCAGCTTGCGGGGCTTATAGGCGGAGGAATGCGATCATGCGAGAGGCAATTGCGGGCCGAGACAGCGCAACCGGGTTTCTGTCGGGGCCTGCCACGCCGATAGGCAGGGCCGCGCGCATGACCCACCCCAGGGTTGCGCGCGAATGGCCAGGCAGGCGCTGATTTCCGCATATTATTCGAAAGATGAAGGCCGCGGCGGCGTTTCCGGAAGCGGCGGCGTCGTTTCCGGTTGGGTTGTCGGCGCGGAAATGGTGAATGTGAGGACATTCTCCAGACGCGAGGCGCCTATGTTCCTGTCCGTATTCGATGTCTTCAAAGTGGGCGTCGGCCCGTCCTCCTCGCACACGATGGGGCCGATGGTGGCGGCGGGCCGGTTCCTTGATACGCTGCGGGCGGCGCCCTTCACGGCCAAGGGGCTGCGCGCGACGCTTTACGGCTCACTGGCGTTTACCGGGCGGGGGCATGCGACGGACCGGGCGGTGATCCTGGGCCTCGCCGGGTTCCTGCCCGACACATTCGACGCGGATGCAGCGGAGGCGACGCTCCTGTCGATCGCCGGGGGCAAGACGGTGGCGCCGGTGGGCCTCGCGCCCATGGCATTCGATCCGCAGACGGATCTGCGGTTTAACTATGACGGCCCCCTGCCCGGCCATGCCAATGGCATGGTGATCGAGGCGCTGGATGCGCAGGGCGACGTGATCCTGTCGGTCACCTATTATTCCATTGGTGGCGGGTTTGTCCTGACAGCGGAGGAGCTGGAGGCCGGCAAGGCCGAGGATGAAGGCGCGCCGGTGCCCTTCCCCTTTAAGACCGCGGCCGAGATGCTGGAGATGGCGAAGGCCTCCGGCCTGACCGTCGCGCAGATGAAATCGCAGAACGAGGCGGCGCGGGGCACCGGCCAGCTGCGCAACGGCACCTTCCGCATCTGGCAGGTGATGAAGGATTGCATGGACCGGGGGCTGGCCACGGATGGCATCCTGCCGGGCGGCCTGAACGTGAAACGGCGCGCGCCCGCGATCCTGCGGCAGCTGCAGGCAGAGCGGGGCCAGAACCTGACAGCGCCGCATGTGGTGAACGACTGGATCGGCACCTATGCCATGGCGGTGAACGAGGAAAACGCCGCCGGAGGTCAGGTCGTGACCGCGCCCACCAATGGCGCGGCCGGTGTTATTCCTGCGGTCATCCGCTACTGGCTGGACCATGTGCCCGGCGCGACCGAAACGCGGGTGCCGGATTTCCTGCTGACGGCGGCAGCCATCGGCGGTCTGGTGAAATTCAACGCCTCGATCTCCGGGGCGGAGGCGGGCTGTCAGGCGGAGGTCGGATCGGCGGCGGCCATGGCGGCGGCCGGGCTCTGCGCGGTGATGGGCGGGACGCCGGAACAGGTGGAAAATGCCGCCGAGATCGCGCTGGAGCATCATCTGGGCATGACCTGCGACCCGGTGAAGGGCCTTGTGCAGGTGCCCTGCATCGAGCGGAATTCGCTGGGCGCGATCAAAGCAGTCAGCGCCGCGTCACTGGCGCTGCGCGGGGACGGGACGCATTTCGTGCCGCTGGATGCGGCGATCGAGACGATGCGCCAGACCGGGCGGGACATGCACGAGAAGTATAAAGAGACCTCGCTGGGCGGGCTCGCGGTCAACGTGCCCAACTGCTGAGGCACGGCAGACAGGCCCGCAGAAGCGCCTGTGCGGCCGGGCGGGATTGCCGCGACACGGGCGCTGTGATCCCCTGTTCGCTCTGCCGCTGTTTGACGGAGACGACCCGATGCAGGACGACCGCCCCCTATTGGGCATCATGCTGATGCTGGCCTTTTGCTGTGTGGCACCGCTCGGCGATGCCACGGCCAAAGTGCTGGGCGGACCGGATTACGGCCAAACAGTCTTTCAGCTTCTGCTGCTGCGTTTTGTCATGCAGGCGGTTTTTCTTGTGCCACTCGCCTGGGTGCTCGGGCGCCCGATGCGGATGTCGCGGCGTGTCACATGGCTGGTTTTTCTGAGGAGCATCATTCACGTAACCGGGTCAGGCCTGATGTTCCTGGCACTTCAGTTCCTGCCGCTGGCGGAAACCGTTGCGATTGCCTTTGTCCTGCCCTTCATCATGTTGCTGCTGGGCTGGCTGCTGCTGGATGAGGAAATCGGCTGGCGCAGGCTCGCGGCCTGCGCGGTGGGATTTGGGGGTACGCTGATGGTGATCCAGCCCAGCTTTGCCGCCGTTGGATGGCCTGCGCTGCTGCCGGTCGGCGTGGCCTTTGCCTTTGCGTTTTTCATGCTGGTGACACGCAAGATCGCCAAGGATGTCGATCCGATCGGAATGCAGGGTGTCAGCGGTGTGATGGCCGTGGCGATCCTGTTGCCCTTCGCCCTGTTGGGATATCCGCTGGGGGCCGATGCCCTCATGCTGGTGGCCGTGCCCCCGCAAGCAATCACGCTGTATCTGACGCTTGGCGTGCTCGGGTCCTTCGGCCACCTGTTGATGACCTGGTCCTTGCGCTATGCGCCCTCGGCCACGCTGGCCCCGATGCAATACCTGGAAATTCCGATTGCCGCGATCTTCGGCTGGATGATCTTCCACGACCTGCCCAACGGGCTCGCCGCACTTGGTATTCTGGTCACAATGTCCGCCGGGATGTATGTCATCCTGCGCGAGCGGGCCATTGCGCGGCGGGCGTCAGCAGTGCTGACAGCAACGGCCGGAGGGCCCGGCGCGGCTGTATGAGCAGCATCGCCGGGCGGTCGATCCGCAGCTCTATGCGGTCGGCGCAGGCCCGGTTGGAAGTGCCGACGCGGTCATCCGGGCGGAAGCTCAGCCCGTCGATTGGCCATTCGAGCCCCACAGACCGGCCGGTGACCTCTGCCAGCGGGAAGAGCGACACCCAGTCACCCGGCGTCACCGCCTGATCCAGCTGCGGCGGGCAGAGACAGGCGATATCCTCCGGGCCGACAAGGATACAGGGGCGGTCGGGATGACGCGCCAGCACGGTAAAGGCCGCCAGCTGATGGTCGACGCGGGCGCCGTGAAATCCGGCCCCCAGCACCACCGGCGCCGCGATCCGGCGCAGCGCCTTGTCGAAATCCGTCGTTTCCTGTTCCGAGATGTGGTGCAGCCTGTCCGGGGCCAGTTGGGCACGATGCTCGTCCGTCAGGCTGTCGAGATCACCGATCACGATATCGGGATGCAATCCGGCCGAAAGGGCCAGCCCGGCGCCGCCATCGGCTGCAACCAGCGGCGTGCCCGGCCCCAGCAGGCGGGACAGATCGCGCAGCACCGTAAGGTTCTGTTCCGAGATCGCGCCCCCGGCCAGAAGCACCGGGCCGCCGCTCTCTACAAGCGGCGCATCGGGGTCGGGAACGGGGGCGGATCGGAAGCGGGTCATTGTTTACATTCGCAGGCCAAAGTGGACAGTAACCATGAAATTGTCACAAAATGAGACGAACCGTTCCTTAGATTCGGACGTGTTAGGTCGCAAGGTCTGACGCCAAGAGGTGGATAAAGAGCAGTCCCACCACATCGGCAAGAGACAAAAAGCGAGATGTAACGTGGCAGAGTCAAACAAAATTCTAACCGTGTCCTACGGCACGTTTTCGTGCACGCTGGAGGGATTCGACGATGCCTTCACCACGATGAAGGCGATTGCGGAGTATTTCCGCGACCTCGCTGCTGATGACCGCTTTTTTGGAGCAGAGCCGCCGCAGCCCGATCCTGAACTGCTGGCCCGGCTTGCCAGTCGTGCCTCTGCCCGGCGGGTCGAAGCCCGCAGTGGCGACGACGGCATCGTCCTGCGCACCGACGACAGGGCAGATATGGCAGCGGCGCGACCTGCGCTGGCCGTGACCCGCACAAGCGATGCGCAGGCCCCCAAGTCTCAGGCCCCTGAGACGCTGGCAGATACCGCCGAAGACGAGGTTGAGGACGAGACCGTCCTCGACGCTCTGGCAGCCGACGTGCAGCCCGACGCGGCAGAGCCTGCCGATGCGCCGGTTCCGCCCGCGACACCCGACGTGGCGGAGGCGGAGGCCGCAGTGGACGCGCCCGAGGCGGACGTCGCTGATGACGACGACGCGGCTGTCGCGGCTCTGGACGTGCAGGAAGAAGCCGCTGCGTCTGAGGCGGATGTGGCTGATGCTGATGACGAGCCCGCCATGGACCCGGTTCCGCTGGCAGAGGCGGGCACGGTTGTGGCCGAGCCTGACGAAGACACCGAGGTTGATGCAGCTGAAACGGCAGCAGCCCTTCCTGAGGACGAAGCGCCTGCCGAGGCCCCTTACGCTCGCAGCGCGGCGCCGCGCGTGACGCGCCCGACCGTGCGCGCCAAGGTTGGCGGACGTGCCGTGCGCGTTGGCTCCGGCCGGGCCGTGAGCGTGTCGCAGCCCGTCAGAACTCCGGCGCCGAAACCGGAGGGATCCCCCGCCCCGCATCCCGACAGCACGTCGGTGGCGGCCAAACTGCAACGCATCCGTGATGTCGTGTCCAAGGCGCCGGTCGCGCCCATGCCAGACTTCACCGAAGACGAACATGCTGTTGACGCGCGCACCGCACGCCGGGCGCTCGCACCGGAGACCGATGCCGATGACGCGTTCACCGAAGCGTCGATTGCCCCCGCGCCGGAGCCCTGGCAGGACCGTGTCCTTGGCGACGCGACTGAGACGGAGGCAGATGCCGCCCCCGAAGCCGGTTTCGACCTTGCGGACGCCGACGCCGATGACGATGCGGATGACGCCGAAATCGATCTGAGCGCGGAGCTGGCCATTGCGAATGCGTCGGACGACGAAGATGCGATCGAAGCCGACGCTCAAACAGAAGGCGACTGGACGGCAGAGGCTCTGGCAGAGTTTACCGCCGCCGATGCCTCCGAGCTGGAGCTTGCCGCCGAGCGCGACGCAGAAGCGGAAGAGGACGCCGAAGAGGGCTGGGACGAGGACGCCTACGAGGTTGACGAAGACGCGGCGTTTGCCGAGTTGGACGCTGAGGAGGCGGATGCCTCCGACGCCGGCTGGGAAAGCTGGGAGGACGAGGATGAGCCTGTCGCCCCGCCAGCTGCGGAAAAGCCTGTGGCACGTGTCCTCAAGGTCAAGCGCCGCGACTTTGACGCCGCGATTGAAAACGAACTTCTGGAAGAAGACCTCTCCGATCAGGCTGACCTGGAGGCGCCTCGCGACCTCGGGGCCACCAGCCTGAGCCCGGAAGACGAGGCCGCCTTGCAGAGCGAACTTTCGGCGCTGGAGGCGGAGATTGCCCGCGATTCCAGCCTCGCTGACGTGGACAAACCGGACGATTTCGACGCCTTGGACGACGCGGAAGACATGGCCGATCTGGAGGCCATGGATGACCTCGATGATGCCGAAGATGCGGAAGAGTGGGACGATCAGGACGACTTCGACGATATCGAAGCATTCGATGAGGCGGACGAGGAAGACGACGACGATCTGGCGCCGCGCCCTGCCGCTCAGGGCCGGGGCGATATCGAGGATGACGAGGATGAGGCGGAAGCAGATCGCGAAGACGCATCCTTCCTGAACGCCTTTGCCGATCTGGACGACGACGATGATGACGAGGATGACACGGATGGCGAGGAATCCGTCGCCGCGGCCTATGCCGCAGAAGACCCGCAGCACCGTGTTGTTGCACGTCGCCGGCGGCTTCTGGATGCCGGATCGGACGATGACATGGACCGTATCCTTGCCGAGACCGATCAGCATCTGAGCGATACCGACAGCACCCGTCGCCGGACCGCTATTGCACATCTGCGGGCCGCCGTCGCGGCGACCCAGGCCGAAAAGCAGGCCGGCTCCGACCTGACATCGGGTGCGGATGAAGGCGCGGATGCCTATCGCGAGGATCTTGCGCAGGTCGTGCGCCCGCGCCGTCCCGGCGGCGCCCCCGGCATGACCCGGCGCGACGAGGACCGCCCGGCGCCGCTGAAACTGATCGCGGAGCAGCGTGTCGATCTGGGTGGCAGCCCTGCCGGCACGGTAAAGCCGCGCCGTATCCGGGTCGCCGACCTGGCCCAGCGGGAAGAGGTGGCCGAGGCGCCCGCGCCGCGGCATCACGATGCCGAGGATATGGAACATCACGCCGAGCAGCACGCCCGTGCGGCCGCGGCAAACGCTGCCTCTTTTGAGGAATTCGCGGAACGGGTCGGAGCGTCGAGCCTGCCTGACCTGCTGGAAGCCGCGGCCTCCTACATGGCCTTTGTCGAGGAACGCGACCAGTTCTCGCGTCCCCAGCTGATGAACAAGATCCGCCAGATCGAAGGCGACAGTTTCTCCCGCGAGGACAGCCTGCGCCATTTTGGACAGCTGCTGCGCGAGGGCAAGCTGCGCAGGCTGCAGGGGGGGCGGTTCGCCGTGTCCGACCGGATCAGCTTCCGTCCGGAGAGCCGCGCCGCCAGCTGACCGGCCGATCAGACATCTTAACGTAAAGCGGCCCGCCGGTTTCGGCGGGCCCTTTTACCCTGTCTGTTTTTCCCTGTCTGTCGGGGATCAGAAGACCGGCTTGCGCCCGGCCATATGCGCCGCGACGATTTCCTTCTGTTCGGCGCCGCCGATCAGCTTGGCCTGTTCGACCGACTCGGCCATCAGCACCTCCGCTTCCGACACGCCGCTTTCCGCGACGGCGATCAGCGATTTGGCCAGACGGGTGCCCTTGGGCGATTTCTCTGCGATCAGGGTCACGATCTCCAGCGCGCGGGCATGGGGGTCTTCGGCGATTTCGGTCACGAACCCCCAGTCGAGGCCCTTTTCCGCCGCCACCGGCTCTGCGGTGTAGGTCATCAGCCGGATCACGTCGGACCGCATGAGCTGGGGCATCAGCACCATGCCGCCCATGTCCGGTACGAGGCCCCATTTGGCCTCCATCACCGCGAATTTCGTACCCGGTGCGGCGATGCGCACGTCGGCGCCAAGCGCCAGCTGGAAGCCCGCGCCAAAGGCCACGCCCTGCACGGCGGCAATCACCGGCACCGGCACGTCGCGCCAGACGGTCGCGACGCGCTGCATCAGGTTCGATGCGCCATGGGTCCGGGTCACGATCCGGTCGGTCTGGTCGCCGCCCGAGGCATGTTTTCCAAAGGATGCAAGGTCGAGACCGGCACAGAACGCCCGCCCCTCAGCCGAGAGCAACACGGCGCGGATGTCGGGATTTCCGATCAGCGCCTCGCCGGCCTCCACGATGGCCTCGGCCATATCCGGGTCGACCGCGTTCATCTTGTCGCCGCGCGTCAGCGTGACATGGGCGATATGATCGCGGATTTCGGTGGTTACTCGGGCCATATGTCCTCTCCCTCAGGTCTCCGTCGGAGGGCAGTCTGCCTCTGCGTTGCGGCAGAGACCAGCCCTGACGTTGCGCGTCTCATCCCGCTTGATCGGGAAGGCGCTGAGGTTTACAGGGCAAAAATCTTTGGAGGAGAGATCATGCCGCCCCGTTTCACCAAGCTGGCCCAGAGCCTGCCCGCCACGGTGCCCTTTATCGGCCCGGAAACGATGGAACGCGACCGGGGTGCGCCATTCGATGCCCGTCTGGGCGCGAATGAGAATGTCTTCGGGCCCAGCCCCGCCGCGCTGGAGGCGATGCGGGCGGCGGATGCGGAGATCTGGAAGTATGGCGATGCGACCAGCTGGGACCTGCGGCACGCGCTGGCCCTGCATCACCGCGTCTGTCCCGAGAATATCGTTGTGGGCGAAGGCATCGACGGGCTGCTGGGCTATACCGTGCGCCTGCTGGTGGAGCCGGGCGACCGCGTCGTGACCTCTGCCGGGGCCTATCCGACGTTCAACTACCATGTGGCAGGCTTTGGGGGCGATCTGCGGACCCTGCCCTATCGCGACGACCGGGAAGACCTGCCCGCGCTGATCGCGGAGGCAGCACGGGTCGATGCCAAGCTTGTCTACCTCGCCAATCCGGACAATCCGATGGGCAGCTATTGGACGGGGGCGGAGATCGCCGCCGCTTTGGATGGCCTGCCGGAGGGCACGCTTTTGCTGCTCGACGAGGCCTATGCCGAGTTTGCGCCGGAAGATGCCGCGCTGCCCCTGCCCTATGACGATCCGCGCGTGCTGCGGATGCGCACCTTTTCCAAGGCTTACGGCATGGCGGGCGCGCGGGTGGGCTATGCCATGGGCGCGGCCGAGACAATCCGCGCCTTCGAGAAGATCCGCAACCATTTCGGCATGAACCGGTCGGCGCAGATCGGCGCGCTGGCGGCGCTGGCGGATCAGCCCTACCTCGCACAGGTGACGGCGCAGGTAGAGGCCGCGCGGGCCGAGATCATGCGCATCGCGGGCGAGGCCGGGCTGAGCGCCCTGCCCTCCGCCACCAATTTCGTGACGGTTGATTGCGGCGGCACGGGCGATCTGGCGCGGGCGGTGGTCGGCGCGCTCGGGCGGCGCGGCATCTTCGTGCGCATGCCCTTTGTGGCGCCGCAGGACCGCTGCATCCGCATCTCCTGCGGTCAGCCCGATGACCTGCGGCGGCTGGAGACGGTGCTGGCAGAGGCGGTGGCGGAGGCGCGCGCGCAGGTCACCACACCGGCCTGATCCGCCTTTTTGGCAGGCATTGCAGAGATGCAGAGGCGGTTTCGCACCGGCTGACTGCGTTTTGCCCGTGATCCCGCCGTCGTCCGCGCTACCTTGCAATCAGGGAGGCCAGACGACGACCGAGGCGACATGCGCACCCCTACCCGGCCCTTTGAGCCAACCCAAGACCACCAGCCCCTTCCCGATTACACGACCACGGTATTGGTGATGGCCTTCATCAACCTGCTGTGGATCCTCGGCGTGATCTGGGCCCTCTACGGCCTGCCGGCCGTGTTTGCGGCCGGATGGGTCGTGAACTACGGGATCGCGTGGCTGCGCCGTTAGGCCTCTGACACAACTTTCGCCGCGGCAGACAGGGCGTCGGGGCCGATATGCACGCCGATCGCCTGCATGCCCGCCTCCAGCGTGCCGAGCATGCCCAGCACCATATGGGCGTTCAGGTGCCCCATGTGGCCGATGCGGAAGAAGCCTTCGCCGCGAGGGAATTCCGGCGTCTCCATCCCCAGGCCTAGGCCCAGCGTGACGCCCGCCTTTTCGGCCACCCACTGACGCAGGGCCGCGCCATTGCGTTCACCCAGCCCCAGAGCCGTCACCGCATGGCTCCGCTTGCCGCGGTCAGAGACGTTCATCCGCAGGGCGCCATTGTCGCTGCCCCAGGCCTCGCAGGCGGCCCAGATGGCACGGGCCAGCGTGGCGTGACGGGCCCAGACCTGCTCCATCCCCTCATCATGCAGCATGTCGAGCGAGGCACGCAGGCCAAAGAGGTGATGCGTCGGCGCAGTGCCGCCGAAGAACTGGTAGAAGAATTCCGGGTCAAGGCGCGGCGTCCAGTCCCAGTAGCGGGAGACGCGCGGGAGGGCGCGGCGCACCTCCTCGGCCTTGGGGCTGACAAAGACGAAGGACAGGCCCGGCGGCACCATCAGCCCCTTCTGCGACCCCGCTACCACAATATCGACGCCCCAGGCGTCCATCTGGATTTCGTCACAGGCGAGCGAGGCGATGCAATCGGCCATCAGCAGCGCCGGGTGACCAGCGGCATCCATCGCGGCCCGCAGCAGGCGCGGATCGTTGCGCAGCGAGGTGGCCGTGTCGACGTGGGAAAACAGGACGGCTTTGTATTCATGCCTGGTATCGGCCTTCAGCGCCTCTTCCAGCTTGCCGGGGTCGATCCCCTCCTTCATGCCGAAGTCGATCTTGGTGACGTCGAGGCCCAGACCGTCGGCCATATCGGCCCAGCCATGGCCGAACCGGCCGGTCACGCAGACCAGCACCTTGTCGCCGGGCTGCGCGATATTGGACAGCGAGGCCTCCCAGGCGCCGTGGCCGTTGGCGATGTAGATCGCGACCTTGCCATCGGTCCGGGCCACGCGTTTGAGGTCCGGGATCATGCCCTGCACCATGGTGACCAGGTCGCCCTCGTAGATATTGGGCGCGGCCACATGCATGGCCTGCAGCACCCGGTCGGGCATGACGGAGGGTCCGGGAATGGCGAGATAGGGGCGGCCTGCGGCTAGGGTCATCTGGCACCTGCGGGAAAATGTGTCGCGACACTGTTAGCCGCAGGAACGGCAGGGTCAATGCGGGCCGCGCTCCGGGCCGGGGCGAAAATGGTTCGCCTGCGCACATCATGGCCAGAGAGCGTGCGTCGAACCGATCACAGTTAGGCCCATCGGTCCGGCCCCGGGTACGGTCGCTTGCGTGAACACCCTCGCTCGCCTAAATGGGGCGGGCCGGAGCGCCCGGCGCAACCGCCGAGGTGGCATGTCACTGATCAAACGTATTCAGGACTGGGAACGGAAATTCCGGGACAGCTACAATGTGGATCTGTCGACCCCGGAGAACCGGCGGCGGGCGCGGATCTACAATCTGTGGTTCGATCACGAGATCCTTCGTGGCGTCTGGACCAATTTCTTTCCCATTGCGGACGGCGTTTACCGGTCCAACCACCCGACCCGGGCGCGGTTTGAGAAAATGAAGCGGATGGGCATCCGGTCTGTGCTGAACCTGCGCGGGTCAGGCCCAAATGCGCATTATTTCGCAGAAAAAGAGACCTGTGAGGCGCTTGGCCTGACATTGGTCAGCCGCAATCTGCACGCCCGCAAGACGGCCAGCCGGGATGAGATCCTCGGGGTCATCGATGCCTTTCGGACGATCGAAAAACCCTTTGTGCTGCATTGCAAATCCGGTGCGGACCGGGCGGGCTTTGCCTCTGCCATCTATCTGATGGTGATCGAAGGGCGGCCGGTGGCCGAGGCGCGCAAGATGCTGGGTCTGAAATACATCCACCTGAAGCATACCAAGACCGGCGTGCTGGATTTCGTGCTGGCGCAATATGCCGCGCGCCAGTCGGAAACGGGAATCGGGTTCGAGGACTGGATCCGGCAGGAATACGACCATGTGGCGCTTCAGCAGGCCTTTGACCGCTCGCGGGGCCGCGCATGAGCGAAGCGGAACACACCCCGCCCGAGGCGCTTTCGGACGCGGGGCGCGGGCTGATGGCCTGGCTGTGGCGCGGCTATCTGCACAAACATCTCTGGTGGATGCTGGCCGCCCTGTTCTTCATGTCGGTCGAGGGGGCGATGCTGGGCGCCCTGTCCTGGATGATGAAGCCGATGTTCGACCAGGTTTTCATCCAGGGCAACAGCGGTGCGCTTGGCTGGGTCGGCATGGCGATCCTTGCGATTTTCCTTGGTCGTGCCTTCGCGTCTGTTGCGCAGAAGGTGCTTCTGGCGCGGATTTCTCAGGCAACATCGGCGGATATCCGGACCGATCTGCTGGCCCGGCTGATGCGGCAGGATGGCGTGTTTCATCAGACCCATCCTCCGGGGTTTCTGATCCAGCGGATTCAGGGCGATGTTTCGGCCATCAACAACGTGTGGAATGCGGTGCTGACCGGGGCCGGACGCGATGCGGTGGCGCTGGTCATCCTGATGGGCGTCGCCATTTCCGTCGACTGGCGCTGGACCCTGATCGCGCTGATCGGCGCGCCTGTGCTTGTGCTGCCGTCGCTGGTTGTGCAGCGCTTTGTCCGCCGCCGCGCGCGGGAAGCGCGCGATCTGGGCGCCAGCCTGGCGACGCGGCTGGATGAGGTTTTCCACGGTATCGTGCCGGTCAAACTGAACCGGCTTGAGCAATATCAGAGCGACCGCTACGGCGCGCTGACCGCAGAGCTGGTGCGGGCCGAGGTCCGCGCGACCACCGGCTCCGCCGCGATACCCGGCCTGATCGACGCGATGGCGGGTGTCGGGTTTCTCGGGGTGCTGATCTTCGGCGGCGGAGAGATCATCGCGGGCGAAAAGACGGTCGGTCAGTTCATGTCGTTTTTCACGGCCATCGGTTTTGCCTTTGAACCGCTGCGGCGGCTGGGCACGGTGTCCGGGCTCTGGCAGGTGGCGGCCGCCGCGATCGAACGCGTGCGCGACCTGATGGAGGCGCGGCCGACCATCCTGTCGCCCTCCGATCCCAAGCCTGCGCCGCAGGGTGTGCCCGACATTGCCCTGACCGATGTGCATCTGCGCTATGGCGAGACGGAGGTTCTGCCGGGGCTGACGCTGACCGCAAAAGCGGGCCAGACGACGGCGCTTGTCGGCGCGTCCGGTGCCGGAAAATCCACCGTTTTCAATCTTCTGACACGGCTTGTCGACCCTCAGTCCGGCGTGGTGCGCATTGGCGGCGTGCGGGTGCAGGACATGGCGCTGGCAGAGCTGCGGGGGCTTGTGTCCGTGGTGTCGCAGGACGCCGCCCTGTTTGACGAAACGCTCCGGGAAAACATCCTCTTTGGCCGGAAAGATGTGTCCGAGGCGCAGCTCAAAGCCGCGCTGGACGCGGCACATGTGACGGATTTCCTGCCCAAGCTGCCGCAGGGGCTGGACAGTCCGGTGGGGCCACGCGGGTCGAACCTGTCCGGCGGTCAGCGGCAGCGGGTGGCGATTGCCCGGGCGTTGTTGCGCGACACCCCGATCCTGCTTCTGGACGAAGCGACCTCTGCGCTGGATGCGGAATCGGAAACGGTGGTGCAGAAGGCGCTGGACCGGCTGGCCAAGGGGCGGACCGTCCTGGTCATCGCGCACCGGCTGTCAACGGTGCGCCAGGCGGACCGGATCGTTGTCATGGACAAGGGACTGGCCGTCGATCAGGGCACGCATGAGGAGCTGCTGGCACATGGCGGCATCTATGCCCGTCTGCATGCACTGCAGTTCAAGACGGATGGCGAGACCGCCGATAGTCTTGCGCAAGCTGCTCTGGGTCGGCCCCGGCCAGGAAGCGAAGCAGAAGCCAGAGATTTCGCGCACCCCGGTTCAGCCAGCCTTCCGCGACGTATCTGGCAGCGCTTGTTCGGGCGGTGACAGGCAGCAGAGCGATCCGGGAGAGCCGGCGGGCCAGGGCCACATCCTCCATCACCGGAATATCCGGATGCCCTCCGATCGCGCTGTAGTCATCCGCGCTGATCAGCAAGGCCTGATCGCCATAGGGCAGGCCAAACAGGCGGGTCCGGAGATTGGCCCAGCCGGAGGTCATCCGCGACATCAGCCCACCCCTGTCGAAGCCCAGACGGAAACATGCCGGGCCGGCGGTGTCGTTCATGTGGGTCCGGACGGCCTCCGGCCAGTCCGCCGAAAGCTGCGTATCTGCGTGCAGAAACAGCAGCCAGTCGCCCGCCGCGGCCTCTGCCCCGCGGCGCAACTGCCCCCCGCGGGAGGCCGGGCCGGTCACAACCGAAGCGCCAAGACTGCCGGCAATGCGCAGCGTATCGTCGGTCGACCCGCCGTCGGTCACGATGAGCTCTCGGATTAACCCGTTTTCCAAACCTGTCATTAACGCTGCAGCGCAGCCGGGAAGGGCTTGACCCGCGTTCAGGGTCGGTATGATGATCGAGATCGGCGCGCGCATGGGATCCTGTTGAAGTCAGCGGGAGAACAGCTATGTCCGCGTTTCTAGCCATTCGGAAAGACAGACGCCATGACAAGCACCAAGACCCAGATGCCGGATCAGCGCAGTATCCTGCGGATTGGCGGGCCGGACCGGGTCGATTTCCTGCAGAACCTTGTGACCAACGATATCGGCAAGCTGTCTGCAGGGGCGGTCTATGCAGCGCTGCTGACACCTCAGGGCAAATTGGTGGCGGATTTTATCCTGCTGCCGGATCCGGCGGGCGAGGCCATCTTGCTGGACGTCGCGGCAGAATGGGCGCCTGCCCTGCTGCAGCGGTTGAAAATGTACAAGCTGCGCGCCGATGTCAGCCTGGAGATGACAGACCTGCAGGTGCGGCGCGGCACCGGCCCTGCCCCGGAGGGCGCGGTGAGCGATCCCCGCGATCCGGCGCTTGGCTGGCGGCTTTACGGAGCAGAGGGCGGCGACGATGGCACCGACTGGGATGCCCTTCGCGTGACGCATGGCATCCCCCAAAGCGGGATAGAGCTGGGGCCCGAGACCTATATCCTCGAAGCGGGTTTCGAAAGGCTGAACGGCGTGGATTTCCGCAAGGGGTGCTATGTCGGCCAGGAGGTCACGGCGCGGATGAAACACAAGACAGAACTGCGCAAAGGGATCAGGGTGCTGGGCATCGAGGGCGCCGCTCCGGTCGGGGCGGATATCGAGGCGGGCGGGAAATCCGTCGGCACGCTCTTCACCCAGGCCGCTGGCCGGGCTCTGGCCTTTCTGCGGTTCGACCGGATGACGGATGAGATGGCGGCGGGAAGCGCGCGGCTCTATCCCACCGATCGCGTCTAGGTCGGGCCGCCATGTGTCCCGACCGGGTTCTTTCACAGCTTGGATCGCCGGTCATGCAGCGTCAGCCCCTGCATGGCGGTGATCTGTCCACGATTGACCGGCTCGATCTGGCTGACGGGCGGGTGGTTGCGCTCAAGACCGGGCCCAATGTCGAGATAGAGGCCCGCATGCTTCGCACGCTGGCACAGGCGGGCATTCCCGTGCCGGAGGTTCTGGCGGTACAGGGCAAGGGGCTGGTGCTGGAATTTCTGCCCGACAGTCACGCATCGGATCAGCATTGGTCCCTGGCCGGGCAGACCCTGCGGCGCCTGCATGACGTGCGCGGTTCTGCCTATGGCTGGGAAGAAGACTACTGGCTGGGAAAGGTTCTGGTCGCCGGAGGGTTCTACGCCGGGTGGGTCGATTACTGGTATGAAACGCGGCTTGCGGCCAAGCTGTCTGCCCTGCCCCGCGATATCGCGGCAAGGATCGAAGCCCTGCAGCCTAAGCTGCCCGGGCTGATCCCCGATACGCCCCCGGCATCGCTGCTGCATGGCGATCTCTGGCAGGGCAATCTGATTTTCGGGCCGGAAAGGACAGTGCATTTCATCGATCCGGCCTGTGCCTACGGCCATGGCGAGGTCGATCTTGCCATGCTGCATCTCTTTGGTCGGGCAGGCCAGGCCTTCGACGAAGGTTACGGACCGCTGGAGCCGGGCTGGCAGGACCGGCGACCGGTCTACCAGCTCTGGCCCGCTTTGGTTCACCTGCGGCTGTTCGGGGCCAGCTACCGCGCTATGGTGGAACGTCTGCTGGACAGTCTCGGGGTCTGATCCATTCAGGCGCTGAGCGCCCGGACAAGAGACCGGACCAGCGGGTCGGAGGCCAGGCGTTTGGGATAGGCGACGAGGTAATCGCTGGGCATCCGCACCTCCGGCATCGGCAGCTCGACTAGATGGCCGGTCCTGAGGTCTTCGTCGGCCATGCGCGCCGGGGCCAGCGCAACGCCGAAACCCTGCCGTGCGAAGGACAGCGAGAGGCTGCTGGTTTCGACCTGCAGCCCGGCGCCCCGATCCACGATCCTGTCGGCCAGCACGAGGTTCCAGTTGGGATAGGAGGAAAACCCGCGCCCCCAGTCGGTATGGATAAAGAAGGCCTCATCGATCGCAGAGAGCTCTGCGCCATGGCGGGCCGTGAAACCGGGGGCTGCCACGGCCACCAGCCGGTCGGAGAACAGCGTGTCGATCCGGTAATCGCCATAGAGGTCATGGCCATAGAAGATCCGCATGTCGATCCGGTCCCGCACCAGATCGACCGGGTCATTGTCCACCCGAATGTCGAGCTGCCGTTTCATCGCCTGCATGTCGAGCGTGGCCAGACGCGGGGCCAGCCAGGTCTCTGCCACCGATTGCGGGGCGCTGAGCGTCAGGCGGCGGCGCTGCCTCTCGGTCCGCTGCATGCGTTGAGAGAGGGTCTGCAGGCTGGTCATGGCCTCGGCCACCTGCGGATAGGCGGTCTGGCCGGCATCGGTCAGGGCCAGCCGGTTGCCCTGCCGGATAAAGAGCGTCTCGCTCCAGAAATCCTCCAGCAGCTTGACCTGCTGGGACACGGCGGCGGAGCTGACGCCCAGCTCCCGCGCCGCATTGGTGAAAGAGCCGGTGCGCACGGCTGCCTCGAAGGCGCGCAGGGCATTGAGGGGGGCCTGAGGCGTCATGGCTTGTCCGTAAGTTTTACTAATGGAGCATAATTAGATTCCCTATTGTTGCATAGGGACCTGCCGCTCATCCTGTTCCCGACAGATGAAGGAGAGTGCCATGCAGGATATTATCGACCTCGACCGTTACCCGCTGGACCGCCCCGGCAGCGCCGACTGGACGGCGCTGGTGCAGGACTGCCGGGCGAAGCTGGCGCGGGACGGGCTCTTCAACCTGCCGGGCTTCATGCGGGATGCGGCACGGGAGGCCAGCGTGGCAGAGCTGGTCCCGCTGCTGGCGGAGAAGGCCTTTGTGCATCAGCGGCGGCACAATATCTATTTCCGCAAGACCATCGAGGGGCTGGAGCCCGGCCACCCTGCCCTGCGAGAATTCGAAACCTCGAACCGGACGATCTGCGCAGACCAGATGGGGCAGGATGCGGTGATGACGCTGTACGAATGGGCCCCTTTCGCACAGTTCCTGGCCGCCGTCATGGACAAGCCTGAGCTCCATGTGATGGAAGACCCGCTGGCCCGGGTGAATGTCATGAGCTACGGCGCGGGTCAGGCGCTCAACTGGCATTTCGACCGGTCGGAATTCACCACCACCCTGTTGCTTCAGGCGCCGGAGGGCGGCGGGGTCTTTGAATACGACCAGGATCTGCGCAGCGAGGACGATCCGAATTACCCTGGCGTGGCCGATCTGCTGGAGGGGCGCCGCCAGCCTGTGCAGATGTCGGTGGAGCCCGGCACGCTCAATGTCTTCCGGGGCAAGAATACCGCGCATCGGGTGACGCCGGCCGAAGGATCGCGCGATCGGATCATCGCGGTCTTTTCCTATTATGAGAAACGCGGCGTGCTCTTCACCGAAGAGGAACGCTTGGGCTTTTACGGACGTGCTGCATGACGCTCGACACGCTGTTCAAAGACGACCGCAAGCTGACCTATCTGAATGCCGAAGGCGCTGACCGGCCGTTGAAGAGCCCCATCGCCGCCGATGTGCTGGACCGGGCCCGGGCCTATCGCCTTGGCCGGTTCCGGGCGGCGCTGGACCGGATGGATTGCGCGGCGCTGCTGCTCTACGACCCGTGCAACATCCGTTATGCCTTCGACTGTTCGAACATGCAGGTCTGGACCCTGCACAACCCGATGCGCTACGCGCTGATCCTCGCGGGCGGGCCTGCGATCATGTTCGAATTCAAGGGCTGCCTGCAGCAGAGCGCGGGCCTGCCCGGCATTGACGATCTGCGCATCGCCAAGACCTGGATGTTCATGGGGTCGGGCAACAAGGTCGACATGGCCGCAAATGACTGGGCCGATGAGATCGCCGATCTGGTGCGCGAATATGGCGGCGGCAACCGGCGGATCGCCTGCGACCGGCTGGATGGCTTCGGGGTGGCGGCGCTGGCTGCGCGCGGGCTGGACTATGTCGAGGGGTCTCAGCTGACAGAGGTCGCGCGGTCGATCAAATCCGCCGATGAGATCGAGCTGATGCGCTGGACAATCCGGGTCTGCGAGGCCGGGATGGCGCGGATTTACGAGCATTCGGTGCCCGGCGTGACGGAACAGGAGCTCTGGGCGCATCTGCATTTCGAAAATGCGCGCTCGGGCGGGGACTGGCTGGAGACGAAGCTGCTGACCTGCGGGCCGCGCACCAACCCCTGGTATCAGGAATGTTCGGAGCGGGTCTGTCAGCTGGGCGAGATGATCTCCTTCGATACCGATCTGATCGGGCCCTATGGCTATTGCGCGGATCTCTCGCGGTCCTGGACCTGCGGCTATACGGCAATGACAGAGGTGCAGCACCGGCTCTATGACACGGCGCTGGAGCAGATCCATCACAACCTCGACCTGCTGAAACCCGGCCGCAGTTTCGCGGAATTCAACGCGATGAGCTGGCAGATACCCGAGGCGCATGTGCCCTACCGCTATTCGCTGGCGGCACATGGGGTGGGCATGGCGGATGAATGGCCGGTGATCCCGCTGCATCCGGATTTCGGGCCCGGCGCCATGGACGGGGTGCTGGAGCCCGGCATGGTCATCTGCATCGAGAGCCTGATGGCGGAAGAGGGCTCTGAAAGCATCAAGCTGGAGACGCAGGTGCTGATCACGGAGAGCGGCTACGAACGGCTGGACAGTTTTCCGTTCGGGTAGGCTGGATAACCGCGCGGAACCAAGGCCGCAGGCCGCCGCGCATCGCCAGATCCGAGGCGCAGCTTGCGTCCAAGCTTGGCGTCCTCCTCCGATCAGAAGACCCGCCCGGGCGTCAGCCCGGGCAGCGGCCGACCGCCCCCCCTGGGCGGCCGCTTCGCAGCCACCCGCGGACGTCCGCTGCCCTTCTCGCAAACCGCCGACCAAGTTCTAATTAGGTGCGGCGAACGGAGGCCTCATCGACCCGCCTCACAAACAAAAAGCCCCGCCTTCCAGCGGGGCCCCACTGCCGATCCGAGAAGGATCAGGCGCGTTCCGAATATTCCATCGTCTCGGTATTGACGATGATGTCCTCGTCCTGACCGACGAAGGGGGGCACCATGACCTTGATGCCGTTGTCCAGCGTCGCGGGCTTGAAGCTGTTGGCGGCGGTCTGACCTTTGACGACCGGCTCCGTCTCCACGATCTTGCAGGTCACTTTCTGCGGCAGGGTGGCGTTCAGCGCCTCAGCCTCGTGGAATTCGACAAGGATGGTCATGCCGTCCTGCAGGAAGGGGCGGCGTTCACCGAGGATATCGGCGGGCAGCTCAACCTGATCGTAAGTTTCGGTGTCCATGAAGGTCAGAATGCCATCAGATTCGAACAGGAACTGCATGTCCTTCTGCTCAAGACGCACACGCTCCACCTTGTCGGCGGACCGGAACCGTTCGTTCAGCTTGGAGCCGTTGCGAAGGTTCTTCATCTCGACCTGGGCAAAGGCCCCGCCCTTGCCGGGCTTGACGTGGTCGACCTTTACAGCGGCCCAGAGCCCGCCGTTATGCTCCAGCACATTGCCGGGCCGAATTTCGTTGCCATTGATCTTGGGCATGCTGATTTCCGCCTATCGGAGTTGATCCTTTTCAGGCCGGTCCTATATCTGGACCTCCGTTTCCTGGCAAGGGAGCGGAGCCTTTGCGCGGAGTTCGGCAGGCATGCACTGAACGCATAACAGGGTTGCTGAAGTTGCCGCCCCGAATCGTCTCAATTTCGCCATAAACGGCGGCACGCCCTTACCGAAAGAGCAATAACAAAAGGTCGAAACATGAAAGATTTCGTTGACGGTACGGCATTTAACAACGAACAGGGCAACCGCTCGCGCAAACTTTTTGCGGCTGTTGTCCTCGCTGCGTTGGATGATGCCATTGCCGATGACAAAAAATATGGAAATGGTCCGGAGCAGATCGCTCGTTGGGCCCGGTCACGCGATGGCCGTGAAGTTCTGTCCTGCGCAGGGATCGACCCCAATGAACGGGTCGTCAATGGGCTGATGGATTTCGTTGGCCGTGGGGTCCGTACGTCGGTTGCCCTGTCGCGCGAAGAAAGCGAACGCCGTCATGCGGCTGAAGCAGCGGACGCCGCCTGAGTCGCGGCCCCTCTGAATTGCAAAAAAACGCGCCTTTCCGGGCGCGTTTTTTTATGCTCTGACGGCGGGATCGCAAGGAAGGATACCATGGCCGCAAGGGCGATCATGATACAGGGCACCGGGTCCAATGTCGGCAAGTCGATGCTGGTGGCCGGTCTTGCCCGCGCCTATGCCGACCAGGGTCTGCGCGTGATGCCCTTCAAGCCGCAGAACATGTCGAATAATGCCGCGGTCACCGAAGATGGCGGGGAAATCGGACGCGCGCAGGCGCTTCAGGCCAGGGCCGCGCGGGTTCTGCCGCGCAGCGACATGAACCCGTTGCTGCTGAAGCCGGAAACCGACACGGGCGCGCAGATCATCCTGCAGGGCAAACGCCAGGGAAGCCTGGGCGCCAAGGAATTTGCCCGGGCCCGGCCCGAGATGCGGGCGGCCATTCTGGACAGTTTCCACCGGCTGAGCGCGCAGGCGGATCTGATCCTGATCGAAGGGGCCGGCAGTCCGGCAGAGGTGAACCTGCGGGAGAACGATCTGGCGAACATGGGTTTTGCCACCTCTGCCGATGTGCCGGTCATACTGGTTGGCGATATCGACCGCGGCGGCGTTATCGCACAGCTTGTCGGGACCCGCGCGGTTCTGTCGGACGCGGACAGGGCGCGCATCCATGGCTTTATCGTCAACCGCTTCCGGGGCGACCCGTCTCTGTTCGAGGACGGGATGGCGTATATTGCGGAGCATACGGGCTGGCAGCGGCTGGGGCTGGTGCCGTGGTTTCAGGATGCCTGGCGGCTTCCGGCAGAGGATGTGATGGACCTCGGCCGTGCGGGCAAAGCGCGCGGACAGGGGGTTAAGGTTGCGGTGCCGCAGCTGAACCGGATTGCCAATTTCGACGATCTTGATCCGTTGCAGGCCGAGCCGGGCGTGGAACTGGTCCTGGTCGAAGCGGGCCGGCCCCTGCCCGGCGATGCAGATCTGGTCCTGATCCCCGGGTCAAAATCCACCATTGCCGATTTGCGGCATTTCCGGGCGCAGGGCTGGGATATCGACCTGATCGCACATGTCCGCCGCGGGGGGCATGTGCTGGGCCTCTGCGGCGGGTATCAGATGCTGGGCCGGACCATCAGCGATCCGGACGGGCTGGAAGGCGATGCCGGCAGCTGTAACGGCCTGGGGCTTCTTGATGTGACAACCCGGCTGGACCAGAAGAAACGCGTTACCAGAACGCAGGCCATTCATAACGAGACCGGCTCCAAGATCGACGGGTATGAGATCCACCTTGGCCAGACATCGGGGCCGGACTGTTCGCGGGCGTGGCTAGATGTCGGAGGCAAAGCCGAAGGGGCTGCCTCTGCGGATGGGCGTGTCCGGGGCTGTTATCTGCACGGGCTCTACAGCTCCGACCAGTTCCGCGCGCATGATCTGGCGCGGCTTGGCGGCCGGTCTTCGTTGCAGTTCGAGGATGGTGTCGAGGCCACGCTGGACGGGCTGGCCGCCCATCTTCGGCGTCACCTCGATCTCGACGCCATACTGGCGCTGGCTGCGCCTGTCATGCCGGGGTGATCTGCCAGGGCACCCCGACGGGCCTGTGTCAGAGACGGTCCTGCGCGGCCAGGGCGCGGTGGATTTCCCGACGTACCAGTTTGCGCACATTGCGGGTGATCCGCTCTCCCAGGGCGCCCTGCAGCTCCTGGCGGACAATCTCCGAGACGAGATCCCGCAGGATTTCCTCGTCGAGATAGGCGCCATCGTCCAAGGCCAGACGTTCATCTTGCACGGGGGCCGGGCCGGCTCCCTGCGTCAGCGCGTCTTCCGGCTCTGGCTCTTCCAGCGCGTCATCTGTGTCTTCCATGGCCAGATCGGGACCCGCAGCCGGGAAGCGCACGATGTCGTCCCAATCCTCACCCTCGTCTTCTGTGCCGTCGGTCGCAAAGCTTTCGTCAGGCGCGGGGCCGGTGGCCTCCATTGCCGGCGCGTCGGGTTCACCGACAGGCTCTGCCGGGGTGCGGTCTTGGTACATGGCCGCATGCGGCGCATCGGGAATTTGCCAGGTCTCGTCACTGTCCGGCTCGGTCAGGACGGTCTCGTCATCGGTTTCATCGCGGGCAAACGCAATCGCGATGGCCTCGTCATCCTGCGCGTCTTCCTGATCCGGAGCGCCAAACGTGTCGTCAGCGGCCGCTGTCCCGGCCACCGGCGCACCGGGCTGTGCTGGCGCGTCGCTGCCAGACTTACGCGGCACAGCCGACACCCGATCCGTCCGCGTCGACAGTGTCAGCCCGCTGCTTTGCTCGTCCGGGCTGCCCATGACGAATTCATCGGCCGAGACGGCATCTTCCATATCCGACCACGGCAGAAAGGAGGATGCTTGTTCCGGAAGCGCATCGTCTACATCGTCGGCTTCCGGTTCCCATTCGTCCTGCGGGTCCATGGCGGAGCCAAGTGCCGCGATCCGGTCTTCAAGCGATGTGATGCCGTTGCGGCGCAGAAATCCGGGGACGAGCGCTTCGGTGTCAGACGCATCCTGGTCTGCGGGGCCGGTTGCCGCCGCACCCTCGGTCGCGAGGTCATCCTCGTCATGCGACGGCTCTGCCGCCTGCAGACGATCCTGCTGCACGTCTTGCCCGAGGTCTTGGGCACCGCCTGTGTCGGGCCTGACCGCTGCCTGCTCCGGCTCCAATTCCGACGCGCGGGCGTAGGGGGTCATTGCATCGTCGGGCGCAGCGGCAAAGGGGTCGTCCTCTTCCGCCGGGTCTTCGGGGGCCTCCGCAAAGGACGTCGCACGTTTGACGATACTGATCAGCTCCGCATCGAGGGCGACGTGATCCTCCACCTCGACAAAGCCGGCTTCGTCCGGGTCCGGGGCCCCCTCGCCGGCTGCGGTCAGTGCCGGATCGTCCGGCGTATTCTCCGCAGAGGAGAACGGCGGTGTCGGGATCGGCGGCGTGGTGAACTTGCGGCGCTGCGGCTGCGCGGCCAGCGGCTGCTCGACCGACACGCGCAGGGCCGGGGTCAGCACCAGCGTGTCATCCTGCGCGGGCCGGGCACGGTCTTGGCCGGGCGTGGCCGCAGGCGGTTCGGAAACCTGCGGGCGCGCCGATCCGGCGTTCAGATTTAACGTACCTGCGACGCCCCCCTGGGCGCGGACCTCTTCGGAGACGAGTTTCCGAATCGATGCGAGAACGTCCTCGATCTGAACGTTCGTTACAGAATCTGCCATGTCATACCAACCGCTCTTGCCTGCCGCAGCGTAACGCGACAGGCGGTTTTTCTCAATGGAAGGTTCGGCTTTTACTCTTTTTGAAGCCCGCGCAACACACGGTCGAGCTGTCTGCCCTGCTTGCTGAGTCCTGCCGGACCATCCTTGACCATATTGTAATAGCCGGCCGGGTCGTAGGTTCTGACCTTGAGCTTCAGCTTTTGAGCGGTGAGTTCTCCCATCGCGGACAGCAGAGAGTAACCGGCAACAAGCTGGTCAATCTCGGAGGAAATAAGATTGGCGCGGGCATCGAGCAGTTCCTGCTCGGCGTTGAGCACATCGAGTGTGGTTCTGGCGCCAAGGGTTGCTTCTTCGCGTACGCCCTGGAAAGCAAGCTGCGCGGCACGCACCTGCTGCTGGCTCGACTCATAGGAGGCGCGCAGCAATTGCCGGGTGGCGATTGCATTGCCGACATTCTGCCGGATATCGCCCGCAGTCACATGCAGCCCCGACCGCGCCGCATCGCGATTCTGATGCGCCTGACGCTGCAGCGAGCTAAGGCTGCCCCCTGAGTAGATGGGCTGGGACGCACCAAGTGAGATCGTCCCGGTCTGGCTGCGCCCGTCATTATAGAAGTTCCGGCTGAGGCTCAGGCTCCCGCTGAGGGACACCGACGGGCTGAGTGCCGCATCGGCGACCGCAATCCGGAGTTCTGCCACATTGACCTGATAGCGTGCCTGCAGCAGCGCCGGGTGCTGGCGCAGCGCCAGCGCCGCCGCCGCATCTGCCGTGGCGGGAAGCCCGGTCAGAGCGCGCACGGGCGACAGGCTGCCGGGTTCATGGCCAACGGCCGTCAGATATTCCAGCCGCGCCTGTGCCAGCGTGCCCTGCGCCGTCGCCAGATTGGACCGGGACGCGGCAAGCCGGGCTTCGGCAAGGGACACGTCCGTCCGGGTGACTTCGCCAACCTCGAACCGGTCCTTTGCAGCCCGCAACTCCTGTGTCAGGAGCCGCAGGTTGTTCTGCCGCAGATCCAGAAAGGCCTGCGCCCGGAGCACTTCGAGATAGGCACTGGCGGCGCGCAGCAGGATCTGCTGTTCGACCGCCACGAGGCTCTGACGCGTCGCCAGAACGGATTCCTTGGCGATTTCCACACCAATCCTGGATGCGCCACCATCGTACAGCAGGATCTGCGCCGAGAGAGACAGGCTCGCGCTGCCGCTTTCCGTGCCGACGAGGGCATAGCCAGACGTGGCGCTGGCCGTCTCACCAAAGGTGCGCGACGCGCTGGCGGACCAGGAAATGATGGGTCTCAGCGCGGAGAGCGCCTGTGGCACATTCTCGTCGGCGGCACGCAGCAGGGCGCGATTCTGTTCCAGCAAGCCGGAGGTGTTGTAGGCCGATGCCAGCGCATCAGCCAGCGTCTCAGCCCGGGCGGTGCCCTGCGTGAACAGCAGTCCCGCTGCGGACAGAACCGCCACACCTGCGGCTTTGCCGAAAAATCTTTTCAGTTCCATGCCCTGCTCCTGCTCCGTCGCTGCCTGTTTTCCAAGATCCGCGCCATTTGGCAACGTCGGATCAAAGCGCGAATGTCTTTGCCTTTTCGAACCCCGGAAGAACCGGAGCAAATGCGTTGAACGCAAATCGCCAGTGCGTCTTGCCGCCGGATTTGTGACCGATTTTCACCGTGCCCAATTTGCCTTCGACGATCAGCGCGGCAATCCGGCCGCCTTCTTTCAGCTGATCGGTCAGTGCTTCGGGCACCTGCTCTACAGCGCCATCGATAAAGATGATGTCATAGGGGCCGTGATCCGGCGCACCGGCCTCCGGCGCTCCGGTTTCCACGACGGCGTTGTCGGCCCCGATCTCTGTCAGGGCGTTCTGCGCCTCCTTGCACAGGGCCTCATCCCCCTCAAGGGCGATGACGGCCTCGACCATCCGGGCCATCACGGCCGCGGAATAGCCGGTCCCTGCCGCCACGACGAGTGCAAGTTCCTCCGGTTCCGGCTCCAGCGCGTCGAGCGCTTTTGCCAGAGTGCGCGGCTCAAGCAGGACGCGCCCCTCTCCGATATCCACATTCTCGCCCAGATAGGCCGCCTCTCTCAGGTCATGCGGCACGAAATTTTCGCGCGGGACGGACAGCATCGCGTCGATAATCGGGAATTTGGTTACGTCGGCGGGACGTATCTGTGCGTCGACCATCATGGTGCGGCGGGTCGCGAAATCAGTCATGCGGTACACGCTCGGGAAGTTGGCTTTGCGGATGTTTTGGCACAATCATCCGGGCGCGGCAACGGTGGCCAGGGCGTCAATTCGCGTCTGCGGCACTTTTACCCCAAGAATGCGATGAGGAGGCCACTTGCAGTGACGCCACTTATCGGCTACCCCACGCGCACCGTTCCGAGGCGAGTTGGCGGAGTGGTGACGCAGCGGATTGCAAATCCGTGTACACCGGTTCGATTCCGGTACTCGCCTCCAATAAAATCAATGACTTGCGTCATTTCCCCTCTCCTTCACTGCCATTTTTGAAACAACCGTTGAAACTTTCACGTTTCGGACTTGCTTCGTTCCATTTGGTTTCTTGCCTCTTGAGCGCGCTTCGCGAGCTCTCTTTGCCGGATCGGCCCACCGTACTTTTTGAGCATCTCAACGCCTGAATGGCCGGTGACGGCTTTGACCATCTCGTCATCACATCCAGCCAGATACAGCTCGATCGTCGCATTTTTCCTGAGCCCGTGCGTTTTGTAGTAGCTCGCCTTCTCGTGCTTCATCTTCTTCTTGATGGTGCGCATTTCCTCCGCAACGATCCGATAGCTCACTGGTCGCCCCTTGGCGTCCGTAACAACGGTGCCGTCCGTTCGTGCGAGCCCGTCGAGATGAGTTTTCAGGCGGTCGGTAAGCGGGATCCAAAGCGGTTTGTCGGTTTTGCCCTGCGTGAAGTCGAATCCTTCATCGGAGAAGTGCTCCCATTTCATCTTCACGACATCGCCAATACGCTGGCCTGTTCCAACGCAAAGCTCGTAGACCAGCCGCGCCCGATTTGAAGCCAGCGCTTCGAACTCGGCCCGAACATCATCTGGCCAAGGCTCCCAGCCGTCGCTCTGCTGCTTGAAAAGCGGAATGCCCTTTGCCGGATTGCCGTGCTCTTTCTTGATGAAGCCAATCAATCGGGCGTGATTCATCAGGACGACCATGACCTGGACAAGATAGTTGGCTTGCCGCCAATGATCCGCATTAGCCCGATGCAATTCATAAATGTGATGGGTTTCGATCCTGGCCGGGTCTTTGTCGGCCCAGATCTCACGAATGTGGCTCATATACCGCCGATAATCGGACCTCGTCCGAGGCTTCAGCTTCTTGTAGGCGTCGCTCTCGTAGTAACTAAGGATCAACGCCTCAAAATTGCGTTTGACCGGCGCAGGCGCTGGTTTTCCTTTCAGCAGGCGATTGTAATGATCCCAAAATTCCGGGGTGTCCGCTTCCTCGTGCATCATGACAGAGATGCCGCGCGAACGCCGGATGAACCGGAGATACCCCCGGTCATTGTAGACGTATTTGGGCAAGCTCTTGCGAGTCATTCGCCCATTCTCAGGTCACTGTTGAGAAAGTCGTCTGCCGCCTCTGGCGCGACCATGTTGGCATCGACGATGACACTGCCATCAGGCTTGATTTCGAATTTTGCCCGCTGCCAACCTGCCTCCCGCGCCTCGCGGATGAAGGCTGAGGCTGCCTGTTTCGCTTTTGTCTGTATACTTGCTTTCGTCATCGTATCGGCACCTCTCTTACTCGTTAACAACGCGCATTATCACTCTGATCCATATTGATTTTTCCAACTGATCCGAACGTGGATCGCCTGTCTTTCGCTGCCCGAATGGCACGGATCACTTCTGAATTTTGGGAATTTCCATTGCGATCTGACTCCGCCTTGATCCACTCCTTGAGCTCTTGCGGAAGCCGAAGTTGCATTGGTTTACGACTGTTCATGAAACGCCTCCAGGTTGAAACCACATCCCGTTAGTGGCACTTAGCCACTATTGCGTCAATCGCTTTTTATGGCACAGTGCCACCATGCCAGAACAAAGCGCTCAAAATCAGGATAAATTCATCGTGCGGCTGCCAGATGGCCTACGCGATCGAATACGCCTCGCGGCCGAGGCCAACCATCGCAGCATGAATGCTGAGGTCGTTGCCCTCCTCGAAGAAAACTATCCGGCCCCTGTACCGGAAAACGTCACCGATCCTGCTGCAAGGCTTCTTTTTTGGCTTGCAAAAAGAATACGACGCAGAACGCCTAAACCGGGCTCAGCGAGAGAGCGCCAAGCGGCGCTGTACGAGAGCATCGCGAGCGACATTACCGCTCGGATGGAGGCGATTCATCAGAGCAATCAGAAAGGCGGCAATGGTTAGCGAATTTACCGTTTAACCTCCAGAATCTGCCGAGAAGAAAGATGCCCAAAACACTTTGGCAGCGCACGAAACACGTTGCCTCAACCTATACTTGGACATTCATAGTTGTGATGGTCCTCAATCAACTTCTATTCTTCGGCTTTTGCCTCAATCCAATTTGTTTGATCGCGGCTATGCCGCATGTTCTTGCTATCACAGTGGCGTTGGGTAGCTGGTTTAACAAAATCAATGGCTGGGGTGGTGGCGACCAAGAAGTGGAGCGATCCCCCCCTTCAACGAGGGTCGTTCCAAAGAGAGTCCCAGCAATTGGGCCCAGTTCAGAGTATTCAGATTGGCGCAGCGCTTGGTCAACATCCATTGAACCGAACAGATGGATCCCCAAAGGTGAAGCCGAGAACATTGTCCGACGCTTTCCACCATTTAAGAACGGGAGCGAAGAAGCTGAACCCACTTCGCAGTATTCGCATTTTCAGAAGGCTCTTGCAAAGGAGTTTGATGCGGCCAACTCCGCTTTTGGCAAAAAACAGAAAGAACGGTTGAGCGATTTTTTTTCGTCGATCGAGCGGAACCCACTCACCGATGAGCAAATGGATTGCTGTATCTGCATGGACAACGCGCTTCAAATCGTTGCCGCCGCAGGATCCGGTAAAACATCAACTCTCGTTGCACGTGTCGGGTATGCCCTAATGGAGGGCTTGGTCCCACCTGAGGAGATTTTGATTCTTGCGTTCAACCGATCTGTAAAGGACGAACTGGAAGCTCGTATCAAAGAACGCCTTGGTGATTTTCCCAACATCCGACGCATGAATATAAAGACATTCAATGCTTTCGGCCTGGAGGTAATCGGAAAGAGCACCGGGCGAAAGCCAAGGTTGGCTGACTGGGTTGAACCAGGCAAAGACGTTCAAGCCGTCTCAGAAATTGTAGAAGATCTTCGCCAACGCGATCCCCGCTTCCGGCTTGACTGGGATCTGTTCAGAACGGTCTACGGTCGCGGCATTGATGAGTGGGACAACCTCAAGCAACCGCAAACCGACGTCATAGGTAAAGGCAGCATTCCAACTGCAGACGGGAAACTGGTTAAGAGCCAAGAAGAGCGCATGATCTGCGATTTTCTCTTCTACCACGGCGTGCCATATGAGTACGAACGAGCATACGAACACGACACTGCCACAGAAGCGCACTCCCAATACCATCCTGACTTTTATTACCCCCGCTTGCACCTCTACCACGAGCATTTTGCGCTGGACGCGCATGGCAAGGCACCGGCCCATTTTTCCGGCGACTATGTTTCGGGTGTCCTCTGGAAAAGGGAGCTACACGACGAAAAAGGAACCCAGCTATTCGAAACCACCTCGCATGGCTTGCGAAACGGTAACGACCTGGATCGGCTGAAATCCGAACTGGAAAAAAACGGCGAAGTTCTAGAGTTCGACGAGAACCGCAAACCCACCGGCCAAGAGCCAATACCAACCAAGCAACTAGCCTCGACGATCCGTGCTTTCCAGCAGCATGTCAAAAGCAATGGATTGAGCCCGAGGGACTTGCACCAGAAGATTTCTAATCATGAGCGTGGCCACCGCGATCGGCTAACGCGCTTCGTTAAGCTCTACGAAAGGGTCGCCGAGGAATGGCAGCGGCGTCTTGCCGTCGAAAACTGCATCGATTTCGATGACATGTTGCTCGATGCAATCAAGCACCTGAAAGAAGGTAAATATCAAAGCCCCTTCAACATGGTTCTTGCGGACGAGTTTCAGGATGTTTCTCAGGCTAAGTTGCGTTTACTCAAAGCCCTCATAGAAAGCGCAGGGACTTCCGCAAGCTTGTGCGTTGTTGGCGATGACTGGCAAGGGATCAACCGTTTCGCTGGTGCCGATATTTCTGTCATGACCGGTTTCGACCGAACATTCCCGAACGCCACACAGCTCACACTAAGCAGAACGTTCCGATGCCCTCAGGTTTTGTGCGAAGCATCCAGCGACTTCATCCAGAAGAATCCCATCCAAATAAGAAAGGCTGTTGAAACCACCAACACTTATGAAAGAGCCGGACTTCATACATTTGCAGCGGAGACGATGAGTGGCGCTCATGAGCGCATCGAGAAAGATCTTAGGCAGCTGCATGGTGCCGCCAAAAATGGCCAGCTTGACGTTCCCAACGGTAACAAAATCACGATCATGCTCTTGGGCCGTTATCACAAGGATAAGCCCGCCAGCTTCAACAGTTGGAAGCGCGCCTATGGCGATCAACTTGAGCTCAGTTATTCTACTGCCCATGCCGCAAAAGGCCTCGAGGCTGACTATGTGATGCTTCTCAATGTCACCGAAGGCTTGATGGGTTTTCCAAGCCAAATCGTTGATGACCCTGCATTGCAGCTCGCGATGCCAGAGCCCGATGACTTTCCACTGGCTGAGGAGCGCCGCCTTTTCTATGTTGCCCTGACTCGCGCCCGCCGACAAACGCGCATCTACACATTGCAGGACAAGCCTTCGAGATTTGTCGTCGAGCTCGCCAAAGACGGGCATACCGAGATTAAAAGCGAAAAGGCTACGTTGAAGGTCTGCCCAAAATGCGGGGCTGGCACTCTGAGCCAAAAGAACGGACGATTTGGGCCGTTTGAAGCGTGCAGCGCGCATCCAGAATGTGATTATACCAAGCGACTACTTTCGGTTGGTAGAAGCAGCGCTTCATCGGTGAAATCCATTCGACTAAAAGACCTCATAGCTGAAGGGGCGAAATGCCCTACATGCAATCAAGGCACCATGGTTCTCCGAATGGGGCCAGACGAGAAACCGTTCCTTGGGTGCTCTTCGTTCCCTCGTTGTCGAACAACAGCACAATTCACCAAACGGCAAAACGGGAACGGAAAAAAGGGCATTAGGCATTAGTAGGCCACCCACTCATATCCGTGGTTGCCTTCGTGATCTTCCCATTCCACACCGACGCCTCGTCGCCAATTTGACGACGAACAGCGCCGTGACGGTAGAACCCATTGCGGGGCAGCAGCTGGTGTCGTGCGTTGCCAGTTGAACTCGCCCTGCGTACCGTAGCTCCCGAGACGCATGTTGTAGCTCTCCGAGCAATCATCGTCGCGACCGCGCTCGCGATGGCTGTAGTGCCGCACATCCCAGACACGGATCGAGCGCACGAAATCGAATTCCAGACCGCTGATATCGATATCGGCACCCCCTTCAGCCACCTGAGCCTGAATAACCTCGGCAAGTGTCTGAGCATTGTGATTGCTGGCCTCCCAGATCTTCGGGGCCGTGCTTTGCAAAGGCGCGCGCTCAGAAACGCCCATAGGGCAGCGCCAGATTTGCAAAGGCGGCTCAATCGGCCAGGGCGTGATTCGGCGGATAAACACGGCGCGGGCATGAGCACATTCTGCTGACGCGGGCCACCCACCAGCCAGGCAAAGCAGAATGGCGCAGTCAACCTGATAGGCCTTAGCCGCCTGCGGGGCCACGGCTGAGAGTACAGCCACGACAGCTCCGCCTGTCCAGTTTCTGAAAAGTCTACACCTCATGTCAATAAATGCCTTATGATTACATTGCTACATTATTGACACATTACCTCCAACCCTGACCATCACACCATATGCGAGCAAAGTGTTTGTGATGCTCGCGCGCGTTTTGTGGAATATATTCCGTAGAGCGGTTCTTGTGATCTGGCCGAATACAGGCCATGAAATTACGGGAACGAGTAGGGTTAAATGTCCGGAATCTAAGAAGTTCCAGAGGATTGAGCCAAGAACAGCTAGCTTTGGCCGCGAACATCGATCGCAGCTATATCAGCGAGATTGAACTCGCCAAAAATTCAGCATCAATCGATGTTCTGGAGCGGATCGCGGATGCCCTCGAGGTCGATCCTAAGGAATTGTTTAACGAGAGGGGCTAGTTTTGCCCAAACTTGAGAGTGTTCGCACAACGGCCGAAGCCATCGGCCGCATTACGTGCATCAAAACAGGCAAAGAAATCGGCCTGCTGTACCAGTGGGACAACGGCGAGATGCAGGCGGCGCTGTATGATAAGGGACGCAAACCACACCGCGTTCAACCCGGCAAGGAAGGCTAAATAGCAGACCTTTGAAATTTATCGTTGTACCGTTGGCCTGCTTATCCGCGAATATTTCATTCAGTTTGTTCGGCATTGCGAACGAAATTTTAGGGTCCGCAGCAAAGCCGTTTTTCGTTGTACTTATGATAGTAGCGTTTGGCCTCCTCGTCTCCGCCTAAGCTTTGCCGTATCTCAGATATTGTCAAACCGGATATCCCATGCTCGGTGCTCAATTTGTGCCTGATATAGGCGTAAGCGTCCCTTTGGACTGGTTCAAAACCAGGTTTATGCTGGAGGATATCTCGCCGACCTATGCGTTTTGCATAGTATTTTAGCCCCAATGTTTCAAACAGCTTGCTGTCAATGTCCCGAACAATTCGCAAGCAAACGTCAGAGTATGTAATCGGATGGTGCGGTGAAAGCATCAGACATCCATCTGAAATTGACGGAGGCGGCGAAAGCTTGCGACCCTCAATAACGGTGGGCCAATTTTCAATTGCAGATAAAAACGCAACATCTGACAGAAGCGTAGATACTTGTTTGTTTGGCATGCCCATCTGATGGGCAACACAATGGCGTGCAACTTCGTAGAAGTTCAAAACCGGCAAAAGATACGAGATACTCTCTATATTCCAACCGAATTTAGAGTAGATCCGCTCGATGGTGTTGCCACCTTCAGTCTCAGCGTTCCGCTTGTAGTCATTGTAAGAACCGTCAATCTCGTCGGAAAAGACGTTGAACGAAGAGTAGACGCGTACGATCGCCATTTCCGAAATCTGCCTTCGGACTGCGTCCAATTCCGCTTTTGGATCCGCAAATGTTGTTCGGGTCCAACGTTCACCCGCATCCAATATGAGCTGTGAAATTCTATCGCCCAAAATCATTGGATCTTTGGAAAACGAACCAAGGTGGTCCACTGCGGCTGTAGCAACTTTCACGTGATTGTTCAGTTCGGCATGCCTAAGAAGATAGGCGATTTGATGCTCTGACTTCGCATTGGAAAAATCCGCCATAAATTACTTCCGTTCCTTACCGAGTCCACACCATAATCGCAGATCAACTTGCCGCACCCAAGCGCCCGACACCAGTGGAGTTGTTTGTCTTTTCCTGATAGCTTTCGAAGACAAACGTAACGACATGTCTCGAACACAGCCACTTATGCTGAGCAAAGTCGTCGCTCAGCGCAAAAATCCGATTTTCGAGGCAAGAAAACTTAGGGCAACTGCGTCCGGTACTAGCGACTTTGATGGAGCTTTGTTGGCCAGTAGTTGTCTCGACTTGGGGACGGGTGTCATTTCCCGATGTCGTCCAGCAACTCAAGAACGCGCGCATAGCTTCCGCTGACGTCGCGCGCTTGGTCGAAGACCTCTCGCCTCTGCTGATCTAGGCAACGAAAGTACCGCTCGACATCGGTAAAATAAGCCTCCGCATCGCGCTTCAACAGATCCGCATAGGCCTGCACGTCATCGGCATCGGTCGGCATCCACGGCGGCGCAGGCGGCAGGCAAGTGCCCGCAATCGCGGCAGAACCCCAGCTCAGAACGACCATAACCGCCCATGTTGGTTTCAAAAGCGCCATATTATCTTGGCTCAGCCACTCCGTTGCAGTAAATTTGTTTCAACGCATGAAGGGCGCAATAACTCAAATTGCACCTATTGATTGCAAGATTATAATATTGTATCGGTTCGGTAGTCCATGAGGGACTGCCGGGCCAATGCACAATTCTGCAAGGCTCGATCCTATGAATTTGATGCAAGACGCCCCCAATGTTGTCAGTGAAGACGGGCTGCGCACGTTGCTTGCCGAGGGCCATTCGGCAGATGTTGTGTGCCGGGTTACGCCCAAACGTACAGGTGCTCAGTGGTCCGGAGTTTGGACCGTGCATTGCGTCTCGCCAGATGGCGAGACGCGTCGCCTGCTCGTCACTGCACGCAACAACATGGCTGCCCGAGAGTTCAAGACAATCAATGGCTTATCCAGCTTCCTTGCTGGCCTTGGTGTTTCAATCGTCTCGATCCCGATGCTTGAAGGCAAGATCGCCTCTCACACGTTGGACGACGCGGGCTAAGCTACTTGCCGTCCTAGCAGCATTCCTTGCTGACCCTGCCTATTCTGAAGGCTTCGTGCTTTCCATGCGGGCCGATGGCCAGCTGGAGACCAAAACACCCCAATCAGGTTTTGCACAAAGCTATGTCGACGGGATTGGTGCAAACCCGCCAGAGCTGATCGTTTTTGCAGCGCCTGAGCCTGAAGCTCCGCCTCCTACACCCGCCCGCGCAGTTCCCCGCCCCGAAATCCTCGCCGCCCTTGAAAGCACCGCGCATCGATATGGCGGGCACCCGGCGTTGCGCCGCGCCGGTCTGTCGGTGACGGAGTGGCAGGCCCTCTTCCAAGCCAATATCGAGATCGAAAGCGCCTATCGCCCGAATGCGCGCAGCTCTGCAGGTGCGATCGGCCTCGGACAGTTGATGCCAGCGACGGCCGCGCAGCTCGGCGTGGATCCGCATGATTGGCAGGCCAACCTCGACGGGTCCGCCCGCTACCTCCTGATGATGCTGGCGCAGTTCGGCACGCCCGAACTCGCGCTTGCTGCCTACAACGCGGGGCCAGACGCGGTCGCGCGCTATGGCGGCATCCCACCCTACCAAGAAACCCAAAATCACGTGCGCCGCGTCATGGCGGTGCGTGACCGACTGACTGGAGCCTCCTGATGCACATTCATTTCCGCACGATCCTGTCGCTGGCTCTGGCCAGTTTGATGATTGCTAATCCCGCCTTGGCGCAGAGCATCGACCTCTCGCCGGTACAGAACCTCCTGCAAGGCATCGTCGACACGATCACAGGCCCCCTGGGCATTGTCATCGGCACCTTGGCTTTGATCGGTGTGTTCCTCTCTTGGCTCTTTGGAATTCTGGACTTCCGCCAAGCTCTTTGGGTGCTGGTCGCCATTGCAGGCATTGCAGCTGCGCCGACCATCGTGACCGCCATCTGGGGCGCGTAAATTCGGCATGGCGACGCAAATCCGTCTCTTCCTGGGCCTGATCCGGCCGCCAAAGCTCATCGGCTTACCGATCATGTATGCCATGGTTTGGCTCTTCGGGTTTGTGTTGCTGTTTCTGTGGGTCCAGAGCTGGCTGGTGATCATCATTGCCGCTCTGGCCTATCCTGCACTGTGGAAAGCTGCTGACTGGGACCCGGCCTTTCTTGAGGTGATGGTCACCGCCTTGCAGGAGACACCGCCCACCCCAAACCGCAAGATCCATTCGGGGGACAGCTATGCTCCGTGATCCTTCGGATGATCTTGCAACGTTGCCAGACTGGGCGCGCAAAGAGCGACCTATGGCCAGCATGCTGCCCTATGTCAGCCTCGTGAATGACGTGACGATCCGCACACGCGGCAATGCTTTGTTCCAGTGCATCCGCCTTGATGGCGTCAACAGCATGACCAGCGATAACGCACATTTGGAGAAGATCCGCGCGCTCTTCGCGGCGATCATTGCGCAGATTGGGCCAGAGTACAGTTTCTACGTGCACAAGGTCTCCAAATCGATCGAGACCGCTTTGCCACCGGTGCCCAATGAGGGGTTTGCCCAAGCTCTGGACAGCCGTTGGCAAATGGCAATGGCGCGGGCAGGTCTGCGGGACAAAACGCTCACGCTGACAGTTCTGAAACGTCCGCCCCTCGGCGCACGACTGCGCTTGAAGCGCTCAGACTCGATCGCCCAGCTGAAAGACCAGACAGCCAAGCAGCTGCGTAAGCTCGAGGAAGTCATCGGGTTTCTGCTGTCGTCTTTTGCGGAAATGAACCCGCGTCTGCTTGGGGCCAAAAATGGCGAGCTACTCGGGTTCCTCGGGGCGCTCAACATCGGCCAAGAGCGACCGCTCTTCGCAAAATCGCGCTTTGGCGTCATTGCCGAGGATGTGGCCAACACGCGCGTCACGTTTCAGGGGCGAGGCTTCACGCTCGACGATGGGACGAAGGGCAAACGGTTTGGCACCAGTTTTGCGATCAAGACCTATCCGGCCAAAACCAACTGCACCATGTTCGATGAGCTGAACCTGCCGGTCGACATGGTGGTCACGCATTCCTTCACGCCGATCAATAGCAACATCATGGCAAGCCGGATCAAACGCCAGCAGCGCCTGATGAAGGCCAGTGACGACGGCGCGATTTCCCTTGCTGAAGAACTGGTCGACGCGCTCGACGATCTTGAATCTAAGCGCCTTAGCTTTGGCGATCATCACATGACAGTCACGGTTTTCGCCGAGACCGAAGAAAAGCTGGAAGCCATCGCCGCCGAGGTGCGCAACATTGCCGCCAGTGAAGGCGTAAACCTAGTGAACGAGAGCTTTGCGGCACGCACCCACTATTTCGCGCAGCATCCGGGCAACGGGCAAATGCGCAGCCGCAAGGCCGCCATCACCAACACGAACTTTGCCGACCTCGCGGCGCTGCATCGTGGTCAACTGGGGAAACCCGGGCACAAAGTGCCTTGGGGCAAGCCGATTACCCTCTTCCCGACACCTGAACGCTCGGGCTTCCTGTTCAACTATCATGAGACGGGTCAGCCAGAAAAAGAGCCGACCGGCGGGCACACCTTGATCCTCGGCCGTCCTGGCTCGGGCAAATCGGTTTTGTCAGCCTTCCTCATGACCCAAGCCCGTCGCTGCGACGCGCGCGTATTTGTGTTTGACTATCGCGCGGGCATGGAAATGGCGGTGCGCGCCAATTGCGGGCGCTACAGCGCCATCAAGGCAGGAGAAGTGACCGGTCTGAACCCACTGCGCACCGAAATCGACGGGCGCGGGCAAGCCTGGCTTTCTGATTGGCTGGCAACACTGCTACATCGCGCTGACAAGCCCCTGAGCCCTGTTCAGATCAATCGCATCCAAGAAGTAGTGCGCCAGAACGCCGGGGCGAGCGATGCCGCCCTGCGCAACTGGCAAGACCTGGCCTCACTCTTTGTGGCAGGGGCAGATGAGGGGGATCTGTTCGAACGGATCCAGGAATGGACCGCTGATGGCCGCTATGGCTGGATCTTCGGCCAAAGCGCTGAGGATACCTTCTCGCTCGATGGCGATGTGGTCGGGTTCGACTTGACCGGCATTCTCGACAGCGAAAGCGAGAAAGAGCGCATGGCGGTCCTGTCATACCTGTTTCGGCGGGTGGAGCGTGTAATCGAGGACCGCAAGCCGACATTAATCATCATCGATGAGGCCTGGAAGGCGCTCGACAACCCGTATTTCGCAGATCGGCTCAGCAACTGGCTGGTCACGGCGCGCAAACAGAACGCGGTTGTCGTGATGATGACCCAATACGCAAGCCAACTTGAAAAGACCCGCACCGGCAAAACGATCGTCGAGGCTGTGCCGACGCAGCTTCTGCTACCAAACATCCGCGCCTCGGCCAGCGATTACACCATGCTGGGCCTCACTGAAAAAGAGCTCAGCGTTCTGCTCGGCACCGGCAGCAACTCCCGTCTGGCGCTGGTGCGTGATGATCAAGGCTCGGTGGTGATTGACGCTGATCTCAGCGCCCTTGGCCCTTACCTCACGATCCTTGGCGGCATGGAAAAAGGCGAAGCGCTGGTCGGCGCGGATTACCGCCAGAACCTCGATTTTTGGAGACAGATTGATGCGTAGACTTTGCGTACTTACCCTCACCCTTTTGACTCTGACAGCCTGCGCGGAATACCGGCCGTCGGAAGCAAAATGCTTCAATTCGTTTGCCGAAGTCAGCCGCAGTAACTGCAATTTCGAGCTGCTCGGACCGATTGGTGGTCTCGGTGAATAAGCACTGCCTGCATATCTTTGCAGGCTTGGTGTCGCTCGCCGCGCCATTTGCCTATGCCCAAGGCGTGCCGACCTTTGATGCGGGCATGTTCTTGCAGCGCGAGCGCGTGCTGCAGCAGGGCGAACAAGATCTGGCTCTGCAGCGAGATCGGCTGACCAAAGAAGAAGAGCTCGAAGAGCTCGAACAGGAACAACTCCAAGCGCTAGAAGACATTCTCGAGGCCACGACGTTGGCCAGCGGGAATTCCGGCGTGCTGGTCGCGAGCTTGGAAGCTGGTAGTACGCCCGACAGCGCAGCAGAAACGCTCTATGGTCCGGTCGACCCAAATCCCGGCGCAGCCCAGATGTTCGGCGATGCCTCTGGCTCGATCGAACAGCTTATCGTCCGAGCCGCCCAAGAAACGCACCATATGTCCGGCGTGCGCGCTGCAGGCCTGTCACCTAAGCAATGGCGTTGCTTGTTGCAGGCGCTGATCTGGCAAGAAAGCCGCTTTACTATCGGCGCGCGCTCCCCCGTCGGCGCGTTCGGCCTCACCCAGATCATGCCAGGAACTGCGCAGGATCTCGGGATTTACCCTGCCTATTATGAAAACCCCTACATCCAGGTCACCGGCGGCGCACGCTATCTGGCGCAGATGCTGGCCATGTTTGACGGCAACATCATTCACGGGCTGGCCGCCTACAACGCCGGTCCTGGTAATGTGCAGCGTTACAGCGGCGTGCCGCCCTTCGCCGAGACTCAGCACTACGTTCAGGTCATTCCAGGGCGCTACAACCTCTACCTTGCCCGCGTCGGCGGCGTCGATGCGCTCGGCACGATCGATCCGGTCTTGCTCGCCAACTCCACCATGAGCCTGACCTCTTTTGGCGCGGGGGTCTATGGCGATTACTCCTTGGTCTCGGTGCAAGCGGCCGCGCAGCGCGTGCAGGACATAATCACCCGCATTGGCGAGACCGACGACATTCACGCGGCCATGTCGCTCAACACCTACGCGCGGGCTGAACTCGCTCGCCTAATCGCGATCCGCACGCGCCTCAAGGCCGCCCATACCCGCCCGCTTAGCGCGGCAGAGCTGGCCATGGCGGCCGCGCAAGCCCGCGAACAAGACTTCATGCAATTCGATTTGGAGGCACTCCGATGATCCGCTTTCTTTCTACCGTTGCCACCTGCGCATTGCTGGTTGCGTCCTCTGCATCTGCCCAAGGCGTTCCCACGGTCGACACACGCAACATCGCCCAAGAAATTCGCCAGCTGCAGCAAATGCTGGAGGATTTCGGGATCCAGACCGATCAGCTCGACACGCTTCTCGAGCAGCTCGAGCTGGTGCAGCAGCAACTCGACACGTTGAACGAAACCTACGCCGCCCTGACCGGCGCGACAGACATCATTGAGATGGCCATGGGTGGCGATCTCGATGGGCTTTTGGACCAAGAGTTCGGCGATCTCCTTGGCACCATCCGGCAAATCCAAAGTGGCGATTTCAGCGGTCTGATCGGCAACGCCGCCCCTCAGATGGAAGGCCGCATGACGCAAGCCCTTGAAGATGCTGGGTTCGATCAAGACAGCCTGTCCGACATGGCCAGCAGCGGCAATCCTGGTGCAGAACGCATTGCCAGCCAGGCGGGCACCGGGGCGGTGATGTCGGCAGCGGCTGAGAACAGCTATGAAGAGGCTGCGCAATCCCTCGAACGAGTCGAACAGCTGGTTTCCTTGATCCCGGACATGGAAACGCTCAAGGAAGCCGTCGATCACAACACACGCGTTACGGCCGAGCTGGCCATCGCCATGACGCGCATGTGGGAGCTCGAAGCTATTCAGACCGTTGGCGCGGGCCAGTCCGGCGTGGCGGATGCCGCAACGCTAGCCGAAGAACGCCGCTACATGGACTTCACTCTGCCAGACCTGCGTGCGGACTGACCCCATGAGCAGCGAGGCAGAAATCATCGAAGAAGAGCTCGTCTACGGCGCACGACGACGCGAGCTCATGTGGCAGAAACTGGGGCTGACAGGCATGGCGTTTGGCATGGCAGGCTGCCTCGCCGCTGCACTTGTTGCCCTGTTCGACGTGGACCCGCCGCCCATGATCGTGCCCTTTGATAGCGAAACCGGCATGGCCCTCCCCAATGCCATGGTTGAAGCGGTCTCACTCACGGAACGCCCCGCTATCATCGAGGCACAGGTCTACCGCTATGTGATTGATCGAGAGACATACAATCAGCTCGACAATGACGTGCGGGTGCGGCGGGTCCTGGACCAGTCGGACGGTGTGGCCGCCGCAGGGCTGCGCGCGCTCTGGACAAGTGGCCATGAAGCCTACCCGCCCGACAGCTACGGCACAGATGCGCGCCTTGAAGTCGAAGTTTTGTCGATCACGCACATCAGTGCTAATCGTGCCCAGGTGCGCCTGCGCAAGCGGCTGAATTCGCCGCGCGGCAGTCAAAACGGGCTCTTCACCACAACCCTGATGTTTGAGTTTCGACCCGAGAACAGCCGGTCGATCGACGATGTCTGGCAGAACCCTTTCGGCTTCACCGTCACCGAATACGCGATCCGCTCGGATCGTTTGGAGTAACCAATGCGTCGCCTGTTCCTGATCCTCGCCCTCATTGTTCCGATTGCTGGCACCGCCTATGCGGAGACTGAGCCGAGCCACGGCCCCCATGATGCCCGTGTCCGGCAGGCCACCTATCAGGATGGGCAGGTCTACCGCATCCGGACCAGCCTGACCCACGTGACCAGCATTGAATTCGGCCAAGGCGAGACCATCCGCTCGATCATTGCGGGCGATACCGAGGGCTTCCTTCTGGACGGCGTGCCCGGCGGTCAGGCCTTTGCGATCAAGCCAGTCACGCGCGGCGCGCATACAAACATCACCGTCTACACCAATCGGCGCAGTTACTATTTCAACGTGACCGAGGCGAGTTCTCCGACCTTCTACGTCATCCGCTTCACCTATCCGGATGCAACCCCTCGGCAATCCCGAGTAGCCGCAAGCCAACCTGCAAACCACGCCTATGGCGTCAGCGCGCGATCCGAGATTACCCCGCGTGAGATTTGGGACGACGGCACCTTCACCTACTTCCGCTTTGCCGCAAACACACCATTGCCCGCGATCTTTCGCTGGTCCGGCGGCAATGAGCGCAGCGTGAATGCGCTCGCGCGACCAGATGGCGTGATCCGCGTGTCAGGTGTCAGCGATCGATGGGTTCTCCGGCTCGGCGAGGACGAAATTTGCGTCCAAGAGATGAGCGAGGCAAACCACGGTGAGTGAAGCAGTTGAGCTTAAGAAACGCCTCGAAGCGCTTGAAGGAAAACCACAAAACCGAAAGGCCCGGCCGTCTGTTATCACGATTAACTTGGGCATTGGGGCAATCGCTGCCCTTGGCGGCCTATTGCTGTTGTTCTCTGGCGGCTCTGAACCCGACAGCTTGGAAACCGCCTCCCCAGATGAGTTCCAAGCGGCAGGACCGGGCTTTGGTGCGCTCGAGCCCACGCCCGCACCGATTGACACAACCCCGTCGCCGGAGCCGGAACCAGACAGCGAAACAGAAGAGCTGCGCGCGCAAATGGACGCCATGCGGACCGAGCTGGAAGCCCTGCGTAATGCGCCTGCACCTGAAGCCCCAACCGTCGACACACAAGCATTGGATACCTTGGGTGCAGAAATCGATGCCCTGCGCAGCGAGGCAGCAGCAACGCAGGCTGCCCTGCGGGACGAACTAGAAGAACGTGCCCGACAAATCCAGCGACTGCAGAGTGATCTGGAACTTGCACGCCTGGAAACGCCGCGCACGCCCGCACCAACCGGCCCCACGGCTGAAGAACTGCGCCTTCAGGAACTCGAGCGGCGGCGGCAAGCCGAACTAGAGGAACTGCAAGCCCGTATCGCCAGCCCAATCATCGCATTCGGCGGCTCGGGCAGCGGCAACAATGAAACTGTTGCGCAGCAACGGCGGCTTGACGGCGACACAGACTTTGTCCGCAACGGCGCAGAACCCGCTGAGGTGACGCAAGCCCAGTTAATCGTGAACCCGTCAAACACAGTCGTTCAGGGCACGATGATCCAGGCTGTGCTGGAGACCGCAATCGACAGCTCACTGGCCGGTCAGGTTCGCGCGATGGTATCGGAAGATGTCCACGCCTATGACGGCTCGCGGGTTCTGATCCCACGCGGTGCGAGGTTGATCGGGCGATATCAGTCCGGCCTCGATATCGCACAACAACGTGTAACAATTGCCTGGGACCGGATCATTCTGCCCAACAACCAGACCGCCGAAATCAGTGCCTTTGGTGGCGACGAACTGGGCCGCTCCGGCACGACCGGCTTTGTCGACAGCCGCTTTGGCACGCGGTTCGGGTCAGCCGCCCTTATTTCGCTGATCGGAGCCTTGCCCGCCGTGGCCGCCCAAAACACCGAAGATGAGATCACCTCTGATGTGCTCGAGGGCATTGGCGAAGACCTTCAGGACAGCGCGCAAAGCGTGATTGGCGAATATCTCTCCGTCTCGCCCGTGATCTATGTCGATCAAGGTGCCCGCGTCACCGTGATGGTCGACCGCGATCTGGAGATTTTTTGACCATGGCGGCCAGCTATCTGCAAAGCTCGATGGACAAGATTCCCGAGGCGCGTGACACTAAGCTGATCGAGCTTTGCATCAACCCTGACGGCACGCTGTGGGCCGAGTTTCAGGGGGATCACTTTATGCGGCGCGTCAGTCGACAGCTCTCGCAGAACGAGATCAAGGACTTGGGTAATCAGATTGCGTCCGCCGCGAACACCACGCTCAGCCGGACCAAGCCGATTGTATCAGTGAGCATCACCTATCGCGACCGCCCAATCCGGGCGCAAGTCATCCAGCCCCCCGCCGTTGATGGAGGCTACGCGATTTCCCTGCGGTACTTTTCGGACCTGCCATTGGACCAGATCAAGCTGTCCTATCTCTTCGGAAAAGAGCGCAGCAACGAGGGCGCACGACGTAAGCGCAATGCCGAGCTGCGCGATGCCGTGGCCACCGGCGATATCGACGCTGCGATCAAGTTCTGCGTTACCCACAAGCTCAATATGATCGTCTCCGGCGGGACCTCAACCGGCAAGACCGTCACGGCGCGCAAGATCCTCTCCTTCGTGCCCACCGACGAGCGCATCATCACGATCGAAGAGGCCGCTGAGCTGCGACCGACGCAGCCGAATGTCGTGACGCTGATGTCTGACCGCGACGAAGCCACGCGCAGCGCTGATGTCCTGCTGACCTCTACCCTGCGGATGCGGCCGGACCGTATCGTCCTGGGCGAAGTACGCGGCAAAGAGGCCATGACCTTCCTTGAGGCCATAAACACCGGCCATGGTGGCTCACTCACCACGCTCCATGCTGAAACCCCTCAGCTGGCTGTCCAACGCCTCGCCATCGCCGCCCTGAAAACCGATGTGCCCATGACATACCAGGACATGAACGATTACATCACTCGCTCAATAGATGTGATCATTCAGGCCGGTCGCCACGAAGGCGCGCGCGGCATCACCGAATTCTACCTGCCGGTTGATCCGGCCCATTCAAAGGAAACAGCCCATGTTTGAATACAAGATTGAACAGATCAACACCGCCAAAACTAAGCCACCGAAGATCGAAGCGCAGCTGACGGCTCTTGGCCAGGATGGCTGGGAACTGGTCTCGGTCGTGCCGGATTTTGACGGCGAGCATATCCTGAAAGCATTCCTGAAACGTCGCACTAGTGACAGCGCCTAAATCCAACCGAGGAGGATCCGATGGGCGTCGTCACCTGGATGGTAGAGACAACCGACAACTTTCTGGATGACGCAGCCCAAACCACATTTGGCAACGTCGCTGGTCAGCTTGGCGGCGTCATTGCCGTGGCGTCGACGCTCGCGGTGATCGGCGTCTTCCTCAACACGATGTTTCAGTACAAATCGATGGATGGGCGGACCGCCTTCTGGTTTGCCCTCAAGCTTATGCTCATCTCTTTGTTTGCGATGAACTGGGTCCAATTCAACGCCGTGGCTAGCGCGCTGATCAATGGGCTCGACCAACTCGCGGGCGGTATGGTGGCCGGACTTGGCGGCGGCGGTGCAGGTGCATCCTATTTTGCTGCAGCCTTCGACGATCTCATCGAAGAATTTGGCGACTATCTGAACGCGGCCGGTGACAACATGCATTGGATGGCCGGAGCCCTGATCGGCGCGATCGGCGCTTTCCTCCTCGGCGTGATCGGCGCGCTCTGCGGGCTTGTTCTGATTTTCGCAAAGATCATGCTGGCCTTTATGATCGGCATAGCCCCAATCATGATCGCACTGTCGCTGTTCGATGTCAGCAAGGACTATTTCCATCGCTGGCTTTCCAGCACGGTATCCTACGCGCTTTACCCACTCGTAATCGCGGGCGTGTTTTCCACCGTCGTCGGGATGTCGCGCTCACTCATGACCGAACTCGGAGACCCCTCTGGCGCGAGTAACATCGGCGCACTGGTGCCTTTCTTCATGATGATGTTCCTTGCAGGCGGCATGATCATCGCCACCCCGCTGATCGTCCGATCTATCTCGGGCAACTTCATGATGGCCGGACCGCCAAGTATTCCCAGTCCCAGCGGTTTCGCCAAGGGGTTGATCGGCACCAAAGGTTCACGGGCGCGGGCACGGTTTGGGACCAGGTCGAATGCTGAGATCACCGGGGCTGGGATACGCCAGGCAGGCGGTGCAACAGTTTCACTGGTTCAGCGAGTGGCAGATCGGGCGAAACGGTTGGAATAGAGATTTCGGCCCAAGTGGACACTGAGCGCCGTATCTCGATGCTGCGATCGCACACCCTTTTGCAGGTATTCAACGAATGAAGCGTTTGGATGCCAGCCACAATAAGTGTGTGCATTGCTGCTCAAGACGACCTCTTACGCGGACTGTACGATCCATGTGGTCAACGCAAGGCTGAACACCGCAGTTTGATCGCCCGTCTGTACCGCAAAACGAGTCACGGCAAAACGTGGCTGGCACCCACCTTCTAGTTATCCTAGGCGTAGACGCTGCTCAATTCCTTCTTTTCGATCATGTTCAATAGATCGATACCATCCCAGCGAACAAACCAATGCTGCTGTTGGATTTCGTCGATTAGCGCTTCGGCATCGGCAACAGTGATGTTTCCGGGGGTCGCGCCAATCCTGTTCCATGAAGCCCAGAGCAAATCAGCTCTCTTGGCCCTATCCAGATAAGGACAAGCGAGGGAGTCCAGCAACAGGTGAACCGCTTCAGAATCCCTATTCAGGTGCTTCTCCGACGAAACTCGCTTACAGATGAAATCCCAAATTTCGTTCCTCTGGCCAGCGAACTCGGGTCGATCACCATAGATGAAAAGCTTTACGACCAACTCGAAGTAACCTTGGCTCTTTCTGTCCAGTTTGGCGAGCGAGATCAGCTCATGCTCCAGTTGCCCATCGCCCCCAAATTGTTGAAGACTAACAAGAATGTTGAGTATCTCGATTGGGATTACAGAATTTTTTGAGAACAAACCTTCGAAGCTAGGTGCCCTCGCCAATTGTGACGCCCAACGAAGGGAAGCTTCTTTGAGAATGTCAAAACCTTCGGGATCATGTTCTTGCAGATGCTGCGCAGCACGCACGATGGCGTGAGACAGGCGAAGCGACGACGCGACCGTAGGGTGAAGCGTAAAAAAATAAAACCCAACATCGAGCAGGAAAAAGAACATTTGGCGATAGTCCCGATCAACAACAGGACTTTCTTCCAACGCGACAAGATCAATGTACCCGTCAGCTACATCAATTACTTTCCGGCGCACGGCCCCAATAACATAGTTTGCAACCGCATCGTAACCAAGCTCGGAGGAAAAGCATGCTGCCTTAACCTCTCTGGTGAACTTTCCAAACAATGACCGATACTTGTAAATGTACTTCGGAAGTAACGCCCTCTTGCCGCTCGCAGGCAGGGTAACAGTTTCAAAGAGCTTTTCCCAATGAGCGCCAAGGGAATTATTGATCTCGTCAATCACCAGAGACTTTTTCGAGTAGAATGGCCGCTTGTCGAACTCTCTTTTCCCAGTATTCAGGTGCAGATTGTACTCTCGCAACGCGATTGATAACTCGTGCTCCACCTGCTCTGCAATCGCAGGGTCATTTGAAAAAACATAGTAGTTGTCCACGTACCGCCTGCACTCATAGTCGACGCCATCACGTATGGGAGGGCTTTTCGCTTCAAGGTTACGGCGTGCGTTCTGATCCACCTTTGCAAGAATGATTTCTGCAAAGATGCGGCTGGCCTCCGGGCCAATGCAGATTCCACTAGTTTCGTTGTGGTTGAGCCTCTGCATCACCTTATCGAACCGATTTCCAAAACTATGCGCGGACGTATTTTCTTTCGCCTCCTCCTTGCTCTTTGTCGCCCAAGCCATGGAGTGCGTGTAAATGCTGTCAAAACACTTGCTAATGTCCAAAGACAACTGGTAACGAAACTTCTTTTCTAAGCGAATGTGATCGTTCGAGGCGAAGAACTTGTAGAGGCGTTCAAAACCTGAATATGCAAAATAGCTTGCCGGGTTTCGCACCAGTTTATCCAACTCCGCCGTATCGACGGTCGCGTTCTTGTATTGATTCTTGTCCTGCACCGGGGACGGCACAAAAAAGGAACTCCCAACTTTCTTAGGCGCACGTATGGAGAACGGTCCGCGCCCTGAATATTCGCAGATCAACTCCTCGTACTTCTGATAGAAATCAGCCAATATGACCTGACCCCTCGGATGCAGGAGGCTCAAGGTTCTGACGCTTCGAGAATCTTTGACGATATTGTACCTTAGCGGAACGGTGTAACTCTTGCCGTCGTCTTTCAGCAAAAGGGCGTTCACCAAATCTTGGAAGTGCGCCGATTTCTTGGCTACCCCATGAAGGTTTTTGTAGAAACCCTCGTTGCTTACGATTATCGGCACCTCAAAAGGTGACGTGTCTGTGAGTACCACACGCCACTTGTCGGCTCGGTTAAGGTTGACCCGTGACTTTCTCTTGCTAGGCATACTTCCAGCACTCCATTAGGTAGGCCAACCGATCAGCACTGAAACGGAAGTGAACGCGATTGGCGAACCCGCAGACAAATGAGTACTTCAGAAGCTCTTTTCTTTGTCGGTTTGTCAGAACCAGTGCGAGCCTCCCTCCAATCGCCCCTGAACGGCACAGGACCATCCCCGAGAAAAACTTGTCAAGCTCGGCGAGTGCCGGTGCGTTACTGTTGATGAGGCTGTATGTATGCTGCAGACCTGCGCTTCGCTTCTTTTGCTGCCTTTCGTCAAAGAACTGATAGCCACAGGTCAAAATGCGGACGCGATCTATGAGGTCATCAAAGTTTCCGTCAGCCAAGTACTGCAGAAGGGATTTCACGATTCTCGTCTTGTTCTTTTTGACCTTTGACGAAGCGATATCCAACTCGACTCGACGATCAAAAGGCCGGTCCTTACCGGTCTCGTAGACGTTAAACTTAAAGCCGAGGTAATCAAAGCTGTGCTCAACGGATGTCGACTTTTTCCTCGTGTTTCCGAAGGCGTAGATTTTCGACTTGGAGAAATTCAACTTCAACCCCGCTGGCAAAGCTTCTTCGACCTGCACCCTCAGCGAGTTCGGATTATCCAATTCCGGTAGGATCAGTACTATGTCATCAACATATCGGGCAAAGTAATGTGCGTTTAGTTGTTCACGCATTCTTTGGTCAAAATCTTGCATGTAGAATTCACTAAGTTCGGCACTTATTGCCAAACCTGGGGGCAAGCCGTTCACCGAGTTAGCTTTGCATTGTTCAATCAGCGAACTGACGACAGACCTCGTGCTTGGCGCAGTCATAAGCCTCTTGCTGAGTTGGCTTGACAGAAAATCCTGATCAACCGACGGGTAAAAGTTCTTTATGTCCATCTTTGCAACGGTAAATGGCAATCCTTCTTCGCAGAGCAATTTTAGACGACGAACGATCTCGATCCGGCTTCCCTGTTTTGATGCTGTGATTCTGCGAATGTTCTGAGCAGCCTTTCGCAGCACCAGATCGGACGCCAGATCATTTACTTGATAAATAGTCCGACCTGCTAAGTTATTTGGCGTTAATGGCAGCGAAGAAGAACCATTTCGCGCTGTGGTGACTGCCTGAGTTATCAAAGCTGCCTTGTGGGCCTCATTCTTCAATGCAGGCTGGTTTAGGAAATCACTTTTGTTCAGTTGCCTTGCAAGTGCCGCGCTGCCAAATGTGGGATCATACATTGAAGAGTACTTTTTTGCTTACACAGCACAACCCTATGCTGAACGCCAACTAGTTGGAATAGCAATTGAGCCGATGGAACCTCCGCTCTCTTATGGACAGGCAGGCTATATGTTCCGCTATGGCAGCGAAGGTCTATTTCCCGACGTCATCCCCGAGCAGCCTCTTCCATAAACCTTGCCACCCTTTCGGATCCGGCCTGATAGTCACCCAAACTGGCCTGATCACCTGACTGCGCAATTTGACTGCCGGCCGCCAAATCCTCAATCTCATCGCGCCGTTTTCCACTACCAGCAGAGTCGTTACATGAAACCACCTTAGGCACCTCCAGCGCCCCAATCTTCGCCTCCAACGCCTTTATCTGCCCTTGCAGGCCGCGCATCTGGTCTCCGGCTGAGGGATATGGCAAATTGCCGATCTGCTTGTCGAAGATCTGCTTAAAGAACCGATCCTCATAGTATTTGATCCGCTTGGCCCGCACGGGCATTTGCGCATCGACCACCAGAACGATATCATCAAGATCCATGCGCCGTGCCTCGTCCTCTGGCAGCAACGCAGTTTCTTCCGTTCGTTCAGACATGCTGCGCCCGGCAAATGGGTTGCGGCCGACGGAGCGTGATCGGGTCACGACGCGCTTTGTGGTTTTCCCTACCGCTTTGCTGAGCTCTTCAATGGTCTTTTCATCTGAGGGGGTCAGATAGAGCTTGATACCCGCGTTGCCCTGCAAGGCGCGACGGGCATTTTCTCCGTAGATCTCGTCCAAAGCCGGGATCGTCTGTGTGACGATCGCAAGGTTAGCCCGGTAGGACCGCAGGGTTTCGATGCTGTCGAGCACGATCGGCATTTTGCCCAGGCGATTGAACTCATCGAGCATAATCATCACCGGCCAAGGTTCTTCCTTGCCGGGTTCATGGTCCTGCAGCGATGCCAGCAAATCCGAGAAGAACAGGCGGATCAGCGGCGCGAGGGGCTTCACCATCAGCGGTTCAACCACAAGATAAACCGAAAACGGCGTCTTTCGGATATCGCGGAAATCGAAGTCTGACGTTGCGGTCGCACAGTCAATCGCTGGGTTTGACCACTGCTTGAGGCCAGATGTCATCAAGAGCGATAGATAAGACGTTAGGGTGTCATTGTTGGTCGAGGCCATGCGCATAAAGATCAGCTTGGCGGCTGGGTTGACCACCTCGTCGGCGCGGCGGCGATATTCCTTCTGCTTATCGCCACCTGATGCGGTGATGCGATAAATCTCACCCAAAGTTGGCCGCTTGCGCTCGAATGCCAAAAGCCCCGCCGCCACGAATAGATCGATACCGCCGTCGAGGAGCCCTTGGACGCGGTCGTTGTCTGCTTGCAGAAACAGGGAGGCCAGGAGTTGCAGTTCCATCTGCTGGCGGTCGACGTTTTCCAGCGCCGATATTCGCAGCAAGGGATTGTAGCGGTGCGAGCGACCGTCCTTCCAATCAGTGGGCGCAAACCGGAACACCTTGTCGCCTTGCGCGGCCCTATGGCGCGCCGTCGCCTCGAAATTTTCTCCCTTCACGTCCAACACCACCGCGCTGCCCTGATAGGTCAAAAGGTTCGGAATCACGAAACCCGTGGTCTTACCGCGTCCGGTCGGGGCCACGATCAGCGCATGGGGGAATACCTTGGACATGACAAAGGGTTTGCGGCTCTTGGGCCTACCCATTTTGCCGAGGACAAAGCCGTGGCCAGGCTTGCCGAAAAAGCCGTTCCGCCTCATCTCGGACATCTGCTGCCAGTGGGTTTCCCCAAATTTGGTCAGCGCATCGTTCATCAAGACCGCACTGAGCAAAACACCGGCACCAGTGCTGATCCCCACGATCAAGTGAACAGTCTGCATATCGGCCGGATGGGTCATTCGGAGAACCCTATAGCCGCGCGCCAACATCAGGAAATCGATATCCGCCCCGACCCCGAACCAGCGAAACGTCACAAAGGCCGACGCCAGAATATAGCCCAACACCGCGCCGAGAAGAGCAAAGCTCATGACGCCGAGTGCGATCCGTGTCTTACCCATGCGTCACGCCTTTTTCCCCATCGCTATCCACATGCCGCTCGCGTTGAACATCAATTTCTTCATTGGCGATTTCGTCGAGGACATGCTCCATCGCCACACTTTTCGCCAGTGCGGCATCGCTCTGCAGATAGGCCTTGGCCGCATAGAGCCGGTCCAGACGGTCTTCGATATGTTCGTCTAGTGTGGTCTCATCGCCAATCGCCAAGTCGGAGGCCTGCTCTTCACCGACCAGCTCCTCCAGCTCGGAGCGCAAGGTCTCGCGCTCCAGATCGCTGCGGAATGGATCTGCGGTTGGGTCGTCCCTCATACGGTTCAGGATATCAGCTGTGGTCGGCGGCAACCGGTCAACTTTGGCTTCATGCCGGTCGGCCTCTACCGCCCCACTGTCTTTGAGAACCTCAGCATCGGCCAACAAGCGGCCCAGATCACTGTGCACCTGGTCGAGGCGGTCGATCGCTTTTTCGAGCTCATCGGCGCGCGACAGATCAAAGCCTTCCTTGTCGGCAATTGCCTTCAGATCCTGTCCAAGCCATTGCCGCTCCAGCGCGGCATTGCCCGCGCCGATTTCGATGCGGCGGGTAACCTCTTGCGGGTCAATGCCGGTGCCTTTCACAGCCTGCTGAAGACGTTCGGAAAGAGCTGGATCCCGCAAAGCGCCTTGGGCCTCGGCCCGCATATTCGCAGCGGAATAGATCCCACTTTGGGACGCGTCTTCGAGCAAGGTGTGGGACTGCGCTCCCATTGGGCTCAGATGTGACAAGGAGCGATAGATGTCGTTCAGTTCATGCTCCAGCGCCGCGCGCCGCTCTACAGGCGCGTCCGCCACAATGCGTTCGGCTTGGTTGATCTTGTCGTGAAAGGCATCCACGACCTCGTCAAAGGAATGCTGTTCTTCGGCCATGCCATATACCTTTCCATCTGCTTCAATCGGTTGACCCTGCGCCAAAAGCATCGCGGCCTTGTCCAAGGCCGCTGCAATGTCGTGCTGATTTTCGCGCGAGGCCTCGGCGGCGAGACCACGATAGAGCCGCGCGTTTTGGGCAACTTCAGCTAAGGCGCGGTCCAGCTCTGGCCCCACGCGACCGCGCTCGATCAGCTTCTGGCCAATGGCTTCTGCGCGACGCTGCTCTACATCACTCGGCCTTTGCGTCATGACCCCACGTTCGAGCTTTCGCGTCGCCTCAAGCCGCAGGCCATAACGGTCCGACACCTCCACCATCGCCTCGCGAAAACTGTCGTAGTTGAAGTGGTGCCCCTCCTTCAGAAAGAAGAACTCACCATCCTTGCTGCGCCGGTTCAGGACGATATGGGCGTGCGGGTGATCCCGGTCCTCATGCACGGCCGCGATGTAGTCAAAGTGGCTGCCTTCGCCCTGAAAAAACCGCTCGCAAATCTCGCGCGTGATCTCGGCAACATCTTCGCCGCGCGTGCCAATTGGGAAAGCCATCAAGAGATGCGAGGTATGTCCCAACTTCGGATGAAACCCCTCATTCCACTGCGCTGAAAACCGGCGTGTGACCTGCTCGATCTCTTTGGCTGACAAAACGCTTTGGCCGTCATAGGTGCCACGGCTGTCAATGATGAAGCTCGACTTGGTGGTCAGGTATTCCAGCTGGTTGCGCAGCTGCGCTTTGTTGTGCGTGCCGCCGTCGCGAATGGCTTTGAAGATCGCAGGGGAATGGCCCATGGCGGCGCGAGCCATCTGCTTGGCACGGGCGCGGGGGACGCTGCCGCGAATGCGGCTCCAGTCGCGATCGAAAAAGGCCTCCTGCGCGGCGGCAACGGCGCTATTCCGGGCCATCGGCAAAGCCTCCCAGTACGCGGGCAACCTCGCCAGACAGCGCGCTTCGGCGGCGCTGCGCCATGTCCTGAACCTGGTCGGCGATATCGAAGATCAGCCCGGCCAAAGCGCGGACCTGAGCATGGGCGGAATTCCCATAAGGCGGCGTCTTGCCCTGGCGCTTTGCCTCGTTCAGGCGCTGCGCAATTTGGTTGATGTTGTTGCCGGTGCGATTGAGAGAGGCCGACAATCCCTGCATCTGATTGGCCAGTTCATCATCAGGGACAAAGAGATCGTTCGAGGCATGGATCAGCCGACGCAGCCCTTCCGCCCGGCTGGCGATATCATGCCGCGTCAGTACCGCATCAAAGCCCGCAAGCTCCTTCGGTGTGAGCCGGACATTCACCAGCTCAGAGCGCACGCGCGCATCAAGTTTGCGGCTTTGATCGGCTTTCAACGCGTAGAAGATGCTGCGGGTCGTGACGCCGAATTCGCGGGCCAGATCCTCGATCGGCACCCCCTCGGCACGCTTGCGCACGATGGCAAAACGCTGGTTTTGCGTCAGTCTCTTGTGCCGTGGTACGCGCGGTCGGCCCATGTGAAGTAATCACCCCTATTTCTTGCCAGCATCATACAGGCAGCCCTGTTATGGCATTTCGCCATAATTGATTCAATATTATAATATTGCATCAACTGCCTGTATTCCGTTTAGAGCAGCCATAGGCTGCGACCGCCGGGCAGAGCCCGGCCACTGGCTGAGGCATGGCACCACTAATCGTGGTTCCATGCCTCAGCATCACCAAGCAATTGCAGTGCTATTGCGCGGGCCGCGCCTTCGGCGCTGGTATAGGTTTGATGATCGGGCAGCTCGTGCAGATCAAAGGGTTGCTGAGGATCGTTCGGTGTCTCAACTCGGACATAGATCGCCCAGCCATCAATCAGTGCTGGATCATCACAATACTCCTGACCGCCGTCGGGCAGATTGCAAAACCCATGTAGGTGCACACTGGCGCGACCCTCTCGGGCCGCCTGCCTGATGTCAGAGTATTTCATGGCAAACCTCAGCGCTTTCACCGACGAAAAATTCGTCAGGCTGGACGTTCAAGCGGGTGCCATCCCGACTGGTCAATCCGATAGCTGACCCATTCCGCGTGAAGGTGATGAGGTATTGCCCGAGGTCATCACGCGTCACCAAATATCCGCTGTTGATCCAGTGAACGCGGTTGCCCGCGTCCACTGCCGCTTTGATCTCTTCCAAGGTCATCGCAACGCCTCCTCAAGGATTGAGAGAGCCCCAAGACAATCGTCGATATAGGGCTGCTCTTCGCCGTCCAGATCGTTCAGTTCCAGTCGGTTCAACACCGCGTAAAGCGTGGCGCGCGCCTCACGGGCGGCGCTTCGCAAGCTGACGGTATCTTCCAGACGCGCCGTCGCAAAATCATCACTGTGAAAATCAGGGATCATCGGATTTCTCCTGCTTTGTGTTTCCAACGCGGGGCGATGTCTTTGAACGACACCGTGAAGGGCGGCAGCGCGTCAAAGCCGTTCGAGCTCTTGACCACCTTCACCTTCGCGCAGTCATCCTCGACGCTGAGGATCTCGACGCAGAACACACCGCCCAAACCTGACGGAACAACGATCTCCTTCAGCTCGTGCCGATGCTTCCCGCAATAGACGCAAGTGCTATAGAGCCCGTCGATGATGTGACCGCCGGTCGTGCGATCACAGTCGCAGGTCCAGAATTTCGGGGGCTGATATTTGTGAGCCATTTGTGGCCTCCTTTTGGGTGCTGCGGTCGGGGCTTGGCTCCCCTTCCGCCGATGGGCTGCACACCGGCCAATCTGATCTGACCGAATACGCATGTATTCGGCGGAACAGAGTGGGTAGGGGCACAGCCCGACCCACGGCCCAGGAGCGGCCAGTCAATGGGTCAAAGCCCACAACTGGTGCGGCCCGCAGCGCGCCCCGCGCGAGGACACGGGTTGCAGGCTTTGACGACGCGCCTGCGCGGCGCTTGCCCATTGACGGGACGCGACTGGGATGTTGGGCGGACCAATCAAATTGAAAGAAGCCTGAAGGAGGTGAGCGGGCTGAAAGCCGGTCGATCCTCCGCACAGTCCGTTTCTCAGAGCGGCCCGTGCGCACCAGCACGGGCCACAATTTTGCATCTCGTTGAAAGTGCCTGCGCCCCGCCGCATGAGGCGGGGCGCAGGTGCTCAAAGCTCAACACCAGACTTCAAGTTGCCGTCCGGATCGAGCCACGAACGGGCCTCGGCGCAATCCAAGCAAATACAAGAGCAACTGCCTTTCACGATGACCGGCGCAAGAAAGATCACTGGATTTGACGCGCCGCATTTGCGGCACGTCATCGGGGGTAAGATTGCGGGGCCGCTCATGCTGCGGCCGCTTTCGATTGACCTGCGGCTGCTAGGACAAAATCGGCGGCTTTCTGCGCCTCGGACGCCGCACGAAAAATCGCCCGTTTGTCCTCTTTGAGCGCTTTCAACCAACCTTCGACATAGGCGGCGCTTTGGTCGAATTCCGGCGCCACGCCAATCTGGGCACCAAGGAAACAAGCGCCGATTTCCGCCACCAACTCCTCAAAGGCATAGGCTTCGCGGTTCGCAAATTTCTTGATCCGCTCCAGCCGCTTTTCGCTACCGGTCCAATGGATTGATTCATGGGCAAGGGTCGCAAAATACCCTTTCGCACTATGAAAGGTCGCTACGGGCGGCATATGGATGTGATCCTTGGCCGGGCTGTAATAGGCTCGCGGCTCATCGGTGGTCACGATCTCCGCACCCGTGCGAGCAAAAAACGACTCAAGCTCGGGATCGGCCTTAGTGCCAAGATCGCGCGGGGCCTCGGGCCGGATGTAGTAATCCTCCGGCAAACCTTCGATCTGATCCGCGTTGAAGACGCGGTAAGCGCGCGCATAGGGCAGTTCTTCCTCAATGCCCAATTCGTTCTCTCGGGTGAACGTCCCGTATTTGACCACGGTCGACGACGTTTCGCCTTTGCGGACTTGGCCGCCCAGCTCTTGCGCCTGCTTGTAGGTCATCCAGCGGCTGGACACATAGCCATTCTTGGCGGCCATGACCCAGAGCATCAGGATGTTGATCCCGCGATACTCCTCGCCGTTGTGCCGTGTTGGCAAGGCAATACCGGACGCGCTTCCGGTCCACGGCTTGCGCCACGGCGGCGTGCCTGCCTCGATCTCGGCAATAATGGTGTCGGTGACATGGGCATAAACATCAAACTTCGGTGCCATTTGTGGCCTCCTCGATCAAAGTGACGCGGGTGAGGCTTCGCGCCCCCTTCCGCCGATGGGCTGCGCCTCGGCCACCTGATCTGACCGAATACGCATGTATTCGGCGGAACAGAGTGGGAGAGGGCAAAGCCCGACCCACGGCCCTGAACGGGGCTGTCAATCGGCCACATTTGCGAAGAAAATGTCTGCGCCAAAATCAGACGCCAGTTTGCCCCGCGAGGAATGGCTCGCCCGCGAGACAGGGGAAATTGGTGGCTGATTTTGGGGATGGACTATGGTTGACCGCCACGGTCAGGGATGTTGGGCGGACCAAACAAAAGGAATGATGCCTGGACCGGGGTGAGCGGGCCAACGGCCCGTTGAGCCTCGGCGCAGTCTACTGGGAGATGTTGCCCGCGCGCTTAAGCGCGGGTTCCTCTGAAACCATGCGATACTTCCCAGGCCGCGCGCGATACAAGGCCAAAGCAATCCCTCAACCCGCTGACAGAATTACAAGATATCGCAGACAGTCCGCTGAGTATATGGTTCTTAAATGTAGACCCATCCTTTAGGTTGAACTAGACTTGAGCTATGACAAGCGAATCGAACAGTCTTTCACGATGGCAGCAGGATCGCCGTGCATTCATTGAGCACAGGGTCTTTTGGCGTGGACGTGTCGGCCTTGCGGATCTGATGGATGTTATGGGCCTCAGTCGGGCTCAAGCTTCGAAAGACCTCAATAGCTACATCAATGATCATCCCGAACACATCATCTACGATAAAACGGCCAAAACCTACGTTCTGGGCCCGAAGTTCGAAGAACACTACACTGCGCTTGATCCGTCAGAGTATCTTGATGATCTCCTGTCGATCTCACGGGGCGGTTCAGTCCCCGCTGCAGACTGGATTGTCTACCAACCGGACATTCTGGCAACCACTGTGCCTGGGCGTGGACTAAGCGCGCTAACGCTTCGCAACGTCTTATTGGCCTGTGAACAGCGCAAAGAGCTGCAGATAAGCTATCAGTCCATGTCCTCCCCCGATCCAGAAAATCGCGTTATCATTCCTCATGCCCTCGCACATGACGGATTTCGTTGGCATGCGAGAGCGCTTTGCTCAAAAGACCAAGTTTTCAAAGACTTTGTTCTCGGACGCATACTGAAGAGCGCGTTGGGAGAACAATCAGATGTCGACGGCAGTACAGATGAAGACTGGAACCAAACAATAACGCTCAAAATAGCACCGCACCCTGGCCTATCCGAAAACCAACGGAGAATAGTTGAACTCGACTACGCAATGCAGAACGGCATAGCAGAAATACAAGTGCGAAGATGCCTTCTATTTTACAACCTGAAGCGGCTAGGCTTGGACGTGGATCCGAGTTCAAGATCCCCCAATGAGCAGCAAATTATTCTCCAAAACAGAGATTCACTGGCGAGAGCGGAAGTATAGTAATATGGACGTATTCAATCTCGATCGATTTGTTATCGATCAATACAAAGCATTTTCAAGGTCCTTTACGAAAATCAGGTCACCAGAAATTTCTTCTAAGGTTGACTCTTTATATGACGACAATCGATTTTGGCCCGAACCGCTTTTGCAGATCAATCCACATTATGCATCAGGTGGGTCTATCCGTGATTTCATCAAAGGAGGTATGCTTGAGCCAGAATGCTCTGACGTGTTCCACGACAAGTGGGGCCCAGCGGATCAGGCTGATCCAAGCCTAAAGCTTCGCAAGCACCAAGAACAAGCTATCAGCTTCGCAAAAGAACGCCAAAGCTACGTTGTCACAACCGGCACAGGATCTGGCAAGTCGCTGTGTTTCTTCATTCCAATCATAGACGCCGCCATTCGCGCCAAGAAAGCGGGTGGAGGCGCGAAAACACGTGCTATTGTCATTTATCCAATGAACGCATTGGCGAATAGCCAAGCAAAAGAACTCGAAGGCTACCTTGGATCTGCAACTGGCGGTCTTGTCACCTACGCGCGTTACACGGGCCAAGAAAGCAACGAAGACAGGCAACTCATCAAGGCCAATCCGCCAGATATTTTACTCACCAACTTCATGATGCTTGAGCTTCTGATGACACGTCAGAGTGACTTGGATCGCAAGGTACTGCAAAATTGCGAAGGCTTGCAGTTCATCGTTCTGGACGAACTTCATACCTATCGGGGGAGGCAGGGTGCTGACGTTGCCATGCTCATGCGCCGTCTGCGCTCTCGCATTGGCGCCCCCAAGAATCCTCCCCTGTGCATAGGCACATCAGCAACTATGGCGTCAGAAGGTGCCCAACACGAAAAGAACGAGGCAGTCGCACGCATTGCCAGTCAGATTTTTGGAGCTGATATCGGTCCAGATGCCGTTGTAACAGAAACCCTCAAACGAGTGACGAACCCCGTAAAAATTGGAGTTAAAGGCTTAAGTGGGCTTTCGGATGCCGTTCTCGCTGCCTCCAAGGGGAATGTAGCCCAGGGTCTCAAGAATTCTGATTTCTTCGATGATCCTCTGGCTATCTGGGTCGAGACCCGGATTGGGCTCAAAAATGTTGAAACCAAGCCTGAAAGAGCAAAGCCAATCTCACTAGAAGAAGCGGCTAAGACCCTTTCCACTGATTGTGGACTGGATGTAGAACTCTGCGCTCAAGCCCTCCGTGAAGCACTCATCGGATATTCTGTTCCGGAAAAAGACCGAGTTGAGGGTAGTAAGGAATACTCCCCACTTTTTGCGTTTAAACTACACCAGTTCGTAGCGGGTGCAGGCAGGCTCTATATGACCCTGCGCCCTGAGGGTGAGCGGGATGTGACCTTCAGCGGACAGCTCTTCAACCCGAATAATGACGCTGAACGGCTCTACCCCACCCATTTTTGCCGGAACTGCGGCCAAGAGTTCCATCCGGTAACACTTCGCAGCCATGACGGTACGGATGTCTTCGAGAAGCGAGAAATCGACGATATCCCGGTAGAAGGCGATGAAGATGATGATGGGGCAGATTGGGGTTTCCTAATGCCTGAACCCACAAGTTCAGACTTCGGTTTTTCCGGAAAAGACGAGGACTACCCAGACGCATGGCTTGATGAGAAGCCAAATGGCGAAAAGCGCTTGAAAGCCACCTATCGCAAGAAGCGGGCACAACAGTTTTCTGTTCTGCCAGACGGGACCGCTCATTCCGGATCACGGCAAGCTTGGTTCCTGCCCGGAAAATATCGTTTCTGCCCCTCCTGTCGGGATGTCAGCACCTCTACAGCACGAGACATCAACAAACTGGCCTCCCTGAGTGCCGAGAGCAGAAGCTCTGCCACGACCATCTTGCTGTCTACCGTGTTGCGCTGGATGAATTCGCCAGAGTCCACGATTGACGATTATTCGCGCAAGCTACTCGCATTCACGGACAATCGCCAGGATGCTGCCCTACAGGCAGGTCACTTCAACGATTTCGTGTTTGTCACTATGCTTAGGGGGGCGATCATTAGCGCCCTGCGTTCGGCGCCAGATGGCTCGCTCGATGAAGCAAATATTGGCCAAGAGGTCCAAAAAGCGCTCGGTTTCCTTGCTTCACCAGATTATGCCCAACGTGCACCTGAGTGGCTACTGAACACCGGAGTTAAGGGTGAACGTCGCAACGAGGCTGAAGCCATCTTGCGGCAGAACCTACAGCATCTCTTCTGGATCGATCAACGTAGAGGTTGGCGCTACACGAACCCTAACCTTGAACAGCTTGGGCTGCTCTCAGCACGTTACAAATATCTTGATGATATTTCAGCTGATGTTGATGAATTCCGCAGTTCACCCATTCTCAACAATGCCAGCACCGAAGAGCGCAGAGAGGCTCTCAAGGCGCTTTACGACCATATGCGTAAGGGTCTTGCCGTTGATTGTGCCGCTCTCAACAGACTGAAGCTCGAAGAACTGGTCGGCAAAAACCACAACCTCATCAAGTCACCATGGAACGTCGATGATGACCGCATGGTGACCTCTACAATCTTCATGACCGAGCCGCCAAAGCGGAAGGAAATGAAGAACAAGGATGAAGACAGGCTCCTTCGTGGAAGTCCTACCAGCGCCATCGGTCGTAAAATGCGGGAGCTGACTTTTTCTGGCCGTCGCATCGAGTTGAAAGAAGTTCCGGAAGTTCTTGAAGGACTGCTGAAAGCATCTGAGAACTATGGCTCAGTCATAAAAGAAGCTGGGCCATTCGGGATGGGGTGGCGGCTCGCAGGGTCCACCGTCCGCTTCGCTCTCGATGAAATGCTTACTGATGCCGAACTGACAAATACCTACTTTGTCGGCGTCTATCAGATGGTCTCTGAAATGCTCGACCGAGGTGGTCAAACGCTCTTCGGTTTCGAGGGTCGTGAACACACCGCTCAGGTTGAAGGGGATCTTCGAGAGTTGCGGGAGATGCGCTTCCGCTATGGTAAAGAAGACCGGAAGGCTCTATCAGAGGCAGAAGAAAGCCTGAAAAACTTCAAGGAAGACAGTCGCTTTCTTCCAACACTTTTCTGCTCCCCGACAATGGAACTTGGCGTCGATATTTCCGCCATGAATGTGGTCTATCTGCGCAATGCTCCTCCTACAGCTGCCAACTACGCACAACGCAGTGGCCGTGCTGGCCGTAGTGGTCAGGCTGCGTTGATCTTGACCTATTGTGCCGCTCAAAGTCCGCACGATCAGTATTTCTTCGACCGAAAGACCGATCTTGTTGATGGCGTTGTGGTTCCACCGTCCATCGATCTCAAAAACCGTGACTTGGTTGAAAGCCATCTCAACGCTGAGTGGCTCGCCTCACTGGGTATGGAACTGAAAGATGACAACATCGAGTTGGACAAGAACATCAAGGCAAACCTTGACCTCTCTGACCCAGCAAAAGCACTCCTGCCAGAAATCCGGGATGTAGCTGCTGCCCCCAAAACGGCTCAACGTGCAAGACCACTCATCACAGCCGTTTTGACAGCTTTGGAAAAAGACTACGGAGGAGACAACCCACGCTGGTTCAAGTCTAAGGATTTTGTGACCGAGGATATCGTCGCGAAAGCGCCAGCTCGCTTCAATGATACCTTCAACCGTTGGCGGGATCTCTTGAAGGCTGCTGAGCGTTCTATCGACCTGGCTGAGCAAACTCTGAAAGATTACACGATTTCTCCGCCAGAGAGGAAAGCTGCAGAAGACCGTCGCCGCATGGGCGAATTCCAGCGGTCGATCCTTTTGTCGAACCAGTCGAACAAGGATAATGACTTCTACATCTACAGGTATCTGGCGACTGAAGGTTTCTTGCCCGGGTATAACTTCCCCCGCCTTCCTTTGATGGCTTATGTGCAGGGCGGAAATGATGGCAAGAACCAGCGCTACATCCAGCGTGCCAGGTTCCTTGCGATTTCAGAATTCGGACCGCAAAGCCTCGTTTATCACGAAGGGCGTGCCTTCCGTGTTGACCGTGCCCTTCTCAAGGAGGCTGGTGACCGAGATGATGGCTATCTAAGCACCAAATCACGTGCCCTTTGCCCCTCTTGTGGAGCAAGCCATGATGGTGAGCATCCGGAACGTTGCCATGTGTGTAACACAGCACTCAGTAAATCTGTACCGCTCACCAATCTCTACCGTATTGAGAATGTTGGCACACGCCCCGCTGAACGGATCACTTCAAATGACGAAGAGCGTAAACGCCAGGGCTTTGAGATCCAGACGACATTCGCTTTCGATGCGTCCAGCTACACCGCATCGATGAAAGTCAGCGATGATGCCGGTAACATCATCCAGATCGACTACGCTCAAGCTGCCTATATCAGCCGGATCAACAAAGGCTTACGGCGTCGAGCCGACAAATCCGAGATTGGCTTCTACATCAATCCAAAAACTGGCGTATGGGTCGGCAAACCCAAAGACGACGGCAGTGCTGAAGAGCGTCCCGACCAACTCAAACAGCTCATTGTCCCGCTGGTAGAAGACCGCAAGAATGCACTGCTCATCCGATTTGATGACGAGTGGCTTTCTGACCTCGGCAAGGAAGCTGATAAGACACTCACGACACTTCAACACGCATTGGCTCGTGGTATCGAAGCTGTATTCCAGCTTGAAGAAGGTGAGATCCTCGTGGAGCCAACGCCTTCCCGTTCAGAACGCCGTGCGCTTTTGTTCTATGAAGCTGCCGAAGGTGGTGCTGGTGCTCTCGGACAGATGGTGTCTGAAAAAGACAGCATCGCACTGGTTGCTCGAAAAGCACTCGAAATCATGCATTTTGAACCTTCATCCTTCAGCACGCGGCATAGTGATCCCGATAAGCTTGTTCAGAAGGCTGGTGTGGATTGCGTGGCTGGCTGCTACAGATGTGTGCTGTCCTACTTCAACCAACCTGACCACGAGCATATCGAGCGACGAGATGAGGAAATGCAGAGGATGCTGCTGAGGCTGGCCTACAGCACAACCTCTGCACCGGAAGAAACCAGAACAGAACCTGCACCACTAACGGCTGCGAACGAGGCAGGATCAGTATCCTCGCCTGTTCTTTCATCTGGAGCAGATGTTGATGCAGGGGATCTGCCGCCTACTGAGCCAAATCCTTTGGTCATCGCTGGTGTCGAGATCCCGCTTTTCTGGCGAAATAAACGCATTGTTGCGGTTGAAGAGGATCGGGTGACCGAGGAACTTCGCTCGGCTTTGGATGCAAAGGGCGTCAGGCTTTTTGTTCTTCCTACATCACCTGACCATAAAAAACAGGTCTTCAACGACCTGAAATCCGCCTTGAAGGAGTAAACCATGGGTATTGCAGAACAGTTTTCTCCTGGCGAATTGGTAAGAGCACGTGGACGTGAATGGGTTGTTGTCGATAGCTCAAACGCTTTGACTTTGCGTCCTCTATCTGGGTCTGAAGCCGACCTTGAAACGATCATTCCTGAGCTGGAAGCGGATCCGGTCACCTACGCCAGCTTTGAGCCCCCTTCTGTGACGGATAAGGCGGGTGGACGTGATGCCGCCCAGTTACTCAGGGATGCACTCAGACTGTCCTTGCGCCGTGGTGCAGGACCTTTCCGTGCAGCTGGTCGCATTAACTTTGAACCCAGAGCCTATCAGCTCGCTCCATTGATGATGGCTCTTCGTCAGGATGTCATCCGTCTCCTCATCGCTGATGATGTGGGTATCGGTAAGACAATCGAAGCTGGCCTTATCCTACGAGAGATGCTCGACCGTGGTGAAATTGACCGCTTCACCGTGCTTTGCCCCCCCCATCTTGTCGAGCAATGGACAAGTGAACTTGAGAGTAAGTTCTCTATTCCGGCAACGCCCGTGACTGCATCTGAAGCGGCACGACTTGAACGCAACCTGCCCAACACCGTCTCCATTTTCGAAGCCTACCCCTTCACCGTGGTTTCGATGGATTTCATCAAGAGTGAACGGCGCTTCTTTGACTTTAAGCGTGCATGCCCAAGCATGGTTGTGGTCGATGAGGCCCACTCTGCGGTCAGTGCAGGTAAAGGACGGCAAAGACGCTATGAGCTTGTCCGCTCGCTGGCAGATGATCCTGAACGCAACATTTTGCTTCTGACCGCAACTCCACATTCAGGTGATGAGACAGCCTTTCACAATCTTCTTGGACTGTTGGACAAAGAATTCGCAGGACTTCAGGATGCAGGTGGTGAACGACAGCGCCAGCTGAGAGAAAGGCTTGCAGGGCACTTTATCCAGCGTCGTCGTCGTGACATCGATGCATGGAAAGAACCCGGTCTCTTCCCAACGCATGAGACTTCGAACTTCCCCTACCGCCTGACAGGCGAATACGAAGAATTCTACGGAAAAATCCTCGATTACTGTGCAGAAGTCATTGAGTCTGTTGAAGGTGAGACCAAAAAACGTCTCGCCTTCTGGGGCACACTTGCCCTGATGCGCTGTGTGGGATCCAGTCCAGCTGCCGCTGCACGTGCGCTCAAAACACGGGCCCAACTGGACCCTAATGCCATCTCGGAAAGTGAGCTTTCAGCTCAAACCTTGGATGACGAGGAGCTTTCCGAAAACGATCTAGAACCTGGCGTCGGCATCGAAGATGAAAATCTTCGTTCACTGATTGCCACTGCAGACAAGCTCTCTGCAGAGGTCGAAAAGGATCCCAAGTTCAAGGCGCTCATCAAAGCCTTGGAAGATATGCTCAAGAAGGGGCATTCGCCCGTTATCTTCTGCCGTTACATCGCAACGGCTGAACAAATCGGGGCAGCACTTCAAAAGTTTGCCTCAAAGCACGTTGTAGAGGTTGTGACCGGGGCTATGCCTTCAGAGGAACGTGAAATCCGAGTTGAAGAACTTGGAGGTCATGAAAACAGAATTCTGGTTGCAACTGACTGTCTGTCCGAAGGTATCAACCTGCAAGCCTGGTTCGATGCGGTCATTCATTATGACCTTTCATGGAACCCGACCCGGCATCAACAGCGAGAAGGCCGTATCGACCGTTTTGGTCAGAAAGCCCCGATTGTTCGCTCTGTATTGATGTATGGCGAGAATAACCCTGTTGATGGTGCTGTTCTCGAAGTGATCATCCGCAAAGCGGAAGCCATTGCGAAGCAGACGGGCGTTCGGGTTCCGCTGCCTGATGATCAAGGCTCTTTGACCAAAGCCCTCATGTCTACGGTGATGCTGCGGGCGAGAGGTCAGAAACAGATGACCCTTGATCTCGATTTCTCGGACTCGGAAGAGGCTCGCCAGATTGAGATGGCGTGGATTAATGCATCCGAGCAGGAAAAGAAGACCCGCACCATTTTTGCGCAGAATTCTTTGAAGCCTGAAGAAGTTGCCGTTGAATGGGAAGCGACCCAAACGGCTCTTGGTGGTTACGAGGACACGGAACGCTTTGTGTTCCAAGCCATGAAACGTCTTGGACAACCCTTGGAGCCCCTAAAATCTGGTGCCTACAAGGTCGCTCTTCACCTCGTTCCTGACCACATCAAAGAGCGCTTCATCGCAGAAAGCTTGATTGAGGATGCAGATATCAAGCCGCTCAAGGTCGGGTTCTCTGCTCGCCCTCCAAGTGGGACGATTTCCGTTCACCGTGCTCATGCCTTGCCGTCTGTTCTTGCTGAAACCTTCCTTGAGCAAGCTCTAGATGAGTTTGCCGACGAAGATGCCCTGTCCACCTTGCCTCGTTTGGGGGCTTGGGAAACGGATGCAGTCGATGAAGTGACCTGGCTTGCACTTCTGAGAGTGCGCCATCGCATCGACTCCAGGGGCAAGCTTGGTCCCAAGTTTGCCATGGCAGAAGAGTCCGCTGCCATCGCCTTCAGCGCTTCCTCCAAGCTTCCAATGAAGTGGAACGAAGATGCCTTTGCCCTGCTCGATCAGGATGGTCAGAACCTCGATAACAGCACCCGCCAAAACCAGATTGAACGGGCGCTGAATTCTCTGGAGGCTCTTCAGCCAGCTCTCACCCAATTTGCGCATGAGCGGTCAGAAGTTCTGGCCGTCGACCATGTTCGAGTGCGTCAGGCACTGGGGTCAAAAGGACAGGTAAAAGTCAGCGCCATCACGCCAGTCGATGTAATTGGTTTCTATGTGCTGATGCCGGGATTGTAAGGGTAAGACCATGGCCAGAATTACAAAAAGAGGTAAGCAATCCCGCCGCGCTGCTCGCCTAGATTTTGCGGCAATTGAAGTTGTTGGCGGTCTTCTACCAACAGATGTGATCGCCCAAATTGCAGCTGGTGATGCAGCCGAACAAAGTGATGAACGCTACGGCATTCCCAAGGGCCTAAAGCTTCGGGATGAAATCGCTCGCTTTTATCAGATCGCCCATGCTCACTGGGAAAGCTTTGAGGCTGCCAAGGGGGCTAATGCGTCTGCTCCTATTGGCTTCGTGCAAAGCCTGCTCTCAGAATGCTTCGGATTCAAAACCCTTACAAAGTCGGCTGGCAAGCAGATAGCTGACCGAACCTTCCCTGTTAACTTTTCTGCAGAAAATGGACGCATTCCGGTCATCATCGCCCCTTCTGCTCCCGCTGAGAGCAGAAAAACTGGTATCGATGAAGCCCTTTCCCAGTTTGGGGATGATACTCGGAGACGGTCGGCAACGCAGCTCCTGCAGGAATACCTGAACGCCGATGAAGATGCTTTATGGGGTATCACCTGTGATGGTAGCGTGCTGCGTATCATGCGGGACAATGCAAGTCTCACACGACCGGCCTGGATCGAAGTGAACTTCGAGAAGATCTTCACAGAAGGGCTTTTTCCCGACTTTTCCGCAGCATGGCTTATCCTTCACGCTTCCCGATTTGGCGTCGAAGGCACTAGTCCGTCCGACTGCCCGCTGGAGCGTTGGAAAGAGCGGAGCCGTCTCGATGGTGCAGCTGCAAAAGACAATCTGCGCTTGGGCGTGGAAGCTGCACTGATTGAACTGGGGCGAGGATTTATCCAACATCCCTTCAACTCGGAGCTGCGAGACCAGCTCCAGTCAGGCGAGTTAAGACGCCAAGCCTACTATGAAGAACTATTGCGGCTGGTTTACCGCATCATCTTCCTATTCGCGGCAGAAGACCGCGACCTCTTGCATGCCCCAAATACCAGCGACGCCGCCCGAAAGGCCTATCTTGGAGGGTATTCATTGCACCGCCTCCGAGAACGCTGCGTTCGCAACGCCTCTCTCGACAAAAATATTGATGCTTGGGAGGGGATGAAATCCCTCTTCAAAGCACTTTCGGACGGACAGCCTGCTCTTGGGCTGGTTGCTCTTGGCGGGCTCTTTGACCCAGACAAACTCGAACATCTTGGCAACTGCAAGATCGACAACAAACGCTTCTTAAAAGCGATCTGGCGGGTGGCTTGGTTCCGGCCTGAGGGCCAATCCATGACCAAGGTGAATTGGCGTGACATGGAAACCGAAGAACTGGGGTCAGTCTACGAAAGCCTGCTGGAACTCACACCAGAGCTGAACCTCGAGGCGAGAGATTTCACCTTTGCGGAAGGCGATGCGACCAAGGGAAACGCCCGCAAAGTGTCAGGCTCCTACTACACACCAGATTCTTTGGTGAAACTTCTTCTGGATACCACGCTGGATCCCGTGCTGGATGCAGCGGAGGCACGAAATCCAAACGATCCAGTCTCCGAAATCCTTAAGCTTTCGATGATCGACCCAGCTTGTGGGTCCGGTCACTTTCTTCTTGGAGCCGCCCGAAGGGCCGCTGCCCGCATCGCGCGTCATCGGATGCCCGGAGCCATTTCACAAGAAGTCTTCCAACATGCCCTGCGTGAGGTCGTCGGGAATTGCATATACGGGTCCGACAGGAACCCAATGGCGGTTGAACTCTGCAAGGTGGCCTTGTGGATCGAAGCACTGGAACCAGGCAAGCCGTTATCCTTCCTCGACGCCCGCATCCAATGCGGTGACAGCCTGATCGGGATCTTCGACTACGAAATGCTAAAGGCCGGTATCCCAGACGATGCTTACAAGGCGATGTCCGGCGACGACAAAGAAGTGGCCAAAGCCTATGAGCGCCTCAACAAGGACGAACGCGACGGCAAGGCCGCGTCGGGCTTTATCAAAACTCTCGCAGCTCCGGCTGAGATCATCGATGGCGCACGGAAAATCGCAGCCATGCCCGAAGATACGCTGAAGGAGGTCAAGACCAAGGCGCGTGCATTTGCCAAGTACGAGGCGTCTGACCAATGGCAGCGCTTGAAATTGGCCTGCGACATGTACGTGGCAGCCTTCTTCACACCCAAGGTGTGTGAAGAGCCTTCCGCCCGAACGTTGGTTGACATGCCCGTGCCGACGACAGGTGCGATGTGGGAAGCGTTAAGCGGCAAAATCCGGTCCGATATCCTGCAAGACAATGCCCACAGCGTCTCTGACCAGAACAGCGCTCTACATTGGCCACTGGCCTTCCCGGCCGTCATGGCGCGAGGCGGCTTTGATGCCGTCGTAGGAAACCCGCCGTGGGAGCGTATCAAACTTCAGGAGCAAGAGTTCTTTGCCTCACGGGATACGGCGATTGCGACTGCAAAGAACAAGGCCGCGAGGGACAAGCTGATCAAGGCCTTGTCTGCAGCTGAGGACGGCACAGCTGAACGCGATCTCTTTCTCGAATTTGAAGCGGCGAAACGTGCGGCAGAAGCCGCCAGTTTCTTTGTCCGCAAGTCGGGCCGGTTTCCCTTGTCCGGCGTCGGTGACGTCAACACCTATGCGCTTTTCGCCGAGCATTTTTCACGCCTTGCCCGTCGAAACATGCAGTCGCAGAAGGCTCCCCAAACCTCACTGCTCCAGGCGATTGCGGACACAGGCGGGGTTCGTGAAGCCCCTTCTGGCCGCGCAGGGATGATCGTGCCGACAGGCATTGCCACGGACAGCTCCACCAGTGCGTTTTTTGGCGACCTGGTAGCAACGAAACGCCTTCGAGCCATCATCGATTTTGAGAACAGAGAAAAGCTCTTCCCAGCGGTCGATAGCCGTATGAAGTTTTCCATCCTAGCGATCGGGCCTGCCGATAAGGCCGATTTCGCGTTCTTTCTTCAAAACCCCACAATGTACGAAGAGAAGGAACGCCGCTTCACACTCTCACCCGAACAAATCGCGGCCATCAATCCCAACACAAAGACTGCCCCCGTCTTTCGGTCGCGCGCCGATGCAGAATTAACTGCAAAGCTCTACGGCAAAGCGCCTGTTCTGATCGAAGAACGGCCTGACAATCCGGAAGGCGACAAGAACCCCTGGGGGATCAGCTTCCAGACCATGTTTCACATGTCGGGCGATAGCGGATATTTCCGTGGTTCGGACGACCTCGCGAGGACAGGCTTCGCCCGCAACGGCACCGATTGGGAACACTCAGACGGTCGGCGCTTTGTGCCGCTCTATGAGGCCAAGATGATCCACCACTACGATCATCGGTGGGCGACCTATGAGGGTGAGGATGAAGATCAATCCACACGCGATGTCACCCTTGAAGAGAAACAGGATCCGAACTTTGAACCGACCCCGCGCTATTGGGTACCGGAAGATGAGGTTGACCTGCGGGCGTCCCGTGTGCCGACGCGTTTGAAATCGGCATTCCGTAAGGAAGAGGCCGAAGCCTGCCTTAAGGTTCTTGCAGAGTGGGTCTTGGGATCGACCCCAAGCTTGAGCCCGCACAACCCTATCGCATCCCTGCGCGATATTCAGGCGCATCTGACAAACGTCTTGGGCCCGCAAGCGACATCCACCAGCGTTGTGGGCAGAAGCCTGCAAAACTGGCTCAGCGCCTCCGCCCCTCGCGGGGTGGAGATGCAGCGCTACACGCCGCTGAACGAAGACGACCTCGCCTTTATCAAAGACTATGACGGGCGATGGCTGGAGCTGACGGGGGACCTGATTGGTCGGAAAAAGCCGCGATGGTTGATGGGGTTCCGAGACATAACGAACTCGACAAACGAACGAACCATGATATCGGCCATTCTTCCGTTCGCCGGAGTAGGCCACAAGCTGCCACTGGTTTTTCTTCCTAGCGATGCCATCGAAGCTTCTAAGCTATTGGCTGGCTTCACTTCCATTGCCTTCGACTTTCTTGTTCGCCAGAAGTTGGGGGGAACTTCGATGACCTACACCTACTTGAAACAGTTTTCATTCATGCGGCCAGACGAGTTTGAATTTGATGATCAGAAATTCGTCAAACAACGCGTTCTCGAACTCACCTATACCAGTCAAGCGATGCGCCCATGGGCCGAAGATCTTGGTTACACCGGAGCCCCCTTCGCCTTTGACCCTGACCGCCGGGCTCAGTTACGAACCGAACTCGATGCTTTCTTTGCCAAGAAATATGGTCTGACCAAAGACGAACTGCGCTATGTGCTCGATCCGCATGACATCAAGGGGGAGGATTACCCGTCGGAAACATTCCGTGGCTTGAAGACCAAGGAAATGAACGAGTTCGGGGAATTCCGCACGCGGCGGCTCGTCCTTGATGCCTTTGACCGGATGACGGGGGGCTGACGTATGGACCTCAGCCTTCGTAATCGTCTTGAGAAATCTGCCCTCGACCACGGGTTCTCAATCCCCCTTGGCGAAAGCGATGGCTGGCTTTGTTTTCAAGGCCATGCAGTCACTGCTCGGCTTGCCTTGACCACGGATGATACAGGGCGCTTTTTCGTTGGCACCTCACATCGGGGTGTTGGCCGCGAACTGTCGAGCGAGCTCTCCCCCGCGCCGGTCGCGCATGCGGGTTTTGACTGCTTCATCGCCCCCAGTTCTGGCGATCTGTTCCGCATCATCGGCCGCATCTGGGCGCTCGCGCGTTCCCTGCCAAACGAACCCCTGGCAGAATTCGAACGGCTGCTTCAAGAGGGGCCTTCCAGCACCGAGGTGGAACGACTGCGCAAGGAACGGATCGGGCAGAATGTGTTTCGCTCGGCCCTGATGGACTATTGGGAAAAATCCTGCGCTGTCACCGGTGTCCAGAACCCGACGCTGCTACGCGCGAGCCACATCATTCCCTGGGCCAAATGTGAAAGCGACGAAGAGCGCCTGAACGTGCATAACGGCTTGCTTCTGGTCGCCACGCTAGACGCCGCCTTCGACGCTGGTCTGGTGTCCTTTGATGACGGTGGGAACATTCTGATCTCGACGAAAGTCTCAGACGTGGATCAAGTAGCTTCCGGGATACTGCCGACGATGCGTTTGACCCGCTTGAATGACGAAATAGCGAAGCGCCTGAGCTGGCATCGCACCAACTTGTTTGAAGGGTGATGGCATGCCGCAAGAGACAAACTCGCACGAGTTGCAACGGATCGATTGAAGCGCAAGATTTAGACGGACGGACGAATGAATAATCAGCCAAAGCCAGATTCAAAGACATATGATGACCTGATCTCGGACGTCAAAAAGGGCATCATCAAGGTGCCCAAGTTCCAACGGGATTTCGTCTGGGACTTGAAGGCAACTGCCAAGCTTCTGGATTCTATCCTCAAAGGTTATCCCATCGGAACCTTCATCCTTTGGGAAACGGATCAACGCATCAACGATATAAAGAACATTGGTGGCTTTGATCTGCCTGAGACGCCCGTTGGGCGCAATGTTCAGTACGTCCTTGATGGGCAGCAACGCATCACCTCCCTCTTCGCGGCCTATCTCGGTGCGCAGATCAGAAAACCCACCGAGAAAAAGGTGACCGACTACAAAGACATTGTCGTGAACCTGGAAGAGAACCTCGAGGAGAAGGAAAAGGACATCGTCACCGTGAAAGACGAGGCGGAGGTTTTCATACCCCTGCATGACGTTCTGAACTTTGACTACCAGATGGGCAATGAACTGGAACAGCGTGGTTTTGAGAAAACGCAAATCAATCAGATCAGTGCGTACTCCAGCGCCTTTAAGACTTATGCGTTTTCAACGGTCACCCTTCGACAGAACGATATCGAGTCCGCCATTGAGGTGTTTACTCGAATAAATACGGGGGGAAAGGTTCTCACGCTTTTCGAAATCATGTCGGCCAAGACCTACGACGAAGCTGCTGATTTCGACATGCAGGCCCGCTGGGAGAAGTTCCAGAAAAAACTTAATGACAGCAAGTACGAAAACATTTCTCCCTCTGTTCTTCTGCAAATCCTGAGCCTCGTCATAAGCGAGTCGAAGGAGTGCAAGCGAAAGACGATCCTTGGCCTGGACAAGGCCGACATCATTGCAAGGTGGGATGATGTCATCTCTGCGATCGAGAAGACCATCGACCACTTCCGAACAGTTTTGCGGATACCTGTTTCCCAAATCTTGCCCTACGACACTCTCATCGTGCCTTTTGCCTATTTCTTCTTGAAAACGGGCAAGTCACCCAGCGGGCAGCAACGGAAATATCTGGAAGAGCTCTTCTGGCGTTCTTCCTTATCGCTGCGGTATTCATCGGCAACTGAATCCAAGCTGGCGGCTGATATCAAGAAAGTTGATTTAATAATCGCAGGGCAGCGGCCAGCTTACCCCGAGTTCAAACTTTTCATCAATTCAGCTCAAGATCTCCGTGAAACAGACTTCTCGACCGGGAACGCGATCTGCAAGTCGATCCTGTGCATTCTAGCATATCATGAACCAAAAGATTTCGACACAAACGGTAAGGTGCTTCTGGATAACTCATATCTCAAAATCGCTAGCAGTAAGAACTACCACCATTTCTTTCCGAGAGCATTTGTCCGCAAGCATGGCAGCGATGCAGAGACCCCCTATGCCAACTCGATTGTGAACATCACGTTGGTCAGCGCCGAACTGAACAAGAAGCGGATCGGCGCAAAGGCCCCCTCGGTTTATCTAGCAGATTTTGCAGATGAGAATTCAGAATTAAAGCATGCGCTGAGCAGCCATCTCATCGAGTTGGATGATGCCTCAGTTGTGCAAGATGATTTTACTGCATTCCTGAAGCATCGCTCAGAAGTGCTCTATGCCGAGATCTTGAAGCGCATCGAACCATCCGAAGCCCCCACGCAGATCGACCCCATCCATGAGATGATCCTCGAGGGCGAGGGCCAGCTGGTAGAGTTCAAGTCCACCCTACGATACGACATGCGTACTGGCGAAGTGAACAAGAAGCTCGAGCATGTGGTCGCCAAGACAGTTGCGGCATTCATGAATTCTGACGGTGGAAGCCTCTTCATTGGTGTAGATGACCATGGGAATGCCATTGGCCTCGAACTCGACTGCGGCACACTTTCAAAGAAAGATCGGGACGGCTTTCAACTCCACATTGCTAATATCTTCGACAAGTACCTCGGCAAGGATGTTATGAAGCTCTGGAAGCTCAACTGGCCAACCTATGATGAGAAACAGATTTGTCATGTTGAAGTCACAAGGGCGAACAAACCCGTTTACGTGATTTCAGAAGGTAAGGAGGAGTTCTTCGTTCGCAAAGAAGGATCATCGCAGCCTCTTTCTCGTGCGGAAGAGCATGAATGGAACAAGGGACGCTTCTGAGAAACGATCGTGAGCCTAGAGCAACGGGAAGCCAGGGCGGGCAACCCGCCCTGGCGCTAAGGTCACTCGGTGACCGGTTCTTCATCGCGGCGCGGGAAGGCGACCATTTCGACGTCGGGGAACATGCTGTGTTTGACGTTGATCGACGTGATGTTGCCGCTGTCGTCGGTGTTGACGAAGAGGACGCCGCAGCGGTCCCAGAAGTTCTTGCCGTCTTTTTCGCCGGATTTGACGTTCAGTTTCAGAGTTTGAGTAGCCATTTTTTGATCCTCACTTTGAGTGTTTCGGTGAACATGATCAAAGCTGGCACCAAGGGGCTGTCAGCGAGAAACTTGCCTCGCGAGGAATGCGCTGGCGCAGGGGAATTTTCTTGTTGAAGCGGGGACTGCACCGCGTCCGGCACGGCTGCCCGCTTATGTTCAGCAATCAGAAACACGGCGCTGAGGATCTGAGTTAGGCACTCACAAACTGAACGGAGTCGTCATGCTGCGTCACAAGAGCTGAGGACCAAGAAAAACCGCTGCGGCTTGATGGCGATCACTCCGTCACTGCGGGGCTTCAGTCGAGTATGTTGTCAAAATCAGATGCTGTGCCCTTGCTGCGTGTTCTGACTAAAAGCTCTAAGTCGAGGGCTGCCAACAGCGCCAAGATCGTGTCGAGCTTTGTACCGCCCCGCCCGGCCTCAACTTTCGATATCGTTTCCTGCCAAACACCGCTGCGCGTGGCGAGATCGGCCTGCGTCAAGTTTTTCTCTCGGCGAGCCTGACGGATCGCATGTCCAAGATCTCGGGGAATTCGAACGAAGTTCTGCCAGTCAGCCTCCAGCGCCGCCTATGATGCCTAGATCATAAATCCCCTGTATGATCTAGAGATCATAGATGCAGCAGTCTAGCCCACGACAACTTACGCCGCAGCGTAATTTTTCGAATTTTTCCCTGTAGCGTAAATTTTGCACCAGATCTCCTCTTTGCCCTATGCCAGTTGCACCTACCGAGGGGTTGTTCCATGGCCCGTTGACTTTCAGAAAAACATACCATATTTTCTGACAAGGAGTTCGAACATGATTACGTCAAACATCAAGCAACGCATCATCGGAAAAGGTCGCGGCGCAATCTTTGCGCCGACCGATTTTCTCGACATCGGATCCCGCGCAAGCGTAGATCAGGCCCTGTCACGCCTTGCTGATCAGGGTGTGATCCGCCGACTGACGCGGGGGCTGTATGACTACCCGAAGAAGAGCCCGCGCTTCGGATTTCTGTCGCCTTCCGCCGATGACATCGCAAAAGCTGTTGCTCGAAAGGACGGTCAGATCTTGCAACCTTCTCCTTCGATGGCTGCCAATCAGTTGGGCCTTTCCACTCAGGTACCATCCAAGCCGACCTATATGACCGACGGCCCAACCCGCACTAAGAAAGTTGGGCGGCAAGTCATCCAGTTCCGCAAGGCATCCCCCAAAACATTGGTCGGCGCAGGACATAAGACTGGGGTTGTCTTCCAAGCGTTGCGTTATGTCGGCAAAGACCGTGTGGACAGTCAAATCGTCGACCGCCTTGCACGCGCACTGGACGACAATGATCGGAAGCTCTTGGCAAAGCAAAGCAGGCACGTCCCTGCATGGATGCACCCCGTCGTGCAACAGATTGTTGCACACGCTTAAGCATGGAAAATTTCGCCAACGACGCACCTGAACTCAGAGATGAAGCCCTTCAAGAAACTGCAGCGCAGCTTGGAATGTCGAAGGCAATCATCGAAAAAGACTTCTGGGTTTGCTGGTCCCTAAAGCAACTCTTTGCACTGCCAACTTTTGGCGAGCAAATGATCTTCAAGGGCGGAACTTCCCTGTCCAAAGCCTACGACGTGATCCACCGTTTCTCCGAGGATGTGGACCTCTCGTTAGACCGCGAACAACTTGGGTTTGTAGGCGACCGTGACCCAGAAGGCCCGGACCTATCGGGCAAGAAGCAGAAAAGGTTGCTTCAGGAACTGGAGGAAGCGGCAAAAGAAGCCGTCGGAGGCCAACTTCTGGCCGAGATTCAAACAGCATTTGGCTCCAGTCTAGAACAAAGCTTCACGCTATCGGTCGACCCCAGTGATCCGCAAACCATTCTCTTTGCGTACCCTGCGTTGGCAGAAAGCGATGCGGGCTATGTCAAACCGGTTGTACGCTTTGAATTCGGTGCCCGTGGCGTCCAGCTGCCCGCTGAGCAGATCGACATTGCGCCTTACCTGCATCAGGCTTTTCCCGATCTTCTGAAAGACGGTCTGGTCGGCGTGAAAGTGTTGGGGGTCGAGCGCACGTTCTGGGAAAAAGCCACCATTTTGCATATGCTCTTTCATCAAGATGCAACCAAACCCCTCGCAGATCGCATGTCCCGCCATTACTACGATATGGCGCAGCTGATTGGACACGAAGCCAAAAAACGTGCTCTCGAAAGGGTCGAGTTGCTGAACCAAGTCGCGCATCACAAGTCGGTATTTTTCAAGTCCGCCCGAGCAAACTATGAAGAGGCGAAGCCCGGCTCCTTGCGCTTGACCCCAAACGCCGAACTCGCTGCCGCTCTTCGAAATGACTATGTCGGGATGCGGGAAATGATCATCGGTGACGCACCAACCTTCGATGAAATCATCGCTACGATCGAGACCTTCGAGACCGAGATCAACAGTTGACCAGGGCGTGCAAACCCTCGACGGCGTTGCCCTGAGTTCAAGCGCACCAAAAACGCAGTTTACGCCGATCCTTTTCACGCCTGCAGCCCCGCAGCACGAACCTGTTCGGGCGTCACCAGCTTTGACGCGATCAAGTCCTCGATCTGCCGGTTGGTGATGTGGCGGCACAGGGGATGGCGCTCGTGGATCCACTCGGCGAGGCTCGCACGGCCTTTGGCTTCGGCCTCTCGCGCCTTCTCGCGGTCGGCCTGCACCTGGGCAAGCCCCTTCTCCCACCGGCGCATCTTGAACCAGTTGTCGGAGAAGCAGACCTTGCTGCGCGTGTAGCCTTCGCTTTCCTTGGCATAGGCTTTGATCGCTTGCTTCAGGTCATCGCGCTCCACACCGGCTTTCACAGCCGCTGCAATCAGGCGCAGAGTAGTCCGCCGGTCTCGGATCCTGTCTTCGGGATAGGCCGCCAAGATCCTCTCAGCTTCAATATCCTCAACCTCCTCCGCCGCCTCGCGCCTGCGCGTAGGTGGTTTATGGATGGTTTTAGGATGGTTTGGGGTCCACCGTGAACCCCGTACCCCGTTCACCGTGGACCCCGTACCGGGTTCAGGCTGGACGGGGTTCACAGTGACCCCCGTCTCAATATCGGGCTCGGCCGTGGGGTCGAGCGCCGCCACACGTTCCAGAACGATGCGGTAAATGACGGTGTAGCCATTCTTGCATTGCCGCCGCCCTGTCTCGATCAGAATGCCTTCTCGCAGGAAGTCGATGATGGTGCGCTTGACCGTGCTCTCGCTGAGCTCTGTGTGGCGCTGGATCGTTCCCTTGGAGCACCAGATGCCCGAGCCGTCATCGCTCGCCTTGTCAGCCAGGAACATGATGATCTGCTTGCGCGCAGCGCTGCCAAAGCGGCGCTCGGCACATTCGTTTGCGATACGCCAGCTCATTGGATCACCTCACCGGTCAGAGGCCATGAAAAAGCAGACTGAGCGTTTGCGAAGAGACACTGGCCCATGCTAGTGTTCGTTGGAAGCTGACAGGCTTTTTCTATTTGGCCCCGGTTCACAGTTGCCGCTGTGACGGGGCCTTTTTCGTTTTGAACCGGCGAATTTGGCTTTGAAACTTTCGCTTTTTGTTCACTTTTTGTCAGGGGGTGTTTTGCACCCTTAAGCCGTTGTTTTCGCTTACGCTCTTTCTGGATTGCAAATCCGTGTACACCGGTTCGATTCCGGTACTCGCCTCCAATACCGCCGTATCCCGGTTTCTTTCTTCACTTCACTGCCGATCGCGGCCTGTCGCCGAGGGGCTAACCCTGTTAAGCCACATGACGAGCAGGGTATCGTCTCCGGCATCGGAGATCACCCCGCTGTCAGTGGCAAGTGCCACTGTTCAGCAATTGAGCCGCGATAGGCAAAGGGTGAGGGCAGTATGGCATTCTATCCGAAATCGGTGTCCCGGCTTCTGGCTGTTGTCGTTCTGGCGCTTGCCGGTCTCGCGACGAGCTGCGGCCGGACGCCGGAGCCAAACGTCCGCCCGCTGGTGACCGGGCAGGCGCTGGACCCTGCCCAATACCGGGCGCCGGGCATTCCCGCCCGGTTTGGCGATCGCGATCCGCATGACTGGTCCGGCCTTTCGCCGGACCGGTATGCCGTGCATGGCCTTGACGCCGCGCGCTATCAGGGCCGGATCGACTGGGCCGAGGCCCGTCGCGCCGGTATCCGGTTTGCCTGGCTGAAGGCGACCGAGGGCGGCGATGTTCTGGACCCGGGGCTGGCCGAGAATTCCGGACCGGCGCGGCGTGCCGGCGTGCCCGTGGGCGCCTATCACTTCTATTACTTCTGTCGGTCCGCACGTGAACAGGCGGACTGGTTCATTGCGAATGTCCCGCGGCGTGCGGGAGATCTGCCACCGTTGCTGGACATGGAGTGGAACCATACCTCTCCCACCTGCCGGTTGCGGCCCGAGGCCAGCGTGGTGAGAGCCGAGATACAGACCTTTGCCCAGATCGTCGCGCGCCATTACGGAACGGCACCCGTCATCTATACGACGCCGGATTTCTATCGGGAGAATGACCTGGGCCGGCTGCGCGGGTTTGATTTCTGGCTGCGGTCCGTCACAGCGCACCCGTCCGAGCGGTACCCGGAGGAACGATGGACCTTCTGGCAATATAGCGGGACCGGTGTGGTGCCCGGTGTGAACGGGATCGTGGATCTGAATGCCTTTGCCGGGTCAGAGACCGACTGGCAACGCTGGCTTTCGGCACGATCGCAAAGGTAGCGGCGGCAGCCGGTCACCCGCCGGAGCGGTCCAGCTGGGCAATCTTGCGCCGGATCATGTTGTGGACACGGTCCACCGTCGGCGGCGCCTCGTGGTCGCGCAGGCGGATGAGGGAATAGGAGACGACCTCCATCTCTTCGGCGAGATCGAGACGGCGGATGCGCCCGCCAAAGGCCGTTGGCGAGGCGTAGAAATCGGCCGCCGCCCGGGCAATCGGAGCGAGAGCGTTGGTTTCGCAGATGATCGCCAGTGTCAGCAGCAGCGAGGATGTGCTGAGAATGCGCTCCGGCGGGCGGAAGCCATTGCGCAGCAGATAGTCTTCGGATGTGCGGCGCAGCAGGCCGCCCTCGTCCTGCATCACCCAGTCGAAGGCCAGGCAATCCGCGATGACCGGCCGCTCGACCCGGGTCAGCGGGTGGTCCTGTCGCGCAATCAGCGACACCGGCTCCGGCCCGATTTCTTCCAGCGTCAGCAAACGGGGGTCGAGGCCCAGCGGCACGCGCCCGATGTAGAAATCGAGATCGCGCGCCAGAAGCGCCTCCCCCAGTTTGTCACTGGTATCGACCAGGACCGACAGTTCGATATCCGGATAAGTGACCCGCAGTTCACGGATGACCGGCAGCACCATTTCAACCGCCGCGCCGGTCACGGCGCCAATGCGAACCGGCCCGCGGGTGCCGGAGTTGAGCGCCGCAATCTCATCGCCCGCCTGATCCAGCCGGCGCAGGACATCGCGGCCCCGGACCGCCAGCGCCCGGCCGGCCGGCGTCAGGGAAACCCCTTTTGCGTGCCGGGTACAAAGCTTTGACCCCACAGTTTTTTCCAGCTCCGACAGGATGCGGGATGCGGCCGGCTGGGACATCGCCACCTGCGCGGCAGCGGCTGATACCTGCCCGGTGTCCTCCAGGGCCACGAGAAGGCGCAGTTGCGGGAGTCGCAGTCCCCGGCGGATCAGGTCGTCGCGCAGCGTGTTTTGTGGTGTTTCGCGCATAGGTATATCACTTTCGATATGCTACTGGCAAATTTTTAGATTTGATTGGTATAGCATCTGCGCGCAGGGTCTGGCTACGCCTGAAAAATGGAATCAGGTGCACGCAGAACAGGCGCCCCGCAAACAAAGCCCCGGGCGTCAAAGGGAGGACATCATGAATTTCACCAGACGCGCCCTGGGCGCGACCGCGCTTGCGCTTGTCATCGCCTCACCCGCTTTCGCGCAGGACAAGGGTTATGTCGGCATCGCCATGCCCACCAAGTCGTCCGCACGCTGGATCGACGACGGCAATAACATGGTCAAGCAGTTCGAAGAGGCCGGCTATGAGACCGACCTCCAGTATGCCGAGGACGATATCCCGAACCAGCTGGCCCAGATCGAGAATATGATCACCAAGGGCGTGAACGTTCTGGTCATCGCGGCCATCGACGGCACCACGCTGACCTCCGCGCTGGCCAATGCCGCCGCCGCCGATATCAAGGTCGTGGCCTATGACCGCCTGATCCGCGATTCCGGCGATGTGAGCTATTACGCCACTTTCGACAACTTCAAAGTTGGCGTGCAGCAGGCCACCACCATCGTGGACGGTCTGAAAGAGCGGTTCCCGGATCAGAAGCCGTGGAACGTCGAACTCTTCGGCGGCTCGCCGGACGATAACAACGCGTATTTCTTCTACAACGGCGCCATGTCCGTGCTGGAACCGATGATCGAATCCGGCGATATCGTGATCCCCTCGGGTCAGATGGGCATGGATACGGTCGGTACGCTCCGCTGGGATGGCTCCGTGGCGCAGGCGCGAATGGATAACCTCCTGTCTGCAAACTACACGGACAAGCAGGTGCACGGCGTTCTGTCGCCCTATGACGGGCTCTCCATCGGCATCATCTCCTCCCTGCAGGGTGTGGGCTATGGCTCCGGCGATCTGGCGATGCCGATCGTGTCGGGTCAGGACGCCGAAGTGCCTTCGGTCAAGGCGATCCTGCGTGGCGATCAGTATTCGACGATCTTCAAGGACACCCGGGAACTGGCCCGCGTGACCGTGGGCATGGTCGATGCGCTGCTGGCGGGTGGCGAGCCGGAGATCAACGACACCGAGACTTATGACAACGGTGTGAAGGTCGTTCCTTCCTACCTGCTGGAGCCGCTGCCCGTCACGGCTGCCAACTGGGAAGAGATTCTTGTCGGCTCCGGCTATTACGAGAAGAACGAAATCGAGTAATAACCTCCCGGCCGGCGGCCTTCCTGCCGGCCCACCTCGCCCGCCGGGCAATGCTGGCGGGCGTCTTTGGCAAGGAATCCAATCCATGTCCGTCATTCTGGAAATGCGTGGGATCACCAAGGAGTTTCCGGGTGTGAAGGCGCTGGACAAGGTGTCGCTGCAGGTCGAAGAGGGCGAGATTCACGCCCTCGTCGGCGAAAACGGCGCCGGTAAGTCCACCCTCATGAAGGTCCTTTCGGGTGTCTACCCCGCCGGCAGCTATACGGGCGATATCGCCTATGACGGCGAAGTGCGGGAATTCCGGTCGATCCGCGACAGCGAAGACCTCGGGATCATCATCATCCATCAGGAGCTGGCGCTGATCCCGCTGCTGTCGGTCGCGGAAAACATCTTCCTCGGCAATGAACGCGCGAAGAACGGCATCATCGACTGGCAGGAGACCCACAACCGCGCCGGTGAGCTGCTGGAACGTGTGGGCCTGCATGAAAACCCGGAGGTCAAGGTCGATGACCTGGGCCTCGGCAAGCAGCAGCTGGTGGAGATCGCCAAGGCGCTGTCGAAGAACGTGCGCCTGCTGATCCTTGACGAGCCGACCTCCTCGCTGAACGAGGAAGACAGCGCCAAGCTGCTCGATCTGCTGATGGAATTCCGAAAGATGGGGCTCACCTCGATCCTCATTTCGCACAAGCTGAACGAGATCTCCCGCGTGGCCGATACGATCACGGTCATCCGCGACGGGTCCGCCGTGGCTCGGATGGACTGCAAGGACGGCGTCGACGAGGATGAGATCATCCGCAATATGGTCGGCCGGTCGCTGGAAGACCGCTACCCGCCCAAGGGCGTGGTGACCCCCGGCGAGACCGCGCTGGAGGTGAAGAACTGGACCGTGCACCACCCGCTGCATGCAGAGCGCAAGGTGGTCAACGACGTCTCCTTCGTTGCGCGGCGGGGCGAGGTGCTGGGCATCGCGGGCCTGATGGGCGCGGGCCGGACCGAACTGGCGATGAGCCTTTTCGGCGGCAGCTACGGCCGCGATATTTCGGGCGAGGTTCTGGTCAATGGCCAGCCCGTCCAGCTGAAAACCGTTGAACAGGCGATCAATGCGGGCATTGCCTATGCCACCGAGGACCGCAAGACCTATGGCCTCGTGCTGGACGATACGATCCGTCGCAACGTGCCGCTCGCCAATCTTGAGGCGATTGCCAAGAACGGCGTGGTCGATCCGCATAAGGAGGCAGAGGTCGCGACGATGTATCGTGACCGGCTGGCGATCAAATCATCGTCGATCGAACAGCTGACCGTGAACCTCTCGGGCGGCAACCAGCAGAAGGTCGTGCTGTCGAAATGGCTGTTTGCCGATCCTGACATCCTGATCCTCGACGAGCCGACGCGCGGCATCGACGTGGGCGCGAAATTCGAAATCTACAGCGTGATCCGTGACCTGGCGAAACAGGGGAAGGCAATCATCGTCATCTCCTCCGAGCTTCCGGAACTGCTGGGCATCACTGACAGGCTCTACGTCATGAACGAGGGCAAATTCGTCGGAGAGATGCCCACCGCCGAAGCCAGCCAGGAAAAGATCATGGCCACAATCATCAGATCGGGGACGCCGACATGACCGACACCCTCACCTCTCAGACCAGCCGCGACGACAGCCCTTCCATGGGCGGATGGGCCTTTGTCAAAGGGCACCTGCGCGAATACGGCATCCTGATCGCGCTGGTCGTGATCATGGCCTTCTTCCAGGTGGCCACGGGCGGCATCCTGCTGAAGCCCGTCAACCTGACCAACCTGATCCTGCAGAACTCCTACATCGTCATCATGGCGGTCGGGATGTTGCTGGTGATCGTCTCGGGCAATATCGACCTCTCGGTCGGCTCGGTCCTCGGGTTTATCGGCGCCTTGGCCGCCGTGATGATCGTGGAATGGAATATTCCCTATGTGCTGGCCGGGTTCCTCTGCCTGATCGCGGGGGCGATGATCGGGGCGGCGCAGGGCTTCTGGATCGCCTATTTCCGGATCCCGTCCTTTATCGTGACGCTGGCGGGGATGCTTGTGTTCAAGGGCCTGACGCTCTGGCTGCTCGAAGGGCAGTCGGTGGGCCCCTTCCCGCCGACCTTCCGCCTGATCGCCTCGGGCTTCGTTCCGGATTTCTTCGGCTCGGGCAAACCAAATATCTTCTCGCTGGTGGCGGGCGTTGCCGTGGCCGCGGTGCTGCTGTGGCTGGCGGTGCGGACCCGCAACCGTCAGAAGGCCGCAGGTGCGGCGGTGGAACCCGCAGGCTTCTTCATTGGCCGCAATGCCGTGATCTTTGCCGCGCTGGTCTACATGTCCTGGCTGATGGCGGATTTCCGGGGCCTGCCCAATGTCTTCGTGGTGATGGCGCTGCTGATCGCGATCTATTCCTTCCTCACCTCCCGCACGACCTTTGGCCGCCGCATCTATGCGGTTGGCGGGAACGAGAAGGCCGCGATGCTGTCGGGTATCAACTCCAAACGCCTGACCTTCATCACCTTTGCCAATATGGGGATGCTGGCGGCGCTGGCGGGGCTGGTCTTTGCCGCCCGTCTGAACACCGCAACCCCCAAGGCCGGTATCGCGTTTGAGCTGGACGTGATCGCCGCCGTCTTCATCGGCGGGGCGTCGATGTCGGGCGGCGTGGGCACCGTGGTGGGGGCCGTCATCGGCGCCTTCATCATGGGGGTCATGAACAACGGCATGTCGATCCTCGGGATCGGGATCGACTGGCAGCAGGTCATCAAGGGCCTCGTGCTGCTGGCCGCCGTGATCTTCGATGTCATGAACAAACAGAAAGGCTGAGATGATGCTGCTCTCTCAATATGCCCGCGAAGACGGGACCCCGCAGATCGTCGCCCGCGACGGGACGGAGGCCTATGAGGTCAAGACCGGCCTCAGCCTTTACCAGCTGGCACAGGACTGCGTCGATCAGGGACTGCCGCTGCGCGACCGGATTGCGACGCTGGGGATGAACGGGGCGGTCGATCTGGACGCGCTCTATGCCGCCGGGCGCCTGCTGCCCCCGGTCACCCATCCCGACCCGGCGCATCTGCATCTGACCGGTACGGGGCTGACGCATCTCGGCTCTGCCTCCACCCGGGCGGAGATGCACAAGAAGGCCGCCGGCGATGAGACCGACAGCATGAAGATGTTCCGCATGGGCGTCGAGGGCGGCAAGCCCGCCAATGGCACCGCCGGAGTTCAGCCCGAATGGTTCTACAAGGGCAATGGCACGGTTCTGGCGGCGCCCGGCGCGCCCCTCGCCTCCCCCGAATTCGCCGAAGATGGCGGGGAGGAGCCGGAGATCGCGGGCATCTACCTGATCGCATCCGACGGCACGCCGGTCCGGATCGGCTGGGCACTGGCCAATGAGTTTTCCGACCATGTGATGGAACGGCGCAATTACCTCTACCTCGCGCATTCCAAACTGCGCCCCGCCGCCATCGGGCCGGAGCTGCTGGTGGGCGACCTGCCCGAAAGCATCGAGGGCACGTCGCGGATCAGACGCGGCGGCGAAGTGATCTTTGAAAAGCCCTTCCTGTCGGGGGAGGCGAATATGAGCCATTCCTTCGCCAACCTGGAACACCACCATTTCAAATACGACGTCTTCCGCCAGCCCGGCGATCTGCATGTCCACATGTTCGGCACGGCGACCCTGTCCTTTGCGTCTGGTGTGACCACGCAGGATGGCGATGTCTTTGAAATCGAGGCGGCGCCCTTTGGCCTGCCGCTGCGCAACCCCCTGTCCTTCCGTCCGCTTGGCGCGCCAGAGCCGCGCACCGAAGTCCGGGCGCTCTGAGGTAGCATCATGACCTTCACACCGGCCCCCTGGCCTCGCAAGCTCCGCTCTCAGGAATGGTATGGGGGCACGTCGCGCGACAATATCTACCATCGCGGCTGGCTGAAAAATCAGGGCTATCCGCATGACCTGTTCGACGGGCGGCCGGTGATCGGCATCCTGAACACCTGGTCGGAACTGACCCCCTGCAACGGCCACCTGCGGGAGCTGGCAGAGAAGGTGAAGGCGGGTGTGTGGGAGGCCGGGGGCTTTCCGGTCGAAGTGCCTGTCTTCTCCGCCTCCGAAAACACCTTCCGCCCGACGGCGATGATGTACCGCAACCTCGCCGCGATGGCGGTGGAGGAGGTCATGCGCGCCCAGCCCATCGACGGCGCGGTGCTGATGGTGGGCTGCGACAAGACCACGCCGTCGCTGATGATGGGCGCGGCCTCCACCGATATTCCGTCCATCGTGGTGACCGGCGGGCCGATGCTGAACGGCTGGTTCCGGGGCGAACGGGTCGGCTCCGGCACCGCGCTCTGGCAGATGTCCGAGGACATCAAGGCGGGCAAGATGACCCAGCAGGATTTCCTTGAGGCGGAACAGGCGATGAGCCGGTCGTCGGGCACCTGCAACACGATGGGCACGGCCTCGACCATGGCGTCGATGGCCGAGGCGCTTGGCATGGCGCTGTCGGGCAATGCCGCGATCCCCGGCGTCGATGCGCGCCGCAAGGTGATGGCGCAGATGACCGGGCGGCGGATTGTCCAGATGGTGAAGGACGACCTGAAACCCTCTGATATCATGACGAAGGAGGCGTTCGAGAATGCGATCCGCGTGAACGGCGCCATCGGTGGGTCGACCAATGCGGTGGTGCACCTGCTGGCCATGGCGGGCCGGGTCGAGGTTGACCTGACGCTGGACGACTGGGACCGGCTGGGCCGCGACGTGCCGACCATCGTCAACCTCATGCCCTCGGGCAAATACCTGATGGAGGAGTTCTTCTACGCCGGCGGCCTGCCCGTTGTGCTAAAGCGTCTGGGCGAGGCCGGGATGCTGCACAAGGAGGCGCTCACCGTCTCCGGCGGGCCGGTCTGGGACGAGGTGAAGGATGCCGTCAACTGGAACGAGGATGTGATCCTGCCGGTTGAAAAGGCGCTGACCTCTTCGGGCGGCATCGCGGTGCTGCGCGGCAATCTCGCGCCCGGCGGTGCGGTGCTGAAACCCTCCGCCGCCACGCCCGCGCTGATGAAGCACCGGGGCCGGGCCGTGGTGTTCGAGGATATCGACGACTACAAGGCCAGGATCAACGACGACGCGCTGGATATCGACGAGACCTGCGTGATGGTCCTGAAGAACTGCGGGCCCAAAGGTTATCCGGGCATGTCGGAGGTCGGCAATATGGGCCTGCCGCCGAAGGTGCTGAAGAAGGGCATCAAGGACATGGTCCGTATCTCCGACGCGCGGATGTCGGGCACGGCCTATGGCACGGTGGTCCTGCATACCTCGCCGGAGGCCGCAGCGGGCGGGCCACTCGCCATCGTGCAGACCGGCGACATGATCGAATTGGACGTCGAGGCGCGGCGCATCCATTTGGACGTGCCGGAGGCGGAGATCGCCGCACGGCTGGCCAAGTGGCAGCCGCTGGAGACGCCGCCCGCCAATGGCGGCTACACCAAGCTCTATTACGACAGTGTCGAAGGCGCGGATACCGGGGCCGATTTCGGCTTCCTCAAGGGCTGCCGCGGCCGGGAGGTCCCCCGTGACAGCCACTAAGATTGCGCTCGTCGGCATCGGCAAGATCGCCCGCGACCAGCATATCCCTGCCCTCGCCGCCTCCGACGCGTTCGAGCTGGCCGCGACGGTCAGCCGCTCCGGCGGGGTCGACGGGGTCGAGAATTACGAGACGATCGAGGCGCTGCTGGCCGCGCGCCCCGATATCCCCGCGATCAGCTTCTGCACCCCGCCGCAGGTCCGCTATTCCGGCGCCCGCGCGGCGCTGGAGGCGGGCCGCCACGTGATGCTGGAAAAGCCACCGGGGGCCAGCCTGTCGGAAGTGCATGCGCTGGAGGCACTGGCCCAGGCGAAGGGCCTCAGCCTCTTTGCCACATGGCATTCGCGGCATGCGGCCTCTGTCCCTGCGGCCAAGGCCTGGCTGGCCGACAAAACGATCACATCCGTAAAGATCGACTGGAAGGAAGACGTCCGCGTCTGGCATCCCGGACAGGTCTGGATATGGCAGGCCGGGGGCCTTGGCATCTTCGACCCGACGATCAACGCCTTTTCGATCCTGACGGAGATCCTGCCGGTCCCCGTGCATGTCACCAAGGCCGAGCTGCGCTTTCCGACGAATTGCGAGACCCCCATCGCCGGGCTGATCCATATGGACGGGCCGGACGGGCCGCTGGTCACGGCGGATGTCGATTTCCTTTGGGAAGGCGACCCGTTCTGGCGCCAGATCATCGAGACCGACCAGGGCACCCTGACCCTCAACCAGGGCGGTGCGGTGATGGAGATCGACGGCGGCGCGCAGCAGGGCGAAGGCTGGATCGAACCGGGCATTCACGGAGAATATGACGGGCTTTACGCCAAGTTTGCGGGGCTGTTAAACGAGGGTAAGTCAGAGGTCGACCTGCGCCCGATGGTGCTGGTGGCCGATGCTTTCACGCTGGGCCGCAGACTGGATGCGCCCGAATTTATAGACCCCACTCTATAGGAGAGCCGATATGCCCGATGGCACCCCCCTCACCGGCAAACACCTGATCGCCGGCCAATGGGTCGCGAGCGATGCGACCTTTACCTCCGACCCCGTCACAGGCGAGCCTGCCACCTTCTGCTCTGGCGGCGCGGCAGAGATCGACGCGGCGGTGACAGCGGCAGAGGAGGCCTTTGCCACCTATGGCTGGACCAGCCGGGAGACGCGCGCCAAATTCCTGGAGGCCATTGCTGATGAGATCGAGGCGCGTGGCGCCGATCTGACCGCCTATGGCTCGGCGGAGACCGGGCTGCCCGAGGCGCGCCTGAACGGCGAACGGGGCCGGACCACCGGCCAGCTGCGCATGTTCGCCGACCATATCCGCAAGGGCGACTATCTGGATGTGCGCCATGACGCGGCCCTGCCCGACCGGCAGCCCCTGCCCCGCCCCGACCTGAAGCTGGTGCAGCGTCCGCTGGGCCCGGTGGGCGTCTTTGGCGCGTCGAACTTCCCGCTGGCCTTTTCGACGGCGGGCGGCGACACGGCGGCGGCTCTCGCCGCCGGTTGTCCGGTGATCTACAAGGGCCATCCGGGCCATCCGGCGACCGGAGAGATCGTGGCGCAGGCCATCGACGCGGCCATCAAGAAAACCGGCATGCCCGCCGGCACCTTTGGCTTTGTCCAGTCGAACACCAACGAGGCGGGCGAGGCGCTGGTCAAGCATCCGCTGATCCGCGCCGTGGGCTTTACCGGGTCGTTCCGGGGCGGCAAGGCGCTGTTCGATCTGGCCATGTCCCGGCCCGAACCGATCCCCTTCTTCGGCGAGCTTGGCTCGATCAACCCGGTCTTTGTCTTCCCGGAAGCGCTGGCGAAGCGCGGCGCGGCGACGGGCGAAGGCTGGGCCGGGTCGCTGACCATGGGCGTGGGCCAGTTCTGCACCAACCCGGGCGTGGTCGTCCTGCCTGCCGGATCGGATGGCGATGCTTTCCGCGACGCCGCCGTGGCGGTGCTCGACGGCACGGATGCCCAGCCGATGCTGACCGGCGGCACGGCGGAAGGCTATGCCCGAGGCGTCGAGCAGACCGCCAAGGCCGCGCGCCAGATCACCCAGGCCAAGCCCGCGCCGAAACGCTGCGGCGTGCCGGCAGTGTTCGAGGTGACGGCAGAGGACTGGCTTTCCAAACCCGAGCTGGCGCATGAGATGTTCGGCCCCGCCGCGATCCTTGTACGCACCGACAGCCCGGAGGAAATGCTTGCGGTCGCGAAAAGCTTCGAAGGCCAGCTGACCACCACGATCCAGATGGAAGACGGCGATATCCAGGCGGTCCAGCCGCTGATCCCGGTGCTGGAACGCATGGCAGGCCGGATCCTCGCCAATGGCTTCCCGACGGGTGTGGAGGTGGCGGACGCCATGGTGCATGGCGGGCCTTTCCCGGCCTCGACCAATTTCGGCGCGACCTCGGTCGGCAGCCTTGGGATCCGGCGCTTCCTGCGGCCGGTGTCCTACCAGAACCTGCCGGCGGCGCTGCTGCCTGCCGATCTGCAAGAGAGCTGAGCGCAGGACGCAGACGAAAACCGGCCGGGCCTTCTGCAAGGATGGCCCGGCCGATGGCCAACGTCAGCCAATCGAAGGGATGCGCCATGGTGGAAGTGTTCGACGACCGCGCCTGCGACCTGGGCGAAGGGGTCTTTTGGCATCCGGAACGCGGGGAGCTGTTCTGGTTTGACATCCTCGGGAAACGGCTGCTGAGCCGGACTGCGGAGGGTCCTCTGGCATGGGAGATGGACGAACATGCCTCTGCCGCCGGGTGGATCGACCGGGAGACGCTGCTGATCGCGACAGAGACGGGGCTCTACCGGTTCGGGATTGGGACCGGCGCGAAGGAGCTGATCGTGGCTCTGGAGGCCGACACTCCGGCGACGCGGTCGAATGACGGGCGGGCTGATCCGATGGGCGGCTTCTGGATCGGGACGATGGGGAAGAAGGCGGAGCGCGGCGCGGGGGCGATCTACCGGTATTATGGTGGCGCGGTGGAGCGGGTGTTTCCCGAGATATCCATCCCCAATGCGATCTGTTTCGCGCCGGACGGGCGGCGGGCCTATTTCGCGGATACCAGTCGGCCGGAGATCCGGACCGTTGCGCTGGATGCGGAGGGCTGGCCGGACGGGCCGTCGGAGATGTTTATTGATCTGCGTTCGGAAGGGCTGAACCCGGATGGCGCCGTGACGGATGCCGAAGGGGCCGTTTGGAATGCGCAATGGGGGGCTGGCCGGGTGGCGCGCTACCTGCCGGACGGGACGTTTGACCGGGCGGTTGAGGTTGACGGGCGGCACAGCTCCTGCCCCGGGTTCGGCGGTTCCGGATTGGAGACGCTTTATGTGACCACGGCGCTGGAGGGGGTGGCCGATCCACAGCCGGGCGACGGGCTGACCTATGCGGCGGCGGTCGGGATCCAGGGGCGGCCCGAGCCGCGCGTGAAGGTGCCGTCATGAGCGTGGCGGTCTTTGGCACCCTGCCCGACGGGCGCGATGTGGATGTGGTCACGTTGCGCGACGGCGGGATGGAGGCGCGTATCCTGACCTTTGGCGCGACGGTGCAGGACCTGCGGGTCAGCGGCCAGCAAGTCTGTCTGGGCGGGGACCGGCTGGAGGATTACCTGGGCTCCCTGCGATACGCAGGCGCCATGGTCGGGCGCTATGCCAACCGGATCGGCGGGGCGCGGTTCACGCTGGACGGGGTGACCTATCACACCGATCCGAACTTTCGCGACCGGCACACGCTGCACGGCGGAGCGGAGAGCGCGGGCGGGCAGCTCTGGGCATTGGGAGAGGTGACGGATGCTTCGGTGACGCTGAGCCTGACCATGCAGGACGGGCATATGGGCTTTCCGGGGGTTTTGACGGCGGAGGTGACTTACCGGCTCGACAGCGGTGCCTTGGTGGTGGAGGCGGAGGCGGTGGCGGATCGCGCCACGCCCTGCTGTTTCGCCCATCACAGTTATTTCGTGCTGGACGGGTCCGACGATATCACCGGGCACCGTCTGAAGGTCGCCGCGGATCGATATCTGGCCGTCGATGCCGATCTGATCCCCGAAGGCCCGCCTGCCGAGGTCGCGGGCACCGCCTTTGATTTCCGTCAGATGCGGGAGATCGGGACCTCTGGCTATGACCACAATTTCTGCCTGTCAGACGCCCCTGCCCCGCTGCGCCCCGTGGCCTGGCTGGACAGCCCCGCAAGCGGGCTGCGCCTGACGGTGGAGACGACAGAGCCCGGGCTGCAGGTCTATGACGGGGCGCATCTGGGCGGCGCTGCCGGGTATGGCGGCACCACGCTGCACCCCAAGGCCGGGCTGGCGATGGAGGCGCAGGCCTGGCCCGACAGCCCCAACCGCCCCGATTTCCCGCAGGCCATTCTCAGGCCCGGGGAGGTCTGGCGGAGCGAGACGCGCTACCGGTTCGACCCTATGTAACCCCGCTCAGCGCTGGCTGGTCTGCCAGCTGGGGTTGATCCAGGGCTCTGCATTCTCCGGCGGAAGGGGGGTGCGGCCGAGGATGTGATCGGCGGCCTTTTCGCCCACCATGATGGAGGGCGCGTTCAGGTTGCCATTGGTGATCTGCGGAAAGATGGAGCTGTCGGCGAGGCGCAGATTGTCGACGCCGATCACCTTCGTCTCCGGATCGACCACCGCCATCGGATCGTCCCGCCGCCCGATGCGGGCGGTGCCGCAGGGGTGGTAGGCGCTTTCGACATGTTCGCGGATGAACCCGTTCAGCTCATCATCGGTCTGGCAGTCCTTGCCGGGCTGAATCTCGTGCTTGTAATAGGGCGCGAAGGCCTCCTGCGCGAAGATCTCCCGCGTCAGGCGGATACATTTCCGGAAATCGGCCCAGTCCTTTTCATGCGCCATGTAGTTGAAGCGGATGACCGGCGCGTCCTCCGGATCGGCCGAACGGAGGGTGACGGACCCGCGCGACGGGCTGCGCATCGGGCCGGTATGGGCCTGAAAGCCGTGGCCTTCGGGCGTGGCTTGCCCGTCGTAGCGGACGGCAATGGGCAGGAAATGGTACTGGATATCGGGGTAATCCACGCCGGGGGCAGACCGGATGAAGGCCGCGCTTTCGAACTGGTTCGACGCGCCCGGCCCGGTGCGGGTGAAAAGCCAGCGCGCGCCCACATAGGCTTTGCCCAGCAGGTTCCAGTATTTGTAGAGCGTGACGGGCTGGGAGGCGGCGGCCTGGATATAGAGCTCCAGGTGGTCCTGCAGGTTCTGCCCGACGCCGGGACGATCCGCGACGACGGGAATGCCATGTTCGGCCAGATGCGCGGCAGGGCCCACGCCCGAGAGCATCAGGAGCTTGGGGGAGTTCAGGGACGAGGCGGCGATGATCACCTCCCGTTCGGCCCGGATGACCTCCACCTTGCCGCCGCGGGAGACCTCCACGCCGGTGGCGCGGCCCTCTTCGATGACAATACGGCGAGCGAAGGCGCGGATCAGCTCGCAATTGGGGTGTTTCAGCGCGGGGCGCAGGTAGGCATTGGCGGCGGACCAGCGCTGGCCCTTCCAGACGGTCATGTCGAAGGGGCCGAAGCCTTCCTGCTGTTGCCCGTTGTAATCGCCAGTGACGGGGTAGCCCGCCTGGCGTCCGGCCTCCACAAAGGCCCTCGTCAGCGGGTTCTCACGCTTGCCCCGTGTGACATGCAGCGGGCCATCGGTGCCACGCCATGCGGCATCGCCGCCATGGCCGCCGTCATGCCAGTTTTCGGCCCGTTTGTAATAGGGCAGCACATCGGCATAGCCCCAGCCATCCGCGCCCTGATCGCGCCAGTGGTCGAAATCGCGCGCATGGCCGCGCACGTAGATCATGCCGTTGATCGAGGATGACCCGCCGATCACCTTGCCGCGCGGGGTGACAAGGACGCGGCCGCCCAGATGCGGCTCCGGCTCCGTCTTCAGACCCCAGTCGTAGCGCTTCATGTTCATGGGATAGGACAGCGCGCCGGGCATCTGGATGAAGGGGCCCGCATCGGTGCCGCCATGTTCGATGACCAGCACGCGTTTGCCCGCCTCGGCCAGCCGGTAGGCCATGGCACAGCCGGCGCTGCCCGCGCCGATGATGACGAATTCGGCCTGCATCAGTCCGGTGCTCTCAGGGATTCGTAATCGACCATGGCATTCTCGCGATAGGCCGCGCGGGTCTGCAGACGATCGAAATAGTCTTTGAGAACAGGCAGGTCGGGCCGGTCAAATTCCATCGTGTGGTAGCGGTGCAGGATATGGCCGCAGGCGATATCGGCGAAGGAGAAGTGATCCCCCCCGACCCATTCCATTGCGGACAGCCGGTCGTTCAGCATGGTGGCCAGCGGCGCCACGGCCGCGCCGGCCTCTGCGATGGCGGCCGGGTCCTGTTTCGACCGGGCGGTCCGGACTGAGAGCAGGAAGACCTTCAGGACCGCCGCCGAAAAGGTGTTCTTGCCCCATTCCGCCCAAGTGTCCATCGGACCGCGCATCACCGGATCGGCGGGCCAGAAATTCCCATCGCCATAGCGCGCGCCGAGGTAGCGCAGGATCGCCGCGCTCTCGAACATGCGGACTGGGCCATCCTCCATCACCGGGACCAGACCCATGGGGTTCTTGGCTAGGTATTCCTCTGTCCGGGTATTGGCATGGACCCCGCCGTAGTCGAGGCGTTCATGATCGAGCCCCAGCTCGTTCACCGCCCACATGACAAGCTGCACGTTGGACGAGGTATTGCGACCGTAGATTGTAAGCATCAGTAGGGGGCCTCCACATCGCCCATGCGGACATAGACGGATTTCAACTGGCTGTAGTGTTCGATGGCGGCCCTGGCATTCTCGCGGCCCACGCCGGAGGCCTTGACGCCGCCGAAGGGCGCCTCCACCGGGGCGTCATTGTACGAATTGATGAAGCAGCTGCCGGCCTGAAGTTTGCCGATGACACGGTGCGCGCGGGCCAGATCGCGGGTAAACACCCCGGCGGAGAGGCCGTATTCCGTGGTATTGGCACGGCTGATGACCTCTTCTTCATCCTCGAAATCGAGCACGGACATGACGGGACCGAAGATCTCTTCCCGGGCGATGGTCATTGTGTCTGTGACATCGGCAAAGACGGTGGGTTCAAGGTAGAAACCGGTATTGCCGATGCGTTTGCCGCCCGTGACAAGGCGCGCGCCTTCGTCGATGCCCTTGGCGATATAGCCCTCCACGATCTCCAGCTGGCGTTCGCTGACCATGGGGCCAAAACTCGTCACCTCGTCCATCGGATCGCCGATGATGGCCGTGCCAAGCCGGGCGGAGAGGCGGTCGAGGAACCGGTCCTTTATCTTCTGGTGCACGAAGACGCGGGTGCCGTTGGAGCAGACCTGGCCGGAGGAATAGAAATTGCCCAGGATCGCGCCACCCACGGCATTTTCGATATCGGCGTCGTCGAAGATGATGAGGGGGGATTTGCCGCCCAGCTCCATCGTGACGTGCTTCATCTGCGCGGCGGCGGCGGCATAGACCTTTTTGCCCGTCGCGGCGGAGCCCGTGAGGGAGACCTTGGCGACGCGGGGATCGGTGATCAGCTGCGCGCCGGTCTCACCCATGCCCTGCACCACGTTGAAGACGCCCGGCGGCGCGCCGGCCTCCGTCAGGATTTCTGCCACCTTGAGGGCGGAAAGCGGTGTGGTTTCAGAGGGTTTGAAGACCATCGTATTGCCGCAGGCCAGCGCGGGCGCGCCTTTCCAGCAGGCGATCTGGGTGGGATAGTTCCAGGCACCGATGCCAACGCAGACGCCCAGCGCCTCGCGGATCGTATAAACCCAGTCCTGCCCCAGCGGGATGTGATCCCCGGTCAGCGTCCCTGCCAGACCACCGAAATATTCCAGCGCATCGGCGGCAGAGGTCGCATCGGCCACCAGCGTCTCCTGCAGGGGTTTGCCGGTGTCCCATGTCTCTAGCACCGAGAGGTCGCGGTTGCGCGCGCGCATGATCTGGGCGGCGCGGGTCAGGATACGGCCCCGGTCCCGGCCCGTCATAGCCGCCCATTCGGGCTGGGCGGCGGCGGCGGCAGCGAGCGCTTGATCGACAATGGCGGGCGTGCCCGCGTGCACGGTCGCGATGGTCGCGCCGGTGGCGGGGTAGATCACCGGGATCAGCGTGCCCTTGGTGTCTTCGACATACTGGCCGCCGATATAGTGGCTGGCCACAGGTTGCGGATCGATCTGGCTCATAGCCCGTCCTCCTTCCACCATGCATCGGTTTTGTACTTGTCGGGGATACGCGCGGCGTCTTCTGCCGGGTCCAGCCCCATTGCCTCAATCCGGTCGAACCAGAGGTCGCTCAGATCGCGTTTCCGGTCGCCGCACCAGGGGCAGAAGGCGATGGAGGTCGACCAGGGCGAACCGAAACGGGCGTAAAGCGCATAGCTGTCGAAGCGCGGCTGATAAAGCACCAGCGCATCCTCGCACTCCCTCGGGTCCTCATGTTCGGCACAGTCCGGATCGATGACGCGTGCCATGGTTTCGCAGCAATGGGCCATATCATTCTCCGCGCGGGAAACGCTGGTTTTCTTCGACGACATTGAGGTCCATGTGATTGCGCATGAACCGTTCGGAGGCCTTCTGGAGCGGCTGGTAATCCCACGGGTAGTAGGCGCCGTTGCGCAGGGCTTCGTAGACGATCCAGCGGCGGGCCTGGCTGCGGCGAACCTCTTCGTCGAACCGGTCGAGGTCCCAGCGCGCATCGGCCTCCGCGCTGAACATGGCCAGCGTCTCGGCATGGGCCGGGACGGCGGCGAGGTTGGTCAGCTCATGCGGGTCGCTCTCCAGATCGAAGAGCTGATCGGGGTCCAGCTTGCAGCGGTTGAATTTCCACTGCCCCTGCCGGAGGGAGATCATCGGCGCATAGGAGGCCTCCGCCGCATATTCCATGCGCACCGGCGTCACGCGGCTGCCGCCCGCGGTCAGCGGGACGACGGATTCGCCTGCGGTCCAGGGCGCGACCTCCTCCATCGTGATGCCCGCCAGATCGCAGAGGGTCGGGCAGACGTCGATATTCGACACCGGGTCGGTCACAAGGCCCGGCTGTACCCCCGGCCCGGCCAGCATCATGGGCACGCGGGCGGAGCCTTCGTAAAAGTTCATCTTGAACCATAGCCCGCGCTCGCCCAACATATCGCCGTGGTCGGAGACAAACAGGATCGCGGTGTTTTCGGTCTGCCGGGTGCGGTCCAGCACGTCGAGCAGATCGCCGATCTTGCGGTCGAGATAGGTGATATTCGCGAAATAGGCGCGACGGGATTTGCGGATATCCTCTGCCGTGATGTCGAAGGCGCGCCAGTCGTTGGCGTCGAAGATGCGCTTGGAATGCGGGTCCTGATCCTCATAGGGGATGGCGGGGATTTCCGGCTCCAGATGCGCGCAATCCTCGTACATGTCCCAAAATTCCTTGCGGGCGACATAGGGGTCATGCGGATGGGTGAAGCTGACCGTCAGGCACCAGGGCCGCGCGTCATGGCCGCGCGCGAGGTCATAAAGCTTGCGGGAGGCGTTGTAGGCGACCTCGTCGTCGTACTCCATCTGGTTGGAGATCTCGGCGACCCCGGCGCCGGTGACGGAGCCCATGTTGTGATACCACCAGTCGATCCGCTCGCCCGGCTTGCGATAATCCGGGGTCCAGCCGAAATCGGCGGGGTAGATATCGGTGGTCAGCCGTTCCTCGAAGCCGTGCATCTGGTCGGGGCCGACAAAATGCATCTTGCCGGAAAGGCAGGTCTGATAGCCCGCGCGGCGCAGGTGATGGGCGTAGGTCGGCAGGTCGGACGGGAATTCGGCCGCGTTGTCGTAGACACCCGTCACGGAGGGCAGCTGGCCCGACATGAAGGACGCCCGGCCCGGCGCGCAGAGCGGGCTGGCCGTATAGCAATTGCGGAACCGGGCGGAGCGGGCGGCGAGTTTTTTCAGGTTCGGCACATGCAGCCAGTCCACCGGGCCGTCGGGAAAGAGGGTCCCGTTCAGCTGGTCGACCATGATGATGAGGATATTGGGCTGGGAGGCCATTCGGGTCAGGCTTTCAGTTCAGAATCAAGGGCGGTCAGGACGTGGCAGATCGCGTCCTTTCCGGCGGTGTCTTCGGGGTTCACGGCGAATCGAAGGTACAGGCCGTCGATCAGCCCGCCCAATCTTTGGGCGATTTCAGGGGCTTTTTCGCCCGCCAGCGGGCGCAGATCATGGGTCAGGTTCGACTGCAGACGGCGATGGTAGACCGACAGCAGGCGCCGCGCCTCGTCGGAGGTCTGGGCCAGAACATAGAAGTTCAGCCAGGCCGCGATCGTATCGGCGCGGAAGTTCGTGGTGGAGAAGGAGGCGCGGATGATCCCTTCGATCCGGTCCCTCGGGCCATCGGCCGCGATGAGCGCGCCGCGCACCTCTGCGCCATATATCGTTAGAACATAGCGCATCGCGGCGAGGAAGAGCCGGTCCTTGTCCCCGAAATAGTGAAAGGCCAGCGCGGCCGAAACCCCTGCCCTTTTCGCAATCTGCCCTACAGTCACGTTCAGAGTGCCGGTTGCCCCGATCTCATGAATCGCCGCTTCGACGAGCTGCTGCTTTCTGGCGGGCGAGGCTGACATCGTGGACCGGGGCTCCTACAAGAAAATGGTTGCAATAATTTGGTAGCCATGGACTGATTGACTGGTCAATCAAAAAACTTCGACCAACAAAAGGGAGACATCATGAAACTTCTCACCACCGTTTCCGCCCTCACCATCCTCGCCGCCGGCGTCGTGCATGCCGATTGCGGCGAGGTCTCCATGTCCGATGTGGGCTGGACCGATATCACCACCACGACCTCTGCCGCGAAACACGTGCTCGAAGCACTCGGCTATGACGTCGACGTGAAGATCCTATCGGTTCCGGTGACCTTCGCCTCGCTCGAGTCGGACGATGTGGACGTGTTCCTGGGCAACTGGATGCCCGCTCAGAACGGCGCCATCGGCCCCTATATCGAGTCGGGCGAGATCGAGTCGATCAACGAAAACCTCGCCGGCACCAAGTACACGCTGGCCGTGCCGACCTATGCCTGGGATGCAGGCCTTCAGTCCTACGCCGACATCCACAAGTTCAAGGATGAGCTGGACGGCAAGATCTACGGCATCGAACCCGGCAACGAGGGCAATGCCTACCTGATCTCCCTGACCGAGGAGAACAAGTTCGACCTGGAAGGGTTCGAGGTTGTCGAAAGCTCTGAACAGGGGATGCTGGCGCAGGTTTCGCGGCTCTATAAGAAAGAAGAGCCGGTTGTCTTCCTCGGCTGGGAACCCCACCCGATGAACGCCAACTTCTCGCTCAAGTACCTGCCGGGCGGCGAAGATTTCTTTGGCGGCGAAGGTGTCGTGAACACCGTGACCCGCAAGGGGTTTTCCGAGGAATGCCCGAACCTGGGCAAGCTCTTCGGCCAGATGGATTTCTCGCTTGAGATGGAAAACGGTATCATGGGTCAGATCCTCGATGATGGCGCCGATCCGGACGAGGCCACGATGGAGTGGATCAAGGCCAATGGCGATGCGGTCATGGCCTGGGTCGATGGCGTGACCACCGCGGATGGCGGTGACGGCGCCGCGGCCGTGAAGGACGCTTTCGGCCTCTGAGGCCTATTGAGCCCCGCCGGTCCGCCGGCGGGGTTTCGCATTCCGGGGCATGGCCCTAATCCCCTGCCCCGCAAGACCAAGATCACCAATGCGCCTCCGCCAGAGAGGCCGGGAACGGGGAACATATTTTGCTGGATTGGCTGACTGATACTAAAATTCCGGTCGGGAAGGCGGCGGCTGCCGTCTTTGAATGGATCCGTGACAATGGGGAGTGGTTCCTGAACGGCCTCTCCGTCGTGATGGAAACACTGATTGAGTCCATCCTCTGGGTTCTGCAGGAACCCTATCCGCTGATCGTCATCGCGGTTTTCGTGGGCCTGACATGGCTGCTTCAACGCAACTGGAAGGTCTGCCTGTTTGTCTTTGTCGGCTTCCTGTTCATCCTCAATCAGGGCTACTGGGATGAGACGACGGAGAGCCTGACGCTGGTGCTGTCGGCCTGCGTGGTCTGTATGGCCATCGGCGTGCCCATCGGCATTTTCACCGCGCACCGGCCCAAGGCCTATACCTACATCCGGCCGATCCTCGACCTGATGCAGACGCTGCCGACCTTCGTCTACCTGATCCCGGCGATTGTCTTCTTCGGCATCGGCATGGTGCCGGGGCTGATCGCCACGGTGATCTTCGTGCTGCCCGCGCCGATCCGCCTGACCCATCTGGGGATATCCTCGACCCCGCAGGCGCTGCTGGAAGCCGCGCGGGCCTTTGGCGCCACGCCGCGCCAGACGCTTTACAAGGTGGAACTGCCCTATGCCCTGCCGCAGATCATGGCCGGGCTGAACCAGACGATCATGCTGTCGCTGTCGATGGTGGTGGTTGCGGCGCTGGTGGGCGCCAATGGTCTGGGCGTGCCGGTTGTGCGGGCGCTCAATCAGGTCAACACCGCGCTCGGCTTTGAATCGGGCTTTGTCATCGTCGTGGTCGCCATCATGCTCGACCGGATCCTGAACCTGGGGAACCGCAAATGAGTGTCGCTGTCGATATCAACAACGTTTCCATCGTCTTTGGCCAGTCGCCGGACAAGGCCCTTCCGCTCATGGACAAGGGGCAGGATCGGGCTGAGATTCAGGAAGCCACCGGTCAGGTTCTGGGCGTCCATAACTGCACCCTCCAGGTAGAGGAGGGCGAGATCCTCGTGCTCATGGGCCTGTCGGGGTCGGGCAAGTCCACGCTTCTGCGGGCCGTGAACGGGCTGAACCCCGTGGTGCGCGGGGCGGTCAGCGTCAATGACGGCAACGGCATGGTCGATGTGACCCATGCCAAGGGCGCGGCGCTGCGGCGCCTGCGCATGCACAATATCGCCATGGTCTTCCAGCAGTTCGGCCTGCTGCCGTGGCGCACGGTGCGCGAAAACGTCGGCCTGCCGCTGGAGCTGTCGGGCATGTCCGAAAAGGAAGCCAATCCCCGCATCGACGAACAGCTGGCGCTGGTCGGCCTGTCGGACTGGGCGGAGCGCAAGGTGGGCGAGCTGTCGGGCGGCATGCAGCAGCGTGTCGGCCTCGCACGGGCCTTTGTGACGCAGGCGCCGATCCTGCTGATGGACGAGCCGTTTTCGGCACTCGACCCGCTGATACGGACCAAGCTGCAGGATGAGCTGCTGGAGCTGCAGCAGAAGCTGAAGCGCACGCTGATCTTTGTGTCCCATGACCTCGACGAGGCGTTCAAGCTGGGCAACAAGATCGCCATCATGGAGGGCGGCCGGATCGTGCAGATGGGCACGCCGCAGGACATCTTCCGCGATCCCAAGAACGACTACGTCAAGGAATTCGTTCAGCATATGAACCCGCTGGGGGTTCTCAGGGCGCGGGATCTGATGCAGCCGGTCACAGGGACGCCGGAGCAGACCATAGATGCCGACATGCTGATCCGCGACGGGATGGACCGGCTGATCGGATCGACCGTGCCGGTCGGCGTCACCGAAAATGGCCAGTTGATCGGGCAGGTGTCCAAGGACGATCTGCTGACCGGGCTCTACAATCCCTCCGGTACGGAATAAGGAATACGGCACCGTACACCCTACTGTGCCGTATTGATCAGCAGCCTTTAAAAATATGAGTCCGGCGCTGCGGTATCGTTTGCTCGAGTCGCGCGCCGGATGTATTTTTAATCCAATAACGAATTAATAACCTCTGAGCCCTGAAATGGGAGGGAGGCGGAGCAGATTACCACGTTTCAGGCAGGACCGACCGTGAGCATTCACAGCGATTTCGATATCCCCCGCGAATTGAGGAATTTCGACCCGGCGGAGGTGCGCCAGCAATATGCGGCGCTATGTTACCGCATCGTGAATGGCAAGGTTCAGATCCTGCTGATCACCAGCCGCGGCACGCAACGCTGGATCGTCCCCAAGGGCTGGCCGATGCCGGGCAAGGAACCGCATGAGGCCGCGCTGCAGGAAGCCAAGGAAGAGGCGGGCGTGATCGGGCGCGTGACCTCTACCCCGCTTGGCACTTACGGCTATCGCAAGGTGCTGGAAGACGGGCTGGAAATTCCCTGTGTCGGCGTCCTGTTCCCGGTGCGGGTACGGCTGATGCGGGCGGAATATCCGGAAGCCGGGCAGCGTCGGCGCAAGTGGTTCAGTCGCAAGAAAGCCGCGAAAAAGGTCGATGAGCCTGAACTGGCAGAGCTGATCCGGACCTTCGATCCGCGCCAGTGGCACTAAGCGCGCAATTGGTACGGGTCATTGCTGTTTCGGCCCGCCGACGCTTGCAACACCCCGGCTTCGCATTATGTAATGTGACAGTTTTCCGACCGGGGTTCCGATGATTCAGTTCTCCCTCAAATGCGATCACGATCATCGCTTTGACAGCTGGTTCCAGTCCGCCGATGCCTTCGACAAGCTACAGTCGAAAGGCATGGTGACCTGTTCCGTATGTGGGTCCGAAAAGGTCGAAAAGGCGCTGATGGCGCCGCGCGTCTCCAAGGAGGCGGCCCCGCTGAGTGCGCCCGCCAGCCCGGCGGAACAGGCCATGGCGGAGCTGCGCAAGAAGATCACCGAAAATTCGGATTATGTGGGCCGCGATTTCGTGAGCGAGGCGCGGCGCATGCATAATGGCGAGGCAGAGGCGCGATCCATCCATGGCGAGGCGCGGCTGGACGAGGCGCGTAAGCTGGCCGAAGAGGGCGTGCCGGTGATGCCCCTGCCCTTCCTTCCGAAATCCAAGGCGAACTGATGCGGGCCGTTGTCACCGGCGCAAGTCGCGGCATCGGGCGCGAGCTGATGCAGGCGCTGTCGGTCCGGGGGGATCGCGTGATCGGCACCTCGACCACGGGCGGCGGCGATCTGGTTCCGCTCGATCTGGCCGGGGCGCCGGACTTTTCCGCCCTGCTTGACGCGATTGGTACCGATCCCGTCGATCTGCTGGTCTGCAATGCGGGCGTCTACCTCGACAAGGGTCAGCCGCTGGAGGACGGGTTCCCGGCAGAGATGTGGGCGCGGCAAATGGCGGTCAATGTCGCCGGCCCCTTTCTGACGGTGCAGGCCCTGCTGCCGGCGCTGCGGCGTGCCGGTCAGGGCAAGGTGGCCGTGATCTCCTCTGCGATGGGATCGCAGGAGCGTGCGCCGGGCGGGTCCTATATCTACCGCGCCTCAAAGGCGGCCGCTCTGAACCTTGCGCGCAATCTGGCCCGCGATCTGGCTGGCGACGGGATTGCCGTCGGGGCCTATCATCCGGGCTGGGTTCGGACCGATATGGGGGGCAGCGGCGCCGATATCTCCGTCGCGGAGTCGGTTGCCGGGCTGATAGACCGGTTCGACGAGCTGGGCCCCGCTTCCTCTGGCTGTTTCGAGGCCTATGACGGACAGAAAATCCCGTTCTGAGAACACTCTGGCCCAAGGCGCGAAACACCGTGACCCTTGCGCTTTTCCCTGACCCCGCTTAAACCGCCGCGAAACTTGTCAGGGACAGTACATGCCCGTTCTCGTGATGAAATTCGGCGGCACCTCGGTCGCCACGCTGGACCGCATCCGCCGCGCCGCCAAACGGGTCGGCGTCGAGGTGGCCAAGGGCTATGACGTGATCGTCATCGTGTCGGCCATGTCCGGCAAGACCAATGAGCTGGTCGGCTGGGTCGGCGAGACCTCCAAATTCTACGATGCGCGGGAATATGATGCCGTGGTGTCGTCGGGCGAGAACGTGACCGCCGGCCTGATGGCGCTGACGCTGCAGGAAATGGACGTCCCGGCGCGCAGTTGGCAGGGCTGGCAGGTGCCGCTGAAAACGAACTCCGCCCATTCCCAGGCCCGGATCGAGGAGATCCCGACCGAGAATATCAATGCGAAATTCGCCGAGGGCATGAAGGTCGCCGTCGTGGCCGGGTTCCAGGGCGTGTCGCCCGAGGGCCGGATCACCACGCTGGGCCGGGGCGGGTCGGACACGACCGCCGTGGCCTTTGCCGCCGCTTTCGGGGCGGAACGCTGCGATATCTACACCGATGTGGACGGGGTCTATACGACCGATCCGCGCATCACCGACAAGGCGCGCAAGCTCGACAAGATTGCCTTCGAGGAGATGCTGGAGCTTGCCTCGCTGGGCGCCAAGGTGCTGCAGACCCGCTCTGTCGAGCTGGCGATGCGGTTCGGGGTGCGCCTGCGGGTGCTCTCCTCCTTTGAGGAACAATCAGATGACGCCGGCACATTGGTCTGTGCCGAGGAGGATATCATGGAAAATCGCCCCGTCTCCGGCATCGCCTTCTCGCGCGATGAAGCCAAGATGACCCTGATCTCGGTCGCCGACCGGCCCGGGATCGCCGCCGCGATCTTTGGCCCTCTGGCAGAGGCCGGGATCAACGTCGATATGATCATCCAGAACATCGCCGAGGAGGGTCGCACGGATATGACCTTCTCCTGCCCCGTCGATCAGGTCGCGCGGGCGGAAAAGGCGCTGAATGCCGCGAAAGAGCGGGGCGAGATCAATTTCCAGGCGCTGGTCGCGGATACCAATGTTGCCAAGGTTTCGGCCGTGGGCATCGGCATGCGGTCCCAGTCGGGCGTGGCGGCGCAGATGTTCAAGACGCTGTCGGATGAGGGGATCAATATCCGCGTCATCGCGACCTCGGAAATCAAGATCTCCGTCCTGATCGACCGCAAGTACATGGAACTGGCGGTACAGGCGCTGCACGACACGTTCGAGCTGGAAAAGGCCTGACAACAGTTTTTGTCATTTTGGCGTTTCAAGGCCATCGCATAGGGTGAAGGTATTAAATCCTTATCCTGGAGCGAGATACCTATGAAGCGCATTATGACCGTTATCCTGCTGTCTCTGCTGCCGGCTGTGGCGCATGCGAACAAGCTGGATGTTCAAATCCTTGAAAACGAATTCGGCGGATGCCAGGCCGCTTGGTATCTGTCGGGCAAAGTGTCCGGATTGAAGGCGGGCGGCGACGGTTTCCTTGCTGTGCGGACTGGTCCGGGCTCAGACTACCGTAAGATCGACGAAGTTCATAATGGGGACGATGTCTATATTTTTGACAAAAAGGGCAAATGGCTGGGCGTGTCCTACAACATGTCTTATCGGCAGCTCACCTGCAGCGAAAACCCCCGTTATTTGAACTATCCCTACATGGGCTGGGTCCATGAGAACTGGATCAAAATCAACGAAGCGGGCTAAGCCGCGCTCTGCTCTGCCAGCCATGAGTCGAGGTCGCGGTTGAACGCCTCGGCCTCGGCCACCAGCCAGTCGCGGAAGCGTTTTTGCAAGGGCGACAGCGTGTGGTCCGCCGACCAGACCAGCCATGTCGAATACCCGGTCCAGATCACGCTGTCGGGGCCGAAAGGCAGGACAAGCCGCCCGTCCTGAAGCGGCTCGAACGAGGTCAGCAGCCCGCACAGCATCATCGACAGCCCGGACGTCGTCAGCCGCAGCCCAGCCGCATAATGCGAAAAATGCGGATCGGACTCGCGGTCCGACTTGCGGGTCACGCCAGAGCGTTCGCACCATCCGTCCCAGTCGGACAGCCAGTCGGGGTCGCTGTTCGGGGCGGCGACGTTGCACAGGGGGACGCCCGTGATATCCGTCCGGCCCGGATGGAGGTCATAGCGCTCCGCGAAATCTGCCGTGCAGACAGGGGCAAGGGAGCCGGGCATCAGCCGGACTGATGCCAGACCGGGACCGGGCGTGCCTATGAACCGCATTCCGAAGTCGAATTCCGCGGTCGAAAAATCCACCAGTTCAGGTGAGGTGTCGACGCGCAGGTCGATCACACCCTCTTCGGACAGGAATTCCGGCAGAAGCGGTGGCAGCCAGTGTTCAGCCAGCGCCTGCGTCATCGTGAGCCAGAGCCGGTTCCGACGCGGCACGTGGCTGAGCGTGGACTGGACGGAGGCGAGAGCATGCAGCCCCTCGGCCAGACGCCTCTCTATTTGTCGCGCCATGGGGGTCGGCTCCGGGCCTGACGGGGTGCGTCGGAACAACTGACATTGCCACGCCAGCTCCACCGTTCGGATCCGCTGCCCCACGGCGGCGGTCGTAATGCCTATTTCATCCGCCGCGGCGCGGAAACTGCCGAGACGGAGCACCGCCTCCGTCGCCCTGAGCCCGTTGAGATGATCGACACGCATGCTGAGAGTATAAAGCCAACCTTTATTGCCGGCTAGAAATCATCGCTCCCCCCACCATACCAGCCTGAATTATCCTGATCACACGCAGAGAGCTGCGCTCATCCCCTAAAGAAAATTGACAGGATATCACATGAAACGCTTTATCATCGAACGCGACGTGCCCGGAATCGGCAAGCTGTCTCCGCCCGAGGCGGCCCAGGCGGCCAAAGCGTCCTGCGACGCGCTGAAGGCGATCGGCACTGACGTGCAGTGGCAGCATTCTTTCATTGCTGCGGACAAGACCTTCTGCGTCTACCTCGCCAAGGACGAAGACGCGATCCGCAAGCATTCCGAGCTGTCAGGCTTTCCGGCCAATATCATAACCGAAGTCCCCGGCATGCTGGACCCCACATCTGCCGCACAGTGAGGCATCGCCGGGCATGCGACGGTTCGCCTGCGTGCCGGGACGAAAAGAGATTTTGGAATCCCCGCCCCAATGGTCTAGTCATGCCCGGCAGAGGCCAGAAGGACAGCTGCCCGGGCATGAGCGACAATTTCCAGACCGACAGCCGGCAGATGCTGGCGCGGCTCCGCACGGCAATGGCCGAGGATGCGGCGGGTCAGGCGCGTCTGGACAAGATCACTGCCCTGATTGCCGATTCGATGCGGACAGAGGTCTGTTCGGTCTATCTGTTCCGGGATGCCGAGACACTGGAGCTCTGCGCGACCGAAGGCCTCAAGGCCGAAGCCGTGCATCAGACGCGGATGCGGCTGGGCGAGGGTCTGGTCGGACGCGTTGCGCGCGCGGGGCGCGTCGTCAATACGGCCGATGCGCCGAAGGAGCCCGGGTTCCGCTTCATGCCGGAAACGGGGGAAGAGATCTATTCCTCCTTCGCCGGTGTGCCGATCCAGCGGCTGGGCGAAAAGCGCGGCGTTCTGGTGGTACAGTCAAAAACCGCGCGCAGCTATTCCGACGATGAGATCACCGCGCTGGAGGTGGTCGCCATGGTGCTGGCCGAGATGTCCGAGCTGGGTGTCTTTGTCGGCGAAGGCGCGGCGCTGTCGGCGCCGCATACACAGCCAAAAGTCTTTCGCGGCACCACCGGCCAGGAAGGCACGGCGGAGGGCCATGTCTGGCTGCACGAGCCGCGCGTGGTGATCACCAATCCCATCGCCGAGGATCCTGTACGCGAGGCAGAGCGGCTGGCGGTCGCCGTGGAGGAGCTGCGGGGTGCGGTCGACCGACTGCTGGCGGGCGCCGTGGGGGGCGACAAGGAACAGCTGGAGATCCTCGAAGCCTACCGGATGTTCGCCAATTCCAAGGGCTGGATGCGGCGGATGGAAGAGGATATCGCCCGCGGCCTTTCGGCCGAGGCGGCGGTGGAGAAGGAGCAATCCAACGCCCGCGCGCGTATGTCGACCATCACCGACCCCTATCTGCGCGGCCGGCTGCATGACCTTGATGACCTGTCGAACCGCCTGTTGCGGATCCTCTCTGGTCAGGGCAGCGAGACCGGGGCGGAGATGCCCGCCGATCCGGTGCTGGTGGCCCGCAACATCGGGCCTGCCGAGCTGCTCGATTATGGCCGGTCGCTGAAGGGGATCGTGCTGGAGGAGGGATCGGTCGGCAGCCATGCGGCCATCGTGGCGCGGGCGCTGGCAATTCCGCTGGTGATCCATGCCAGCCGGATCACGACAGAGGCGCTGAACGGCAACCATATCCTTGTCGATGGCGACAGCGGCGTGGTGCATCTGCGGGCGGAGGATACGGTCGTGAACGCCTTCCGCGACAAGATGGCGATGCAGGCCAAGGCGCAGGAGCGCTATTCCTCGATCCGCGACCTGCCCGCCGTGTCGCGCTGCGGAGAGCGGGTGCATCTGACGATGAACGCGGGGCTGATGGCCGATCTGCCGTCGCTGTCGGGGTCGGGCGCGGAGGGCGTGGGCCTTTTCCGGACGGAGCTTCAGTTCCTTGTGCGCAACCAGATGCCCAAGCGGTCGGAGCTGTCGGCGCTTTATGCCCGCGTCATGGATGCGGCGGATGGCAAGCGCGTGGTCTTCCGCACGCTCGATATCGGGTCGGACAAAGTGCTGTCCTATATGAAGCCCAATGACGAGCCTAACCCGGCGCTTGGCTGGCGGGCGATCCGGGTGGGGCTCGACAAGCCCGGGGTCATGCGGATGCAGCTGCAGGCGCTGATCCGGGCCGCGAACGGGCGGCCGCTGACGGTGATGTTCCCCTTTGTGGCCCAGTATGACGAATACCGCGCCGCCCGGGCGGAGATGGAGAAGGCGATGGAGCGCGAGCGCATCCTCGGCCATCCCCTGCCCGAGACGCTGGAAGTGGGCGCGATGCTGGAGACGCCCTCGCTCGCCTTTGCGCCGCGGCAGTTCTTTGAGGAGGTGCAGTTCCTCTCGATCGGGGGCAATGATCTGAAGCAGTTCTTCTTTGCCGCGGATCGGGAGAATGAGCGGGTGCGGCGGCGATATGATACGCTCAACGTCTCCTTCCTGACCTTCCTGCAGAATATCGTCGATCGCTGCACGGAGACGGGCACGCCGCTGAGTTTCTGTGGTGAGGATGCGGGGCGGCCGGTGGAGGCGATCTGCCTGGCGGCCATGGGTCTGCGCAGCCTGTCGATGCGGCCTGCTTCCATCGGGCCGGTGAAATCCCTGCTGATGCGGACGGATCTGGGCGCTTTGCGGGCCGTGATCGATGCGGCGCGGGAGGCGGGGGAGCAGTCGGTGCGGGAGGCCGTGATGGGCTTTCTGCGTTCGGACGGGTGAGCGCGGGCTGGTCCGGTCTGAGGGTTTGCGCCCGCCTTCGGCGGTCGCCGGGGTCAGGGGGCTTTGCCCCCTCTTGAGCCTGCGGCTCAATTCACCCCCAGGATATTTGAAGACCAGAGAAATATTGAGGGGAGGGCCAGGGACGGCGGGCGGGGCGATGCTTTGGCAGGAGCGAGCGCCGGGCGACGGGTCAGAGGCCGTCGTAGCTGCACAGCGCCGTGACGGACATGCCGAGCGCCTCCAGCCGTTTGCGGCCGCCGAGGTCGGGCAGGTCGATGACAAAGGTGCAGCCGACGATCTCTCCGCCCAGCTCCTCGATCAGTTCGATGCCGGCCTGGGCGGTGCCGCCGGTCGCCAGCAGGTCGTCGACGATCAGGACCCGGTCGCCGGGGGAGACCGCATCGTCATTCACCTCGATCCTTGCCTGTCCGTATTCCAGCGCATAGTCGCGTCCGATCACCCGGCCCGGCAGCTTTCCGGCCTTGCGCATGGACAGGAAACCGGCAGAGAGCTGATGCGCCACGGCGCCGCCCAGGATGAAGCCGCGCGCCTCCAGCCCCGCGACCTTGTCGATCTTCTGACCGGCGAAGGAGGCGACCAGCTGGTCGATGGCCATGCGGAAGCCCTGCGGGTCGTTGCAGAGCGTGGTCACGTCGCGGAACATGATCCCTTCGTGCGGGAAGTCGGGGACGGTGCGGATGTAGTCTTGGACGGTCTTCATGGGGCTCTCTCTTCGCGGGATCAGGCCAGGACCCGGCCTGCGACCGTTGCCAGCCGCTTGATCAGCTTGGGGTCCCGCCGGTCGGGTGCGGTGATGATGGCGTAGTCGAGCGCCGTGGCGCAGCCCTGGTCGCAGGTGGTGGGCATGGTGGCCGGAAGTCCCGCGATCATCGCCCGGGCATGCGCCGTATTGGCGCGCAGCACCTGCATGATCTGGGTGATGTCGACCGCGCCGTGATCCGGATGCCAGCTGTCGTAATCGGTGACCATGGCGACAGTGGCGTAGTGCAGCTCTGCCTCCCTTGCCAGACGGGCCTCGGGCATATTGGTCATGCCAATCACGTCGCAGCCCCAGCTGCGGTAGAGGCGGCTTTCGGCGAGGGTTGAGAACTGCGGGCCCTCCATGGCGAGGTAGGTGCCGCCTTCGTGCACGGTCACACCCGCCGCGCGGGCCGTGGCGGCGGCGGCGGCGCCCAGTGTGGTGCAGGTCGGATGGGCCATGGAGACATGGGCGACGCAACCTGAGGAGAAAAAGGAGTTTTCCCGCCCCTTGGTGCGGTCGATGAACTGGTCGGGGATGACGAAATCGCCCGGCGCCATCTCCTCCCGAAACGATCCACAGGCGGAGACGGACAGGACATGACTCACGCCCAGCTGTTTCAGCGCGTCGATATTGGCGCGGTAGGGCACGTCAGAGGGGGAATGCACATGGCCCCGCCCATGGCGCGGCAGAAAGGCCATGGCGAGCCCGTCCAGACGGCCGGTCAGGATCCGGTCCGAGGGCGCACCCCAGGGGGTTTCCACGACATGCCACTTGGTCTCGGTCAGCCCGTCGATCTCGTAAAGGCCCGATCCACCGATCACGGCCAGCATCTGGGTGGTCATTGCTGTCTCCCTCTGCATCGCCTCTTTGTGGCCGCGCGGCGGTCGGAGGACAATGGCAAAGGTGCCACGGTTTGTGCCGGAGGCAAGGGTCGCGGGCCGATGCGGGGAATTCGGGCCCCTAAAGGTTGCCGCACTGCGGCCGGTGCGCTATCGGGGCGCAACCCTAGACATCATATACAAGACAGACGGACTTCGATGACCAGACCGACCCTGGGCTCCTTTGCCAAACGCCTCACCCTTCCAGATCTCAGCGTATCCGCCGGGGAGGAGATGACCCCTGCCCGGCTGCGCACCGAACTGCTGTCGGGCCTGACGGTCGCGCTGGCGCTGGTGCCGGAGGCGGTGGCCTTTGCCTTTGTCGCCGGGGTGCACCCGCTGGTGGGGCTTTACGCAGCCTTCCTTGTCGGGCTGGTGACGGCCGTTCTGGGCGGTCGGCCTGGCATGATCTCCGGCGCGACGGGGGCGCTGGCGGTGGTCATGGTCGCGCTGGTGGCGGAGCATGGGGTGGAATACCTCTTTGCCACGGTTGTGCTGATGGGCATCCTGCAGGTCATTGCAGGCGTCATGCGATGGGGCAAATTCATCCGGCTGGTGCCGCATCCTGTGATGCTGGGCTTCGTCAATGGCCTCGCCATCGTGATTTTCCTGGCGCAGATGACGCAGTTCAAGGTGCCCGGCTCGGTCGAGAATACCGGCCATGGGACGGGCGGCGGCGCATGGCTGTCGGGTGCGCCGCTCTGGACGATGCTGGCGCTGGTTGCCGTGACCATGGCGATCATCTGGGCCCTGCCAAAGTTTACCAAGGTGATCCCGGCGCCGCTGGCGGGCATTGCCATCACCGCGGCCATCGTGATCGGCTTCGGTCTCGACGTGCCGCGGGTGGGCGACATGGCGTCGATCCAGGGTGGGTTCCCGCCCTTCCACATTCCCGCCGTGCCGCTCAACTGGGAGACGCTGGAGATCATCTTACCCTATTCGGTCATCCTTGCCGCGATCGGGCTGATCGAGAGCCTGCTGACGCTGAACCTGGTCGGAGAGATGACCGGCAAGCGCGGTGGTGCCTCGCAGGAATGCGTGGCGCAGGGGGCGGCGAACGTCATCACCGGCTTCTTTGGCGGCATGGGCGGCTGTGCCATGATCGGCCAGTCCATGATTAACGTGAAATCCGGCGGGCGGACGCGGGTGGCGGCGATTGTTGCGGCGCTGTTCCTGCTGTCGTTCATCCTCTTCGCATCGCCGCTGATCGAACAGATCCCGCTGGCGGCGCTGGTGGGGGTGATGTTCATGGTGGTGATCGGGACCTTCGCTTGGAATTCGGTCAAGATCCTTGCCAAGGTGCCGCTGACGGATGCCTTTGTCATCGTGCTGGTGACGGTGGTGACGGTCTATTCCGACCTTGCCGTGGCCGTCGTTGTGGGGGTGATCGTCTCTGCCCTCGCCTATGCCTGGAACAATGCGCGGCGCATCCATGCCCGGACCTACATGACGCCCGAAGGGGCCAAGGTGTACCAGGTGCAGGGGCCGCTTTTCTTTGGCTCTTCGGACGGGTTCGTGGAGCTTTTCGATATCAAGACAGACCCCGCGCTGGTGATCGTCGACTTCGAGGGCAGCCGGGTGGTCGACCAGTCCGCCCTGCAGGCGATCGAGAATGTTGCGGGCAAGTATGAGGCGGCGGGCAAGCGCATCCAGCTGCGCCATCTGTCGCGCGACTGTCACCGCCTGCTGACCAAGGCCGGTCACCTGATGGTCGATAGCGAGGATGACCCGGATTACGCGCTGGCCGTGGATTACGGCGTGCGGACGGGCATCCTCGGCGGGCACTGAGACGGACAAGGGCGGAGATGTCTCCGCCCTTTTTTATGCGATGGCTGCCTGCGCTTCGGGCGTGGCGACCAGATGGTCGAACCAGCTTCTGTCCGGCTCGTATCCCAGGCCTTCGACGATCTCGTGCAATTCAGGGAACCGGGTGAACTGGTCGATGATCCGGGCCCGGTGATGCGGTGCGCGCCACTTTTCGATGCGGCTGCCGTCCAGCGGGCGCAGACCGGTCAGCGCATCGCCATGGGCCGCAATCTCTCTGGTGTTGAAATCCCGGAAATCGCCGCTGAACTCCAGCTCCAGACAATCTGCCAGCAGGTTCTGCACGCGCTGCGGTTCCGAGACGAGATGCTCATACCTCAGGAAGAAGATGCCCTGCGGCAGGGCCCCGGAGGCCTCGGCCGCCACGATTGCGGCATGTGTCTGAAGCAGACCCGGCAGGATTTGCTGCGGCTGTCCCTGCCCCGCCAGGAAATAGCTGTGATCGGCGGAACAGACGTAATCCTCGGGCAGTCGCGGGTCGTAGCTTGTCAGGATGTCCCGCGGGTCCCGCAGCGTGACGATCATATCAAGCCGTTTGCGCCCTGCGGAGGCTTCCACGATCTTTTCGAATTCGAAGATATCGAACCCGCGGCGCGAGCACGTGCTGCCCGGCATCATCAACACTGCGCGGGCCGGAAATTCCGGGCCCGGAATGCTGAACCCGGTAAGGGTGCGCTGCAACATGGAATACAGCAGGGAAGATCCGGCCCGGGTATGCCCGGTCACCAGCACATGTCTGTTCATTCTATTGCCCCAATTATTCTTGTCTTTAAGACGAGATTGTTCTTGGGGTTTAAGCCGTGGTTAATTTCGGCGCCAAATCAGCAGACTGTCAGCCTGCCGCGGCCCGGACGGGTTTTTCTGCAACAATCTCGTCGAACCAGGACCGGTCGTCTTCGTAGCCAAGACCGATGACGATGTCGTGCAGGTCCGGAAACCGGGTGAACTGGTCGATGATGCGCTCCCGGTGTTCCGGCGCGCGCCATTTCGCCTGACGGCTGCGGTCAAGGGCGCGCAATCCGTTCATCGCGCTCTGGTTTTCCGAGGCGACCTGGTTTTCGTGGAAATTGACAAATGAGTCGGTGAATTCCAGATCAAGCGCCTGCGCCAGAATGCCCTGTATCCGATCCGGATCTTCTACAAGGTGCTCATATTTCAGCAGAAATACACCCTGCGGGAACAAATCGGTCTGCAAGACCTCGACGATGCGCTGATGCACCGGCAGGAACCCCGGCATGATGAATTCCGGTTCCCGATCCGGAAGGATGCGATAACATTTGTCGGCGGCATAGAAATAGTCGCCCTGAAGCCGCGCATGCCGGGAGGTCAGGATATCGCGCGGATCGCGGAGGGTGACGATCAGGTCGACACGCTTTTGCGTGCCGGCCGCCTCAAGGACCTTCTCAATGTCGAAAATGTCGAACGGCCGCTTGGTACAGAAATTGCCGGGCCGGTCGATGATGGACAGGGCCCGGGTTTCTTTGGCAGGCATCTCAAATCCGGCGAGCGCGTGGCGCATCATTTCGTAGAAAAGAGTGCTTCCTGCGCGCCCCTGTCCGGCGATAACAATATGTCTATCCATGCTCGACCTCGATCTGCCTTTGGACTGATATTGGTCGGGCAAGTTTAGCTTAGGTTAAATCGCTGTCTATTTCGGTCTTACAAGCGAAAAGACCTCGCGGATCGTGGAGTAATCCTGATAACCCAGCCGTGTGAGCGGTTGAAATCTGGTGACGTCGAACAGCCCGTCAACCATGCAATCGTCCCGCAGATGCACCCCGACAACCTCGCCCAGAACGAGGTAGTTGGCCGCGCCCTCAAGCTTGACGATCTGGGTCATCCGGCATTCCAGTGACGCAGGCGCCGTGGCCACACGCGGGCCGTCGATAACCTCGCATTCGGCTTTCTCGATGCCTGCCAGGGTGAATTCGTCCTCCCCCGCCGCATAGGAGCCGGAGGTCAGGTTCATCACGTCCCGCGCCGCATATTCCACGATGTTCACGCAGAAAACACCGGTGTCGTTGATATTGCCGACGGAATCCTTGCCGATCTCCCTGTCGTCCTTGGCAGAGGTCGAGGCAAACATGACCTGCGGTGGAACATAGGCCACGGCATTGAAAAAACTGTAAGGGGCGAGGTTGTCGCGGCCGTCCTTGCCCCTGGTGGAGATCCAGCCGATCGGCCGCGGCGTCACAACGGCGTTGAACGGGTTGTGCGGCAGGCCGTGGCCGTTTTTCGGTTCGTAGAACATTCTCGGGGTCTCCACTTGTTTGCTCCCGGAATAGCCGCATGTTAACCCGCGCGAAAGACCCGGAACGCCAGACACACGAGGAGAGCCTGCCGCGTGTTCCAATTGACCGAAGAGACCGCGGCAGACTGGTGGGACGTCGAGGCATTGTATGACCTGTGTTTCGCGCCGGGGCGGACGGCCCTGTCGTCCTACCGGCTGCGCGATGACGTTCCGATGGTTGGCCCGCTCTGCCTGGTCACCAAAGAGGACGGGGTCATCGGCGGGGCGATCCGTTACTGGCCGATTCTGGTGGGCGATCTGCCTGCCTTGCTGCTGGGCCCCGTGGCGGTGCATCCGACGCATCAGGGGGAAGGCCTGGGCGGGCTACTGATCGCGGAGTCGCTGAACCGCGCGCGGGCCGCAGGCTGGGACCGGGTGATGCTGGTCGGCGACGCGCCATACTACAGCCGGTTCGGCTTTACCAAGCTGGAGGGGGTGGAGATGCCGCCGCCCACCAACCCAGACCGCATTCTGGGGCTGGAGCTGCGGGCGGGCGCCTGGGAGGGCGTCACCGGCATGGTCCACAAAGCCAGCGACGGCACATCTTGAACCGGCGCCCCCCTGCCCCAACCTATTAGGCAGGAGAAGGGAGTGCCCATGGCCAAGCCGAAATCCATCGCCGGTCCGGAGCTGCTGCCGGACGAGCCCGAAGAGATCGACGTTGAAGCAGAGCTCGACGCGCTGGCGCGCCGCTACCGACGCGCGGGCGGGCTGGGGCTGCAGCTGCTCAACCTGATCGGCGACAGTGCGGAGGGGCTGCTGAACCGGCTGCCGGACGATATCCGCGCACGGCTGGACCGGGTGACGGAATCGGCGCTGAACACCTCCATGCGGGCGGCCAATGGATCCCGCCGGGTGATCGGGGATCAGCCGGACTGGCTGAACCGGGTCATCACCGCCTCCATGGGGGCGGCGGGCGGGTTCGGCGGGCTGCCTTCCGCCATGGCGGAGCTGCCGGTGACCACGACCCTGCTGCTCCGGACCATTCAGGGGGTGGCGCGGGAACATGGGTTTGATCCCGATGCCGAAAGCGTCCAGTTCGACTGTATCCGCATCTTTGCCGCCGCCGGGCCGCTGAAGGAGGATGACGGGGCGGATCTGGCCTTCTTCACCTCCCGCGTGGCGCTGTCGGGGGCGACGGTCCAGACGCTGATCGCCCGGGTCGCACCCCGGTTTGCCGCCGTTCTGGGCCAGAAGCTGGCGGCGCAGACCGTGCCGGTGCTGGGCGCCGCCGCAGGGGCGGTGACGAATTACGCCTATACGAGCTATTATCAGGAAATGGCCCATGTCCATTTCCGCCTGCGCAAGATCGCCGTGATCGCCGATATCCCGCAGGAGGAGCTTTTGGAGGGGCTGCGTCGCCGCGTCGCCAAACCCAGGATCAAGCGCGCCGGCTAAGCCTAAGGTTCCGCACGCAAAACTGCTCCGGGGTTCATAATGCCATTGGGGTCAAAGACCTGTTTCATGGCGCGCATCATCTCCAGCTTCACCGGATCGCCGTAGCGTTCGAGGTCCTCGACCTTGATCCGGCCAATGCCGTGTTCGGCGCTCATGGAGCCTTCCAGCTCCGCCACCAGATCATAGATCGCATCCTTCACCGCCGGGCGATGCTGCGCCCAGTCCGCCTTGGCCTGCCCTTTCGGCGGGAAGACGTTGTAATGCAGATTGCCGTCGCCCAGATGGCCAAAACAGTTGATCCGGAAGGGGCCAAGCGCAGCGACCAGCTGGTCCGCCCGGGCGATGAACTCCGGCAGGTTGCCCAGCGGCAGAGAGATATCGTGGCTGGAGACGGCCCCGATCAGGCGGTTTGCCTCCGGGATCTGTTCGCGCACCTCCCAGAATTCCACGCCCTGCGCCGCGTTCTGGGCGATGAGCGCATCGCTCACCAGCTCCGCCTCCCAGGCCTCCGCCAGGACCGCTTCCAGCTCTGCCGCGGCGTCCATCCCGGCGGGCAGGCCCAGCTCCATCAGGACCATCCAGTCAGGGGCCGGGTCGAAGGGGCGGCGAATCTGCGGCAGCTTTTCCTCAAGGAAGGCCAGGGACATGCCGGAGATGATCTCAAAGGCCGAGACCGCCTCCCCCACCCGGTCGCGCACCAGCGCCAGAAGGTCCAGCGCGGCCGCCGGAGAGGGCACGGCGACATAGGCCACGCCGGTCTGCACCGGCACAGGCGACAGTTTCAACGCCGCCGCCGTGATCACCCCCAGCGTCCCCTCGGACCCGATCATCAGATTGCGCAGATCATAGCCGGTGTTGTCCTTCCTGAGCCGGGTCAGCCCGTGCCAGATGCGCCCGTCTGCAAAAACCGCCTCCAGCCCGAGGCAGAGGTCGCGCGCATTGCCGTAGCGCAGCACATTCACCCCGCCCGCATTGGTCGCCAGATTGCCACCAATCCGGGCCGATCCCTTGGCGGCCAGCGACAGCGGGAATAGCCGGTTCACCTTGGCGGCAGCGCTATGGATATCCTCAAGGATCGCGCCCGCCTCTGCCACCAGCACATTCTCCCGCGGATCGACGCGCCGGATCGCCGTCATCCGTTCCATCGACAGCAGCAGCGGCGCGGGCCCCTCGGGGGAGATCTGGCCGCCAACCAGCCCGGTTCCGCCGCCATAGGGCACGACAGGGACCCGGGCCGCATTAGCCTCTGCCAGAACCAGCGACACCTCCTGAACCGTCGCCGGGGCCACGATCAGCCCGGCCTGGCCGTGGAAAATACCGCGCGGCTCCTCCAGATAACCGGGCGTGACCTCGCGAAAGGCGGCGGGTGGAAGCTGTGCCCGGAGGCGGGCGGCAAAGGCGTCGTCGGCAGGGGTCAGGTCATGCGTCATAACGGAAGTGCTAGCACCGCGCCGCGTCCGCGCCCAGCGTAATCCGGCCTAATCCGGCTCGCGCAGATAGCTGGGCTGCAGCACGACAATGGTCCGCCGCTCCGGCAGATCACGGAGGGAGACGGTCATCTCGCTCTCCCGCCGGATGTCGATGTCGAATTCCGCCTCCAGCTCCTCAAGGAACCAGTTCAGCGAAGAGCCTGAAAACCAGTGCATCGGCAGAACAATCGAGGATTTCAGCCGTTCCACCACCCGCACCATCGACGGCGTATCCAGCGTCATGCCGCCGTCGACCGGCACCATCACCACGTCGAGCCGCCCGATGGCGGCATATTGATCCTCATTCGGCTCGTGATGCAGATGCCCCAGATGGCCGATACAGAGCCCCTCGGCCTCGAAAATGAAGATCGAATTGCCGTTCTCCTCCACCCCGCCCATGGAGCGGATATCGGTGGAGACATTGCGGATCAGCATCTCGCCCAGATCAAGGTGATGCTCGGCGGCCTCTCCAAATGTCTCGGACCAGCCGCGCAGCACATGCCCGATCGCCGGGTCTGGCGCGCCGGTGAAATGCGAGGAATGCGCATGGTTCATGGTGACGACATCGGGAATGAAATCGACATTGCCATGAAAGCCCGCATAGTCCGTCATCGCCGACAGCCCGCCGACGGTCTGGATCAGATAGGTGGAATGGGCCACATAGCTCAGCCGGACCGAATATTCCGGCACCGGATCGCGAAATCCGGCGAGCTGCACGTATTCCAACCCGGGCGCGGCATTGGCGATGGCGATGCAATGCGACATCCGCTGGGCGTCGGCCGGAAGAGCCGGGAGCGTCAGGCAGGCGGCGATAAGGGCTGGGCGCATGGGGACCTCCTCGTGCGAGGCTAGCATGCGGAGGGTCAGCCCGTGGCTTCACAAATCCGTTGGATGATCGGGTTTCCGCACGATGCGCAAAATGATATCAATCTGGTCCAGGCCTTACCGGCAGATCGGGGCTCCGCCCCGCCTGCACATGTCTGCATGTGCAGGCTCCCCGGGATATTTTCAGCAAGAAAAAGATAAAAGGGTTTTTTCTTGCCGGAAATATCCCCGCCGGAGGCGCCGGAGGGACCTGCCGCAGGCAGGACCCGACAGAGTGGAATGCGCCGCAGGCGCGCCATTGGATTGCGGATCAGCCGGCGTCGGTGCGGCCGCGTCGGTCCATGCGCAGCGCGGCATAGAGCACATGCGTCCGCCAGCGGCCGTCGATCTGGAGATAGCTCTGCGCGACGCCCTCGTATTTGAAACCGCATTTTTCCAGCAGCGCGCGGGAGGGGGTGTTTTCCGGCAGGCAGGCGGCCTCGATCCGGCTCAGGTCCATGCGGTGAAACGCATGATGGACCACAGCGTCAATCGCCTCGCGCATGTAGCCCTGGCGGGCGAAGCGCTCGCCTGTCCAGTAGCCGATGGTTCCGGCCTGAGCGGGGCCGCGACGGATATTGTCGAGGGTGATCGCGCCCACCAGCTCGTCGCTTGCGCGGTCGATCAGAAAAAGCGGCAGGGCGGAGCCGGTGTTGATTGATCTCTGCGCCCAGTAGACCCGGTTGGTAAAGGCACGGCGCGACAGGTGGTCGGCCGCCCATGCCGGTTCCCAACGCAGGAGATAGGCCTGGCTGTCACGACGAAGATCGGCCCAGCCGCGGTGATCGCCGTGGATCGGAGGGCGGAGCGTCAGCCGCTCCGTCTCGATCTTTACCTTCCGCCGCGTCAGAAGCATCAGGCCGCGCGTGCCTCGCTCAGTTCCACGCGGCTGGGCGCGGATTTGACGGGGCCGTAGAGGGCCAGCGCCATGGGGGCTTTGACCGCGATACGTTCCGCATAGGCCCGCAGATCGGCCCGCGTCACGGCGTCGATCTTGCCCACGACCTCGTCGATGGGCGGGACATGGCCCCAGATCTGGACCATGCGGGCCAGCCGTTCGGCGCGCGACGAGGGCCCTTCGAGGCCCATCAGCATGCCGGCCTTCATCTGCGCCTTGGCGCGGGCGGTTTCCTCGTCGGAGAAATCTTCCGCGCAGCGCTTCATCTCGTCGATGGTGATCCGCGACAGCTCGGCCACCTGATCGCCTCCCGTGCCTGCATAGACGGTCGTCATGCCGGTATCGACGTAGGCACCCGCGGAGGCGAAGATCGTGTAGCAGAGGCCGCGCTTTTCCCGGATCTCCTGAAACAGGCGGGAGGCCATGCCGCCGCCAAGCGCCGTGGCATAGACCTGCGCCACATAGCTGTCGTCATGCCGGTAATCGGGGCTTTCGAAGCCGAGCGCGATATGGGCCTGTTCCAGCTTCTTCACGCGGCGGATCTCGCCGCCGACGAATTTGGCGGGCCCTGCATCCTGATGCGGGTGCGCCGTCATATCGCCGAAGAGCTTTTCGGCCATCGCGACCAGCGCCGCGTGATCGACATCTCCGGCGGCGGAAAGGATCATCTGCCCCGGCCCGTAATGTTCGCTGACAAAGCCCGCCAGATCGGCGCGGCTGAAATTGCGGATGCGTTCCTCGGGGCCGAGGATCGTGCGGCCCAGCGGCTGTTCCGGATAGGCCTGTTCCTGCAGCCAGTCGAAGATGATGTCATCGGGCGTATCCAGCGCCTGCCCGATCTCCGACAGGATCACGCCGCGTTCGACCTCCAGCTCGCGCTCGTCGAGAGTGGAGTTGCGCAGGATATCGGCCAGCACCTCCAGCGCCAGCGGCACGTCGGCGCCCAGAACGCGGCAGTAATAGGCCGTCACCTCGCGCGAGGTATAGGCATTCATATAGCCGCCCACATCCTCGATCGCCTCGGCGATCTGGACGGGGCTGCGGCTTGCCGTGCCCTTGAAGGCCATATGTTCAAGGAAATGCGCCACGCCGTTCTGGTCGGGGCGTTCGTCACGGCCACCGGCCGCGACCCAGATACCGATAGAGGCGGACTGGAGGCCCGGCATCCGCTCCGTCACGATGCGGAAGCCGTTGGAGAGGGTATGGAGTTCAGGTTTCAATCAGTAATCTTTTCACGGATGAAGGCTTCGATCTCGCCCAGGTCATTCTCCACGCGGGTCACGCGTTCGTCGCGGTCGAAGAGGTCGGCCATGCGCGGCGGCAGTGCCGGGCGGAGGCCAGTGGCCGCTTCGACGGCGTCGGGGAATTTGGCCGGATGGGCGGTCGCCAGGGTAATCATCGGGACGGCAGGATCAAGGTTCTCTTCGGCCACATGCACACCGACGGCGCTGTGGGGGCAGAGCAGCTCTCCCGTAGTGTCCCGCAGGCGCTTGATCGTGGCGGTCGTCTCTTCTTCGGAGGCGCGGCCGGACAGGAACAGGTCCTGCAGGTGCTCCAGCGCGCCCTGGGAGACGGTGAAGCCGCCGGATTTGAGTTCGTCCATGATCTGGCTGACCGCCGCGCCATCGCGCCCGTAGGCATCGAAGAGCACGCGTTCGAAGTTTGACGAGACCTGAATATCCATCGAGGGGCTGATGGAAGGGATCACGCCGTCGGGGATGTATTTGCCGGTCGACAGGCAGCGGTGCAGGATGTCGTTCTGGTTCGTGGCCACCACCAGCTTGTCGATGGGCAGGCCCATCTTGCGCGCGATATAGCCCGCGAAGATGTCACCGAAATTGCCGGTGGGCACGGTGAAGCTAACCGCCCGGTGCGGCGCGCCAAGCGCCACGGCGGAGGTGAAGTAATAGACGACCTGCGCCAGCACCCGTGCCCAGTTGATGGAATTCACGCCAGCCAGGCGGACCTCATCCCGGAAGGTGAAGTCGTTGAACATGTCCTTCACCCGGGCCTGGCAGTCGTCGAAATGGCCGGTGAGCGACAGGGCGTGGACATTGGCCTCCGCGGGGGTGGTCATCTGGCGGCGCTGGACTTCCGAGACCCGGCCATGCGGGAAGAGGATGAAGACATCGACCGCGTCCAGACCCTTGAACGCCTCGATCGCCGCCGATCCGGTATCGCCGGAGGTGGCGCCGACGATGGTCACCCGGTCGCCGGAGCGTTTCAGGGAGGCCTCGAAGAGCTGACCGATCAGCTGCATCGCGAAATCCTTGAAGGCCAGCGTCGGGCCGTGGAAAAGCTCCAGCAGGAAATGCCCGGAGGAGAGCTGCACCAGCGGCGCGCGGGCGGCATGGCCGAAACCCGCATAGGCCTTGGCGATGATCTCCCTGAAATCGTCATCGGTGAAGGTGCTGCCCAGGAAGGGCCGCATGATGCGGAAGGCGACCTCCTCATAGGGCAGGCCCGCCAGCGCCGCGATATCCGCCTGCGAGAGGGTTGGCACCTTGGAGGGGACATAAAGTCCGCCGTCCCGCGCCAGCCCCGTCAGCATGGCCTGTTCGAAGGTGAGTTCCGGGGCCTGGCCCCGCGTGGAGATGTAATTCACGTCTCTTTGCCTTTTGCCGGTCTTACGGTCCGATAAACCAGTAGGCCGGTCATTGCCAGCCAGATCGCCGCAAGGGAAAACCAGGTGATCGCATATTGCAGGTGATCGTTCGGAATCCCCTCGGTTCCGACAGGCAGCGGGCTGACCGGGCCGGGGTCGAAGCTGGTGTCCTTGGCGACCAGCAGCACCGGGTCGGTGGTCAGCGCTCCGGCCATTTTCTGGACGTCCCGGGCGAACCAGAGGTCGGCTTTCAGGTCCGGCTCCGGCGTGAAACCGTCGGTTTCGTCCGGCCAGTGCAGGTTGCCGGTGACCGTCACCTGCCCTTCCGGCAGCGCGGGGGCCGGGGTGCCCTCGGGCAGGAAGCCACGGTCGACCATGATGCGCCGGTCGCCCAAGTCAAAGCCGGTGATCAGCCGGTAACCCGCGCCGATCTGCTTTTGCGAGGTCAGCACGCGCAGGGTGTCGCTGTCGAACCGGCCTGTGACGGTGACCGGCAGGTAGGTGTCGGCCTCCGCATCCGGTGTTGCGGGCAGCTGGACAGGAGCGTCGGCGATCCGCGTCTCGATCTCCGTCAGGATCGCCTCTTTCCAGTCGAGCCGGCGGAGCTGCCAGGAGCCGAGCGAGACCAGCATGGCAGCGCCGCCAAGCCCGATCACAAGCGCTCCGATCAGTTTGATATTCATGGGTCCTCCGGGGTCACCGGGCGCGAAGAGGCAACCCGGAAACGGGGACGGCGCGAAGCCATGCTCCGCGCCGCCCTGGAATTTGTAGGGTGGGGTTTTACCCCACCGGGGTCAGCCACCCCAGATGTAGACGGCCGCGAAGAGGAAGAGCCACACGACGTCAACGAAGTGCCAGTACCAGGCAGCCATTTCGAAACCGACATGACTTTCGGGTGTGAAGGCCCCGCCGTAGACGCGGAACAGGCAGACGATCATGAAGATGGTCCCGATCAGCACATGCGCGCCGTGGAAGCCGGTCGCCATGAAGAAGGTCGCGCCGTAGATATTGCCGGAGAAGCCAAAGGCGGCGTGGCTGTATTCATAGATCTGGAACACGGTGAAGAGCGCGCCCAGGGCAACCGCCAGCATCAGGCCCCATTTCATGTCCTGACGGTTATTTTCATGCACCAGCGCATGGTGGGCCCAGGTCAGGGCCGCGCCGGAACACAGCAGGATCAGCGTGTTGATCAGCGGCAGGTGCCAGGGATCAAAGGTCTCGATCCCCTGTGGCGGCCAGACACCGTCCTTCAGCGGGGACATCTCGCCCATCGGGTAGATGGCATGTTTGAAGAAGGTCCAGAACCAGGCCGAGAAGAACATGACCTCGGACATGATGAACAGGATGAAGCCGTAGCGCAGGCCGATCCGGACAACCGGGGTGTGGTCGCCGATCACGTTCTCCTTGATGGTCTCTGCCCACCAGCCCCACATGGTGTAGAGCACCATGGCCAGACCGATCAGAAAGACCCAGGGGCCGCTGTCATGCATCCATTTGACCGCCCCGAAGAGCATGATGAAAGCACCGACCGATCCCAGGAAGGGGTAAATCGAAGGTGCCAGAATATGGTAGTCGTGGTTCTTTTCGTGCGCCATCTAAGTGCCCTCGTTCCCTCGGCCTTTAATCAGTTTACATCTTTGTCCGCACCGGTCTCAAGCGCAGCCTGCTGCTCGGCGGTGAGGTCCTGTTCGTAGAAGGTATAGCCCAGCGTGATGGTCTGGACATATTTCGCGTCCCGGTCGTTCACGATTTCCGGGTCGACGTAGAAGGTGACCGGCATCTGAACCGTTTCCCCCGGCTGGAGGATCTGTTCGGTAAAGCAGAAGCAGTCGATCTTGGTGAAATAGCCGCCCGCCTCGTAGGGATAGACGTTATAGGTGGCGGAGCCGCCGATCGGGTGGTCGGTCGGGTTATGCGCCTCGTAAAAGGCCAGGCCGGTCTCGCCGATCTTCAGCGTCATCTCGCGCTGCATCGGTTTGAAATCCCAGGGCATGTCGCGGTCGACGGAGGCGTCGAAGCGGATCTTCACCGTCCGGTCGAGCACGGTGTCGGAGCCCGCGTCGGCCTCCTGCGTCACGCCGCCAAAGCCGGTGACGGCACAGAAGAGGTTGTAGAGCGGGGCGGAGAGGAAACCCAGCGTGGCCATGACGGCGACCACGCCCACGGTGGTGGCGACGGTTTTCTGAGGTCCGGTCAGTTTCTTCATCCGTTGCCTCCCGTCTGGGTCTGAGTCTGGGTCGCTTTCTGCGCCGGGGTCAGGTCCGGCGGATTGTTCGACACCTTGACGATGGTCAGGCCAAAGACCAGCGCCACAAAGATGCCCAGCACCAGCCCGAGGCCGAGGTTGCGGCCGAAGCGGCGCTTGTGCAGGTCATGTTCGACACGGAATGCCATCACCACCCTCCCAGGCCCCAGGGGCGCAGCGCGGCCTCGGCGAGGATCGCGCCAAAATGCAGGAAGAGGTAGAGCAGGGAAAAGGCGAAGAAGCGCTTCTCGACCCGGTATTTATCTTGCTGGGCGTCGCCCTCGTCGCGGCGCCAGATGGTGACGGCGCCGTGCAGGAAGATCGCGTTCAGGATCACGGCCGTGGTCAGGTAGATCGGCCCGCCAATGCCGGAGAAGGCCGCGCCAATGGTCACCGGCGCCAGCAGGATCGTGTAGACCAGCACGTGGTTGCGGGTGACGCGGCGGCCATGGGTCGAGGTCAGCATCGGCACGCCGGCAGCGTCATAGTCGGACTTCATGAACAGCGCGAGGGCCCAGAAATGCGGCGGCGTCCACATGAAGGTGATGGCAAACATCAGCACCGACTCGATGGAGATGCCGCCGGTCGCCACGGCCCAGCCGATCATCGGGGGGAAGGCGCCCGCAGCGCCGCCGATGACGATGTTCTGCGGCGTCCAGCGCTTGAGCCACATCGTATAGATGACCACGTAAAAGAAGATGGTGAAAGCCAGCAGCCCGGCCGCGACCCAGTTGGCCGCCAGCCCCAGCATCACCACGGAGAAGCCGGAGAGGGCCAGGCCGATGCCAAGCGCCTCTTCCCGCGAGACGCGGCCCGAGGGGATCGGCCGGTTCTGCGTGCGCTTCATGATGCGGTCGATATCGGCATCGTACCACATGTTCAACGCGCCGGAGGCACCGCCGCCAATGGCGATGCAGAGCACGGTGAAGAAGACAATGAAGGGATGTACCGGCACCGGTGCCGCCAGAACGCCGACCAGCGCGGTAAAGACCACCAGCGACATGACGCGCGGCTTCAGCAGGGCGACATAGTCGCCGAACCGGGCCTCGCCGGTTTCTGCTGTGGTCTGGATGCTCGCGTCAGTCATGGATGTCCTGTCGGATCAGCTTGGTCTGCACCTGGCGGAACCTGCGCCCGACCGGGTGGCCGGAGGCAGGCAGGAGTGTCGGATCAGCTGCCCATCTGCTCCGGATCGATGTAGCCACCTTCTTCGCCAGCGGCGGCAAGCCATGCGTCGTAGGCCTCCTGCGACACGGCTTTGACGGTGATCGGCATATAGGCGTGGTCCTTGCCGCAAAGCTCGGAACACTGGCCGAAGTAGATGCCTTCCTTCTCGGCGGTGAACCAGATCTGTGCCAGGCGGCCCGGCACGGCATCCTGTTTCACACCAAAGGCGGGCATGGCCCAGGAGTGGATCACATCGGCACCGGTCACGGTCAGCACGACGATCTTGCCGACGGGCACGACCATGGCGGTGTCGGTGGCCAGCAGGAATTCGTCCTCGTTATAGCCAGCGGCGACCAGCTTGGCGCGCATCGCGTCGGAGTTGATGTAGGGCTTGGCGCCTGCGGTCTCGTCCTCTGCCGTCATCGTGGCGGGCTGGCCGATCATGTAGCTGTCAAAGGCCAGTTCCGACTCCGTATCGGTATATTCGTAGCCCCAGTACCACTGGTAGCCCGTCACCTTGATATGCACGTCGCCGTCCGGGAAAGTCTGCTGCTTGAACAGGATCGGAAGCGAGAAGGCGCCGATGAAGACGAGGATCAGGATCGGAACGATCGTCCAGGTGATCTCCAGCGGGGAGTTGTGGGTGAAGGTGCCGGGGGTGGCATTGGCCTTCTTGTTGTAGCGCACGATGATAAAGGCCAGCAGGGCACAGACGAAGATCACGATGGCGGAGATGATCACGAGGATCATGCCGTCCAGCCAATGGATGTCGCGCGCCAGTTCGGTCGCGGCGGGCTGGAAGCCCGTGCCGCCGAGATGCGGCTTGCCGATCGTCTCCAGCCCCTCCTGCGCAAGCGCGGGCAGAGCGGCGAAGGTTGCCATGAGGGCCGTAAGGCTCGTGAGTTTACGCATATGTCACCCTGGTCGGTTGAGGCCGGTCGTTCTTACGGGCCGCTCGCGCCGAATTGCGCGGGTTCCCGTTGTTCGCGCCCGTTTAAAACCATATTCTCGCCAACACCACAATAATAGCGCTTGCGGCAAACGGACGCTTTTTTGATCCAGATCAAGAAAACAAGCTCGAAAAATCTGTCGCCGATGGAGGCCTGCCATGTCCGATACCCCCTTCCGCCCCTTTGAAACCCTTCTGGACGAGGGCACGGCGCTTGGCATTCTGCAGGGCGCGGTCGCGGGCGGCGACGATGGAGAGCTGTTTCTGGAGCGCAAACGCTCGGAAATGCTGCATTTCGACGACGGGCGAATCCGGACCGCCAGCTACGATGCCTCCGAAGGGTTCGGCCTGCGCGCCGTCTGCGGGGAGGTGACGGGCTATGCCCATGGAACCGATATCTCCGAACATGCGCTGCGTCGCGCGGCGGAAACCGCGCGGCTGGCCGTGGGCGCGGGCGGCGGCGTGATGGCCCCTGCCCCTCTGGCGACGAACCGGCGGCTCTATTCCGATGCCGATCCGATTGCCGGGGCCAGTTTCCCGGTGAAGGTGGAGACCCTGCGGGAGATCGACGCCTTTGCCCGTGATCTGGACCCGCGTGTCGTTCAGGTCTCCGCCACCATTGCCGCGTCGCTGCAGGAGGTGGAGATCCTGCGCGCCGAAGGCGGCATCGTACGCGATGCGCGGCCGATGGTGCGGGTGAATGTCTCCGTGATTGTGGAGGATGGCGGGCGGCGCGAGTCGGGCACGGCGGGTGGCGGCGGTCGCGTGGGTCTGGACGGGCTGCTCGATGCGTCGGACTGGCAGGCCAAGGCGCGGGAGGCGTTGCGGATCGCGCTGGTCAATCTCGACGCGGTGCCGGCCCCGGCGGGTGTCATGGATATTGTGCTGGGGCCGGGCTGGCCGGGCATCCTGCTGCACGAGGCAATCGGCCACGGGCTGGAGGGCGATTTCAACCGCAAGGGCTCCTCGGCCTTTGCCGGGCTGATGGGGCAGCAGGTGGCGGCCAAGGGCGTCACCGTGCTGGACGATGGCACGATCCCGGACCGGCGCGGGTCGATCAACGTGGATGACGAGGGCACGCCCTCCGGCAAGAACGTGCTGATCGAGGATGGCGTGCTGGTGGGCTATATGCAGGATCGGCAGAATGCGCGGCTGATGGGCGTGGCGCCGACCGGGAACGGGCGGCGCGAAAGCTATGCCCATGCGCCGATGCCCCGAATGACCAACACCTACATGACCGGCGGCGATGCCACGCCGGAGGAGGTCGTGGGCGAGCTGAAGGACGGCATCCATGCCGTGGGCTTTGGCGGCGGGCAGGTCGATATCACCTCAGGCAAGTTCGTCTTCTCCTGCACGGAGGCCTATCTGGTGAAGGACGGCAAGCGCGGCGCGCCGGTCAAGGGCGCCACGCTGATCGGCGACGGGCCGGAAGCGCTGAAGCGGATCCGGGCGATCGGCAACGATATGGCCCTCGACCCCGGCATGGGCAATTGCGGCAAGGCGGGCCAGTGGGTGCCGGTGGGCGTGGGTCAGCCCACGGTGCTGATCGGCGGGCTCACGGTGGGCGGGTCGGCCTGACCCGCCGGCCGGCACTGACGATGTCAGGCAGCACCTCTCGGCGGAGATCGTCGCGATACGAAGGCGTCAGGTTTCGTTAACCAACCTGTTCATCCTTGATTAACCGCTGGGCGGTAGAACTGATTCTGCAAGTAGGCGGAGTCATCATGGTCGTGGATATACATCCTTCCACTCACCCCCCACTCCCACCCACCACGGAAGATGAGCGTCTGTCGTGGCTTCGCCTCTTGCGCTCGCGTCGCGTCGGAATTGCCACGTTTTACCGGCTTTTGTCGGAACATGGCTCTGCCGACGCGGCGCTTGCTGCCTTGCCGGCGGTCGCGGCAGAGGCCGGGCTGACCGATTACCATGTCGCAACCGAAGCCATGGCTGTGTCCGAGATGAAGGCGGCGCGGAAGGCGCGGGCGCGGCTCATCTGCATTGGCACTTCGGAATATCCCGCGCAGTTGCTGGATTTAAGCGATCCACCGCCCCTGCTCTGGGTCATCGGGCAGGCCCCGGCGCTGACAAAACCCATGATCGCGCTGGCAGGGGCGCGGAATGCCTCCTCCCTCGGGCTACGGATGGCGCGGCAGATGGCGGCAGAGCTGTCGGAGGCCGGCTATATCGTCGTGTCAGGCCTCGCCCGCGGGATCGACGCGGCGGCGCATGAGGCGTCTGTCGACAGGGGCACGGTGGCGGTGATGGCCGGCGGCGCCGACAGTATATATCCGGCGGAAAATGCCGCGCTGGCCCAGCGTATCCCCGAAACAGGCGCACGCATCTCTGAAATGGCGATGGGGCACCAGCCGCAGGCCCGGCATTTCCCCCGGCGTAACCGCCTGATCTCCGGCCTGGCACAGGCGCTGATCGTGGTGGAGGCGGCGGCAAAATCAGGCAGTCTGATCACGGCCCGCGCGGCGCTCGATCAGGGTCGCGACGTATTGGCCGTACCGGGGCACCCGTTCGACAGCCGCGCTGCTGGCGGCAATATGCTGATCCGGGACGGGGCTACGCTGGTCAGATCCGCCGCCGATGTGCTGGAGGCGCTGCCGCCCCTCCCGGCCCCGGTGCCCGCTCAGGGAGAGTTTCATCTGGCCGAGGCCGCCGCCAGCGCCCCGGTTGCCCCCCGCGCACGCCGCAGCCTGCGCGAGGTCGCGGCGCTGCACCGGGACATTCTCGACCGGCTGAGCCCGTCACCCGTGGCCGAAGATCAGCTGATCCGGGACGTGCACCGTGCGGCACCGCTGGTCTCCGAAGGTGTCACCCAGCTGGAACTGCTGGGCCGGGTACGCAGGCAGGCGGGCGGGCTGCTTGCCCGGATCAGTGGCAGTGACTGACATGTGATCTGGTGGAAGCGCCCGCAGGTTCCGCGGGGTCACGCTTTCATTGACAATCCCCCCTTGCGGGTCACATGGTCCCCGGCCATATAGCTCCCCTTGAGTTACAAAGCCCGTTTGAGAGGATGTCCGAATGCCCGTTGTTGTTGTCGAATCCCCGGCCAAGGCCAAGACAATCAACAAGTATTTGGGTGCAGAATACACGGTTCTCGCCTCCTACGGCCACGTGCGCGACCTGCCTCCGAAGGACGGTTCGGTCGATCCCGAGCATGAATTCGACATGAAATGGGAGGTTGCGACGGACAGTCGCAAACACGTGAAGGCCATCGCCGACGCGCTGAAGGACGACAATGCGCTGATCCTCGCCACCGACCCTGATCGTGAAGGTGAAGCGATTTCCTGGCACCTGGAAGAGGCGCTGCGGCTGCGCAAGGCGATCAAGAAGGACACGCCGGTCAGCCGCGTCGTGTTCAACGCAATCACCAAAACCGCCGTGACGGAGGCGATGAAGAACCCGCGTCAGGTCGATGGCGATCTGGTGGAGGCCTATCTGGCGCGCCGGGCGCTCGATTATCTCGTTGGATTTAACTTGTCGCCCGTTCTCTGGCGAAAACTGCCGGGGGCGAAATCCGCAGGACGGGTGCAGTCCGTCTGCCTGCGCCTGATCGTCGAGCGGGAGATGGAGATCGAGGCCTTCCGCGCCCGGGAATACTGGTCCGTCAAGGCGCTGCTCTCCACCCCGCGCGGGCAGGACTTCGAGGCGCGGCTGATCGTTCTGGGCGGCAAGAAGCTCGACCGCTACGATATCGCCGATGGCACGGCGGCAGAGCTGGCGGTGCAGGCCGTGACCTCCCGCGATCTGTCGGTCGTGTCGGTTGAGGCGAAGCCCGCCTCCCGCAACCCCTCCCCGCCCTTCATGACCTCGACCCTGCAGCAGGAAGCCAGCCGCAAGTTCGGCATGGGCGCGCGGCAGGCGATGAATGCGGCGCAGCGGCTCTATGAGGCCGGGCATATCACCTATATGCGGACCGATGGCATCGACATGGCGCCGGAGGCGGTGACCGCCTGTCGCGAGGCCATTGGCGACCGGTTCGGCAAGCAGTATGTGCCGTCGGAGGCGCGGGTTTATAAGAACAAGGCCAAGAACGCACAGGAAGCGCATGAATGTATCCGTCCGACGGATATGACCGCCGATGCCGACAGCCTGCGCCTGACCGAGCCCGATCAGAAAAAGCTCTACGATCTGATCTGGAAGCGAACGCTGGCCTGCCAGATGGAAAGCGCCCGGCTGGAGCGCACCACGGTCGAGATCGCCTCGCGCGATGAACAGGTTGGCCTGCGGGCGACCGGTCAGGTCGTGCTGTTCGACGGTTTCCTGCGCATCTATGAAGAAGGCCGCGACGATGTGGTCGATGATGACGACAAGCGCCTGCCGCAGATCACCCAGGGCGATGCCGTCAAGAAGCAGTCGGTCACGCCGGAGCAGCATTTCACCCAGCCCCCGCCCCGCTATACCGAGGCCACGCTGGTCAAGCGGATGGAAGAGCTGGGCATCGGCCGGCCCTCCACCTATGCCTCCATCGTCACGACCATTCAGGACCGGGGCTATGTCCGCAAGGACAAGAACCGCCTGCTGCCGGAGGATAAGGGGCGGCTGGTGACGGCCTTCCTTGAGAATTACTTCCGCCGTTATGTGGAATACGATTTCACCGCCGATCTGGAGGATGAGCTTGACGATGTCTCCGCAGGCTCGCGCGATTACAAGGATGTGCTGAACCGGTTCTGGCGCGATTTCTCCGCCGCGATCGCGGAGACGTCGGAGCTGCGGATCACCGATGTGCTCGACAAGATCAACGAGGTGCTGGAGCCGCATCTTTTCCCGCCGACCCCGGACGGGACCGATCCCCGCCTTTGCCCGAACTGTGGCGCGGGGCGGCTGTCGATGCGCACCGCGCGGTCCGGCGGGGCCTTCATCGGCTGTTCCAACTATCCCGAATGCCGCTACACCCGCCCCTTCGGCCCGCCCGATGCAGAGGCGGAGGCCAGCGCCATCCCGCCTGAGGGCAAATTGCTGGGCGAGGATGAGGGCGATGAGATCCGCGTCTTCAAGGGCCGGTTCGGCCCCTATGTGCAGCGCGGCGCCGCGACCGAAGAGCAGCCCAAGCCGCCGCGCCAGTCCGTGCCCAAGGAATGGCCGCCCGAAGAGCTGAGCCTGGAACAGGCCGTGCGCCTGCTGGTCCTGCCGCGCCTGATCGGGCCCCATCCGGAGGACGGCGTGAATGTCTGGGCCAATGTCGGGCGCTATGGTCCCTATATCAAACATGCGGAGTCAACCTCGGACCGGGGCGGCACCAATGCCAATCTCGACGGTCTGGAAGAGGTCTGGACGGTTGGCATGAACCGCGCCGTGCAGCTGCTGGCCGAAAAGGTTGCCAGCCGGAAGGGTCGTGGCGCCGCCAAGGTTCTGAAAGAGCTGGGAGAACACCCCGAGGCAGGTGGTCCGGTGCAGGTGCTGGAGGGCAAATACGGGCCATATGTCAAATGGGAAAAGATCAACGCCACCCTGCCCGATGAGACGGAGCCGGATGCGGTAACGCTTGAAAAGGCGGTGGAGCTGATCGCGGAACGGGCGGCCAAGACCGGCAAGAAGGTCGCCAAGAAGAAGGCGCCGGCGAAGAAGACCGCCGCCAAGAAAGCGCCTGCCAAGAAAGCTGCGGCGAAAAAGTCCTGACCACGGCGGCGGGCGCCCCCGCGCCGCCAGGCGTACCAGAGATTTCGGACAGCCCTGAAAACGGGCGTCCCGTTCCGCACCGCGCAATCCCCGCCCGCGATGCGGCAGCGCGGCATCTCACATGCGCATGGCAATTGACTCCTCCCGTCCTCAGGCCGCAAGACAGGGCATCTTGAAGGAGGACCCCATGGGAAAGATCTACGGCTCCGCGGCGGAGGCCCTGGACGGGCTGCTGTTCGACGGTATGTTCATTGCGGCGGGGGGCTTTGGCCTCTGCGGCATCCCCGAGCTTTGTCTGCAGGCAATAAAGGAGGCCGGGACGCAGGACCTGACCTTTGCCTCGAACAATGCGGGCGTTGATGATTTCGGCATAGGTATTCTGCTGCAGACCAAACAGGTCAAGAAAATGATCTCCTCCTACGTGGGGGAGAACAAGGAATTCATGCGCCAGTATCTGGGAGGAGAGCTGGAGCTGGAATTCAACCCGCAGGGCACGCTGGCCGAGCGGATGCGCGCCGCGGGCTGCGGCATCCCGGGCTTTTACACCAAGACCGGCGTCGGCACCGTGATCGCCGAGGGCAAAGAGCATAAAGACTTCAACGGGGAGACCTATATCCTCGAAACCGGCCTCTTTGCCGATCTGTCGATCGTAAAGGCCTGGAAAGCCGATGAGACGGGCAACCTCGTCTTCCGCAAAACCGCCCGCAACTTCAACCCGCCCGCCGCCATGTGCGGCAAGGTCTGCGTGGTCGAGGTCGAGGAGATCGTTCCGACCGGCTCGCTGGAGCCCGACAGCATCCACCTGCCCGGCGTCTATGTCCACCGCATCGTCCAGGGCGAGTTTGAGAAGCGCATCGAACAGCGCACCGTTCGCCAGAAGGAGACTGCTTAATGCCCTGGGATCGTAATCAAATGGCCGCCCGAGCGGCACAGGAACTCGAAGACGGCATGTATGTGAACCTCGGCATCGGCATCCCGACGCTGGTGTCGAACTACATCCCCGAAGGCGTGCAGGTCACGCTGCAGTCGGAAAACGGCATGCTGGGCATGGGCCCCTTCCCCTATGAGGGCGAAGAGGATCCGGATCTGATCAATGCCGGCAAGCAGACAATCACCGAACTGCCCCAGACCGCCTATTTCGACAGCGCCACCTCCTTCGGGATGATCCGTGGAGGCAAGATCGCCATGGCGATCCTCGGCGCCATGGAAGTGGCCGAAAACGGCGATCTGGCGAACTGGATGATCCCGGGCAAGCTGGTGAAGGGCATGGGCGGGGCCATGGATCTCGTCGCCGGTGTCGGCCGCGTCATCGTGGTGATGGACCATGCCAATAAGGCGGGCGAGTCGAAGGTGCTCAAGGCCTGCACCCTGCCGCTGACCGGCGCGGGCGTGGTGGACATGATTGTCACCAACCTCGGCGTCATGGATGTCGTCGAGGGCGGGCTGAAAATCCGTGAGCTCGCCGATGGCGTGACCGAGGAAGAGCTGCGCGCCGCGACGGAGGCAACCATCGTCAACTGAGCGGCGGGCGCGCGGGTCCTCTGCGGATCGCGCGCGCCTTGCGCCCGATGCCCGCTCGCGCCCTCTTCTTCATCTTTCCAAAAATACTCCCGCCGGAGGCATCGGCGTTTCCGGGGGCTCGATGCCCCCGGAAACGCCCCGCCGCTCAGGGCTCCCGAAAGGCGCAGCCGTCCGATATCAGCTCCGGTGGCGTCATGCACAGGCCCCGGGCCACGCGGAATGCCGCAAGAACCTTGGGCACGTAATCCCGCGTCTCCGCATAGGGCGGAACGCCGCCATTGCGTTTCACGGCGTTTTCGCCCGCATTGTACCCGGCCAGAACCAGCATCGGGTCGCCGCCGAATTCTTTCATGAGCACATCCAGATAGCTGACGCCGCCGCGGATACTTTCCGTCGCATCCGCGCGGTCGGTGACGCCAAACCGTTCCGCAGTCTCCGGCATCAGCTGCATGAGCCCCATGGCCCCTGCTCCCGATACGGCATCGCTGCGACCGGAGGATTCAATCGCGATCACCGCCAGCGCCAGAGCGGGCGAGACGCGCGTGCCAACCGTCGACAACAGGATATCCCGCCCATGGGCTCGGGTGATCCGCAGCAGATCGTCCAGCCGCGGCTCGGATACGTTCTGGCCGGCCGGCGGATTTCCCAGCCTCTGGAGCGCAGGTTCCAGCCGCCAGGGCCCGGTTTCCGTCATATCCGGCGCGATATTGTCCCAGAACCAGTCGTAGGTGGCCGGGCGCAGCTCTGGCTGCGAGGGCGCCGCGGCCGTTTCAGCGGGGGTGTCCGGTTTGCGCGGCATGGCCGGAGGTTCGGTGATCTGAACCGTGATCCGCTTGCCGCCACCCGAGGGCGGCTTGACGGATTTGAAAGTGAAATTGTCGTATTGCTGGGCATAGCCCACCCCCCCTGCGAACAGGGCCAGGGCCCCTGCTGCAACGAGGGTTCTGGCGACACGTGTCATTGATGCGGCCTGTCCACTGCTCTGACGGTTTTTGTCAGTGTCGCAGAATCGGTGTGATCGGACCAGCGAAACGGGAGATTTTCGCCGCTTTGCCGGGCGAATTGCACGGATAGGTTGATAATTTCCTGCGAGATCTAAAATTTTTCATTTTTTAACAACATCTTACATGTTTTTTCACTTCCTTTCCAATTTCTTCATTTTCGACCATTCACGCCAAAATCCTGCCCAATTCCACAGGCTATATTCGTGCAGTGCCGCAGAGGGTGGTGCCGAGGATTGAGAGAGCCAGAGGCATCAGCGCACCGAAACGGACATTGACACATCCTTATGATCCTTTGGAGGGACATCGAAATGCTGAACTTTATCAAAAAATTCCGCGCAGACGAAGCCGGTGCCGTGACCGTTGACTGGGTTGTTCTGACCGCAGCTGTCGTTGGTCTGGGCGCAGCCGCATATGGCTCCATCCGTGACGGTGCCGAAGACATGACCGGCAATGTCGAAGATTACATGGGCGAAATCGTCATCGGCGAATAAGGCCGGCGCGACGCTGATGCGTATGAGGCCGCGCCCTTTTCATAAGGGGCGCGGCCTTTTCCTGTAAATCAGTGCCGGGTTGAAACCTGGCCACTTGGGAAAACAGTGGAGAGAGCAGATTGACCACCTTTATCCGTACATATCTGATCGCCCAGGAAGACGGCGCCGTGACAGTCGACTGGGTGGTACTGACAGCCGGGATCATCGGGCTCTGCATGGCCGCATTCGGCATTCTGTCCTCCGGATCGGAAGGCATGGCAGATCGGATCAAGACCTACATGGCCGATAAGGAAATCTGACACCCGTCGCAGCCTTTCGGCGTTCAGATCGACCGACAAGGAAGGGTCCCGAAGCAACCCTCTTTCAGCCACAATCGCGTGGCAGGTTTTCTACAGTTACAACGTGATCCGGCGACTTTCGATCGCGCCGATCGCCATGGGCCGTCAGGAACGGTCCGCAATAAGAGGACAAAAGAATGCGAGCAGTATTCGGACTGGTTCTGATCGTGGGCGTTGCTTTGGCGGGCTTTGCGGTCTTCATGGTCAAGGATTTCCTCGGCCAGCAGGCGAAGATGGCGGCAGCCCAGGCCAAGCAGGTCGAAACGGTGCCGACCAAAACGATTTATGTCGCCAAGCGGCAGCTGAAGTATGGTGAGGAACTGACCCAGGCCGATGTTCGGCAGGTCGCCTGGCCTGCTGCGGCCCTGCCCGAAGGCGTTTACACCGAGAAAGAACAGCTCTTCCCCGCCGGCGATGCCCGCCCGCGTTACGTGCTCCGCCTGATGGAGCCGTCCGAGGCGATCATGGAGGTCAAGATCACCAAGCCCGGCGAGGATGCCGGCCTGACCTCCCGGCTGGAAAAAGGCATGCGCGCCTTTGCCATCAAGGTCGATGTGTCCTCCGGTGTATCCGGGTTCCTGCGACCGGGCGACAGGGTTGATGTCTACTGGACCGGCCGGGTCGAAGGGTTCGACCGCAACTCCAATGGTGACGTCACGAAGCTGATTGAAACCGGGATCAAACTGGTTGCGGTTGACCAGACCTCCGGCGGGACCATCAGCGAGGCTGTCGTGGCGCGCACGATCACTGTGGCAGTCAACCCCCAGCAGGTCGCCGCGCTGGCACAGGCGCAATCGACAGGCCGCCTGTCGCTGTCGCTGGTCGGCAATCATGACGATACCGTCGCGGAAGCGATTGAGGTGGACCAGCGTTCGCTTCTGGGACTGGCCGAGGCCCCCCAGATTCAGGAAGCGCGGGAACATCCCGAAGAGGAAATCTGCACTATCCGTACCCGCCGCGGGTCCGATGTGGTCGAAACCCAGATCGCGTGCAACTGACCGCGGACCGGTCAGATTAAAGTCGGCAAGCCGCAGGTCACCCTGCGGCTTTGCTGCATCAGGGCGGCGCCAAGAGGCTTTGTTCCTTGCAAAAAATACCTGACTGCCGCAGTATGCGGTCAAACTACGGGCAAAAAGACCCGACCAGAGGCGTGATCGGAGAGGCAGGTCACATGACAAATTGCAGGTTCCTTCGGGGCGCCCTTCTTGGGCTTTCCTTGGCCATGGCTGGTATTTCCGCCGCTCCGGCACAGGCTGACCGGCTGACCATCGTCGACCGGAATTCCGGCCAGAAGCTGGGCGTCGCGATCAACCGGGCTGTGGTTGTGGAAAGCGATGTTCCCTTTGCGGAACTCAGTATCGCCAACCCTCAGATCGCAGATATCTCATCGCTGTCGGACCGGTCCATCTACGTTCTGGGCAAGGCCCCCGGCATTACGACGCTGACCCTTCTGGATGCGAACGGCCAACTGATCACCAATGTCGATGTGGTCGTGTCTGCCGATATCTCTGAATTCAAGGAACGCCTCCGCCAGATCCTGCCCGACGAGAAGATTGAGGTGCGGACAGCGGCCGATGGTATCGTTCTGTCCGGTGTCGTCTCGTCGTCGCAGAAATTGCAGCGCGCGCTTGATCTGGCAGAGCGGTATGCGCCGGAACGCGTCTCTAACCTGATGTCGGTGGGAGGCGTGCAGCAGGTCATGCTCAAGGTGCGCTTTGCGGAAATGCAGCGCTCCGTCTCCAAATCGCTCTCGGCCTCACTGGCCGCGGACGGGTCGATTTTTGGCGGCGGGACCGGGATCACCGCCGGCGCCGGCCGTTATTCGAACAGCGGCAGCCAGCCCAACGGGCTGTCGGGGACGCTGCCTGCCTCCAATACGAATTCGGGGGCGACCCTGCTGGGGTTCAATGCCGGGTCCGTCCAGATCGGCGTGCTGCTCGAAGCGCTTGAGACCAAGGGCGTCGTGCGGACCCTGGCGGAGCCGAACCTGGTTGCGCTGTCCGGTCAGGAAGCCAAGTTCCTGGCGGGTGGCGAATATCCCGTCCCCGTCTCGCAGGACAACGGGTCTGTTACGGTTGAGTTCAAGCCGTTCGGCGTTGAAATGAACTTCATCCCGCGGGTGGTCGACAAGGACCTGATCAACCTGGAAATGAAGGCCAGCGTCTCCTCCATCGACCCGACCAACGGGTTTGAGCTGGATGCCTTCCGCATTGACGCCTTCAAGAAGCGCGAGACATCGACCACCGTCGAGCTGCGCGACGGTCAGAGCTTTGCGATTGCCGGCCTGCTGCAGGACGATTTCCAGGACACAAAAAGCGCGGTGCCGTGGCTGGGCGATATCCCGGTTCTGGGCGCCCTGTTCCGCAGCGCCGAATATCAGCGCGACCAGTCTGAATTGGTGGTGATCATCACCGCCCATCTGGTGACGCCGACGCGCGGTGACGCGCTGGCGCTGCCCACCGACAGGGTGCGGCCGCCGTCCGAGAAGGACCTGTTCCTGTTCGGACGTACGGAAAAAGACCTCAGCAAGCTTAGAGGCGCCGCAAAAGAAGTTGCAAAACAGGACTTTAACGGGTCCTACGGCTATGTGATGGAGTGACGGATATGCTGCGTATTTCCCGTGTCATCATCCTGATCGCCGCCGGCGTCACCGGCGTGGCCAGCTGTTCAGAGCAATCCATCGTCGAATTCCATGGCGAAGCCGGGCAATACAGCCAGGCCGGTTTCGGCGATGCCACGATGCAGAACACGCTCGTGATGAACGGTGACCTGAGCTATGTCACCGATCTGGCGAACCGGTTTGCCCGCGAAGTCGACAGCAGCGTGACCTTTGCCTTCAACTCTGCGCAGCTCGATGCGGCGGCGCGCCAGGTTCTGGCACGGCAGGCCCACTGGATCCGGCAGTTCCCCGAAGTGCGGTTCCGTGTTTACGGCCATACCGATCTGGTCGGGTCGAACAGCTACAACTACGGGCTTGGCCTGCGGCGGGCGCAGGCGGTGGTTAGCTTCCTTGCCACCCAGGGCGTGGGCCGCAGCCGTCTGGAAGCCGTGGTTTCCAAGGGCGAAACCCAGCCTCTGATCGTGACGCAGGGACGCGAACGGCGCAATCGGCGCACCGTGACCGAGGTCACCGGATGGGTGGAGGACAACCCCCTGATCCTGGACGGCAAATACGCGCAAATCGTCTATCGGGACTATGTGGCGAGCGCTGTGGCTCCCAGCGGGCTGAGCGATCTGAGTTCTGGCGGGGCAGAGGCGTCAGCGTCGCAATAATTCACGGTGGCGCCCGGGATCGTCTCCGGGAGCCGCACAATTTCATCCTTTTGGTCAAACTATTGCCCACATTGGATGACACATATCCTACTAGACCAAAGTGCCCGAGCGTCGGGCCGGCGTTGCACCCCGGACGAACCGGGGGCTCATGGCGGCAGAAAAGCCGAACGTCATTCGGATAGGATTTGAGGCATGACCGCATCTGCACACGCAGAACCCGAAGCAGACCTGATCCTCGCCTGTACGATCCGGCGGGACCCTGACGGTTTCGAGCTTCTGATCGAGGATATGGAAGCAGCGCTTGGCGACAAGTGGGGCGATCTCGGCTTTGCCGAGGCACTGATGTTCTTCAACCAGCCTGACGCGGCCTCCCTCGAATTCATCGCCATGGCGATGGATGAACAGGACGAGGACAATATCGCCATGCTGGGCGAGGTGATCACCCAGGCCCGCAATGCCGGGATCAAGGTGATCCTGATCGCCGAAGATGTCAGCCCTTCGGCACTGCACCAGTTGCTGCGCAAGGGCGCCGACGAATTTGTCCCCTACCCTCTTCCGGAGGGCGAGCTTGCCGCGGCGATTGAACGGCTCCAGGCGCCGGAACCCGAAATTCAGGAAGATGCCCCGGTCCGGCGTGCGGCTGCCAAGGGCACGCGGGACGGTGCGGTGCTGGTGTGCCACGGCCTGGCGGGCGGTGTCGGAACCACGACTTTTGCCGTCAATATCGCGTGGGAACTGGCCAACAGCGCCAATGTCAAAAAGGGCGAGACCAACCCGAAGGTCTGCGTGCTTGACCTCGATCTGCAGTTTGGCGCCGTGGGCACCTATCTCGACCTGCCGCGTCGCGAGGCGATCTACGAATTGCTGTCGGACACCGAGTCGATGGATGACGATGTGTTCATGCAGGCGCTGCTGAACTACGAGGACCGGCTGCAAGTGCTGACGGCCCCGTCCGAGATGCTGCCGCTGGATCTGATCTCTTCGGATGACGTTACGCGGCTGATCGGCATGGCCCGGTCGCATTTCGATTTTGTGATCATCGACATGCCCTCCACCCTGGTTCAGTGGTCCGAAACGGTTCTGAATGCGGCGCATGTCTATTTTGCGCTGATGGAGCTGGACATGCGCTCCGCCCAGAACACGCAGCGACTGAAACGTGCCCTGCAGGCCGAAGACCTGCCGGTCGAAAAGCTGCGCTATATTCTGAACCGGGCGCCGAAATCTTTGGATCTGAACGGAAAATCCCGCATCAAGCGGCTGGCCGAAAGCCTGGATATCTCGATCGATGTCCAGCTTCCCGACGGCGGCCGCCAGATCGTGCAAAGCTGTGATCACGGGCGCCCGCTGGGACTGTCGGCGGCGAAGAACCCGATGCGCAAGGAAATCATGAAGCTGGCCAAGACATTGGTAGAGCTCGGCGAACAGGCCGCCGAGGTCGAGGCCGCATAGAAGGTAGAGGGGGCAGCAGGCAATGTTTTCCAGATATAAAAAGGACGGCGCCGGCGCGGCGCCGGTGGACCGCGGCCGCACGGCACCGGTACCGGCAAATGCCCCGCAGCCAACCAATATGAAACCCGTGGGCGCCGCTGCCCCCCAGGCCGCCCCGCGGCAGGCAGAGCCGGCGCGCACCGGGTCCATGCGCAAACCCTCCGCCGCCCCCGTGGCGGCCATGGCCGCCGCCGGCGACAAGAACCGCAAGCGCAAGGAACGGCTGGGCGAAATCAAGCTTGAGCTGCACCGCGCGCTTCTGGACAACCTGAACCTCGCCGCGCTGGACAGCGCCTCAGAACAGGATCTGCGGATGGAGATCAACTCCATCGCGACCGAGGTTCTGCAGGAAAAAGGCATCGTGCTGAACCGGGAGGAACGCACGATCCTCAACCAGGAGCTCTATGACGAGGTCAAGGGCCTGGGCCCGCTGGAAAGCCTGCTGAAGGACGAGAGCGTCTCCGATATTCTCGTCAACGGACCGCATCAGATTTTCGTGGAACGCGGCGGCAAGCTGCAGCTGTCGGATGTGACCTTCAAGGATGAACGCCACCTGCTGCGGATCATCGACAAGATCGTGTCGGCCGTGGGTCGGCGCGTCGACGAGATGAACCCCTATGTCGACGCCCGCCTGGCGGATGGCTCGCGTTTCAACGCGATGGTGCCGCCGATTGCGGTGGACGGCTCGCTCGTCTCCATTCGTAAGTTCAAAAAGGACAAGCTGGCAATTGACGATCTGGTCAATTTCGGCGCCTTCACCGAGGAAATGGCCGCCTATCTGCAGGCCGCCGTGGCTACCCGCCTGAATGTCATCGTCTCGGGCGGTACGGGTTCGGGTAAAACGACCACGCTCAATGCGCTGTCTTCGTTCATCGACAATGCCGAACGCATCCTGACAATCGAGGATACGGCGGAACTTCAGCTTCAGCAGACCCATGTGGGCCGGATGGAAAGCCGTCCGCCCAACGTCGAGGGCAAGGGTGCCGTCAGCCCGCGCGACTGTCTGAAGAACGCCCTTCGTATGCGCCCCGACCGGATCATCGTCGGGGAGACGCGCGGCGAGGAAGTGATCGACATGCTGCAGGCCATGAACACTGGCCACGACGGGTCGATGACGACGATCCACGCGAACTCTGCCCGCGATGGTGTCAGCCGTCTTGAAAACATGATCGCCATGTCCGGGATCGAGATGCCGCTGAAAGCGATGCGGTCGCAGATCTCTTCGGCTGTGCATCTGATCGTGCAGGCCTCCCGCCTTCAGGACGGGACGCGGCGCATGACCTCCATCACCGAGATCACCGGTATGGAAGGCGACGTCATCTCCATGCAGGAAGTCTTTCGTTTCCAGCGCACCGGCGTGACGCCCGACAACAAGATCATCGGGCATTTCACGGCAACCGGCGTGCGGTCGCATTTCTCTGAACGGTTCCGGATGTGGGGCTTTGACCTGCCCGCGCATATCTTTGAACCGACGCGGGTGGACTGATCCATGGTCATCTCCCCTACCCCGTTCATTTATATCGTCATCTTTGTCGGCGTTCTGCTTCTGGTGGAAGGCGTCTATCTGGTGGCCTTTGGCAAATCCATCAGCCTGAACAAGCGGGTGAACCGCCGGCTGGAGATGCTGGACAAGAACACCAACCGCGAAGAGGTGCTGGACAAGCTGCGCAAGGAAATGCAGCAGCACATGGCGGCGCAGCAGATCCCGCTCTATTCGCTTCTGGCGGACAAGGCTCAGAAAGCCGCCATCGCCTTTACGCCGCAACAGCTGCTGCTTGTGATGGCGGGGCTGTCTCTGGTGTCGTTTTTTGCGCTGACAATCGGCGTTGAGACCTCCGCCCCGATCCGGGCCGGGCTGTCCATCGCCATGGGGGTCGGCGGCGTTTATGTCTGGGTCGCCCAGAAGGCCAAGAAACGCATGTCGATGATCGAGGAACAGCTGCCCGATGCGGTTGAGCTGATGGTGCGTTCCCTGCGGGTTGGCCATCCTTTTTCCTCGGCCGTTCAGATCGTTGCGCGCGAGGTTGCCGATCCGCTGGGGTCCGAATTCGGGATCATTTCGGACGAGGCCGCCTATGGCCGCGACATGGGCGAGGCGCTCAAGGAAATGGCCGAACGGATCGGGTTGCAGGATCTGCGCTTCCTGGCCGTGGCCGTGACGATCCAGCAGCAGTCCGGTGGTAACCTTGCCGAAATCCTGGCCGGTCTGGCGCAGGTGATCCGGTCGCGGTTCCGGCTGTTCCGCCGGGTCAAGGCAATCACGGCAGAGGCACAGTGGTCCGGCAAATTCCTGTCGGGCTTCCCGATTGCCGCGCTGATTGCCATCAATGTCATGGATCCGCATTATTACGACGAGGTGATGGGGCATTCGCTTTTCATCCCCGCCTGTATCGCTGTGGTGGTCTTCCTGGTGATCAACCTGCTGGTCATGCGCAAGCTGGTTGACATCAAGGTCTGAGGAGAGGGGGGCGACATGAGTGGTTTGATGGATATGCTGACCGGGCTGATGGGGCCCATGGGGCCGCTGATCGCCGTGGGCGGGCTGGGCTTTCTGCTGATCATCGGCACCCTGCCCTTCCTTCTGGTCCGGCAGGAGGATCCGCTGGAAAAGCTCAAGCGGGACCGGGAGGCTGCGCCAAACGTTCAGAAGGACCGCCTGCGGACCAACAAGCGCAATGACAAGCTGGAGCGGTATTCAAGCTTTCTGGAGCCCCAGAATGAAGAAGAATATTCGGCGATGCGGATCAAACTGCTGCAGGCCGGTTATCGCGACAAGGATGCGGTCAGATATTTCCACTTTGCGCAGTTTGCGCTTGGGCTTCTGGGCCTGCTGGTTGGCGTGATCTACTATCTCACCGTGCTGGCTGCGCAGCATCCGGACCTGCAGAAGACCCTGATGTATGTGCTGGGACCTGGCGGCGCCGGGTATTTCTTTCCGAAATACTGGATCAACAAGCGGATGGCCGCACGTCAGGAGGAAATCACCAACGGTTTCCCCGATGCGCTGGACATGTTGCTTGTCTGCGTCGAGGCCGGGCAATCCATGGATCAGGCCATCCTCCGGGTCAGCCATGAGATCCGGTCATCCTACCCCGCGCTTGCGGATGAGTTTGAACTGGTGAGCCTTGAAATCAAAGCCGGTAAGGACAAAAGCAACGTGCTGTCGGATATGGCAGAGCGCTGTGGCGTGTCCGATATCGCGAGCTTTGTGACCGTGCTGATCCAGTCCGCAAGTTTCGGGACGTCGATCGCCGATGCGCTGCGTGTCTATGCCGGCGAAATGCGGGACAAACGGGTGATGCGGGCCGAGGAAAAGGCCAACAAACTGCCGACCAAGATGACGCTGGCCACGATGGCGCTGACAGTGCCGCCGCTGCTGATCATCCTGATCGGGCCCTCGGTTCTGAATATTTCCAAAATGGGACAGATCACACCGGGATCGCAGGCCGAAGCCGCGGAGGACAGCTCTCAATGAGAGCTGCCGCCGGCGCCTTGTCGGTCTTGGCGCTGCTCGCCGCCTGTGCCCCTGCCCCGGCCCCGGATGGGCCGTTCGCGCCCGGTATCGACCGGCGTGGCGAGGAGGTCGACCCGCTGGTTGTCGGAAATCGCCTGCTGGAGGCCAAACAATACGAGCTGGCGCAGGATGCCTTTACCCGGGCTGCCGCCCGTGACGGGATGACGGCCGATGTCTATGCCGGGCTGGGCGCGGCCAGTTTTGGACTGGGCCAGGTCGGACAGGCCGAAAGGCAGCTGCGCAAGGCCATAGACTTTCCCGAAGCCGCGCCAGAGACCTGGAACAACCTCGGCCTGCTGCTGCTGGAAACCGACCGGGTGCCCGAGGCCGTCGAGGTTCTGCGCCGCGCCTTTGCCCTGTCGGACGGGGAGAGCGACGAAATCAAGGCCAATCTGCGCAAGGCACTCGCCACGAGCGAAAAAAATGTCTATACTCCGGAAGCAGAACAACAACTCGACCTGGTGCCTGCCGGTCACGGTGTCTACGAACTCCGCGATGACGAGCAGTTTCCTTGATTGAGGCGACGGCAGTAAAGGACGCAGGCATATGCGCCACCCGATATTTCTGACCACCTGCCTGGCGGGGGCTCTGGCCCTGTCCGCCTGCGGTAATTCGAAAGACGCCGAGGTCAATCGTGCCTTTCGCGATGTGAATGTCGTCGATGAGAGCAATCTGAACGATATCATGCTGACGGTCGGCGACCCGAATGAGGCGGTCGTCTATTTCCAGCGCACCTTGAAAGACAATCCCGACCGGGTCGACATCCGGCGCGGACTTGCCACCAGCCTGGTTCGCGCAAAACGCCCGACAGAGGCCGTGTCGGCCTGGGCCAAGGTTCTGGAATTGCCGGATGCCAGCAATGACGACCGGGTCGATTATGCCGATGCCCTGATCCGCGACGGCCAGTGGGACAAGGCGGACAAGGTTCTGGACAGCATCCCGCCGACCGTGGAGACCTATAATCGCTACCGGCTGGAGGCGATGGTCGCGGACAGCAACAAAGAATGGAAAAAGGCCGATAGTTTTTATGAAACCGCCGTGGGCCTGACGACAAAGCCCGGCGGCGTCATGAACAACTGGGGCTATTCCAAGCTGACGCGCGGCGACTATTCCGGCGCCGAAAAGCTGTTCAGCCAGGCGATCAGCCATGATCCGGACCTGTTCACCGCCAAGAACAATATGATCCTGGCACGGGGCGCGCAGCGGAACTATTCGCTGCCGGTCATCCCGATGCAGCAGACCGAACGCGCACAGCTCTTGCATACGCTGGGGCTGTCGGCCGTCAAGCAGGGCGACCTTGAGATGGGTAAGACCCTTCTGCGCGAGGCGATCGACACCCATCCGCAGCATTTCGAGGATGCCGTGCGGTCGCTGCGGGCTCTCGAAGGCTGAGCGCCATGTTCGCGCTGGACCCGCTGGCGGCGCTGGTGTTTCTGCCCGGGGCCGCGCTGATCGGGCTCTATATCAGCTGGACCGACCTCAGCGGCATGCGGATCCCCAATGGCAGCGTGCTGGCGCTGGCGGGGCTGTTCGTTGTGCTGGGGCCCTTGGTTCTGCCGTTGGACATTTATGGATACCGTCTGCTCCACCTGGTCGTCATGCTGTTGTTCGGCATGGCTGCGACAGCGGCGGGTGCCATGGGCGCGGGAGATTCCAAATTTATCGCCGCCGCGGCCCCCTATGTGGCCCTGCCGGACAGCCTTTTCTTGATGATCCTGTTTTCCGGCTGCCTTCTGGCCGCCGTCGCCACGCACCGGCTGGCCAAGCACAGCTTCCTGCGCCGGCTGGCCCCCGATTGGCAGAGCTGGTCCCGGGGGCGGGAATTTCCAATGGGGACCGCCCTGTCCACGACCCTGACGCTCTATCTTCTGCTGGCCGCAATTGGCTGATGCCCTCGGGCGGCGTGCATTGCGTCCCGGTCCGGCTTTCCAGCTTTGCCGCGGTCACAACCTGCCGTGGAGTCAACTTGAACCGAACCGCTCCGCGCACCTGCCCTGCGCCGCAACAGATGGTCGCAGACGGCCAACAGGCTTCTCCCAAAGGTCATAATTCCGCCTAAAACGTTGAATATTTTTGCGATAGCGATGGCAATGGCCGGTCTCGTTGTCGTTTTGTGTACCAACCGCGGCGTAGACAACGTCGGACAACAAAAACCATGGCGGCGGACGGCCACACGCCATGATTGAAAAGAAGCAGATGAGCAGAAGCACATGAATATGCAGGTTTCGACGGCGGTGGTCGCCCCGCCGCCGCCCCGTTCATTGGAAGAGCTTGAACTGCCCATTGTTATGGCGCGGGACATTCTCATTAAGACCATGTTCCGCAAGAGCGTGGACAAGATCTCCAAGATCTCGGCCGCGATCAGCCTTCCGCCGAATGTCGTGCAGGAACTGATCGATCTTGCCCGCGATCAGCTCCTGATCGAGGCGATGGGAACGCTGAAGGCCACCGGTGACAAGGAAATGGGCTATCAGCTGACCGATAACGGCAAGGCGCGGGCGCTGGATGCGCTGGCCCAGTCCGAATATTACGGCGCGATGCCGGTGCCGCTGCATATTTATCATCAGCAGATCCGGCGTCAGTCGATCCGCGATATTCAGATCACCCGCTCGCAGCTGACCGCCTCCATGGGGCATCTGGTGCTGCCGGATGACCTGATCTCAAACCTCGGGCCCGCTGTCAGTTCCGGCCGGTCGATCCTGATGTATGGGCCACCGGGGAACGGGAAATCCTCCATTTCCAACGGGATACGGGATGCGCTTGGCGACAAGATTTATGTGCCCCGCGCGGTGGAATATTCCGGCCAGGTCATCACCGTCTACGACCCGATCGTGCATTCCGCGGCCGAGGAACAATATGACGATCCGAATTCGCTGCGTCGCGCCGGAAACCGGTTCGACGACCGCTACGTCCGCTGCGAACGCCCCACGGTGATTACCGGGGGTGAGCTGACGCTGTCGATGCTCGACCTCAATTACAACCCGGTGGCCCGGACCTATCAGGCGCCGCTGCAGATGAAGGCCACTGGCGGCGTCTTCATCGTCGACGACCTTGGCCGTCAGGCCGAACCGCCGCAGAGCCTGATCAACCGCTGGATCGTGCCGCTGGAAGAGGGCAAGGATATCCTCGCGCTGCAGTCCGGCGAGAAGTTCGAAGTGCCCTTCGACACACTGGTGATCTTTTCGACCAACTACCACCCGAACGAGATTTTCGATCAGGCTGCGCTGCGCCGGATCTTCTTCAAGATCAAGATCGACGGACCGACCCAGGAGAATTTCCTGAAGATTTTCGCCCTGGTCGCCCGCAAGAAGAAGATGCCGCTGGACGAGGCGTCGCTCGTTCATCTTCTGAAAAAGAAATATCCGACCATCGGCAATGTCTATGCGAATTACCAGCCGGTCTTCCTGATCGACCAGATGATCTCCATCTGCGAATTCGAGGGCATCCCCTACCAGATGACGCCGGAACTGATCGACCGGGCCTGGTCGAACATGTTCGTCAAACACGAAGAAATCACGAAATAAGGCCGGCAGGTCGGCGGATTATTCCGCCGGCTGCTGCGCAGCTGCCGGACGACCGGCCGGGGCCGGGCCGCCAAGCGGCATCTCGATCAGACGCAGGGAGGCAAGGCAGGCCACGGCCGCCACCGCCGCCCCCACGAAAAAGACAGGCGACAGGGCAGAGGCAAAGCCCTCCAGCACCTGCTGTTGCAGGGCGGGGTCCAGCGCCTCGACCATATCGCCGGTCAGGGCGCGGATTTCCTTCACCTGCGGTAGCAGCGGCGCGACATGCTCATGCAGCCCCAGCGTGAAGATGGCCCCGAAGACCGAGGTGCCGATGGAGCCGCCGATCAGCCGGAACATATTGGCACTGGCCGTGCCCACGCCCAGATGTTCGCGCGGGATCGACGTCTGGATCGACACGATGCCCACAGACATCGTCGGGCCGATGCCGATCCCCACGAAAAGCAGCATGATCGGAATAATCCAGAGCGGCGTATGCGCCGTCAGCGTGGTCAGCAGCAGCATTGCCACCGCCAGCATGGCCGTAGAGACATTGGGCAGGATCTTGTAGCGCCCGGTGGAGCGCATGAACCTACCGCCCAGAAAGGACGTACCGATCAGGCCCAGCATCATCGCAACGAGGTAGAGGCCCGACCGGATCGGGTCGACATGTTTCACGATCTGCAGGAAGAGCGGCATGAAAGCGATGGTGCCGAACATGGCCATGCCGACAAGGAAGTTCATGCAGTTGGCGGCCTGGAAATTGCGGATGCCGAAGAGGATCAGCGGCATGACCGGCTCTTTCGCGCGACGCTCCGCGGTGATGAAGCCGACCAGCGCCATGGGCACGAGGATCAGCAGGAACAGCACCGGCAGCGAGGTCCAGGAGAAGATCGTGCCCGCCACATTGGCCACCAGCACGCAGGAGGACAGCAGGATCATCAGTAGCGCCGCGCCCATATAGTCCATCTTGTGCGGGGTGTGATCGGTGCGCGACGGCAGGGTGCGGGTCAGGATGACAAAGGCCGCGACGCCGATGGGGAAGTTCACGAAGAAGATCCAGTGCCAGCTGACGGTCTGTACCAGGAAACCGCCGATCAGCGGGCCCAGCACCGTGGACAGGCCGAAGACGCTGGACAGGGTCCCCTGCGCCCGCGCCCGTTCGCGCGGCGGCAGCACGTCCGCGACCACCGCCATCGACACGACGATCAGCGCGCCGCCCCCCATGCCCTGCACAAAGCGCCCGGCCACCAGCAGCCACATCGACCCGGCCACGCCGCAGATCACGCCGCCCAGCAGGAAAACCCCGATGGCAAATTGCAGCACCACCTTGCGGCCATACATATCGCCCAGCTTGCCCGCGATCGGCGCGCCCACGGTAGAGGCCAGCAGATAGGCCGTCACCACCCAGGAGATATAGGCCAGCCCGCCCAGATCGCTGACGATCTTGGGCAGTGCCGTCGTGACGATGGTATTGCCGGTCGAGGCCAGAAAAAGCGTCGTGGCCACGGTGATCAGGATCACCCGCAGCCGCTGACTGTCGATCGATGGAAAATCGGTGATCGGGTCGGTCCCGATCTCTGAATTCTGCTGCATATTAGACCTTTGAAACCGGGCCGTCGAAATGCCGCGGGCCTGCACGAAATCTTGGTTTGAAACCGGTTGGGTTGCTGTCATATATGTGCTGAAGGCAGATACATGTCAATAGCACGTAATTTCCCGGAAAGGTCAGAGCCATAGGCAAGCGCGACGACGAGATGAAGGCGGTTCTGGATGGATTCGGGGTGTCTCCGGACACGATCGATCATGCGCTGGAACTTGATGCGATGCTGCAAGCCTGGCGGCGCCGTGTCCAAAGGCGCGAGCTGGGGATCATGGCTGTGAGAGAGCTGGGACTGAAACTCGACATGCCCAAGCTTGATGTGATGATCGCGATCTGGGCACCCTCGAACGAGTTCAAGGGCGCGGGCGAGGATGAGACGATGGTGGCCACCATCGCGGCCCGGCTGGGGATCGACCCGTCCCGCGCCTCGCGGCTGGTGACGGAGCTGATTGCCGAAGGCTATGCCGAACGGGCGGTCAGCCAGCTTGATGCGCGGCGGACCATCGTGACGCTGTCGGAGAAGGGCAATGCCGTGATCTCTGCCGTGCGGAACATCAAGTACCTGATCCTCGGGTCCTTCCTGTCGGACTGGACGGAGGAGGAGATGGAGATCTTTACCCCCCTGCTCCGCCGGTTCACCAAGTGGCAGGATGAGGTCGACGCAACCGGCACGACAAAGTTTCGGGCAGAGATCGCGGAGCTGCGCAAGGACCTCGCCCCCTATCTGGACTGAGCTGCGCCTGCGCAGGGGCGGGTCTGCGAAATTGGCGTCGCCAAGCCGGGCGTTGCGCCCTATGTTCCCGTTATGTCCACCTTGCCCCCCCGATTCCGCGACTGGTTCGCTGCCCGCGGCTGGTCCCTGCATCCGCATCAGGCGGAGATGCTGGTGCGGGCGGATGCGGCCTCGCTCCTGCTGATCGCGCCGACGGGGGGCGGCAAGACATTGGCAGGGTTTCTGCCGACTCTGGCCGATCTGGCCGAGGGTGGGCATGAGGGGCTGCATACGCTCTATATCTCGCCGCTGAAGGCGCTGGCGTCGGATATCCGGCGCAACCTGATGACGCCGGTGGAGGAGATGGGCCTGCCCATCCGGGTGGAGGACCGCACGGGCGACACGCCGTCCTCCCGCAAGAAACGGCAGCGCGCCGATCCGCCGCATATCCTGCTGACGACGCCTGAATCTCTGGCGCTGATGTGTTCCTACGAGGATGCAGCGCGGACCTTTGCCGGGCTGAAACGGGTGGTGGTCGACGAGATCCATGCGCTGTCGGAAAGCAAACGTGGCGACCAGCTCTGGCTGGCGCTGACGCGGTTGCAGGCGATGTGCCCCGGATTGCGGCGCGTCGGCCTGTCGGCCACGGTGGAGGACCCGGGGGAGATCGCGCATCTGCTGGCCCCCGCGCCCGAGCCCTGCGAGATCCTGCATGCCGATCCCGGCCCCGACCCCGATATCGCCATGCTGGAGACGGAGGAGCGCCCGCCCTGGTCCGGCGGCGGCGGGAAGTACGCCATCCCCGCCGTGCTGGAGCAGGTGAAGCGCCACAGGATCACGCTGATCTTCCACAATACGCGGGCGCAGGCGGAGATCTTCTTTCACAACCTCTGGCTCGCCAATGACGAGGGGCTGCCGATTGGCATCCACCATGGATCGCTCGACCGGGTGCAGCGGGAACGGGTGGAAAAGGCGATGGTGGAGGGGCGGCTGCGGGCCGTGGTCTGTACCGGATCGCTCGACCTTGGCATCGACTGGGGGGATGTCGATCTGGTGATCCAGGTGGGCGCTCCCAAGAACGTGAAGCGGCTGGTGCAGCGGATCGGGCGGGCCAATCACCGTTACAACGCCCCGTCAAAGGCGCTGCTGGTGCCTGCAAACCGGTTCGAAGTGGTGGAATGCGTGGCGGCACTGGAAGCGGTGAAGGCGCATGAGCTTGACGGCGACAAGCGCGGACCGGGGCCGCGCGACGTGCTCTGCCAGCATATTCTGGCGCGGGCCTGTGCCGGGCCTTTTGTGGCGGATGAGCTCTATGCAGAGGTGGTGACGGCGGGGGCCTATGCCGCGCTGAGCCGGGCGCAGTTCGACGCCTGCCTCGATTTCTGCGCCACCGGCGGCTATGCGCTGCGGGCCTATGACCGCTGGCAAAGACTGATGCAGGATGCGGAGGGGCGCTGGCATCTGCGCGACCCGCGCGCGACGCAGATCATCCGGATGAACCTCGGCACCATCGTCGATACCGACAAGCTGAAGGTGCGGATGAAGCACGGCGGCGGGCGGCCCCTGGGCGAGGTGGAGGAGGCCTTTGCGTCGCAGCTGAACCCCGGCGATACCTTCCTGATCGGCGGGCGGATCGTACGGTACGAGAGCCTCAAGGAGATGTCGATCGAGGTGACGCGCTCGGCCGCGAAGAAGCCCAAGATCGCGACCTTTGCGGGCACGAAATTCGCCACCTCTACTCAGCTGTCGCAAAGGATGCTCAGGATGTTCGGGCAGGAGAGCTGGCCGGAGCTGCCACGCCATACGGCCGAGTGGCTGGGCCTGCAGCGGGAGATCTCTGCCCTGCCCCGCGAAGGCCGCCTGCTGGTCGAGAGCTTTCCCTTCGACAATCGGGAGAACCTCTGTCTCTATGGGTTTGCCGGGCGGAATGCGCAGCAGACGCTGGGGCTGATCCTGACCAAGCGGATGGAGGAGCTGGGATATGACCCGCTGGGCTTTGTCGCGTCGGATTATGCGACGCTGATCTGGGGGCTGGAGGCGGTGGTCGATCCGGTGCCGCTGCTGGATCCGGAGGCGCTGCATGAGGGGCTGGACCGTTGGCTGGCGGGCAATGCGGTGATGAAGCGGACCTTCCGCAATTCGGCGCATGTGGCCGGTCTGATCTATCGCAATACGCCGCAGGCCAAGAAGACCGGGCGGCAGGCGACATTTTCGTCGGACATCCTCTATGACACGCTGATGAAATACGACCCCGATCACCTGCTGCTGGACATCACGCGAGAGGAGGCGATGCGCGGGCTGGTGGATTTTGGCCGGATCGAGGAGATGCTGGCCCGGGTTGGTGACCGGATCGATGTGCTGCGGCTGGACCGGGTGACACCTTTGGCGGCGCCGCTGTTTCTGGAGGTGGGCAAGGTGCGGATCGAGGGGGCGGGTCAGGACCGGCTGGTGGCGGAAGAGGCGGACCGGATGATGGTCGCGGCGGGGCTGGCATGAGTGTTGCGCCGGTGGCAGGTGCGGGAACGAGGGGCGCTGCCCCTCGCGCTCCCCGGGATATTTGGGGCAAGAAAAAGGAGGGGGCGGCGTGAGTCTGGGGGTGTCCGTGCAGCTTTGCGGGGCGGCGCTGGAGGCGATGGGGTCCGGTGCGCTCTGGTGGCCGGAGCGGCGGATGCTGGTGGTGTCGGATCTGCATCTGGGCAAGTCGGAGCGGATCGCACGGCGCACCGGGGCGCTGGTGCCGCCCTATGAGGTGGCGGAGACGCTGGGGCGGCTGGAGGACGATCTGGACCAGATGGGCCCGGAGGTGGTGGTCTGCCTGGGCGACAGTTTCGACGATCTGCTGGCGGCGCGGGGGCTGGCGCCGGAGGTGACGGGGCGGATCGGGCGGATGCAGGCCGGGCGCCGCTGGGTCTGGATCGAGGGCAACCACGACCCGGGCCCGGTGGAGCTGGGCGGGACGCATCTGGAGGAGCTGGCGGCGGGGCCGCTGGTCTTTCGTCATATTGCTGAGGCGGGGGCGCGGGGGGAGGTGTCGGGCCATTACCACCCCAAGGCCGGATTACGCGGTGTGGCGCGGCCCTGTTTCCTGTGTGATGGCGTGCGGCTGATCCTGCCGGCCTATGGCGCCTATACCGGGGGGCTGCGATGCTCGGACCCGGTGCTCTCGGGGCTGATGGGTCCGCGGGCGGTGGCGATCCTGACCGGGGCGCGGCCGGTGGCCCTGCCGATGCCGCGCTAGACTTTGCGCCGCGCTGCCGCATAGGGTGGGCGGGTTCATGGAGGGGGCCGGTATGGATGGAGAGGCGGGGGCGCTGGAGGCGCGGATCCGGGCGAGTTTCGACAAACAGCCGATGATGCGGACGCTGGGGGCTGAGCTGGCCAGTGTTGTGCCGGGCGAGGTGAAGATCCGGGCGCCGATCACCGATGCGGTGCGTCAGCATACCGGTGTGGCGCATGCGGCGCTGAGCTTTGCCCTTGGCGATACGGCGGCCGGGTATTCAGCCCTGACCACGATGGCGGAGGGGGCGGAGGTCGTGACGGCGGAGATCAAGATCAACCTGATCGCCGCGGCCTCCGGCGACTATCTGATCGCCACGGGGCGCGTGGTGAAACCGGGGCGCCGGCTGGTCGTGGTGACGGCCGTGGTGGAGGCCGTCACGGGTTCTGTACGCCGGGAGGTGGCGATCCTGCAGGGGACGATGGTGCCGGTTTAGGCGGTCAGCCCTTCCGGCTCGGCCAGGTCATGGATACGGGAGGCCGCGGTCACGGTATTGGCCAGCAGGCAGGCGATGGTCAGGGGGCCGACGCCGCCCGGCACCGGGGAGACATAGCCCGCAACCTCTTTGACGCTGTCGAAATCGAGATCGCCGACGAGGCGGGTTTTTCCCGCTCCCTTCTCGGGCGCGGGAATGCGGTTGATGCCGACGTCGATGACGCAGGCGCCGGATTTGATCCAATCGCCGGGCACCATCTGCGCACGCCCCACGGCAGCCACGACGATATCGGCGCGGCGGACGGTTTCGGCCAGATCCTTCGTGCGGGAATGGGCGATGGTCACGGTGCAGCTGTCACGCAGCAGGAGCTGGGCCATCGGCTTGCCCACGAGGTTCGACCGGCCGATCACCACCGCATCCTTGCCCGAGAGGTCACCCAGCGTCGCGCGCAGCAGCATCAGGCAGCCGAGCGGCGTACAGGAGGCCATGGCGTTCTGACCGGAGGCCAGCAGGCCCGCGTTGATCACCGACAGCCCGTCGACATCCTTGGCCGGGTCGATCCGGGCGACGATATCGCGTTCGGACAGGTGGCCGGGCACCGGGAACTGGACAAGGATGCCGTGCACACCCGGGGCGGCGTTCAGACGATCGATCAGGGCGTAGAGCTCGTCTTCCGGCACATCGGCGGGCAGCTTGTGCTCATAGCTGTTCATGCCGGCCTCAAGCGTGGCGATGCCCTTGTTGCGGACATAGACCTGGCTGGCCGGGTCCTCGCCCACCAGCACGACGGCCAGACCGGGGGTGACGCCATGGTCGGCCTTCAGCCGGGCGACATGCTCCGCCACCTTGCCGCGGATGGTGGCAGCGAAGGCCTTGCCGTCGAGGATCTCTGCGCTCATTCACTCTCTCCTTCGGAGCCGTCATGGGGTCTTGCCGGCGCTCTAGCATGGGCGGCCGGGGCGGGAAAGGCAGCGTGCTGCCGCAGGGCCACCGTTAGTACCAGCAGACAGGCCGCGCGGCAGCGATTGCGACCTATCGCTGCCAGAAACGGCCAGGCGCGTGAGAATCACGGCCAAAGACCAGTCCGAGATTTTTTGCAAGTCATGGAACCGGGCCTGTTCAGCGTTCGTTAACCAAGCAAGATCACAGTGACAATGGCGACTGCCCGCCATAGCCAAGGAGATTGAATTATGAAAGCTGCCACGCTTGTTTTTCACGGAAGTTTTGCCCTGACCCTTCTGGCTGCAGTGCTGCTTCTGGCCTGACTTTTCCGACTTACGAGTAGACCGCCGGGGTTTCCCTCCCCCGGCGGTTTTTTTATGGGCTTAAGGTTTTGACAGGTGTCAGGCGCGGGCCAGTTCGGCCCAGACGGGCTGATCGGGGATGGCAAGGCGCAGGGTGTCCCCGAGTTTCAGCACCCCTTCCCGTTCGACCCAGGCAGTCACACCCCGGCGCCCGTCGGCGGCGGATTTGAAGAGCTTGCCCTTGCCGGGCAGATGGTCTTCGATCACGCGGGCGGGCAGCTGGCAGGGGCGATTTTCCATGTCGACGACCAGCGTCACCCCGTCCGGCCCCTGGAGGCGCGACGAGGGCGGCAGATGGGTGAAGTCCGGCAGGCCCTCAACCGCCATGGTGGCGCCGACCCATTCGGGCGGCAGGGCGTCAATCTCCATATTCTTCGCGATCGCGGCCAGGTCCTCCATCGACAGGACGGAGAACTGACGAACATTGCGAATCTCGGTATCGCGCGGGTGCAGATGCATGACCCGGCTGCAGGAGGGGCGGTTGATGCCGCCATGCGCCTCGCCCTCGGGGCCGTCGAACCCGGCGGCGAGCGTTTCGACCGGGGCGGAGGCCAAAGCGGCGTCGCGGTCGGCGACACGGCCCAGCCAGGCGATGCGGCAGGTGTATTCGGTGAGCTTGAGGGCAGGCATGCGGGCTCCGGATCTTAAGTGGGCAGCGTGAGCGTAAAGAAGAGCCGGCGGAATGGGAACAGGGCGGTGCCATCGGGGCGCAGCGGATAGGCGGCGCTGACGGCTTCGTCGTAGATCGTGGTGATGAAGGTCTGTTCATCTTCGGCCAGCACGTCCAGCACGGGCCGCGCGAAGGTGGAGGAGGTGAACTGCCTGACCGGGTGGCCCTGCGTTTGCGCCGGAAGGTGCTGGTAGTATTCCGTTTCCCACAGCGACAGGGTACCGAGATCGTTCAGGATATCAAAGAACTCAACCGTTTCAGGGATGCCGGGGGCCTTGGCCGGGTCGAACCGGCCGGGGAAATGGGTCTGGACGAGATCGAGCCAGAGCCGGTGCGACGGCGCGCCGTTCTGATGCGGAACCTGCACGGCCAGCGTGCCGCCGGGCGTGATCTTGCCGGCCAGACGCGGCAAAAGACTGGCGAGATCGGGCAGCCAGTGCAGCGCGGCGTTGGAATAGATCAGCGCCGGCGGGGTTTCGGGATCCCATGTGTTGATATTGGCGTTCATCGTTGCCGTATAGGCGCCGGTGCCCATGGCGGCGGTCAGCATGGCCGGGGAATTATCGACCCCCATCCGGTCTCGCCTGTCAAACCGTTGTTTCAGCGCCGGACCGATGGAACCATTGCCACAGCCAAGGTCGATCACGGCACCGGGCGGCAGATCGGGCACACGGGCCAGAAGGTCGAGCGCCGGGCGCATGCGGACATCGGAAAATTGGGCGTAATGGGCAGGATTCCAGTCAGACATCTTGGCCTCACTTCATTGTATACCGCCGCATACTACACCCGCCCTGGCTGAAACGACAAGGGCCGGAGCGATGCTCCGGCCCTTGTGAATTTGATCCGATCAGGCGGTCGGTTCCGGTTCCATCCCGCCGGAGCCGGGCTTGGAGCGCGGCTTGGTCTTGGGGATCGCCGCGACGGAGGGGGCGGAGCCCGCATCGTTATCCTCATCCTCGCTGGAATGGGGCGGCTCGCCGTTCATGACGCGCTTGATCTCGTCGCCGGTCAGGGTCTCGTATTCCAGAAGGCCCTGAGCCAGACGTTCCCAGGCATCCTTGTGATCGGTCAGGATCTGGTAGGCATGGGTGTAGGCATTGTCGATCATGCGCTTCACCTCTTCCTCGATCAGCTCTTTCGTATGAGCGGAGATCGAGAAGCCACCGGCGCCATTGCCGTTATAGCCTTCGTGGGCCTGTTCGTAATCGACGTTACCGACCTTGTCGGACATGCCCCAGCGGAGAACCATGGCACGGGCCAGCGCCGAGGCCTGCTGGATATCGCCGGCCGGGCCGTTCGAGACCTCGTCATCGCCGTATTTCATGATCTCGGCCGCCTTGCCGGCCATCGTCATTGCAAGCTTTTGCTCACATTCGGATTTGTGCCAGTTCAGACGGTCGATTTCCGGCAGGGAGACAACCATGCCAAGCGCGCCGCCGCGCGGGATGATCGTCGCCTTATAGACCGGGTCACATTTCGGCAGGGTCAGGCCGACCACGGCATGGCCTGCCTCGTGATAGGCAGTCTTTTCCTTCTGCTCCGGTGTCAGGACCATGCTGCGACGCTCCGCGCCCATCATGACCTTGTCCTTGGCGTTTTCGAAATCGACCATGGTCACGAAACGGCGGCCGACACGGGCAGCCATCAGCGCGGCCTCGTTCACGAGGTTCGACAGATCCGCACCAGAGAAGCCGGGGGTGCCGCGGGCAATGATCCGCAGGTCCACATCGGGGCCCAGCGGGGTCTTGCGGGCATGCACGCCGAGGATTTTCTCGCGGCCCTTGATATCGGGGTTGGGCACGGTGACCTGACGGTCGAAACGGCCGGGACGCAGCAGCGCGGGGTCCAGAACGTCACGGCGGTTGGTGGCGGCGAGGATGATCACACCCTCGTTGGCCTCGAACCCGTCCATTTCGACCAGCAGCTGGTTCAGCGTCTGTTCGCGTTCGTCATTGCCACCGCCGTAGCCTGCGCCACGATGGCGGCCGACGGCGTCGATCTCGTCGATGAAGACGATACAGGGCGCGTTTTTCTTGGCCTGTTCGAACATGTCGCGGACACGGGAGGCGCCGACACCCACGAACATCTCGACAAAGTCAGAGCCGGAGATGGTGAAGAAAGGCACGCCAGCCTCGCCTGCAATAGCGCGGGCGAGCAGCGTCTTACCGGTACCCGGAGGGCCCACCAGCAGCGCGCCTTTGGGGATCTTGCCGCCGAGGCGGGAGAATTTCTGCGGATTGCGGAGGAATTCGACAATCTCCTCCAGCTCTTCCTTGGCCTCGTCGATGCCGGCGACATCGTCAAAGGTGACGCGGCCATGCTTTTCCGTCAGCAGCTTGGCGCGGGATTTGCCGAAGCCCATGGCCCCGCCCTTCCCACCGCCCTGCATGCGGTTCATGAAGTAAATCCAGACCCCGATCAGCAACAGGATCGGCAGCAGCGAGACGATGAAGGCCTGGAATCCCGACTCTTCCTGGCTCTTGGCCGAGACGGGGATGTTGTTGGCGATCAGCGTGTTCGTCAGCTCTGCATCATCGGGCTTGATGGTCACGTAATCCTGACCGTCGGTGCCGCGATAGCGAACCTGTTCTCCATCCAGTGTCACGGAGCTGACATTGCCAGCCTCTACGTTCCGGATGAATTCGGAATAAGCGATTTCGCGGCTCTGCAGCGTGCTGCCGGTGCCGCTGAACAGGTTGAACAGTGCCACGATCAGCAGCAGCAGAACGACCCAGAAAGCGAATTGTCTCGCGTTGCCCAAGGAAACGTCTCCTCCGATAGGGGATAGGCAGCGCCTATCACAGCGCGTCAGGACATTAAATAAGTATCATGCCGCAGGGTTCAATGTATCGCGAACGCTGCGTAAAAGTCCTTATCATCCCGCATCAATCTTGCGCTGAATCCGTTGTGGAATCCAGCGAGCGGTGCGCTGACAAGCGCGGTGTCGTCCCACAGGGCAGGAGCGGCGATGAGGCTGGTCCGGGGAAGATCGGCGTTTCTCCAGTCGGGGCAGTGGGTTAGCCCCTCCTCTCCGGTCGCCCGGATTTGCAGGCCATCTTTCGCCGGTCCGCTCAGCCGCCAGCGTCTGTCCCAGATTTTGGCGGGCCCGGCGACCTGTCGCGCCACGGCGGCATATTCACGGGTGACCCGCAGAATGCCGCGACGTACGGTCACAAGGCAGCCCGAGAGCGGCTGTGTCGCACCATTTTCCAACCCGTCGAGGATGACCGAGAGAGGCTGACGGCGGGCCGGGTATTCGGCCCCCGACACCCAGCCGAGCGCCGCCTGCACCAGCCTGCGGGCGATTTCCGGCGGCAGGTCGCGCAGGGCCGCGACGGGGATCAGCACATCGCCCCGGTCGAGCGTGACATGGTCCCGCGCGGCGTCCTGCGCGTAACGGGCGAGTGCGGCACGGGCGTCTGACAGGTTGGCGGCGACGGCCGACAACGCCTCCACCGTCAGCCCCTCGGGCTCCAGCTGTTCCAGCGCGCGGCGCATGCGGACGCGGTCATAGCGGGGGTCGGCGTTCGAGGGGTCCTCGGCCCATTCGATGCCGCGCCGCATCAGAAGCGCCTGCAGCTCGGCACGGCGGAAATCCATAGCGGGGCGCAGGAAGGTCACGCCGTTCTGCACCCAGCTGCGCCGCATGGCCGAGAGCCCGTCGACGCCCGCCTCCCGCGCCATGCGCATCAGCAGCGTTTCCGCCTGATCGTCTGCGGTATGGGCCAGCGCGATGCGGTAGATCCCTGCCTCCGCGCCCCAGTCCGCCAGCAGGGCATAGCGGGCGCGCCGGGCCATATCCTGCAGGTTGCCGCTGCCGTCCCAGTCGGTCCAGTGCAGCGTGGTATGGGGATGACCAAGTTTTGCCGCGAGGTCTGCCACCATCGCGGCCTCCTCCGCGGCTTCGGATCGCAGGCCATGGTCGACGGTCACAACGTGCAGCTCGCGGCCCAGATCATGCAGCAGCACCATCAGCGCAAGGCTGTCCGATCCGCCGGAGACGGCAACACCGAGGACCCCGGCCCCCTGCCCGAGGGTTTCGGTCAGAGCCTGCCTGAGGCCCTCGGATTTTGTCATGAACAGCCGAGTGTCGCGCGCTGCGCCTGAGCTTCGGCAACTTCGGGCGCGCCGGGGAAGCGGTTCGCGACCTCGCCCAGCGTCGTGCAGGCCTCGGCCGTCTGGCCCAGCTGACCAAGCCCCTTGCCGAGATTGAAAAGCGCAGAGGCCGCCACCGGCCCGTCGGGTGCGGCGGAGAAGGAGGCGAGATAGGCGCGGGCGGCCTTGGTGATCTCTCCCTGCTGTTCCAGCGCCTGACCACGGGCAAGATCTGCCAGCGGTTGCAGTGGCGACCCGGGGTAGGTCTTCACGAAATTCTCAAAGGCGGTGATGGCACCGGCGGCGTCCCCGCCGTCGAGCATCGCTTTGGCGGCTTCGAAATCGGCCTTTTCGGCGACGGCCAGCTCCATGCCGTCGATGGATGTGCCCCCCGTCGAGGCGCCCCCCGTCGCAGGCGGAGGCGTCGCAACGGCGGTCGCGCCTTCCGGCATTTCGCCGCCCAGCGTCGAGGTTTCGCCGAGCTTGGAGAGGTCACCGCCCTCAAGCTCCACCAGACGGAACTCCAGATCGCCGATCCGGTTGGTGCCATCGGCGACGATGGCATTGATGCGATTCTGCATCTGCTCCGTCCGGGCGGTGAGCCGCTGCGCCTCCGCCTCCAGCTGGTCCATACGTTCCAGGACCGACCCGCCCACCGTCACGCCCCCGGCATTGCCGGAGGTGGAGAGTTCGCGTTTCAGCTTCTGGATTTCCACGTTCAGCACGGTCAGCTCCTGCCGGATATCGGCGAGGGTCTGGTCGTTGGACTGGGCCCAGCCTGCGACAGGCAGGGCCATGAACACGGCGAGAAGGAGGGGGCGCAGGGTCATGCGATGCTCCGGATCAGCTCAGGCCGCCTGCCGCCAGAACGGTGACGGCGCGGCGGTTCTTGGCATAGCAGCTTTCGACCGAGCAGACCTCGATCGGGCGTTCCTTGCCATAGGAGACGGTTTTCAGGCGGGAGCCCGCAACGCCCTGGGTGATCAGGTATTCGCGGGCGGCATTGGCACGACGTGCGCCTAGCGCGAGGTTGTATTCCCGCGTGCCCTGTTCATCGGCATGGCCTTCGATTGTGGCGATATAGTCGGTGTTGGTGTTCAGCCACTGCGCCTGGCCGTTCAGGGTCTGGCGTGCTTCCGGCGTCAGGGTCGACTGGTCGACGGAGAAGAGCACGCGGTCACCCACGGCGGACTGGAAATAGAGCGGAGAGGCCGGGTCATTGGCCGACCCGGGGATCACGCCGCCTGCACCAGCGCCGGCACCGGCGCCAAGAGCCACGTCATTGTCAAAGCGCTCGTTCTGCGAACAGGCGGCCAGCGCCAGTGCGGAGATCAGAAGGATCGCGCGGGGGAAGAGTTTCATTCAGATGCCTCGTTCATGGTTGCCGCATCCTACCACGGGACTGCGGAGAGTGAAGTGCGGGGTCAGTTCTGCAGTGGCGACCAGGACGGGTCGGAGGCTGCCCCTTCGGTCCGGACCTGTTTCAGGTTCCGGCCGGTGATATCGACGGAATAAAGGGCCGAGGCGCCGGCGGCGCCCTGGGTTTCGCGGGTGAACATGATCACGCGTCCATTGGGCGACCAGGTCGGGCCCTCATCGAGGAAAGAGGCGGTCAGCAGACGCTCCTCCGACCCGTCGAGGCGCATGACGCCAATGTGGAAACGGCCCTTGTTCTGCTTGGTGAAGGCCACGAGGTCTCCACGCGGCGACCAGACGGGCGTGCCGTAGCGGCCCTGCCCGAAGCTGATGCGCGTGGGCTCTCCGCCGCCTGCGGGCATGACGTAGAGCTGCTGATTGCCGGAGCGGTCGCTCTCGAACACGATGCGCGATCCGTCGGGGGAGAAGCTGGGCGCGGTCTCGATGGAGGGGGAGGAGGTCAGCCGCGTCGACTGGCCGGAGTTGATATCCATCGAATAGATGTCGGTATTGCCGCCCTGGGTCAGCGAATAGACGATGGTCTGCCCGTTGGGCGAGAAGCGGGGGGAGAAGGTCATATCGCCTTCGCTGGAGGGCAGCGCGCGGCGGCCGACGCTGGCCACGTCCAGCACGTAGATGCGGGGGAAGCCCGTCTCGTAACTGGTGTAGAGCACCCGGTCGCCATTGGGCGAGAAACGCGGCGCCAGCACGATGGAGGCGCTGTCGGTCAGGTACTGCACATTGGCGCCGTCGTAATCCATGATGGCCAGCCGCTTGCGGCGGTCATCCTTGGGGCCCGTCTCGGCCACGTAGACAACGCGGCTGTCGAAATAGGGCCCCTCCCCGGTGATACGGGAATAGACGGCATCGGCCACCTTGTGGGCCATGCGCCGCCAACCCGCCTGGGTGCCCGCGAATTGCAGGCCGGAGCCCATCTCCTGACCGGAAAAGACATCGTAGAGCCGGAATTTCACCGTCACCCTGTCACCCTGCACGTTGACCGCGCCGGTGATCAGCGCCTGTGCGTTGATCGCCTTCCAGTCGGCATATTGCACGGGGCTGGCAAAGCTGGTGATCCGGCCGATGTGGGCGGAGGCCGGGATTTCGCGGAAGAGCCCGGTGCCGGAGAGGTCTTCGGAGACCACGCGGGACAGGTTCGCGGCAAGGTCGACGGCCGCGCCATTCTCCGCCTCGAAATTCGGGACGGCGAAGGGCAGCGGTTCGATCACGCCTTCGGTGATGGTGATCCTGAGCGGGCCATCCTGCGCCATGGCCGGTGTGGCCAGGGGGGCTGCCATCAGGGCGACGGCCAGAAAGGGCGCCGCAAGGGCGGAGAGGGTTCTGGTCATGGTGTTCATCATTTAATCCGCATGTTCTCTGGATCGAACGTCATTTCAATGTCGCGCCACTGGCCGAATTTGTCGACCGGCAGGCCAAAGCCTTTTGCCCCGCAGCGGATGATCGCGCGGCGGGCGGCCTCAAAAGCCTGCTGCGCCGCCTGGTTCGATCCGCCGGAGGAGGAGATCATCCGGATCGTTTCGATCCGAGGCGTGGCATTCTCATTCATCTCGACCCCCACGACGACGGAGGTGCGCAGCGCATCGGTCGACAGGCTGCCGGTGTTCCAGCAGGCCGAGACGGCGACGCGCAGCGCGTCCTTCTCGCCGGTGGTGAGCGGCGGTCCGGAGGGGCCGGCGGGCGGGGTCGAACTGTCGGAGGTCGAGGTAGACCCGGCCAGCGCCTTTTCCAGCGCGTCGTTGATGGCCGACTTCTGGGCAGGGTCGACCTTGGGCGCCTCAGCCGTCTTTTCTGCCGGTTTTTCAGCCGGTTTCGGGGCGGGCTTCGCCTCTTCCTTCGGCGCCTCGGCTACGGCTACGGGGCGGGAGGACGGCGGGCGTTTGGAGGATTTCGGCGGCCCGTCACCCTTTTCGGCCTCGGTCACGATCTTGGTCGTAGCCTCTTCGGGGGCCTTTTCCTCTTCCTGCGGGGGCTTCTGCTCCGCGGGTTCGGGGCTGGGCAGGGATTTGGGCGTGGCGACCTCATCAGGCGTCGCTTCCGGCGAGGGGCGTTCCACCGGGCGCGGGGCGACGCGTTTGATATCGCGCGGCGCCTCGTCGGATTTTTCGGGCACGAGGACGGCCACATCCTCCGTCGGGGGGGTGATTTCCGGCGTGCTGTCGGTCACCTCGGCGGGCGGCGTGGCGATTTCAGGTTTTTCGGGCGCGGGGTCGCTCTGCGGCGCGGCAGCCTCCGGCGGCGGGGCCTGTTCCGGTGCGCTGTCGGCGGCAGAGGCCAGTTCGGGCGCGTCACTGGCGGGCGCGGGCTGGGGCAGCTCCTCGATATTCGTATCGGCCCCCGGCGCAGTGTCGGCCGTGGTCAGGGCCTGGAATTCCTCAAGGCTGACGAGGTCCACGTCGGTGACGGCCACCGGTGGCTCCTCCGGCAGGGAGAAGCCACCGACGATCATCCACGCGAACAGGGCCAGATGGCCGGCCCCCGATATGATATGCCCTGTGTGCACGATGTGCCGCCCGTCAGTTGCCCGGGCCCGCGCCAGCGCCCATGCCGGGCCCGCCGGGGTCGGTCACCAGACCGATATTAGTGAAACCGCCCCGGTTGAGGGCGCCCATGACCTGCATGACAGTCTCATACGGCACGGAGCCGTCAGCGCGCAGGTAGATGCGGTTGCTGTCACGCTCTGCCGCGATGGCCTGCAGTTTGGGGATCAGCTCGTCCCGCGCGGTTTCCGTCGTCTGGATGGTGATCAGGCCATCGGCGGTGACGGTAACGGTCAGCGGTTCCTCCTGATCAGTCGGCAGGGAGGTGGCCGCCGTTTCCGGCAGTTTCACCGGCACGCCCACGGTCATGAGCGGCGCGGCCACCATGAAGATGATCAGCAGCACCAGCATCACGTCCACAAAGGGCGTGACGTTGATTTCGGCCATGGGGCGGGCACGACCGCCGTGACGGCGGCCCCTGCGGCCCCCGCCGCCAGATTTTGCTATGACGCCAGCGCCCATGTCTCAGGCATCCAGCTGGCGGCTGAGGATTGTGGAAAACTCGTCGGCAAAGGCCTCGTAGCCGCCGACGATCCGGTCCGCATCACCCGACAGTTTGTTGTAGAAGATGACCGCGGGAATAGCGGCAATCAGCCCGAGCGCCGTAGCCAGGAGCGCCTCGGCGATCCCCGGGGCGACAACGGCCAGAGAGGTGTTCTGGCTTTCGGCAATGCCCACAAAGGCATGCATGATGCCCCAGACCGTGCCGAAGAGCCCGATGAACGGGCCGGCAGAGCCGATGGTGGCCAGAACGTTCAGGCCGGATTGCAGCCCCTCGGATTCCTTGGCGATGGCCACGTCCATGGAGCGGTCGATGCGGGCCTGTGCGCCCGCGATCATGCCGCCGTCCTCGCGCTGCGAGCGGTTCCATTCGGTCATGCCGGCGGCAAAGACGCGATGCGCGCGGCCCGAAGGCTCCGGCCCGATGGCCTGATAAAATTCGTCCAGCGGCTCTCCGGACCAGAAGGACTGGTCAAAACGGTTGGCCTCGCGCCGGGCGGCGCGGTAGGTGATGATCTTCTGCACGATGATCGACCACGACCAGAAGGACGCGCCGATCAGCATCAGCATCACAAGTTTCACGGTAAAGGTCGCGCGGGCAAAAAGGGCCCACATGGAAAAATCCATGGCCTGCGCCGCGGCGAGTGTCTCTGCTTCCATATGCCTGCTCGTTCGAAACCGGGGTTTCAGCAATAGTGTTCGGGCCGATCTGTCGCAGCCTCGTTGCCCGGTTACATACAGTATCGCAAGGCGCAACGCCAACACATTGCTGAGAGCGGCCCGAAATGCTGAGGCGTCAATGCACCAGCAGGCGGATATTTGCCGGAAGCCGCGCGGGATGGCCGGTCTCTGTCAGGCAGACGATGGTGACATGAGAGGAAAACAGCACCTCACCGTCCCGCAGAACGTCCTGTTTCAGGATGATCCGGGCGCCGGTCACCGTCTCTGTCACCGTCTCCACCACCAGCTCATCGTCGAATTTCGCGGGGTGGAGATAGTCGGCCTCGACCCGGCGGACGGCAAAGACCAGCCCCTCTTCCGCCTTCATCTCCCGCTGATCCACGCCAATGGAGCGGATCCATTCGCTGCGGGCGCGTTCGATGAATTTCAGGTAGTTGGCGTAATAGACGATCCCGGCAAGGTCGGTATCCTCGTAGTAAACGCGCAGGGTAAATCGATGGGTCATTTTGGGTCCGTCTGGATCGGTCGGCGGGGTCGGGCGGACCATGCCCCCTGCCCCGTTCCCGGGCAAGCGAAAGCTCAGGCGGCGCGCCTTGTTTCGGGCATCGGGCCGGTATCCTGCACCGGGTCGACCAGCGGGCGGCGCTGGTTCTTGCGGTGACGGTTGACGAGATTGCGGGCCTTCTTGCCCTCGACCATCGGGCGGGCGGGGTCCATCTGCGGGCGGCCTTTGACGAATGGCACGTCGCCGATGAGGGTCTTTACCTCTTTCCACTGCGCCTGTGTCAGGATGTCCCGTGTAGTGCGGCCCACGTAAAGGCTTTCGCAGGGGGCATCTTCGGCCAGCAGGACCCGGTGGGCATCGACCAGCAGATGCATATAGCAGACCTCGGGCAGGTTGTTGGCCAGCGTGATCCCGGGCAGACCAATCAGGTGTTTGGCGGCAATCAGCACCTCCGGCACGCCGCAGACCTTTTCGACGATCTTGGATCGCAGCATCACCCGGTGCTGCTGCGAGACCATCAGATCCCGTGCGGGCAGACCGTCGCCAAGCGCCCCGGCGGCAATCCGGACCGGGCGGGAGCGGTCGTTATAATGCATTTCCAGCCGGTTCACGACGCGGTAGCCGGTCCAGCGCACAGGCACGCATTTGCCCTCCGCCGTGCGGACAAGATCACCCGGCCGCAGATCCTCCACCAGACGGGTGCCGGAGGGTGTGGCAATGCGCGTGCCCGCGGTGAAACAGACATAGAGAGAGCTGTAGGCGACGGAGGGGTCGTTTGTCGGCCCTTCGTTGATCACCTGATACTGCTGCCCAGGCTTCAGACGATGTTCGGTTACAATACCAGAGGCGCGACCGCTGGTATCCATGTCATAGGCGTAGACATAGAAATATTCGGACGGATCGGTCGAGCCGACAGGCCGCACCAGGTAGAAGTATTCGGGCGTGATGTCCGCCCCTGCCGGCCGCGTCGTCCCGTCCTGCGTGACGCTTTCGGCCAGATTCTGGGAGCCGTCCCCATCGTCGAACAGGCCGTCATTGTCGGTAATTGTGAAGGTGTCGGGTTCTGACGTGACCGAGAAAATCGCGCCGTTGGCAGACCCATTGGCGGAGAGGTCATCCTCAAACGGGTCGGACCCCGAATGAATGACGATATCGGAGGCATCGTAGCCTGCAATTGTATACGTCGCCATTGTACCACCCTAACACCAGGACCCCTCCATGCTCCTTAATGGGGGTCTGAAATTCCTCTTCACGGCATGTATACTTCTTCAATCTGGCAGCTTTCGGGCGGGACGGAAAATTTGACGCATACGCGCGCCAGATGAATGGCTCACTGACGCCACGTAACGTCAGGGTGATGCGGAGGCACTGTATTTGCAGAGCAAACAATTGCCCTTGCTGCATTGCATTCACTGCCATCCTTGCAAAAATAGACGGTACGACTTTGCAGGAAAGCAACTTATACGTGCACGGCCCGAAAAGGGGGACATGTTTCAGCCATAATTGCGCATGGCGCGGGCCAGAATCCGGAATGCAATTGCGGGGTTGCGCGAATCGTCCGGAAGGACCGGATCATAGGCGGCGCGCAGGACCGCGGAAATGTCCGGCCGCAGACGCGCGATGCCGTCGCCCCCCTGAACGAGAGGGGAGGTCTGAGCGAAAGCGGCGACAGACCAGTCGAGCATTGCTTTCACCGCCAGTTCCAGGCCGATCTCTTCCGCCGGGCGGCTGGCAAAATCGCCGGTCATGCGCAGAAAGACAAAGGCAGCACGGATGGCGCCGTTTTGATCAAAGCGGAACAGTCGGTACTGGCTGGCATCCGCCGCGATCAGCCTTGGGACAAGGGCGTCAAGTTCAGGCACCAGCCGGTCGAGGTTGTCCAGCGCCGTCAGCTCCTCCCAGTCCTTCAGGAAAAAGACCATGAGGTTGGTGCCCAGCTCCGGGTCGACCTCGGCCATGCGGTGCCCTGCGGCCAGCACGACCGCCTCGATCGCGCCTTTCAGCGGCGGGAGGCTGGCCTCTTCCACGCCGAAGATAACCGGAACAATCGGGTGCCCCCATCTGGAGAAGTGAAAAGTCCCGTCCTCGCGCGTGAAAAGACGCTCAATCTCTTCCGGGGCGGGCGGTGTCATCTCGGTCAAGGTAGCGGCCCCATTTTCGGTCGAAAGCTTGGGCCAGGTCGATGCCCTGCCAGTCCGCGAAGAGCAAGAGGAAACCAAACAGATCGGCCGCTTCGTCCTCCTGCTGGCGGCGCAGCGTGGCATCGTCTTCGCCCTCTGTCCGGGCCAGACCGGCCAGCTTGAGATGTGCCGCGACCAGTTCCCCCGTCTCCTCGGTCAGCTTGCCGATGTAGAAGGCCGCGTCCCTTTCGATGCCGAATGCCTCCGCATATAGCGTGCCGACACGGGCGGCGCGGGCCTGGAGGTTGTCCAGGCTGCGGGTCATTCGAAAAGCTGCCCCTGCCCCGCGGCGCGTGGCGGTTCCAGCCCGATGTGACGCCAGCCCTTGGCGGCCAGCATCCGGCCGCGCGGGGTGCGCTGGATCAGGGCCTGTTGCAGCAGGTAGGGTTCGATCACCTCTTCAACGGCATCCCGGCTTTCGGACAGGGCCGCACAGAGGGTTTCGATGCCCACCGGCCCGCCCTGATAGTCGACGCCGATCATATTGAGGTAGCGCCGATCCGCCCCGTCGAGGCCAAGCTGATCGACCCCCAGCCGGGTCAGCGCATTGTCCGCCAGTTTCTGGGTAATCGTGCCGTCGCCTTCGACCACGGCAAAATCGACCACCCGGCGCAGCAGCCGCCCGGCAATCCGGGGGGTGCCACGTGCCCTGCGGGCGATCTCCCGCGCGCCGGCGTCATCGGCGGGGGCGCCCATCTTGCGGGCGTTGCGGGTGACTATGTCGTGCAGTTCATCCTCGGTATAGAACTGAAGCCGGGTCGGGATGCCAAAGCGGTCGCGCAGCGGCGTGGTCAGCAGGCCGAGGCGCGTCGTGGCGCCGACCAGCGTGAAGGGCTGCAATTCGATCCGGACCGTGCGCGCGGCGGGGCCTTCGCCGATCACCAGATCAAGTTCGAAATCCTCCAGCGCGGGGTAGAGCACCTCTTCCACCGCCGGGTTCAGCCGGTGGATCTCATCAATAAAGAGGACATCGCGCGCCTCCAGGTTCGTCAGGATCGCCGCCAGATCGCCCGCCTTGGCCAGAACCGGGCCGGAGGTCATGCGGAAATTCACCCCCAGTTCGCGTGCCATGATCTGCGCGAGTGTCGTCTTGCCGAGGCCCGGCGGCCCGTGGAACAGCGTGTGATCCATCGCCTCCCCCCGCTGGCGGGCGGACTGGATAAAGACCCTGAGGTTCGCCCGCGCCTCCTTCTGCCCGATGAAATCGTCGAGCGTCTGTGGCCGAAGGGCGCGCGTGTCGTCGGCATCCTCTGGCAGGCGGTCGGGGCGGAGGGTGGGGTCGGAGCTCATCTTGCCAGACTATATGCCTTCGGCACGGGCGGCGCGCCAGCCCATGACGCAGAAGCCCAGCATGGCCAGGTTGGCGACAAAGTCGATCGCCATGCCTGCCGTGAACAGCGGCTCTATATAGAGGAACCAGTAGTTGAAGACGAAGAAAGGCAGCAGGGCCAGACCGTAGACCAGAAAGCTCCACCGCGTGAAGCGGGATGTGAGGATGAAGATGGAACAGAGCACGGCCTGCGCCCCGAAGGCGCCAAGCGCCACCGCGAGGATGCGGTCGTCCAGCCGCACCTCGGGCCGGAAGGCGACCCATTGGACAGAGGTGGGCCAGAGCAACGCCCATGCGCCAAGCGTCAGAAAAGGAACGGCAATCAGTAACTGCCACGTGCGGGCGGAAATCATTATCAGGTGTCCTTCGGAGCGAGTTTCCTGAGCGCCGCGCGGATCAGAGCGGGGGTGTCGGCCTCCGGGCTTTCCCCGGCGGCCTCTGCCACGGCCGCGGCGGCCTCGGACGGACTGTACCCGAGGTTCGACAGGGCCGAAAGCGCCTCTGCCTGCGCGGCGCCGGAGGGGGCGGCGGGCGGCGGGGCAGTCCGCGCGGTCGTCTCGATCACCTCGTCCTGCTCTGCCGGGGCCGTGGCCGTGGCAGGCGCAGTGCCCCCCATGGCCATGACGGCGGGGGCCTTGTCCTTCAGTTCCAGCACGATGCGCTGCGCGGTCTTGGGGCCGATGCCCTTGGCGGCCTTGACCGAGGCCTGATCGCCCAGGGCAATCGCGCGGTTCAGCCCGTCCGGCCCAAGCGCGCCGAGTATCGCCAGCGCCCCCTTGGCCCCCACCCCCTGAACGGAGGTCAGCAGGCGGAACCATTCCTTTTCGACCATGGTGGGGAAGCCGTAGAGCTGCAGCAGGTCTTCGCGCACCACAAGCTCTGTATAAAGCGCCGCCGCCTCGCCATTGCCCGGCAGGGCCATCAGCGTCCGGTCGGAGACAAAGACGATATAGCCGATGCCGCGCACGTCGATCAGCACGTGATCGGGGCCGCGCATCTCGATCCGGCCAGCGACGCGGCCGATCATGCGCGCACCTTTGCGGCGCGCGTCAGGGCGGCGGCCGATCCCATGTGATGGGCGTGACAGATGGCGATAGCCAGCGCATCGGCGGCGTCGGGCCCGGCAAAGCGGACGCCGGGGAGTTGCAGTTTCACCATGTGCTGCACCTGATCCTTGGTGGCATGGCCGACGCCGACGACGGATTTCTTGATCGTGTTCGGGGCATATTCGCCCACCTCCAGCCCGGCCTGGGCGGGCACCAGCAGGGCGATGCCCCGCGCCTGCCCCAGCTTCAGCGTACCGGCGGCATTGGTATTGACGAAGACCTGTTCGACGGCGGCGGCCTGCGGTTCATGTTCGGCAAACACGGCGGTCAGGGCGGAATGCAGGGCATTCAGGCGGTCCGCCATCGCCTCTCCCACCCCCTGGCACTGGCCGTTTGCGATGTGAGTGATTCGACTTCCCACCACGGAAATGACGCCCCAGCCGAGGCTGCGCAGGCCCGGATCGATCCCGATGACTTTCATTCCGTCCCTCTGTGCTGCCCGAGCCACAGTCTTTTTCCGACTGTTTTGCCACAAATAGCACGAAACGAGAACATAGGCCAAGCCTATGTGATCCGTCGCAAGACATTCAATTTGCGACCATTTGGTCAAAAACGGCGACGAACCCGTTTCATTTGCGACATTTGCCGTCAAAAAACGACGCGCCAGGGGGAAGATTTTTAACCAATTTTCAACAGCTTGATGGCGTTTTTGAGACATGCAGCCATCGCATGGGACCCATGCAGAAATGCCCCTTTCTCATGCAGCCATGCTCGAATATTGGGCGGTTTGTAAACTCATCGAACCCTATTCCTGATGGAGCCCTAAAATGACTGTGTACAATCACTCTTCCGCGCCGCTCTCCGGCGCTGCCGTTGTCTTCGGCCAGATCGGCCGTAGCCTGTCCGCCCTGCACCTGACGCTGCGCGACTGGAATGACCGTCGTGTGACCCGCCGCCTGCTGAACGGCCTGACCGACCGCGAACTCTCCGACATCGGCCTGATGCGCGGCGATATCGACGCCATCAACTAACCCCTTCTTCGGCTCCGGTGCCGATGAGAAAGGCCGCGTCCACTGGGCGCGGCCTTAATCATTTGGGGACTATGACGCTGCGGCCAGAGGGGGTCAGCCTGCGGCCGTGCCCTGAACAGGTTCGGCGGGCTCGGCGGACTGCGCGGGCTTCCAGGGCTGATCGCGGATCTGATCGGCGATGAAGGTGCTGACCGGGTCTGTCTGCATCAGGAATCGGCCCGCCCTGTCCATCACGCCGTCACCGCTGAACTGCTCCAGCCGCGATGCATAGGCTGCGTCGCCCATCCGGGACATCAGGAAGCCTTTGTAGCCCAGACCAACGGCCGCAATGATCAGCGCCGCCTTCCACGGAATGAACCGGCTGATATTGCGCCCGTAGTGGGGGACGGGGCGCAGTTCCACAAGCCCGGATTCGTCGATCTCGGCCCGCGCGCCTTCGCGCAGCGCGGCCTTCTTGCGGTCCAGGTCCCGGACCCTGCGGTCAAATTCGGAATATCCGTCGGTCATACTGCTCTCCACCCGGGTCTCTGCCCGTCAAATCTCGGTGGGTAAGATGCACCGCGAATACGGCCATAATTTGACGCGAAAGCAGATCAATTTTTCACCGCGTGATGCGCTTCGGCGTCAGGTCGGTTTTTGCAGCAGAAGCGTGGTCCAGTCGCCGATCTGCGTGGCCTCGGCCTGGGTCAGGCCCTGGACGATATAGGCCGCCGCGACCTCTTCGGCCTGATCGTTCAGAAGGCCCGACAGGATCGCATAGCCGCCCGGCGCCAGATGGGCGGCCAGATCGGGGGCCAGGTCGATCAGCGGACCCTTGAGGATATTGGCGAAGATCAGGCCATAGGGGGCTGCGGCGTGGATCGCCTCGTGATCGAACCCGGTGGCCTCAAGGCAGGTCACGCGGCCTGCCATGCCATTGGCGGCGAGGTTGGCCTCTGCCACCTCCACCGCGACCGGGTCGATATCCGAGGCGACCGGCACGCCCGGCCAGATGCGGGCGGCGGCCATGGCCAGCACGGCGGTGCCGCAGCCGATATCGGCGGTCCGGTCGGTCGAGAAGCCCTGCGTCGCCAGACGGTCCAGCGCCTCAAGACAGCCCTGCGTGGTGCCGTGATGGCCGGTGCCAAAGGCCATGGCGGCCTCGATCAGCAGCGGCTCGCAATCCTCGGGCACAGTGTCCGCGTCGTGGCTGCCATAGAGGTAAAAGCGCCCGGCCCGGACCGGGGCCAGTTCACGTTTGACCTTGGCGACCCAGTCGGTCTCCGGCAGTTCGGATACGGCGAAAGGTTTGGCGCCATGGATCGTGGCCAGCAGGGCGAGGCCCGCCGCATCCGGCGCCTCGTTGAAATAGCCGCCGACCTCAAAGAGGCCCGACCCATCCTCGATCTCGAAGACGCCCACGCCATAGGGTTCGGGGGTCAGGGCCTCCATCGCCTCGCCCAGAGCCTCGGCGGCGGGTTTCCCGGGAAGAGTGGTCAGGGCGGTATAGGTCGGCATGGGCGGTCCTTTCTGCGACCCCGGCGGGGTAAGCGGCGCGCGCGCCCGCGTCAAGCCGGGCCTATTCTGCGGCGGCAGGCAAAGGCCGGGCAAAGATCGTCTCATGCCCCGGTTCGGGGTGGCGCGGCATCAGCAGCGACAGGATCAGCGACCCGGCCGCCATACAGGCCGCCAGAACGAAGACGGCCCCCGGCGAGATCAGCCAGAGATAGCCCAGCCCCGCCGGCAGGAAGACCGCCGCGATATGGTTGATCGTAAAGGCCACGGCCGCCGTGGGCGCGATATCGCCCGGATCGGCGATCTTCTGGAAATAGGTTTTCAGCGCCAGCGCCAGCCCGAACAGCAGGTTATCGATCACATAGAGCGCGGAGGCCAGCAGCACGCCCCAGCCGAAATAATAGATCCCGCCATAGAGCGAAAAGACCGTCACCAGCCCGATGTATTCGAACCTGAGCACCCGCGCCTCGCCGAACCGCGCCACGGCCCTGCCCATCTGCGGCGCAATCAGCATATTGGCGACGAGGTTGATGAGGAACAGCCCCGTCACCTCATGCACGTCAAAGCCAAAGCGCTCGACCATCATGAAGCCCGCGAAAACGACAAAGATCTGCCGTCGGGCCCCCGCCATGAACTGCAACAGGTAATAAAGCCAGTAGCGTTTCCGCAGGATCATCTTCTTGTTCTGCGGATTGGGCGCCTCGAACTGCGGGAAGGCGATCAGCGCATAGATCGCCACCAAAGCGGTAAAGCCGCCCGACAGCATGTAGACGATATTATAGGTCAGCCCCAGCGGATCCCAGAGCAGCATGATCAGCCCATAGGCCACCAGCGTTGCGGCCGATCCGGTGGCCAGCAGCCGCCCCAGCACCCGGGGCGCCTCTGCCTTGGGCAGCCATTGGAGCTGCAGCGACTGGTTCACCGTCTCATAATAGTGGAACCCGATAGAGCTGAGCAGCGTGATCGTCAGGATGCCGCCAAGGCTGGGGAACCAGGCGGTGACCGCCGTGGCCACACCCAGCATGGCCAGTGACACCAGCCCCAGCACCTGTTCGCGGATAAAAATGATCAGCGCGATCACCCCGATGGCGAGGAAGCCCGGGATCTCCCGCACCGTATGCAACCAGCCGATGTCAGAGCCATCAAACTGGGCCACCTCGATGACGAAGTTATTCAGCAGGGCCGACCAGGTGGCAAAGGCCACCGGCATGGCCGCGGCCATGAGGAACAGCAGCGTCCGGGGGCGCCGCCACAGCGGCATCTGCCGCGCATCGTCAAGAGGGATCGTCTTCATAGCTTCAGCCAATACGCCTGACGCCGCGCCTTGGCGAGTGGAATGATCCACATCAATGCACAGACGCCCCTGCCCTGTCATAGCTCTCCGCGCAACAGGCGGAGGCGAAGATGGACCTGATCCCCCTGATCGACCGTATCGGCGAGGCCCCGGTGGCCGCGCTGATCGGGCTGGTGACCGGCGTGACCTTCGGCGTGGCGGCGCAGCGGTCGCGGTTCTGCCTGCGCGCCGCCACGGTGGAATTCGCCCGTGGCCGGATGGGCGACAGCGTCTCGGTCTGGTTCCTGACCTTCTCGACGGCGCTGGTCTGGGTCCAGGCGGCACGTCTCGCCGGTCTGCTCCGGGTGGAGGACGCGCGGATGATGGCCGTGCCCGGCAGCTGGTCCGGCGCGGTGATCGGCGGGCTGATCTTCGGGGTGGGCATGGTGCTGGCGCGGGGCTGCTCGGGGCGGCTGCTGGTGCTGGCGGCGACGGGCAATCTGCGCTCCGTCGTCTCGGGGCTCATCTTCGCGGTAGTTGCGCAGATGTCACTGGGTGGCTGGCTGGCGCCGCTCAGGGACCGCATCGCGGCGCTGGCCATCACCAGAGGCGGCCATAACCTCAACCTGCTGACCTGGGCGGGCCTGCCGGACTGGTCCGGCCTCGCCATCGGCATGGGGTTCGCGGGCCTTGCACTTGCGCTCGCCCGGCGCAACCGGATCGGACCGTCCCGGCTGATCTTCGGGGCGGGCGTCGGGTTCGCCGTGGCGCTTGGCTGGGTCCTGACCTCCGCGCTCTCGCAGGTGGCCTTCGAGCCGGTCCAGATCGAAAGCGCCACCTTTACCGGCCCCTCGGCCCATACGCTGATGTTCTTCCTCGACCGCGCCGCCGTGCTCGATTTCGACGTCGGCCTCGTCGCGGGGGTCTTTCTTGGCGCGGCCATCTCGGCAGGGCTGACAGGGGAATTCCGCCTGCAGGGGTTCGACGGGCCGGGTCCGATGCGCCGCGCCATGATGGGCGCGGCCCTCATGGGATTTGGCGGCATGCTGGCCGGGGGCTGCGCCATCGGCGCCGGTGTCACCGGCGCGTCCATCTTCGCAGGCACCGCCTGGCTTGCCCTTTTTGCGATGTGGATCGGCGCAATGACAACCGATCTGCTGCTGGATCAGCGCAGCACAACCGCCACAGCCTGATCGCGGCAGGTCTTCTTTGGTCCTGAAATATCCCGGGGACCGGCCCATGCCCCGCATGGGCCGGTGGGGCGGAGCCCCATAAAGCATGGAATGCGCCGCAGGCGCGCCTTTGGATCACGCCACCGCCACTGGCAAACTCAGAAGAACGACTGCGGGTCGATATCCACGGCAACGCGCAGGTCCTTGTCGGGGCGCAGCTGGGCGATCCAGCGCGCCATCGCCTCCTGCAGCGCCGCGCCCTTTTCGGCCTTCACCAGCATGCGCACCCGGTGCCGACCCCGGATCCGGGCAATCGGCGCGGGCGCGGGCCCGAAGACCTGGGCGGAGATCGCCTGCAGCGGCCGTGTCCGGTTCGCCAGATCCTGCCCGGCGCGAAACGCCAGCTCCGCCTCGGAGGCCGAGAGGATCACCGCCGCCAGCCGTCCATAGGGCGGCATGCCCGCCGCGCGCCGCCCGTCCGCCTCCGCCCGCCAGAAATCCTCCTCATCGCCGGTCAGGATGGCGCGGATCACCGGGTGTTCCGGCTGGTAGGTCTGCAGGATCGCCTCCCCCGGCGCCTCCGCCCGGCCTGCCCGGCCCGCGACCTGCCGCATCAACTGGAAGGTGCGTTCCGCCGCCCGCAGGTCCGATCCCTGCAGGCCCAGATCGGCATCGATCACCCCGACCAGCGTCAGCTTGGGGAAGTTATGCCCCTTGGCCACCAGCTGGGTGCCAATGACGATATCCGCCGCGCCCTCCGCGATCTCCACAATGGCCTGTTTCAGCGCCCTTGCCGAAGAAAAGAGGTCCGACGACAGCACCGCCACCCGCGCCTCCGGGAAGGTCTCCGCCACCTCCTCGGCCAGCCGTTCGACCCCGGGGCCGACCGGTGCCAGCTTGCCCTCGACCCCGCAGCTGGGGCAGGCCTCCGGCATCGGCTTCGTCTCTCCACACTGGTGGCAGACGAGGCGCTTCAGGAACCGGTGTTCGACCATCCGCGCGTCGCAATGTTCGCAGGCGATCTGTTCGCCGCAGGCCCGGCAGATCGTCACCGGCGCATAGCCGCGCCGGTTGAGGAACAGCAGCGACTGTTCCCCCTTCTCCATCCGCTGCCGCACCGCATGGGCCAGCGAGGGCGAGATCCAGCGGTTCGGCTGCATCTGTTCCGCCCGCATGTCGAGCGTCCGCATCTGGGGCAGGACCGAGGGGCCGAAGCGCGCTTCCAGATCGAGCCGGTCGTATTTCCCGGCATCCGCATTGGCCCAGCTTTCCAGCGACGGCGTGGCAGAGGCCAGCACAACCCGCGCCCCCGCGATCGCCGCCCGCAGCACGGCCATGTCGCGGGCATTGTATAGAACGCCATCCTCCTGCTTGTAGGAGGTGTCATGCTCCTCATCCACGACGATCAGGCCGAGATCGCGAAAGGGCAGGAAGAGCGCGGAACGCGCGCCCACCACCAGCTCCGCCTGCCCCTGCCCGATCATCTTCCAGGCGCGGCGGCGTTCGGTCATGGTCACGCCCGAATGCCATTCGACGGGTTTCGCGCCGAAGCGTGCCTCCACCCGCACGAGGAATTCAGCGGAAAGTGCAATCTCCGGCAGCAGCACCAGCGCCTGCCGCCCGGCGGCGAGGCAGGCGGCGACGGCCTCCAGATAGACCTCCGTCTTGCCGGACCCGGTGACGCCGCGCAGGAGCGTCGTGCCATAACCGCCGCTGGCGATCCCTTCGGCCAGCCTGCCCGCCGCCAGCGCCTGCGCCTCGGTCAGCGCCTTGCCGTGGCGGTCGGTGTCGAGCGGCGGATAGGGCGTGTCGCGCGGCGCCTCCTCCTCCCAGACCGCGCCGCTTTCGACCAGCCCCTTGACCACACCGGTGGAGACACCGGCCAGTTCCGCCAGCTCCTTCAGTGTGAAGGCCAGCCCGCCGTATTCGTCGAGCGTTTCCAGCACCCGGGCGCGGGCATCGGTCATGCGGGGCGGTTCGCGGTCGCCCCTGCGGTAAACCTTCTGCATCGAGGGCGGATCGGTCAGCCCCGGCGCGCGGGTCGCCAGCCGCAGCATGGCCGAATGCGGGGTCAGCGTGTAATCGGCGGAGCGGATCAGGAATTCCCGCATCTCGTCGCGCATCGGCGCCACGTCCAGCACCTTGTTCACCGCCCGGATTTTCGACAGGTCGTAGTTCCCCTGCCCCGGCCCCCAGACCACGCCCATCACCAGTCGCGGGCCCAGCGGGACCTGCACATAGGCCCCCTGGTAACAGCCCCCCTCCGGCGCGCGATAGTCCAGCAGCCGGTCGATGGGCTGGGTCGTCAGGACCGAGACAAGCGTGCCGGTGTCGTAGAAGGAGGGCAGGTCCAAGCGGGTCTCCGGAAGCGCGCGCGGCGGGCGGCAGGTGTTAGCGATAGCAGGCAGGGGGTTTCGGAACGCCCCCCTATCGGGTAAATCGCCGGTGACGACTTTCCAACCCCCGGCGCGTCACTCTGTCGTGGCCGGCCGCACCGAACGAGGTTCCGGATGAAGTTTTTCGTAGATACCGCCGATGTCCCGGCCATTGCAGAGCTGAACGCTCTGGGCATGGTCGACGGCGTCACCACCAACCCCTCGCTGATCAAGAAATCCGGCCGCAACATTCTGGAAGTGACCAAGGAGATCTGCGATCTGGTCGACGGCCCCGTCAGCGCCGAGGTCACCGCGACCGATGCCGACGAGATGATCGCCGAGGGCCGCAAGCTGGTTGAAATCGCCGATAATATTGCGGTGAAAGTGCCGCTGACCTGGGACGGGCTGAAGGCCTGCAAGGTGCTGTCGGGCGACGGGCATATGGTCAATGTGACGCTGTGTTTTTCGGCCAATCAGGCGCTTTTGGCGGCCAAGGCGGGGGCCACGTTCATCTCTCCCTTCATCGGGCGTCTTGACGATATCAACCTCGACGGGCTGGACCTGATCGCCGATATCCGCACGATCTACGACAATTACGGCTATGAGACAGAGATCCTCGCGGCCTCCATCCGGACGGCGAACCATATCGCGGACTGCGCCAAGATCGGCGCCGATGTGATCACCGCGCCGCCCGCCGTCATCAAGGCGATGGTCAGCCATCCGCTGACCGACAAGGGGCTGGATGCCTTCCTTGCCGATATCAAGGCGGCCGGGATTACCATTCTTTAACAACGTGTTTCTTTGAGGACGCACCCGGCGGACGCCGCACCGCCGGGGGCAGAAAATCCTGCCCATCTGCCCGGCCTCTCTGGTATCCAGAGAAAAACAAGACCGAGGCAGACAATGAGCACCCAGACAAGCATCGACGCGGATCTCCGCGCCCGTATCCTTGCCGAACCTTCTTCGATTCTCGACGATCCCGACCTGATGCAGGCGCTCGTGAAAGAGCATGACAGCATGGCCGGCTCCAATGTGGTTGATCTGCGCGGCATTGCCATGCAGCGGCTCGAAACCCGGCTGGAGCGGCTGGAGGACACCCATCGGTCCGTGATCGCTGCCGCCTACGAAAACCTCGCCGGGACCAATCAGGTGCATCGCGCGGTGCTCCGGATGCTGGACCCGATGGAGTTTGAGCCCTTCCTGCGCGATCTCGACGGGGAGGTGGCCGATATCCTCGGCGTGGATCACATGCATCTGGTGCTGGAGTCGGTCTCGACCGAGGAAGACCCAGTCGTGGAACGGCTGGGCGCGGTGCTCAAGGTCGTCTCACCCGGCTATTGCGAGATGTATGCCGATGGCGGGCGCGGCGCGCCGCCGCGGCAGGTCACGCTGCGGCAGGTCCGCGACGGGGACGAGCTGGTCTATGGCGAAGCGGGCGCGGATATCCGGTCGGAGGCGGTGCTGCGTCTCAACTTCGGCAAGGGCCGTCTGCCGGGCATGCTGGTGATGGGGTCCGAGGATCCGCATCAGTTCACGCCGCAGCACGGGACCGACCTCATGGCCTTCTTCGCCGGTGTCTTTGAACGGACGATGCGGCGCTGGCTGAAGGGCTAAGGCGGTGAGCCTCCTCATCTCCGACGCCGCGCGGGATGCGCTGTCCGACTGGCTGTCGGGCATGCGGTCGCTGCGCGGTGCGTCGGAAGCGACGGTGGAGGCCTATCGCCACGACCTGATCGATTACCTGTCCTTCATGACCGAACATCACGGCGGGCCGCAGGGGCTGGCTGCCCTCTGTGGCGTCGGCACCTCTGACATGCGGGCCTGGATGGCGCGCGAACGGTCGCAGGGGCTGGGCGCGCGGTCGCTGGCGCGGAAACTCTCGGCAGTGAAGACCTTCTACCGCTGGCTGGCCGAACGGGAGGGGCTGGATGTGACGCCGGTCCTGTCGGCCCGGGCCCCGAAATTCCAGCGCTCCCTGCCCCGGCCCCTGGCCGAGGATGCGGCGCGGGCGATGATCGATGCCGTGGGCACGGGCGACAATCGCGCCTGGGTGTCGGCCCGGGACGCAGCCGTGGTGACGCTGCTCTACGGCTGCGGGCTGCGGATATCGGAGGCTTTGTCCCTGACGGTGGATGACCTGCCGCTGGGCACGTCGCTGCGGATCGTCGGCAAGGGCGGCAAGGAACGGGTCGTGCCCGTCATCGCGCCCGCGCGCGCTGCGGTGGAGAGCTATCTGGCGATCCAGCCGCATCCGATGGCGGCGGGCGATCCGCTGTTCCGCGCGATCAAGGGCGGCGCGCTGTCGCCCCGCTCCGTCCAGAAGGCGATGGAGACGGCGCGGATGGCCCTGGGCCTTCCCGCCACGGCGACACCACATGCGATGCGACACAGCTTCGCCACGCATCTGCTCAGCGCGGGGGGCGATCTGCGCTCCATTCAGGACCTGCTGGGCCATGCCTCGCTATCCACCACACAGGTCTACACCGCCGTGGATACCGCAAGACTGATGGAGGTCTACGAGGCCGCGCATCCCCGGGCGGCAGGCGGCAAAGGCTGACGGCGAAACCGCCCGGGCCCGTCCGGCAAACAACACCCGCCCCCCTTCATCTTTCCAAAAAATACTCCCGCCGGAGGCAGGGTTCCGCAGGAACCCGCTGCCGGAACGGCAGCCAATTATGCCGCCAGAGGCTTGCGCGACATCCAGTCCCGCAGGATATCCGATACTTCATGCGCGGCCTCCAGCGTCGGCAGGTGCCCGGCGCCCTCGATCTGCGAATAGCTGCCGTGGCTCAGCATTTCGGCCATGAAGGCCTGCCGTTTCGGCGTGACCAGCGTGTCATGCGCGCCGCCGATCACCCGCACCGGGCAATGCACCATCCGCAGGGTCGCCTGATGGTCGCGGCGGCGCTGGAAGGCGCGGGTCTGGGCGATCATGCCCTGTGGCCCGAAACTGCGGGCCATGCGGCGGTAATAGTCCAGAACCTCGCTGCGATAGGGTCCGGGCGCCAGTACCTCCTCCGGCAGAGACACCGTCAGGGCATCGTCGATATGGCCGGCGCGGGCATGCACGATCACCGGCTCGCGTGCGGCAATGGCCTGCGGTGCCTCAACAAGCGCATCGGTGGAGATCAGACAGGCGCGGGTCACACGTTCCGGGGCACGGCGCATGATCTCAAGCGCCACGATCCCGCCGAGGCAGGCTCCGACCAGCGCGAAGCGCGGTGGCAGGGAGGGCAAGAGCGCAGAGGCCATCTCCTCGCACCTTTCGCCCAGCAGGGGCGCATTGATCACGGTATGGGAATGCGACAGGTGCAAGACCTGCGCGAGATACATCTGCGGATCGCACAGGTATCCCGGGAGAAACACAATCGGAGTGCTCATTTTCTGCTGCCCTGCCTCGGCATTATTATTGTTAACAGGGTCTCACATCCGCAGACCGAATCAAGCAAATCCTTTGGATTCGGCGGATTTCCGTGCAGTCAGGTCACAGATCCGGCAAAGGCGTCACAGCCGGGCCAGAACCTTTTCCACCGACTTTTCGATCAGCACCAGGCATTCCGGGTCGGAGAAGCGGTGGTCCGCGCCTTTGACAAGCGTCAGGCGGATATCCGGGCCCTCCGCCCGCTCCATCAGCCGGAGCGCAACCGATAGATCGACATCCGCATCCGCCGTGCCCATCAGGAATCGCACCGGGAAGGGCAGCGGGATGGTATCACGCAGCAGCAGGTGGTTGCGGCCATCCTCGATCAGGCGCTTGGTGATGATATAGGGCTCTCCGTATTCCGAAGGCAGGGCGACCTGTTCCACCATCTCCAGCGCATGGCGCTGTGCCTCGTCAAACCCGGCCCACATGCTGTCTTCGGTGAAATCGGGCGCAGCGGCGATGGTGACAAGGCCCGCGATCTGGTCGGGGATACGTTTGGTCATCAGCAGGGAAATCCACCCCCCCATGGAGGAGCCGACCAGCACCTGCGGGCCATCGGTCAGCTGCGTGATCGCCTGCTGCGCATCCTCCGCCCAGTCGCCAATGCAGCCGTCGGTGAAGGCGCCGGAGCTTTCGCCATGGCCGGAATAGTCGAACCGGAGGAAGGCGCGGCCGGTGCGCTTCGCCCAGGCCTCCAGCGCCACGGCCTTGGTGCCGCCCATGTCGGAGTTGAAGCCGCCGAGGAAGATGACCCCCGGCCCTGCCCCCTCCGTCTTATGGTAGGCGATGGTACGGCCCTGCGGGGTGGTGAGGGTCTGCGGTGCGGTCATCCGGGCCTCCTGTCTGCTGGGCCCGGTGTGCCATGCGAAGACGCAGGGCGCAACGTTCAGGCTTCAGCATCCTTGAGGGTCAGCGCGGTCAGCCCGCCGAGGGCAGCCATGACGGCGAACCCCGCCAGCGCCCAGCCCGGGCTGACCGATCCCAGCCCGCCGCCAAAGGCGCCGACCGCCAGCAGGATCAGCCCGATGGAGAGGTTCGCTGTTGCCGCATAGCCCGCCCGCTGTGCGTCAGGAGAGATATCGACAAGGTAGGTCGACCGCCCCTGCCGTACGCCGTGATAGGCGATCATCAGACCGAAGAGGACAAGCGGCCCGGCCCAGACGGTTGTCGCAAGACCAAGTGCAGAGAGCCCCAGCAGGATCAGCAGAGTGCCCGCGGCAGAAAAGCCCGCGAGGGACAAGACCAGTCGGGAGGACCTATCCGAAAGCCGCCCCCAGACGAAGGAGCTGAGGAAGGAGGCGGCGGCGGAGGCCAGCACCAGCGCACCCAGCTGTTTCAGCACAGCGCCGTCGCCGCTGCTGGACATCACAACGATCCAGGGCGGGGCTAGGGCGGTGGAGACAAGCAACCCGCGCACGAGGATGAACCGGCGGAGCATATGATCCTCGCGCAACATCGTCAGCACCGGGGGCAAGCCCGCGTCTTCGTCATGTTTGGCCTCCGGTTCTGCCAGGGTGGAGAAGAGCGCCCCGGCGGTCAGCCAGAAGACCCCCGCCAGCGCAACCGCGATCAGCACCGGCGTCTTCTGCTGAAGCAGCCCCGACATCAGCAGCAGCGCAAAGATCACCACGGCGATGGAGGCGGCAGAGCCCGCGAGCCCGGTCACCGCCCCCCGCCGGGTTTTTTTCACCGTCCGGCCCAGCACATCCTTGGTCGAGACGGAACAGGCGGCGCGGGATATGGCCAGCAGCGCCAGCAGGCCGCAGATGGCGTAGCCTGCCATGCTCCCCTCCAGCGTGAGTCCAGCCAGAGCTATGCCCAGTGCGGAGAGCCCCTGCCCCAGCGACCCAGCCACCCAGAGCCATTTGCGGTGGCGCAGCCGGTCATTGATCCCCGCGAACACAACCTGCGGCAGAAGCGCCCCGGCCTCCCGTATGGGAACCAGCGTGGCGGCGAGGGCCGCAGGCGCGCCGAGAGCGGTCATCAGCCAGCTGAGCACCAGCTTGGGGTCGATCAGCCCGTCAGAGATTTTCGTCATCGACAGGGCACCGATCAGGGTCAGACCATTGCGCCCCTCCGTGGCATCAGGCCCGTCACTCCCGTCCGCACCGCTGATACGGGCGAAAAGGCGGGCTGATGCAGAGCTGTCGGAGGGCGGGGCCTGAAGGGTGTCGGTCATCGGTTCGTCGGCCTTTCTATCTGGCGTCTCGCTGGACAGGGCATAGGGCATACGCGTCGCGCGGGCGTCCGGATGACAGGGCCCCGGCCCGCCGGTCCGCAGATATACCACTTTAACCAAACGGCTTACTGTACGGGGTGGTTCCCCGGCGCTGCGCTTTGTCGCAGATATTCGGCCTCGGGCACGCGGGCCGTTGACAAGCCCGCCCGACCGTCGCATCCCTGCCCCCGCAACATAACCCGCAACCGGGCGTTCCGTGGGCGCCAAACCGACGAGGAGGACTCTTATGTCCCAGATCACCCTCACCTTCCCCGATGGCAATTCCAAACAGGTTGATGCTGGCATCACGCCGGCACAGGTGGCCGCCGATATCTCGACCTCGCTGGGCAAGAAGGCCATCAGCGCGACGGTGAATGGCGCGCATTACGACCTGCAGTGGCCGATCGACGGCGATGCCTCTATCGCGATCCACACGATGCAGGACGACGATCAGGCGCTGGAGCTGATCCGGCACGACCTCGCCCATATCATGGCGCGCGCGGTGCAGGAGATCTGGCCGGACATCAAAGTCACCATCGGCCCGGTCCGCGACTATGGCTGGTTCTACGATTTCGACCGGGCGGAGCCCTTCACGCCCGAAGACCTCGGCCAGATCGAAGCGAAGATGAAAGAGATCATCAACGCCCGCGACGATGTGAAGACCGAGGTCTGGTCGCGCGCAGATGCCATTGCGCATTACGAAAAGACCGGCGAGCCCTACAAGGTCGAGCTGATCAACCGCATCCCCGGCGATGAGCCGATCCGGATGTACTGGCATGGCGACTGGCAGGATCTCTGCCGCGGGCCGCATCTGCAGTCCACGGGGCAGGTTCCGGCGGATGCTTTCAAACTGACCCATGTGGCCGGTGCCTACTGGCTGGGCGACAGCACGCGGCCGATGCTGCAGCGGATCTACGGCGTGGCCTTCAAGAACCGCAATGACCTCAAGGCGCATCTGACCATGCTGGAGGAGGCCGCCAAGCGCGACCACCGCAAGCTGGGCCGGGAGATGGACCTGTTCCACATGCAGGAAGAGGCGCCCGGTCAGGTCTTCTGGCATCCGAATGGCTGGACCATCTATACCACGCTGCAGGATTACATGCGGCGCAAGCAGCGCGCGGGCGGCTATAAGGAGGTCAACACGCCTCAGGTCGTCGACCGCAAGCTCTGGGAAGCCTCGGGCCACTGGGACAAGTACCAGCACCATATGTTCATCGTCGAAGTGGACGAGAGCCGCGATGGCGAGAATGACGATGCCGCCGCGACGAGCCGGGAACACACCCGCATCAACGCGCTGAAGCCGATGAACTGCCCCTGCCATGTGCAGGTGTTCAACCAGGGTCTAAAATCCTATCGCGACCTGCCGCTGCGGCTGGCCGAGTTCGGGTCCTGCGCACGGTTTGAACCCTCAGGCGCGCTGCACGGGATCATGCGGGTGCGCGGCTTTACCCAGGACGACGGGCACATCTTCTGTACCGAGGATCAGATCCAGTCGGAATGCGCGCGGTTCATCGCCTTCCTGGCCGACATCTATGCCGAGCTGGGCTTTGCCAAATTCGAGATCAAATTCGCCACCCGGCCGGAAAAGCGCGTCGGAACGGAGGAGAGCTGGGATTATGTCGAGGCGGCGCTGGAAAACGCGATCAAGGCTGTCGGGCATGAGTATACTTTGGAGCCGGGCGATGGCGCATTCTACGGGCCGAAGCTTGATTTCTACCTGACCGATGCGATTGGCCGGGTCTGGCAGTGCGGCACCTTCCAGGTGGACCCGAACCTGCCGGAGCGGCTGGGCGCAAGCTATATCGGGGCGGATGGCGAAAAGCACCGGCCCTTTATGCTGCACCGCGCGACGCTGGGGTCGTTCGAACGGTTCATCGGTATTCTGGTGGAGGACAGCGCGGGCCGGCTGCCGGTCTGGCTGGCGCCGCGTCAGGTCGTTGTCGCCTCTATCGTGTCGGATGCGGATGACTATTGCCGGGAGGTCGCCGCGATGCTGAGCGCTGCGGGCATCCGGGCCGAGGTCGATCTGCGCAACGAAAAGATCAACTACAAGGTCCGTGAGCATTCACTTGGCAAGGTGCCCTATATCCTCGCCTGCGGGATGAAAGAGGTGGAGGAGCGGACCGTTTCGACCCGTATCCTGGGGGAGAAGCAGACCAAGATGCAGACGCTGGAGGAAATTCTGGCAGAGCTGAAGCTGGGCGCGCTGCCGCCGGATCTGCGCGGCTGACCGGGACCGCCGGGGCCCGGTCGGGTGTCTTTGGGCCTGCGGTGTCGGACCCTGTAGAGGTAAGTTAAGCCTGCGCAGGTGGCGATGTCGGATGCCTCCGGCGGGAGTATTTTGGGAAAGATGAAGGGGGGCGTGGCGCGAAAAGACCATGCCCCCCAGTCATTATTCCTGTTATTCAGATCAGATGGCTACCAGCGCAGCCAGCGCCCGGCGATGGCGCCAATTCCGGTGCTGGCCAGAATGCCCAGAGTATACCAGGTGCCGTAGAAAAGCGGCGAATCCTCGGTGCAGAAGGTCGAATAGAGCGCGGCACCGAGCCCCCCGGCGGCCAGCCCGGCCAGTGCGCCTGCCAGATGAGGGCGCAGCGGCGCGCCGCGGCGCAGGGCGGCGATGAGGCCGGTCAGGATCGGCATGGACAGCAGCGTGATCGCGGGCAGGCAGACCGGGATCGAATGGCCCAGCCAGTCGGTCACACGTTGCGAGGCGGGCGTGGTCACAAAGGCCCAGACAACAAGCGCGGCGCCAATCACCGGAACCACCCAGATCAGCCGCTTCGGCGTGCCGGGGGCGGCGGCAGGGCGGGAGGCGCGCAGACCCAGCATCAGCGCCAGCGCAAAGAGCGCCAGCGGCAGCAGGGTCTTGGCCAGAATGACCGGCTGCATCATCGCGGCCTCCAGCCCCGCGCGCGGGCCCAGCACCAGCCAGTAGCCCAGCACCGCCACGACAAGGCCCGCGACAATGCCCAGAGCCGCCCGCTGCGCGACGGGTGCGGCGGGCTGGGGGGCGGCATCCTGTGCCAACATGGATATGAGGTCGTCGGTCTTCATCTGTCTCGTGTCTCTGGTCTTCTGTCCGTTCCGTTCGTTCCGCTAGCCGTCTTCCGACATGGCCAGGTCCTTCAGCCGCAGCATGGCGCGGTGGTAGGCCACCCGCACCGCGCCCTCGTTCATCCCGAGCTCTGCTCCGATCTCTCCGGCGCTTTGCCCTTCCAGCCCCAGGGCCTGCACGATCTGTGCCGACCTCTGGTCGATCTTGCCCAGCAGCACGCGCAGATCGCGGGCGGCTGTTGTCTCTCCCCCCTCCTCCGGCAGAACCTCGACCAGATCGTCGATGGGCACCTGCGGGACCGTGCGGCCCCGGCGGCGCAGAGCATCGGCCGCCTTGTAACGCGCAATGGCATAGAGCCAGGGCGTCACCGGGTCTTCCTCCCGCCATGTATGGCGCTTGGCGTGAACCGCAAGCAGGACCTCCTGCAGGATGTCTTCCGTATCTTCCGACCCGCCGGTCCGGGCGCGGACGATACTGCGCAGCACGGGGGCAATCTCTGACAGGAAGGCGGCATAGGCCGGACCTTCCCCACGCAGGCCCCTGCGCAGCAGATCGCTCCAACGGTCGTTGCGGTCGGGCATCTGCCACTCCATTCGCCCCCAAGTGGGCAAACGTTACAGCGGGGACGGAAAAAACTGCAATCCCATCACTCGTTCGTGAGCGGTGTAACAGATCGGGTCCGGGCGGCGAACAGCATGGCACGGACGCCAGAGAGGCGCCGCCACACCGCGCCATCCCGGCGCAGAGACCCAAACGCCGCAAGGCGTACATATACGGAGAGACCCATGTCCAACAAAGCTCTGATGCTGACCGCCATCGCCGCCGCCTTCACCGCAACCGGTGCAACCGTTGCTTCCGCCGAAAGCGCCGTGAAGTGCTACGGCATCTCCATGGCTGGCAAGAATGGCTGTGCCGCGGGCCCCGGCACCACCTGCGCCGGCACCTCCAAGGTCGATTACCAGGGCAACGCCTGGACGCTGGCCAAGGAAGGCACCTGCGAATCCGCCATGCCGACGCTGGCCGACGGCACCATGGTCGAGCTGCCCGAAGGCAAGATGGGCAGCCTGATGGCGCTGGAGCGTGACCTGCCGATGGAAGGCTGAGGCCATCCGCGCGGGGCGGGTTCTGCCCGCCCCGTCGCTTTCCGGGCCCGCGGGCCCCTGACCTGACGGAGGATCCCATGTTTCCCACGCAGCTTCCCGCCGCCCCCGGTGTCGGCTTCAAGCCCCAGCATTACGACGCGCTGATCGGCGATCCCGCGCCCGTCCGCTGGCTGGAGATCCATGCGGAGAATTACATGGGCGACGGCGGACGGCCGCTGGCCATGCTGCGCCACCTGTCAGACCGATTTGAATTTTCCGTGCATGGCGTGGGCCTGTCGATCGGCGGTGAAGGCCGTCTGGATCCGGACCATCTGGCACGGCTGAAACACCTGTGCGACTGGCTGCAACCGGCCAGCTTTTCCGAACATCTGGCCTGGTCGACCCATGACGGGGCCTATCTGAACGACCTGCTCCCCCTGCCCTATACGGAGGCCACGCTTGCCCGCGTCGCCGACCATGTCGACGAGGTGCAGGAGGTGCTGGGGCGGCCGATGCTGCTGGAAAACCCCTCCTCCTACCTCGCCTTTGCCGAGAGCACGATGTCGGAGACCGACTTCCTGCGGGAGGTCGCGCGGCGTACCGGATGCGGTCTGCTGCTCGATGTGAACAATGTCTTTGTCTCTGCGGTAAACCTCGGGATGGATGCGCGCGCCTATGTGGCCGATTTCGCGATGGACCGGGTGGGCGAGATCCATCTAGGCGGGCATGACGAGGATATGGACGACCTCGGCGCCCCGCTGCTGATCGACAGCCACGGGCGGGAGGTGGCCGATCCGGTCTGGGCACTGCTGGACGATGTGCTGGCGCGGTCCGGTGCGGCGCCGCTGCTGATCGAATGGGATACGGATGTGCCGGACTGGCCGGTTCTGGCGGCAGAGGCGCGCCGCGCCGCAGATGCGCTCAGCCGCGCCGCGCAGAGGGCTGCGGCATGACCACCGGGCAGACCATGCTGCGGTCCGCGATCCTCGACCCCGCACGCGCGGTGCCCACCGGGCTGACGGACGGTCAGGGGCGCCCCGCCGGGCGCCGGTTCTCCGTCTATCGCAACAATGTGGCTGTCAGCCTGACGGAGGCGCTGGCCGAAGGCTTTCCCGCCTGTCGCGCTGTCTTGGGGCCGGAGATGTTCGGCGGAATGGCCGGGGAATATCTGCGTCAGAGCCCGCCCTGCAGCCCGGTCATGGCGGATTACGGTCATGACCTGGACAAGTTCCTCGCAGCCGCGCCGCAGCTGGAGAAACACCGCTGGCTGGCGGACCTCGCCCGGTTCGAATACCTGCTGCGCGTCTCCTACCACGCGGCGGATGCGGTGCCGGTCTCGGCCGATCACTTCGCCGCCCTGCCGCCGGAAGAGCTGGGGGGTCAGCGTTTCGCCCTGGCCCCCGCGCTCCGGTTCCTGCAATCGCGATGGGCCGTGCTGTCGATCTGGCAGGCGGCGATGACCGGCGATCCGCTTGCCACCCTGCCGCAGCGTCCGGAAAACGTGCTGATCCTGCGGCCCGCCTATGACCCGGAGGCGCATCTGCTGCATCCCGGCGACGCCGTATTCCTGACGGTGCTGGGCGATGGTCAGACGCTGGAAAGTGCCGCGCTCGCCGCCGCCGCGATTGCCGAGGGACATGATCCGACCCGCCTGCTCAGCCTGCTGTTGCAGAATGGCGCCCTTACCCGCCCCAAGACGGAGACCTGAGATGACCGACCCGACCGCCCCCCTTGCCCGCCTATCACCGGTTCTGCCGCTGCTGGCTCGGGTCAGCTTCGCCGCCGTTCTGCTGGTCTATTTCTGGGCCTCGGCGCTGACCAAGCTGGGCAGCGGGATCACCGGGCTCTTCAAGCCCTCGCTCAACGCCTATGCGCAGATCTTTCCCCGCGCCACGGAGGCGGCAGGCTATGACCTGTCGCAACTTGGCATCTTTCACTGGCTGGTGGTTCTGGGCGGCACCTGGGCGGAATTCATCCTGCCGCTGATGGTGGTGCTGGGCCTGCTGACGCGGCTGTCATCGCTGGGCATGATCGGGTTTATCGCGGTGCAGACGCTGACCGACCTCTTCGGTCACGGTGCGCTTGGCCAGCCCGAAACGCTGGGCGCCTGGTTCGACCGGGTGCCGGATGCGCTGATCCTCGATCAACGGCTGCTCTGGGTGATGCCGCTGATGACGCTTGTGGTGATGGGCGGCGGGGTGCTGTCGCTTGACCGGGTACTGTTCAGAAATGCGCCTTCGGCTCATCCGGCTTCCCCGCAGCCAGCGCAATAACGCCTGCCGCGCCACAGAAGGCGATGGGGAAGAGCGTGAAGAACGTGATCCCGAACCCCAGGTACATGCCAAGGCAGGCCAGCAGCAGCAGCACCCCGCCCCAGAGCGCCCGCGCCTTGGCCATGCCTGCCCCGGCCAGGGCCAGAATGGGCGACAGCAGGGCGGCGGTGCGCAGCAGTTCGACATTGCCGACCTGTTCGAAGAGCCCCTCGATCTCGCCATATTGTTCGATGAACGTCGTATAGCCGAAGCTTAAGAAACCGACGATCAGCCCCATGAGGCCGCCGATCATGCCAAGGGTCAGCGCCGCATTGCGCATGGGTCAGGACCTTTCCGCAACTGCCGACTGGACATCCTTGGTCCAGCCCAGGAACAGGGCACCATCTGCCATGATCAGGGGGCGCTTCATCAGCGTGGGATAGGCGCGCAGCAGGGCGCGATCCTCCTGATTTCGCTGGCTTTCATCCAGCTCCCGCCAGGTCGTGGACCGGCGGTTCACCAGATCAGAGCCGAATTCCGCAAGCGCCGCGTCGAGATCGGCATCAGATAACGGTGATTCCCGAACATCGGAAAACTCTGCATCTGGCAATGCTTTGCGCGCCTTGCGGCAGGTGTCGCAATTTTTCAGCCCGAATATGCGCATGCCGTTCCTTTCATTAAGCGTTTCGACTTAGATAGGTAACAAATGCCAAGGATGCACCCGGGTTTCGCTTGCTTTTTACATCCACCCTACACTCTTCTTAACGTGTGACATGGGACGTCGGCATTTGCCCCGGTCAGGTAAGGCCCGCGCCTTTGCATGTCATGGCCCGCAATTCCGCGGGGGAGACGACAAAAGGAGATGCGGCATGCCGGTCGGCACCGTTAAATGGTTTAATACTACCAAAGGCTACGGGTTCATCGAACCCGAGGAGGGAGGCAAAGACGTTTTTGTCCATATTTCCGCCGTTGAGCGGTCCGGACTGACCGGGCTCGCCGATAACCAGAAGGTCGGTTACGAACTTCAGGATGGGCGGGACGGGCGTAAGATGGCGTCTGACCTCAAACTGCTCTGATCAGTTCCAGTGCGATGTGCCCCGGCCGCTGTGGCCGGGTTTCTTTTGGCGACTGCCTGTATCAGGCAGGATCGCGACCGGGTGTTTCGATCCAGGATTCACCCATGGCCACGATGCAGCTTTGTCCCGTGGCGTAGGTGATGACCATCGTCCAATCACCCTGTTGGTCTGTCCAGACCTCTACAATCTGTTCCGGCCCCCGAAGGCCCATAGAGTGGCGCGTGCTGCCCAGGGAAGTGGCCAGCTTCTGCTCCATCCGGGCCTTGGGTTCACAGATAACCTCGGCAATGGGGTTGGCGGTCAGCGGCGCGGCTGACAGGACAAGGGCAATTGAGAGAGCGAGACGGAGCAACGCGGGAGCCTGTTGAACTTGTTTTCTCAAGTGTAACAGAAATATGACGGCCTGCACATGTCTCTCTCTGCTCCGAGCATAAAAAAACGCGCCTCAGAGGCGCGTTCCACGCTCGTCTTGCAGATCGTGCCGCGTCCGGGCCCGACGTCGGTGTCAGTTCCGCGGAGATTTGGAGCCGTTCCAGCCCTGCGGAGATTTAGACCCGTAATAGGTCGGCGCCGGGGCATAGTAGCGCTTACGCGGCACGGGATGCGCCTGATACTGGGCGTATGTGACATTCTGGTTGGGAACGCCGCAGCAGATCACCCCACCCATCTGAATAGGCTGCAGCCCCTGCGGGCAGTAATTGGCCTTGGCCGGATAGGGGAAGAGCTTGGCATCCGCCGCGGCCGCGCCTGCGGTCGCCATCAGGCCAAGCCCTGCGATCATCAGAATTTTTTTCATTCAGTCTGCCCTCGTAATCAGCCGCTTCGGCGGCAATCTGCTGACAGATTAACACCTTGAGTCGAAAACGCAAAACCTTGTTTACATGCGAAAGATCATGCGGGTGATTATCACCCCGAGTACCGCAGCGACCCCCGTGAGAACCGTCCCCCAGGCCAGGTCGAGCGCGACCATCTTTGGTGCCCAGTCCTTGAGCGTGGCATAATTGGTGAATTCGTAGGTGCCATAGGCCATCGCGCCGATCAACGCGCCATTGCTGAGAGCCTGAAGGGGCGCATTCGCCCGCAAAGCGGGGAGGGAGACGAACCAGACCAGTGCACCCACGTAAAACAGGTAGAAGACTGCTGCGGGACCGATGCGGAGATCCTGCAAAAGCAGGTTGCCGATCCGGGTTTCGAACACCGGACGCATGACTTTTTTCAGCATAAGCGCATCGAGGCCCAGAAAGATCAGGGCGGTCGAGAGGTAGAGGGTCAGGGTCTGCATATCGGCCTCCTTTGCATGACATACGCCGGGCAACGGCAGCTGGATCATCGGGGCCGCGCGGCTTTCATGATGGATGTCGCCGGCAAGGGGCGGGCAAACGACCGGCTGCGGTGAGATCAGCTCCGCCGGCGCAGCAATTCCCTGGTCACGTAGCCTGTCCCCGTCTCCGCCGTGGCTGCGGCTGCCGATACCTCCTGCCAGTCAGCCTCTTCCAGCTGCGGGAAATAGGTATCCGCCCCCTCTACGCTCAGGTCGACCTCTGTCAGAAGCAACCGGTCCGCCAGCGGCAGCATCTCTGCGTAGATCGAGGCACCGCCAATGCCGTAGATGCGGAAATAGCCCTCCGCCCGGGCGACCGATACGGCCTCTGCCACCGATGCAACGACGTGATCCGTCAGGTCACTGTCGCGCGAGACGACGATATTCATTCTATTTTTCAGAGGCTTCACCGGAAGGCTCTCCCAGGTCCGGCGCCCCATGACGATCGCACCACCCGTGGTTTCACGCTGAAACAGCTTCATGTCGCCCGGCAGGTGCCAGGGGATGTCATTGTCCCGCCCAATCGCGCCATTGCGGTCGCGCGCCACAACAAGCGTAATCACAGGATCACCACGCCAGTTATCCGCGGCCGATTGCCCGCTGTTTGCCCTACCCCGGCACCTCTGTTCATCTGATCACTCCTTTGATCCGGCACCGTCACAGGCGGGACCTCAGGCCCGGCGGCACCCCGATGCAGCGCGCGCGCCATGCAAGGCCATCTCCGCTTCATTTCAACACGCTCACACGGCGACATCCGCGCGGATCGCGGCATGGGGCGCGTATCCCTCCACCTCGAAATCTTCGATCCGGTAGTCGTCAATGCTCTTTGCCTGACGCAGCAGCCGCATGCGGGGAAGCGGGCGCGGCTCCCGGGTCATCTGCTCGCGCGCCTGATCGAGGTGGTTCAGATAAAGATGTACGTCGCCGCCCACCCAGACCAGCTCTCCGGGTTGCAATCCGGCCTGCTGCGCCAGCATCAGCTGCAAGGCGGTGGCGCCGACATAGTTGAATGCCGCCCCCAAAAGCAGGTCGACCGAGCGCTGGAACAAAAGGCAGTTCAGCCGCCCGTCCGATGTCACGTGATACTGGTAGACCATATGACAGGGCGGCAGAGCCATGCTGCCCAGTTCGGGAACGTTCCAGCCATGAAACAGCATGCGGCGGCTGGAGGGGTTTTCCCGCAGCGTCCGAACCAATTCGGCGATCTGGTCATATTCCTTGCCATCCGCGCCCAGCCAGCGCCGCCACTGTTTGCCATAGACGGGCCCAAGCTCGCCCCAGCGTGCGGCAAACGCGTCGTCTTCGACGATCCGAGCCTCGAACGCCTCCTGAGAGATATCTTCGCCGGTTTCCTTCCGGTAGGCGGCCAGCGGCCAGTCCGACCAGATCCGGACATTTTCGCGCAGGAGCGGCTGGATATTCGTTCCCCCCGTCAGGAACCACAGCATTTCCTTGACCGCGGTCTTCCAGTAGACGCGCTTGGTCGTGAGGATGGGAACAGTGCCCTGCGACAGGTCAAACCGCACCATGGCCCCAAAGATGGACCGCGTCCCGACACCCGTTCTGTCGATACGTTCATCCCCGTTTTCAAGAACCTGTGCCAGAAGGTCGAGGTATTGATATTCAGGATGACGCATCGGCGGACCTCGCGGGGATGAGGGGGCAAGAGTATGGGACCGACCTTACCGAAGGCCGCCAACCGCTTCCAGCAGAGTGGCGGGTCCGAAACCGCAGAGCGGCTGGCACCCGTGCCGCCGGCCCTGCGGGCGCAGATGGCCGAGCGATACGATCCTGCAGGACCAAAAGCAGTTCTTTATTGTGACGCATGAACATCCTCGGGGCGGCGCGGGTCGACGAAGGCGCGAGTCCCTCCGGAGCATATCTTGTAAGGATACGGATTTAAACCGCAACATCGGGTAGAGACAAAAGCGCCGCACCGGGAAAGGAATCCGCCCGCACCGCCTTTGAAACATTGACTTACTGCGGCCCGGACGGGACTATCGCGCCAACGGGGCCGCAGAGCCCGCAGGATCGAGGCAGTTTGGAATGTTGACGCGTTTGGCGCTCTCCTTTGGTATGGTGGCTCTCCTTTCGGGATGTGCGGGCAGTACCAACCCTTTCATCGAAAACGACCCGGATGCCGAGGATACCGTCCGCGACGACCTGCCGCCGGGGACAGAAAACCCGAGCGCGCGGTCCGTGATCACGCGGTCCGAAGCCGAGACGGAAAGCGGCGGCGGCACCGCTCTGGGCTATGAATACCGGGGCGATACCGATGAATTTTACGTCGACAACCTGCCCTTTGACGCCGACAACGTCTATGCGCGCGGCACCTCGATTTCATCGATCGGGCCGACCTCGGCCTTTCAGGTCTATGAAAGCGACTCCGGCACGATCGACCCGGTGACAACGACTCCGGTCAGCACGTTTTCCTACCGTGCAATTTACGGGCAGTCGCGGTCCGGTCAGGTTCAGTTCGCAATTGTCCGGTCCGGAAACTACGTGGATTACGGGTTCGGCGGCTATGTCTACCAGCGCAATGGCGAGACGACCGACGGCACGGCCACGCCATTTGTCCTGCCGGACTGTTCCGGCGCCTGCCAGGCCGATTATCGCGGCGATTATGCCGGGATCCGGGTGTTCGAGGGCAGCGGCGGGCTGGAGTACACGCAGGGCGAGGCCCAGCTCAAGGTCGACTTCGAAGACTTTAACGAACAGCGCACCGGCGCCGTTCTGTTTGTCCGCGACCGCCGGCTGTTCGATGTGAACGGCAATGATATTACCGCCAGTTATCTGGCTGCTCTCGAGGATCTGGACCCGTCCACGCGGATCATCAACGACGAAGTCGAGGACGGATATATGCCGACCATAGTGTCTGTCGTCGATCCGACCAATGTCGATACGAATGGCGAGATTGCCGGCGAAATTTCCAGCTATGTCGGCGATTCAGGCGGTACGGTGACCGAGCTGGACAGCGGCAACTACTATGCGATTCTGTCCGGGGAAGGGGCCGAAAGCGAAGTCGTCGGCATCGTCGTTGTCGAAAGCAGCGATCCGCGATTTGGCGGCGCCGTATCGGTGCAGGAAACGGGCGGCTTTATCCTTTACCGCCAGTAGGCAACCGGCCATGGTCCCGTTGCGGCCCCTTTTGACCCTGCTCCTGATCGCGCGGCGCGCCCTTCTGGGGCTGGCGCTGGCATATGGATGCGGGGCTGCGGGCAGTGCTATGGCACAGGGCCAGGCGGTTTCACCCGGAGAATTACGGGAGCTGGCGGTCAAAGCGCTCGACGCAGGTTATCCCGCGACGGCGCTGGACATGACGTCGGCCCTCCTGCGGCGGGATCCGCAGGATGTGCAGACCCTGCTCATCCGGTCGCGCGCGGCACGGGACACGGGCGACCACCCCCTGGCCCGGGCGACTGCGCGCCAGGCATGGGATCTGTCTGCCACGGACGACCGGGTGCGCTATTCGGCAGCGCTTGCCATGGCTCAGGCCCTGAGTTCGGAAGGCAAACGCACCCGGGCGCAGATCTGGCTGCGGCGCGCGGCCCAGATCGCCCCCGATGCGCAGACAAAATCCCGCGCCGTCAGGGATTTCCGGTACGTTCGCAGCCGAAACCGCTGGACGACAGAGCTGAATTTTAACCTCGCTCCGAAATCCAATATCAATAATGGCAGTTCCCGATCGACCGTAACCCTTCTGGTGTTTGACCAGCCCATCGAGGTCCCCCTGCCCGGCGCCACCCGCGCGCTGTCCGGGCTGGAATATTCGGGTGGCCTGTCCACACGTTTCCGCCTGGCCGAAACCACGCGCCGGGCGACCGACCTGACATTTTCGGCGCGCTACACGACCTATACGCTCAGCGGGTCCGCCCAGGCGGCCGCACCGGGGACGCAAGGGTCGGATTTTGCGCTCGGAACCGTGTACGGCGGCCTTTCGCATAAATGGCTGACGCAGAGCGGCCGGGCCGAATACACCATCGCCGGCGCGTTCGGGCGATCCTGGTACGGGGGGCAGGCCTATGGCAACCACAGTAATCTGTCGGCCGGGGTCAATATGGCGTTTGGCAAGCGGGACCGGCTGGGCGTCACCTTCAGCGCCGATCTGACACGCGGACCGGCAGCGCCGCATGCGGATGCTTTTGCCGTGTCGCTGCGCCATACGCATCGGACCCGCAGCGGCGCGATGCTGGGGGTCTGGACCTCGGCCACGCGCAGCCAGTCCGACATTCCGACGGCCGATTTCACGGATTTCGCCGCCGGGATCGATTTTGCCCCCCGCATCCTTGTGATGGGGGCGCAGCCGCGTTTCGGGATCGGCCTGCGGAGCAGAGACTACCCGTTTTCAGCCTATGCCCCCGGCTACAGAACGGATTTCGAACAGAATGCGTGGATCGACCTGACGTTCAAGAAGATCGACTATTACGGATTCCATCCGACGGTGCGGATGCAGCTGGCGCGCCCGGATTCCAATATCAACCTGTTCGACGTCGACCGCTCCGGGATCTCTTTCGGGATCACATCCGCGTATTGACGGGGCCCTCAGCCGCGACCTGTCCGGACTGGCCCCTCGACACGGGCGCCGCTTCCACTATCCTCCTCCTCGTTCGGAATTTAGGAGCTGTTCATGAAAGTCCGCTATCTGCACACGATGGTCCGTGTGAAAGACCTTGAAAAGAGCATGGCATTTTATGAGTTGCTCGGCCTGAAGGAAACCCGCCGGATCGAGAGCGAGGCCGGCCGCTTTTCCCTTATCTTCATGGCTGCGGAAGGCGATGAAGACTGCCCCGTGGAACTGACGTATAACTGGGATGGCGACAACGACCTGCCCTCTGACAGCCGTCATTTCGGGCATCTCGCCTATGCTGTGGAGGATATCTACGCCATGTGCGATCACCTGATGAAGAACGGGGTGACGATCAACCGGCCGCCCCGCGACGGGCGCATGGCTTTCGTTCGCTCGCCCGACAACATCTCTGTCGAGCTGTTGCAGGCGGGGGACGCGCAGGCACCGGCAGAACCCTGGGCGAGCATGGAAAACACCGGACATTGGTAAGACTTTTTTCAGCCCTTGCAGCGATCCTGATTGGCGCTGGCACTGCCCAGGCCGAATGTCGGCTGGCGCTAGTGCTGGCACTGGATGTCTCTGCTTCGGTTGATGAAGGGGAATATCGGCTTCAGCGCGACGGGCTGGCTGCCGCGCTGGACCGGCCGGAGATCCGGCAGGCAATTCTGACCGGCGCGCCCGGCCATGTCGCCCTGTCCGTCTTTGAATGGAGCGGGCGGTACCATCAGCACGTTGCGCTGGAGTGGATGGCGTTGACGGATACCGCCGCCATAGACCAGGCGGTCGCCAGGCTTGCGTCGGTCACCCGGTCCTATTCCAATATGCCGACCGCGGTCGGCTATGCTCTGGGCTATAGCTCGGGGTTGCTGCGCCGGGGGCCCGACTGCGCGCGGCAGGTTGTCGATCTGTCAGGTGACGGCATCAATAATGAGGGGTTCGGGCCGGAGCTTGCCTATCGTAATTTCCCGTTCGACGGGGTGACCGTGAATGGGCTGGTCATCGAGGGCCGGAACCGGGAGCTTGTCACCTTCTATGACCAGGAAGTGTTGCGCGGACCGGACGCGTTTCTTGAGCTCGCCTCCGGCTTTGACGAATTTGCCGAAGCGATGGCGCGCAAGCTTTACCGGGAACTTGGCGGGCTGTCGGTGGGCGCGCTGGAGGACGAGACACGGGCACCGGGATGAGATGTGTTGCGCTCGCGATCTGGCTGATTGCCGCGCTCCCCTGCCTCGCGCAGTCGACGAATGCCTGCCGCCAGGCGCTTTTGCTGGCGATCGATGTCTCGGGATCGGTGGATGCGGAGGAATATCGGCTTCAGCTGGAGGGGCTGGCCGCCGCGCTTGAGCATCCTCAGGTGGTGGCCGCCCTCACCGCAATGCCGGATGCACCGGTTCGTCTGGCCGTGATGGAATGGTCGGGGCCGGATTATCAGCGCATGATCCTGCCGTGGCGGACGATCCGTTCCGCGGCCGATCTGCCCGAGCTGCGGCAGCAGCTGCGGGCGACCCGGCGGGTCGAGGCGCCGCTCTCCACGGCGATCGGGTCGGCGCTGCTGCGTGGGCAAGCCGAGTTGGCCAGGGCCGGGCAGGCCAAATGCTGGCGCCGGGTCATCGATGTTTCCGGTGACGGGAAATCCAACACCGGCCCCCTGCCCGGCCAAATCTCAGAGAGTCTGGGCGATGTGCTGGTCAACGGTTTGGTCATCGCCGAGGCGGTGCCGACGGCCGGAGAGGGACGGCAGCCGGAACCGGGAGAGCTGGTCGCGTATTTCCGGGCCTATGTCCTGCACGGGCCCGATGCCTTTTTGGAAACCGCCTTCGGGTTCCGCGATTTTGAAGCTGCCATGGTCCGGAAATTGCTGAGGGAACTTTCGATCGAGCCGCTCGCGTTTCGGATGGATACCGCCAACTGAGGGGGCGCCGGGTTCAGGGCCAGAAAGACGTAAAGGCGCATGCGGTCATCAGGCAGGCACGGCTGGTTCGCAGGCGAGACGGCTGTGGAATGCGGGCGGCTCCTTTGCCGCCATTTGGCGGCGGTCGCGCGATGTCGGCCGGGCGCTGCCCCGGCCCGCGCGTCGATCCAGCCTACAGCCCGCGCGTCGATGCAGCAGCCGGGCCTGGCGACCCCGGTTTCAATCGCAGAGGGGTGAGAGTGGGAGCCGGCCGGACCGGCCGGCTCCGCTCTTCTACCCACATATCTGCCAGAAAGCTGACAGCCCAAGACAGATGCCGGAATGCATCTCTCTCCCAAAAGTCCTTTCTGGACAGACACCACGTCGGGTGATCCTCTGACGCCTAGCGAGAGGCGGTTACTTAATAAATATAGCGAATCTGTTCCGTCCAGAATCGTTCGACCCGTCGCAGTGACGTATTGACGAGGTCGAGCCCGTTGGCATCCAGGACCTCCCTATCCTCTATGTCGCGCGCTTGCTGGGCAAAGAGTGCCGCGACGGTTTCCTGCACCTCGCGGCCCTTGGGTGTCAGCCTGACGCGGACAGACCGCCGGTCGATCTCGCACCGCTGGTGGTGCATGTATTCCATCTCAACCAGCTTTTTCAGATTGTAGCTGACATTCGACCCCTGGTAGTAGCCACGGCTTTTGAGCTCTCCAGCGGTTACCTCATTGTCGCCGATGTTGAACAACAGCAACGCCTGAACTGCGTTGATCTCCAACAGGCCGACACGTTCGAATTCGTCCTTGATCACGTCGAGCAGCAGACGATGCAGCCGTTCCACCATGGCCAGGGAATCCTGATAACTGTCCAGGAAGGCCTGTCGTCCCGCAGAATTCGGTACTGCGTTTTGATATGACATCTGGTGTCCCTCGTCGTTCCGCCTCGGAGGGACAATCGACGAAAATGACAAAAAAAGCGTTAACCCGTCAGGATTATTGAAATTTCGCGCCGGTGGAGACTGCGACGGAGATCCGCGCAATCATATCCGAGAGCTCTGCCGGTGCAGGCTGCTGGCCGGTAATCCACTGATAGAGGTCCTGATCGTTCTCCGAAAGAACCATGTCGTACAGCTCAAGCTCGGGGTCCGAGAGGGTTTCCAGATGCGAGTCTGCAAACCGAATCAGAAGGATATCCATCTCCTTGATGCCACGCCGCATTGATCGCATCCGCATCCTCCGGATGCGCTGGTCGCGGGGTTCGTTGGCAGGCCGCGGTTCAGACATCTTCTTTCAACTTTCCACGCAACTGCTTTTCCAGCACGGCGAGCCGGTCCGCCTTGACGGTAAGATCGACGCGCAGATCTCGGATCTCTCCCAGAATAGAGGCGATGTCGCCGGGAAGATCGCCCGCCTCTCCCGGCGGGGCCACGTCATTGCCGATCCCCGTCAGAAGCCATGGCAGAGAGACCCCAAGAACGCCGGACACCATCTGGAGCTTGTTGGCCCGCGGTTCTGTCAGATCGTCTTCCCAGCCCCGGACCGTGGACAGTTTTACGCCCAGCCGCTTGGCCAGCAGGCTCTGGCTCATGCCGGCGGCCTCGCGCGCGGCGGCCAGCCGGTCGCCAAAGGTCGCGCTTTCGGAACTGTACCATCCGGTGGTTTCGGTTGCGCTGTGCTGATCGGTCATGTTGCCCTTTCCGCCGTTCCCGCTTGAACGGCTTCCTCCACGCTTCTATGACAGGGCCCATCGAAACTCAAACCCCGGGGGCCCCCGATGCCTTTCCTTTCCGACACCCTGTCCCGCGTCAAACCATCGCCGACCATCGCCGTGACCAACAAGGCCCGCGAGCTGAAGGCGGCCGGCAAGGACGTGATCGGTCTGGGGGCCGGTGAGCCTGATTTTGACACGCCCGAGAATATCAAGGCTGCGGCAATTGCGGCGATCAATGACGGGAAAACGAAATACACCGCCGTCGACGGTATCCCCGAGCTGAAACAGGCGATCTGCGCCAAGTTCAAGCGCGACAACGGGCTGGACTATACGCCCGACCAGGTCACCGTGGGCACGGGCGGCAAGCAGGTGCTTTACAACGCTTTGATGGCGACGCTGAACCCGGGCGACGAGGTGCTGATCCCGGCGCCCTACTGGGTGTCCTATCCCGATATGGTTCTGCTGGCGGGCGGCGAGCCGACCTTTGTCGAGGGCCAGCTGCAGACGAAATTCAAGATCACGGCCGAACAGCTGGATGCGGCGATCACGCCCAAGACCAAGTGGTTCATCTTCAACTCGCCGTCGAACCCGACCGGCGCCGGCTATTCCCGCGAAGAGCTTAAGGCGCTGACGGATGTGCTGAAAAAGCACCCGCATGTCTGGATCATGACCGACGACATGTACGAGCATCTCGCCTATGACGATTTCGAATTCTGCACGCCCGCAGAGGTCGAGCCGGAGCTGTATGATCGCACGCTGACGGTCAACGGCGTCTCCAAGGCCTATGCGATGACAGGCTGGCGGATCGGCTATGCGGCAGGCCCGAAAGAGCTGATCAAAGCCATGGGCAAGATCCAGTCGCAGTCGACCTCCAACCCCTCTTCGGTGTCGCAATGGGCGGCGGTCGAGGCGCTGAACGGCCCGCAGGATTTCATCCCCACGAACAACGAAACCTTCGTGCGGCGTCGCAATATGGTCTGCGAGATGCTGAACGCGATCGACGGCATGACCTGCCCGGTGCCCGAAGGGGCGTTTTACGTCTATCCCTCCATCGCCGGGCTGATCGGCAAGACGACGCCCAATGGGGTGAAGATCGAGAATGACGAGGTCTTCGCGACCGCGCTGCTGGAAGACAAGGGCGTGGCGGTTGTCTTTGGCGCGGCCTTCGGCCTCTCGCCCAACTTCCGCGTGTCTTACGCGACCTCCGACGAGAACCTGAAAGAGGCCTGCACTCGCATTCAGGACTTCTGTGCCGGTCTGACGTGAGCGATCCGGCGATGCTCACGGGCGGCTGCCTCTGCGGGGCGGTTGCCTATGAGGTGCCGGATGCCTTCGACTACGCCCTCATCTGTCATTGTTCCCAATGCCGTCGCGCCACCGGTGCGGCGGCAAAACCGTTTGGCGGTATTGCCCGGGCGGCGCTGCGGGTCACGGCAGGCGGTGACCGGCTGAAGCTTTACGGCGACGGGCCTGACGCCTGCGACATGTTCTGTGGCGACTGCGGCTCCCTGCTCTGATCGGTGGTCCGTGACGGGTCCTTCGTCCATGTGACCTATGGCACGCTGATCGACCCGCCGACCCTCGGGCCGACCGCTCATATCTTCACCGGGTCCATGGCGCCCTGGGATCATATCGGCGACGATCTGCCCCGGCATGAGACCTTCTGACACGGCACCGCACCTGTATGCAGGTGGCGCGTTGACAAGCCCCGCCGGCCTTGCGCATTAGTCCCGCACGGTTAAAGGGGAGCGACATGTCAGCAGAATTGCCCGAATATTACTTCCGCGTGCGCGAAAACGGTGCGTTCGCCTTCCGCGTGGATACCGCCGACCGCGCCCGCCGGATCGAGATGGAGCAGATTGCCGTCGTGAACATTCGCAATGGCGAGATCAAGCCAAATGGCGACCGGGAGCTGACGGCCGAAGATCTGGCCGCGATCAAGACCTGGATGGAAGAGCGTCTGGCGATCCTCGCCGCCCGCGATATCGACGACATCCATCGTGCCGCCGACTACCTCAACCAGACCACGCACTGGGCGCAATCCAAGGCGACCGATGACCAGCTTGATCTGGTGACCGATACGCTGCTTCTGGCCATGCATGACCTGCGCACCGTGCTGGTCCGCAAAAAGGCCGACCGCGTGCTCAAGGCGCGCGGCATGGCCTGACGTCACGCCCCTCGTTCTTCGTGCACCTGGCGCCCCGGGGGGAGGCAGACACATGCGTTGCATGTGCCGGAGGGGGTAGCGGCCCCTTCCCCGGCCGATATTTGCACTTTCTTTGGAATAAGCCGCCGCGGTCGCAACAGGCCGCCACGTTTCGCCTCGGCGGCGCTGCAAACAACGGTTAGACTGGCCCCCTGCCCGGCCCGCCGCAGCAGCGTCAGGCTGTGACGGAGTCCCGCACCCGCAGGGCAGGAAAGACCCGCCCCCAGAACCACAGCATCATCAGCGCCGCGGCCAGTGCCAGCCCCGCCGCGAGACCCAGCCAGATGCCGACCCCTTCCCAGCCCAGACCAAAGCCCAGACCGTAGGCCACCGGCACGCCGACGCCCCAATAGCTGACCACCGCGATGATCATCGGCACCCGCGTGTCCTGGACGCCGCGCAGCAGCCCGACCGCCATGACCTGTGCCGCATCGGCCAGCTGAAACAGCGCGGCGGCCGCCAGCAGCGGGATGCCGATGGCGATGACCATATCCCGCGCCGGTTCAGAGGGATCGAGGAAGAGGCCGATCAGCGGCCTTGGCAGGCCGGTGAAGAGGATCACCGTCAGCACCACGACCAGCCCGGCCATCATCAGCGCCGTCAGCGCCCCGTCGCGCAGGCCGGCCCAGTCGCGGGCCCCGTTGGCGCGGCCTGCCCGGATGGTGGCCGCATTGGACAGGCCAATGTGGATCATGAACACAAAAGACGTGATCTGCAGCGCGATGCCATGCGCCGCCAGCGTGAGCTCCCCCAGCCAGCCCATCATGACCGACGAGGCGGTGAACAGCGCGACTTCCGACAAGGTCGTCAGGCCAATGGGCAGGCCCAGGGCAAAGATCCGCCGGAAGGCCTCCCAATCGGCGCGCCACATCCGCACGAACATCTCATGATCCGGCATCTTCTGATTGATGTAGCGGACCATGATCGCGGCCGAGGCCAGCTGCGTCAGGGCAGAGGCCAGCGCGGCGCCGCGGATGCCCATCTCCGGCAGGCCCAGATGTCCAAAAATAAGGAGATAGTTCAGCAGGCCGTTGATCACCGCCGCCGCCAGCGTGACCCAGAGCACGATCCGCGTCTGCTCCATCGCCGACAGGTAGCTCTTGAAGACCATGACGACCAGCGCCGGGAAAAGCCCCCAGCCCGCGATGCGCAGGTAAGACTGGGCGAGCTCTGCCACCGGCTCCGTCTGACCCGTCGCGCGCAAGACCGGGCCCGAAAACAGCAGCACCGGCAGAACCAGCGCGCCGAACAGGCAGACCAGCCAGAGCGACATGCGCGTGGCGCGGCGCGCCTGGGTGGTGTCGCCGCGCGCCTCGGCCTCTGCGACGATGGGGGTCACGGCCCAGGCAAAGCCTGACACGGTTATGAAAGCCACAAAGAAGACACCGCCGGCCAGCACCTGTGCGGCGAGCGCCGTCACATCGTACCAGCCCAGCATGACCGTATCGGTCATGGTGATGGCAAACTGCGCCACATGACTGCCGATCAACGGCAGGCCGAGGCGCATCAGCGCCCCCGCGTGGTCGCGGTATGACATCTTCTGTCGGGTCATGCCGGCATCCCTTAAGCCCGGCAGATGAGGACGGCAAGACAGGAAGCGGTCCCGCCCGGCCCCGGGTCAGAGTGACCGCATCAGCAGGTCGAACGACACCAGCGTCACAAGCAGCCCCGCGCCGAGTTCCAGCGCGGCAGCGGCCCGGGCCGTGGCCTGCGGGGATGGCAGCAGGGCGCCCAGCCGGTCGATCCCGGAGCGGCGCATCCAGCTGGCCGCAAGCGCGGCGGCAACCGTGACGGTCGCCGTACCTGCCCCCATGGCAAAGGCGCCGGCAATGCCAGCGGCAAAGATCTGCATCTGCCAGGCGATAATCAGCAGGAACAGGGCGCCAGTGCAGGGCCGGATCGCAATGGCCAGGATCAGCAGTACGGCATCGCGCAGGCTGCGGACATTTTCGGCCTGTTCGGCCGTCGGGCCATGCACATGGCCGCAACCGCAGGCCGATCCGGCGCTATGTGCCTCACACTGTGTGCCGTGGGGATCATGCGCGTGATCATGTCCGTGCGGCTGCCCCTGTTCCTGTTTCTGGCCCTGCCCCGCCCGGTTGCGCATCGCGTCCGGCGATGCGGGCAAGTGGGTGTGAGGATCACTATGCATGTGAACATGGGGGGCCGGGACCTGCGCCATGCCCGGAGCGGCAGCCAAAATGCTCTGCCCCCCGGGCAGGCGGATCGGCGGCAGGCTTTGCCACAGGGCCCGTGCGCCGCGCAGGGCCAGATAGAGGCCCACCAGCGCAACAGCAGCGTAGGAGCTTGAGGCAAGGGTGCCATCGGCCAGGGCCGTCATTTTCCCGCGGACAATCCCAAGCAGTCCGAACCCGGCGGCGACCAGCAGGACCGCCGTCGCGGCCTGCGCCATGCTCGACGCAATCGCCAGCCCCGACAGGCGCAGCGCCGCCACAGGCCGGGCCAGCCCGTAGCCGCCAAGCAGCAGCTTGCCATGTCCGGGCCCGGCGGCATGGAAAAGACCATACAGGAAGCACAGGGCCATAAGCGACAGGAACGCGCCGCCCTGCCCCTGCCGCAAGCCGCGCAGGGCGCCGGCCAGACCGGACTGCGCCTCTTTCTGTCCGGCCGCCGCCCAAGCCGCGATCTGCGCCATCCCCGGCCCGAGCCAGAGCCAGCCGGCGCATCCGATCAACGCCAGAAACGGCAGCCAGAGAATTACCCGGCGGAGTCGCATCGGACCTCCGCCGTTTCGGCAAACAGATGCCCCAGCATCGGCACGTCCGTGGCGTCCTCGGGATAGACGGCCATCAGGCTCCGCGCCTCCTGCGCGGCCTTGCCCTGATCCGGGGCCGTGATGGTCACAGCGCAGTCATCGGCAGAGACCGTGACCCCGAGGCTCAGCGCATAAGCGGTGTAAAACTCCGGATCATAGGCGCGTGCCGTCAGGCCCTCGACCGGGGTGGCCGGGCGGATCGACCGGCGATGACGGCTCTCGATCCGGCCGTCGGTCACGGTTGTTCCCAGATCTTCGGGCGCGCCCAGATTGACCTCCGCCCCCGTGGCATCGGTCAGGTAAAGATCGCCGGCGAACCCCTCCACCCAGGCCAGGTCCCATTTCTGGAGCGACTGCACCTCTTCTTCGGTGAGCACACCATCGGCATCGGGATCGAGGTTGCGATCCTCGAAGATCAGCAGCGAATAGAAATCGTCATAGCGCCAGGTCACCTCGACGGCCGTTGCCTGCCCCTCGGCATTTACCAGCAGGCGCAGGGCGGTATCGACGTAGATATGCGGATGCGTCCGGCCCGGCGCGGCTGCGCCGATCACCAGGCAGGTTCCCAGAATTGCGGCTGCGCGACGATACATGCCACTGCCTAGCCCGGCCCCGCGCGCCCGACAAGCCGGGGTTTGGCAGAAGGGCGCCAAGCCGCCGATCGCGGCGCCGCGACGCGGCGTGACAAAATGCCACGCACGGCTTACGCTCCCGAAAGCGGACCGCCTGACGGATGTCAGCCCGGCCCGCAGATGAATGGGAGGATTCACATGATGTTTTTGAAGAAGCCGGCTTTGGCCGGGCTGATGCTCTGCGCCTTTCTGGCAGGACCGGCGCTGGCCGAAAGCCATGCCGATATGAGCTGGACCGAGTCGCCCTACGGGCCGGACGATGAAATTGGCGCCGCCAATCTGCTGACCCCCGAGCGTGCCAAGGCTGCGGCCGGTCTGGTCACGGAGGGGAAGACCTATTCGCTGGGCCTTGTTCTGGACAGCACCGTGCCGGCCTTTGCGCCGCGCTCCATGTCGGTGGCGATCCTGCAGCCCGGCCAGGCGAATAATTCCGGGCTTGGACCGACGAAATCCACCTATAACGACGATATCTTCATGGGCTGGCTGGGGATCGGGTCTCAGATCGACGGGCTGGGGCACCTTGGCGTCGATCACGTCTATTACAACGGGAACAAGGCCAGCGATTTTGCACAGGCGGCCGGGCTGACCAAGCTCGGGATCGAAAAGGTGCCGCCCATCGTCACGCGCGGCGTGATGCTGGATATGGCCAAATTCTACGGTCAGCCTATTCTGGACGAAGGCACGGCCTATACGCGGGAGGACATCATGTCCGCCGCCGAACAGCAGGGCGTGGAAATCCGTGAAGGCGATGTGGTTCTGTTTCATTCCGGCTGGCTGGATCTGCTGAAGGAAGAGACCCGGGATGCCGCGCGCTACGGATCGGTGGAACCCGGGCTGGGGCTAACCGGGGCCGAATATCTGGCCGAAATCGGCGTGATCGCGATCGGCGCGGATACCTGGGGCATGGAGGCCGTGCCGTTTGAGGAAGGCGTCGGCATTTTCGAGGTGCACCAGTTCCTTCTGGCAAAGAAGGGCATCTACATCCTCGAGAACATGGTCACTGAGGAGCTCGCCGCCGATGAGGTGCATGAGTTCATGTTTGTCCTCGGCCAGGCCAAGGTCCGCGGCGCTGTGCAGATGATCATCAATCCGGTCGCCATCCGGTGACCACGAGGTACGGCCGGCGTCGGGCATGACCCGATGCTGACCGGAAGGCGGGCGGGTCGAGGAGGGCGACCAGCCCGCTTTTTTGTGGCCCGGAACCAGCGGCGCAGCAGGGCGGGCGTCACGACATCGGTCTTCCATCGGATCACAGGGGGCTGCGGTGCTTGCTGGTGTCCCGCCGCTTGCGTATGACATCCGCGACGGATGACGGCCCGGATGACCGGGCAAGACAGGGGGCGACCGCGACATGGCCGAAACCGGATATCGGTTCATCTGCCTGGACCCACGCAAGCGCAAGCGGAGCATGGTTGCCACTGTGCTGGACCCGCTGGGGCCGGTGCGCTGGCTGAGCCTTGCCCCGATGAGCCTGCGCTCCTTTCCGGAAACCCGGTCCCGGGCGATCGCGGCGGCGGCGGCGGCGATCCGGCAACCGCGCAGCGCCCTGGGTCGCGGGCTGAAGCTTCAGCTTCTGAAGCTGCAGTATAACGGCGCGCGGCGGCTGTTTTTGCGCAATCCCGACGCTGTTGCGGTGGCCTGGAACGGGCTGAACGGGACCCGCCGCGTCTTTATGGACGGCGCGCAGGATGCCGGGGTTCAGCGGCTCTTCTTTGAACTCTGCCCGTTTCCGGACCGGATCACCTGCGACCCGGAGGGCGTGAATGCCGCCAATATGCTGCCCGATACGATCGGGCCCTATCAGACGTGGCTCTCGGGCCGTGGGCAGGTGCCGGACTGGCGCGCCCTCGGCCGCGATTTTCGCCAGCGGGCGCCTGTGGTCGCCGCCCCGGCGGCGGCCTCCGGACCGGAAAGCGCCGGTGCGTTGCAGGATGCGCCCTCCCTGACCAAGCCATTCCTGTTTGCGCCGCTGCAGGTCGCAGGCGACAGTCAGCTGCGACTGTTCGGCGGCGCGTTTCCGACGGTCGAGACCTTCGTTCAGGCGCTTGGGCGGGCCTGCGCTGCCCTGCCGGCGGGCTGGCACCTCCGGATCAAGGAACACCCCTCCAGCAAGATCGCCTACGGCGATCTTATCAGGTCGCTTGCGGCAGATTTGCCCGTGATCCTCGATAACGAGACCGATACGTTCGATCTGGTGCGCGCATCGCGGGCTGTGGTCACGGTCAATTCCTCTGTCGGGATGGAGGCGATGTTTTTTGACAAGCCGGTTCTGGCCTGCGGGCGGGCCTTCTGGGCGATTGACGGTGTCGCCCGGCAGGCGGCGACGGAGGACGATCTGGCGGCGGCTTTCGCGCAACCGGACAGCATCACCTTCGACAGGGCGGCGCGGGACGCCTTCATGGGCTATCTGACGGAGGTCTATTATCCCCGCCTCAGTGCCTTTGACGGTCCGGACGGAGCCACTGAGGCCGACAAGATCCGGGCCAGGCTGATGCGAGGGCGGCCTGCCCTGCCCGGTCTCGGCCCCTCCGCCTGACAGAGCCCTGTCAGATCCCGGGTCTTATTTCAGCTGGCTGTCCTTTGACCCGCGCCTGTTGACGCCGCCGCGCTGCGCCGGGCGACCATCCCGTTCGGACTGACAGTCGATGCAGAGTTTGACGCCGGGTATCGCCAGACGACGCTTTTCGGGGATTTCCTCTTCGCATTCCGCACAGAATTCCAGGCTCTCGCCATGGGGCACGGGGCGGGATTTCATCCGCTTCAGCTCATCGGCGATGGATGCCTCGATCTGTTCGCTTACCGCACCGTCGCGGGCCCATCCTCCGGCCATGGCATCTGTCCTTTCCGATGTGTCGATGCATCCGGATATGGTGCCACTAACGGGCAAGGGCGCGCAAGATCAGCGCGCAGTGGTGTCTTATCTGACTGTCATCCGGTCGCGCCGCGGTGGCTGAAGGCGCCACGGCCCCGTCCTGGCCCTGCGCCGCCATCGCCGCGGTCAGATCGGAAAGCCCATGGATGGCGGACCATGTGAACTGTTCCTCTGGCGGGCCCGGCTTTCGGATGACCCCGGTTCGGTGCAGGTCTTCCAGGGCGCGGGACAGCCAGAGGTAGGTGTTGGGCCTGCCGTCCGGCGGCAAAGCACCACGACCATAGGGGCCGAACATCAGACGCCAGAGGCCGTAATGCGCGGTCGCAAACCCGACATAGGCCGCACCGATCGCCATGAACCTGTCGCGCGCCTCCTCCTCTGTGCGGGGCGGGAATGCGAGAGGGGCTGCTGTGTCGAATGCCTCTGCCAGCATGTCGAACCCCTGAAGGGCCAGCGCTTCAAACAGCGCTTTTTTGTCTGCGAAATGCCGATAGACGGCTGCAGGTGAGACATTGAGGTCTCGGGCAGCGCGACGCAGCGACATGTCGTCGATCGTGCCCATCCGCGCCAGCGACAGGGCGTAGCTGACAAGATCGGCCTTCAGCGATCCATGGTGATGCGGGCGTTTGGCTGGCGCAGTCATGGCGTAATTGTAAACACTGTTTACTTTAGCCGCAAGTCACCCTATGTAAACAGTGATTACATCGGAGGTTTTTCGTCATGCACGCACATGACCGGACAATTCAGACGCCCGCTGGCAATCTCTGGTCGCGCGACCACGGCGGTAACGGGCCGGCGCTTGTGCTCTGGCCTTCGATCTTTACGGACCATCGGATTTTCGATGCGCTGCTGCCTGCCCTTGTCCCTCACTTCAGGGTGATCGTGGTCGATGGCCCGGGTCATGGGCGCAGTACGGCCGGACCTGAGCTGTCGCTATCGGCTCAGAGCCGGGCGCTGAACACCATCATTGACGTGTACGGGCTTGGCGCATGCTGGGTGGGCGGATGTTCCTGGGGTGGGCTGGTCGCGACACAGCTTGCCCTGGACAATCCCGCAACGGTCCGTGGGCTGGTGCTGATGAACACGCCTATGGATATCGACGGCGCTGCTCCGGGCGGCAGGGCGCGGCTGATCACGCTGGGCGCACGGGTCGGGCTGTGGTCGGGGGTGTTCCGCAACGGCGTCGCGCGGAGCTTTTTTTCTCAGACCGCGCTGGACGCCGCGCCCGACTATGCCCGCCATTTTCACGATATGCTGCGTCAGGCATCGCCCGCGGGGCTGGCGCGGGCCGTCGGGTCTGTCCTGCTGGCCGGCACGCCGCTGGTGGACAGGATGCCCGACGTCACCAGACCGACGCTTGTGATCGCCGGGCAGGACGATCCGATGTACGCGCCGGACCGGCAACAGGCCGCGGCCCGACTGTTGCCCGACGGGTATTTCGCCGCCGTGCCAGGTCGGCACATTTCACCGGTCGAGGCCCCGGGCGATGTGGCGGCTGAAATCCTCCGGTTCATACGGCAACGGACATAACCAGATGCCTGTCCTGCGGGACCGGCCCCGGATGTCGCGGAGTCATTCACCCTTTTGGTTGACTGAATGCGGTGAATCGTTTTATTCAACCTTATGGGTGAACGAGAAGCAGAACAGTTGACGGAGATCCTCAAGGCGGCGTCAGACCCGACACGACGGGCCATTCTGACGTTTCTGGTACAGGACGGGCCGATGCGGGTGACAGCGCTCGCCGATCGGTTCGAGATGAGCCTCAATTCGGTCTCCAAACATATCAAGGTGCTGGAACGGGCAGGCCTCGTGACACGCCGGACAGAGTGGCGCGAACATCTGATCGCGCCGGAAATGGGCCCGCTGCGGCTGATCGACCTCTGGTTCGGTCAGCTCCGGTCGAGCTGGGACATGCGGCTGGATCAACTGGCCGAGATTGTAGGAGAAGACGAATGACTGTGGATTTGATGCTGAAACTGACCCGGACCATTCCCGCGGCGCCGGAGAAGGTGTTCGACGCCTGGCTCGACCCCGAGACGATGACGCGTTTCATGGCGCCGGGCGGGCGGCCGACACTGAGTGCCGAGACCGATCCGAAAGTGGGCGGCGCCTATGAGCTGGTGATGACGAATATGGAGGGCACGCCGCTGCGCCACTGGGGCGAATACCGGGTGATCGACCGGCCGAACCGGCTGAGCTTTACCTGGAATTCGCCGCATGCGGAGCCCGACAGCATCGTGGAGCTGACGTTCGAGCCTGTGGAGGGCGGAACGCTGGTGACGCTCACGCATGACCGGTTCCCCAGCGAAGGGTCGCGCAGCGGACACGAGGGCGGCTGGACCTCGATCCTGGAGCTGCTGGAGGCGGAATTCGCCTGAACTGGGCCCGGCACCTCCGCGCGGGCGGAGGGTGCGGATGCCTCCGGCGGGAGTATTTACGGAAAGATGAAGGGGGCGGCGGTCCGGTCGGGACTGCCGCTTTCGCTTGTTCCATGGGTCGGAACGCGTAGGGTTCGACGGCGGATCGAGGGAGGACAGGATGCGCGAACGCGATGTGAACTTGCAGGGTGAGGTGTTTCACCTGAGGGAATGGGGCACGAAGGGTCAGCCGAAGCTATTGATGCTGCACGGGTTTCCGGAATACGGCGGGGCCTGGGCTGAGGTGGCGGAGCGCCTGGCGGACCGGTTTCACTGTATTGCGCCGGACCAGCGGGGCTATGGCGGCTCCTTTGCGCCGGCGGAGGTGCAAGCCTATCGGATGAAGCATCTGGTGGGGGATCTGGTGGCGCTGGTGGCCGAGCTGGGCGGCGGGCCGCTGGGGGTCGTGGGCCACGACTGGGGATCGGCCGCAGCATATGGGCTGGCGATCGCGCGGCCCGATCTGGTGTCGCGGCTGGTCATCCTGAACGGGGTGCATCCGGCGCCCTTTCAGCGGGCGCTTGCCACCGGCGGGCCGCAGGCGGAGGCGTCGCAATATATGACCTTCCTCAGGCGGGAGGGGTCGGAGGACATTCTTTCGGCCAATGGTCATGACCGGCTTCTCAAGCTCTTTGCCGAAGGGATGGATATGTCCTGGATGGGGCCGGAACGGGCGACGGCATATATTGCAGAGTGGTCAAAGCCCGGGCGTCTCAGGGGCATGGTGAACTGGTACAGGGCGTCGCCGGTTGTGGTGCCGCTGCCGGGAGAGACTGCCCCAGTGCCGGACCTGCCGGTGGAGAAGCTTCGGGTGCGGATGCCGCATCTGCTGATCTGGGGCCTGGGGGACCGGGCGCTGCTGCCGGTCTCGACCGAGGGGCTGGAGGCCTATTGCGAGGACCTCACGCGGGTTGAGGTGGCGGATGCGGATCACTGGATCGCGCATCAGAAGCCGGATTTCGTGGCGACGACGATCCGGGACTGGCTCGCGGCCCCTTGATTTCGGTTGGCCCCGGGGACCAGCTGCGCCATGTTGCGCCGAAAGGGGAGACCGGTATGGGTGACGGGTTCGCGAGTTTCGTTCCGGAGGCGCAGGACTACTGCCAAAGGCTCAGTGAGAACATGAACCGGGCGTGGTTCCTGGAGCACAAGGCAGAGTATGAGGCGAAGCTGAAGCGCCCTGCCGAGCTGTTGCTGGAGGCGCTGGCGCCCAAGGTCGGCGCCCTGGCTGGCGGGCCGGTCAAGGTGAAGCTGTTCCGGATCAACCGGGATGTGCGGTTTTCAAAGGACAAGACGCCCTACAAGGATTACCTGCATATGCTGTGGTATGCGCCCTCGGATGCGCCCTGCCCGCCCGGCTGGTTCTTCGGGATCGAGAAGGACCGGGTGCGGGTCGGCGCGGGGTTCATGTCCTTCGACGGGGCGGCGCTGACGCGGTATCGGGAGGCGGTGGCAGGGCCGGATGGCGAGGCGATTGCCGAGGCGGTGCAGGGCCAGCTGGCCGATGGAGCGACGATGCGGGAGGCTGCGCTGAAGCGCGTCCCCGCGCCTTATGGTCCCGATCACCCGCGCGGAGAGCTGTTGAAACGGAAGGGCCTGGCGTTCTGGCGGGACCTGGCGCCGGAGGGCGATCTTGGCGCCGCGATTCTGTCGGAGTTTGACCGATTCCAGCCCGGGGTGATGCCGATCCACGCCGCGCTGAATAGCTGAGGTGGCGTGATCCAGCGGAGCGCCCGTTCCGGGCGCATGCGATTGCAGCGCGATTTTGCAGGCAAAATCGCCGTATTGCCTCCGGCGGGGATATTTTCGGGACCGAAGAAGGGCAATGAGGGGGGAATCCGTCGCGGAACGCTTGTGGCGGAGGCATGGCCCCTGTCATACTAAGCCCCAACCAATGAAAAGAGCAGCAGCATGGCCAATGATCTTTTGAGCGATACCGCGCCCGAGACTTACGACGCATCCTCTATCGAGGTTCTGGAAGGGCTGGAGCCTGTCCGCAAGCGGCCGGGCATGTATATCGGCGGCACGGATGAGCGGGCGCTGCATCACCTCGTGGCCGAGGTCCTGGACAACTCCATGGACGAGGCGGTGGCGGGGCATGCCAACCGGATCGAGGTGGAGCTGCATGCGGATTATTCGATCACAATCCGCGACAACGGGCGCGGCATGCCGTTTGATCCGCATCCGAAGTTTCCCGGCAAGTCGGCGCTGGAGGTGATCCTGTGCACGCTGCATGCGGGCGGCAAGTTCGGCGGCAAGGCTTATGAGACCTCGGGCGGGTTGCATGGCGTCGGCGCCTCGGTGGTGAACGCGCTGTCGGATTCGCTGGTGGTGCAGGTGGCGCGGGACCGCAAGCTGGTGGAGCAGCGGTTTTCCCGCGGCGTACCGCTGGGGCCGTTGCAGGAGATCGGGGCGGCGCCGAACCGGCGCGGCACCACGACGACCTTTCACCCGGATGCAGAGATTTTCGGGTCGCATAAGTTCAAGCCGGCGCGGCTGTTCAAATCGATCCGCTCCAAGGCCTATCTGTTTTCCGGCGTGGAAATCCGCTGGAAGACGGCGATTGATGACGGCGAGACGCCACTTGAGGCGGTGTTCCACTTCCCCGGTGGTCTGGCCGATTACCTGGGAGAGACGCTGACCGGGGCCATGGTTTATGCCGATGCGCCCTTTGCGGGCCGCGTGGGGTTCCAGGAGCGGTTTGGCGTGCCCGGCCGGGTGGAATGGGCGATCAACTGGACGCCGGTGCGTGACGGGTTCGTGCAATCCTATTGTAATACCGTGCCGACGCCCGAGGGTGGCACCCATGTGGCGGGTTTCTGGGCGGCGATCCTCAAGGGGATCAAGGCTTACGGCGAGCTGGTGAACAACCGCAAGGCCGCGCAGATCACCCGGGAGGACCTGATGGCGGGCGGTTGCGCGCTGGTCTCGACCTTCATCCGGGAGCCGGAATTCGTCGGTCAGACCAAGGACCGGCTGGCCACAGTGGAGGCGCAGCGGCTGGTGGAAAATGCCGTGCGCGACCATTTCGACAACTGGCTGGCGGCGGATACGAAATCGGCCGGCGCCATCCTCGACTTTCTGATCCTGCGGGCGGAGGAGCGCCAGCGGCGGCGGCAGGAGAAAGAGACACAGCGGAAATCGGCGACGAAGAAACTGCGCCTGCCCGGCAAGCTGACCGATTGTTCCGCCGGAAACCGGGCCGGGACGGAGCTTTTCCTCGTCGAGGGTGACTCGGCCGGCGGGTCGGCCAAGATGGCGCGGGACCGGAAACTGCAGGCCCTGCTGCCGCTGCGCGGGAAGATCCTGAACGTGCTGGGCGCTGCGTCGTCGAAGATCGGGACGAACCAGGAGATCAACGATCTCTGCCAGGCCATGGGCGTGGGCATGGGGACGAAATTCAACGTCGACGATCTGCGCTATGACAAGATCATCATCATGACGGATGCAGATGTCGACGGGGCGCATATCGCCTCGCTTCTGATGACCTTCTTCTTCACGCAGATGCGGCCGATGATCGACAAGGGACACCTGTATCTGGCCTGCCCGCCGCTTTACCGGCTGACGCAGGGGGCGCATCGTGTCTATTGTGCCGATGAGGCGGAGCGGGATGAATGGCTGGCCAAGGGGCTGGGCGGCAAGGGCAAGATCGAGGTCAGCCGCTTCAAGGGTCTGGGCGAGATGGATGCCAAGGACCTCAAGGAAACCACGATGGATGTGAAGACGCGCAAGCTGATCCGCGTCACCGTGGATGAGGAAGCCCCGGGCGAAACCGGCGATCTGGTGGAACGGCTGATGGGCAAGAAGCCGGAGCTGCGGTTCCAGTATATCCAGGAAAACGCGCGGTTCGTCGAAGGGCTGGATGTGTGACACCCGGCCTGTCGGGGCCGGGGTCATGTCTTGCGCGATGTAAGGGGCCTGGGATCAGGCCCGCTTAACTGATGTTCCTGATGTTCCCGGGCTACAGCCGGAACGGATCAGACCGTGGCGGGCTTTGCCGACCGCGCGGCGTCCAAAGACCAAGGACCCGGGCCCGCAAAGACGAAATAGAGAAAGACGAAGCAATAGAGGATCGCCGCGTCGCCCCCATTATTGACCGGGAACGGGCTTTGCGGGGCATGTGCCATCCAATAGGCGCAGGCCATCAGACCGGACAGGACAAAAGCCACCGGGCGGGTGAACAGGCCGATGATCAGCAGCGCGCCGCCAACCAGTTCCAGCACTCCCGCGATCCAGGGCAGGGAGAAGGCAGCCGGGTCCATCCCCGCCGGGAAGCCCAGGATCTTCTGGGTGCCATGCGCGAAAAAGATCAGGGCGGAGACAATGCGCAGGATGCTCAGCATCTTGGGCGCGTGAGTGGTGAGAGTGTCAGCGTTCATTCAGGGGCCTTTCGGGTCGATGAATTGAGGTCGAAGTAAGACGTATCCTGGCAGATAGCTGGGTGGGTGGAGATTGATAGGGCTCTGCGCGCACAGGATATGTGCAGCTACGCGGAACGGGCTCGGGTCAACCGGTCAGACGCCCGCCCTCCAGCCGGACGGTCCGGTCCATACGGGCCGCGAGGTCGAGGTTATGGGTCGCAACCAGTGCCGCGAGGCCGGTCTGCCGAACCAGGTCCATCATGGCCGCAAAGACCCTGTCAGAGGTATCGGGATCGAGATTGCCGGTCGGTTCATCCGCCAGAAGCACGCGCGGGCTGTTGGCCAGCGCCCGGCAGAAGGCGACGCGCTGCTGTTCGCCGCCCGACAGCGCGGCGGGCCGGTGACCCGCCCGTTCGGCCACACCCACCGTTGCCAGCAGCTCATGCGCGCGGGTCTGGGCGGCGGCGCGGGCCGTACCATTGGCAAGCTGCGGCAGGATGATGTTCTCCTCTGCCGTGAATTCGGGCAGCAGGTGGTGGAACTGGTAGACAAAGCCCACATCGTCGCGCCGGATCGCGGTGCGGCGGCGGTCGTTCAGCCCGTGCATCGCCTCTCCGCCGATCCTGACCTCTCCGGCATCGGGCAGGTCCAGAAGGCCGGCAATATGCAGAAGGGTGGATTTTCCTGCGCCGGAGGGCGCAACCAGTGCCACCGCCTCCCCCGGTTTCAGCGCCAGCTCGATGCCACGCAAAACGCGGATTTCGCCCGGCTGGCCGGGGTTGTAGATCTTCTCGATCCCGCTCAGTTCGAGGGCCAGCTCACTCATAGCGCAGCGCCTCCACGGGGTTCATCCGGGCCGCACGGCGGGCCGGGAAGATGGTGATGATAAAGCTCAGACCCAGCGAGAGCGCCACTGCGGAGAGCACGTCTTTCCATTGCAGCAGCGCCGGCAGGGCATAGATGCCGCGCACCGACGGATCCCAGACGCCACCGCCCGACATGCGGTCGACCAGCGCAAAGATCGGGTCGATATAGATGGCAAACAGGCAGCCGATGATCAGCCCGATTGCCGTGCCGATCAGCCCGGTCGATGCCCCGCAGAGGAAGAAGACCCGCAGAACAGAGGCCTCCGTCAGCCCCATGGTGCGCAGGATGCCGATGTCGCGGCCCTTGTTCTTCACCAGCATGATCAGGCCCGAGACGATGTTCATGGAGGCGATCAGGACAAGGACCGAAAGGATGATGAACATCACATTATCCTCGATATCCAGCGCGCGGAGGAAGCTGCCCGCACTGTCGCGCCAGGTCCAGATCAGCGCGCGGTCACCTGCGGCGTTGAGAAGCGGGATCGTCAGGTCGTCCACCCGGTCCGGCGCGGTGACCAGCACCTCTATTTCATCGGCCACGCCTTCCCGGTTGAAATAGCTCTGCGCCTCCGCGAAGGGCATATAAACGCGGGTGCGGTCGATGTCGTAGCGCCCCGCCGTGAAGATGTAGGTGACCTCAAAGGTCTTGACCCTGGGCGAAGTGCCGAAGGCGGTTTTCATCCCGTCGGGCGAGATGAGCTTGATCCTGTCACCCAGCGTCACGTTCAGCGTGCGGGCCACGCCCGACCCGATGGCAATGCCTTCGTCGAACCGGGACAGATCGCCCTGAGCGGTGTCGGGGTTTGCGATGCGGGGGATCGTCGCCAGATCTTCCTGGGCGATGCCAAAGACTTCGACACCGGAGGTTTCGCCCTGCGCGGTTGCCATGACCTGCCCTTTCACCAGAGGGGCGGCATGGGACACGCCGGGCACGGCCGCAATCCTGCCGGCCATTTCGGTGTAGTCGGGAATGGTCCGCGACAGGACCCCGTTCTGATCCGGCGCGGCGGAATTGTAGATCGTGACATGGGCATTGGCGCCGAGGATCGTGTCGACAAATTCGGCGCGGAAGCCGGCGCGCACCGACAGGGTGATGATCAGCGCGGCCACCGCCAGCGCGATCCCGATCAGGCTGATCCAGGTCATGACAGAGACGCCGCCCTCGGCCCTGCGCGCACGCAGATACCGCCAGGCGATGATCCATTCGAATTTGGCAAAAGGCGGTGTTCGGGTGGCCATACTGGCTCCTTCTTCGGGGTCCGGGAACATGTGTCGGCTGGCGGGACGGGCGTCAAGTCGCCTTTGCGCGAGGTCGGAACGGGTAGAGGATCAGCGCGGCCAGCCGCCGGATGAGGGAGACGAGCGCAAGGCCCGCCAGCAGCCCGAGGGCAGCAAAGATGAGGCCCTCAAAGGTCAGCGGCAAAGCGGGGCTGAAATCCTGCGCCGCGCGGGCGGCGATCTGCGGGTCGATGAGGTGGCGCATCTCATAGGCGCGCAGGAAGGGACCAGCGCCTCGGAGCGCGGCCAGATCGGCCTGCAGCGCCTCCAGCCGGGTGAAGGTGGCCGTCATGTCGGCGCGGCGGCGGTCGAGGAAGGGCGTGCCGGTCATCTGGTCGAGCGCCGCCTCGCGGGTGAGGTCAGCGGCGTGGGCGGAGGCATCAAAATCCGCGGCCACGCGGGTCAGCTCGTCCACCGCGCCGGCCAGACGTTGGGTGTATTGCTGCGAAAACTCGGGGAACTGCGCGAAAGTTGCGGCCCCGGCCAGCCCTCCGGCGAGGGTCAGCGCGCGTGTGATCATCTGCTCTGCCTCTCTGGCTTTTGCCTGGCAGGATAGCGCAAAAGCGGGCTGCGGTCAGGGGATGGCGTAGGCGACAGCAACCAGCGCCTGGTCGAGCGATATCATACCCGCTTCCTCCAGACAGGCGTCGTACCAGACGGTGACGGTCCAGCCCGTCTCCCAATGCGCGGTATAGGCGCCGAGGTTCGGCCCGTCCTCAAAACAGAGCGACCCGAAATGCCAGAAGTTCGACCCGGCCCCCATGTCGCGGCGGAAGAGACCCATGGTGTAGGTGACCGGCCCGAAGACCTGCTGCGCGGGCAGCTGGTCGATCTGGCCGGGCAGGATGCCATTGTCCCCGACCGCATAGTCCATGAGCTGCGCGTAGTCGGCCACGCTCATCCGCCAGCCGCCCCAGGGCAGGTAGGCGGCAAAGAGCGGATCGGGGCGGGCGGTGACCCCGGCGGGGGTCAGAACCCTGTCGCGGCAGGCGGTCTCATACCCCTCATGGGTGACGCCTTCGATGATCGTGCCGAGGACCGCATAATTCTCATTGCTGTAGTAATAGTCCGGCGTGCCCGGGGTCAGGCGGCCGGGGTCCAGCGCGGGCGGTGTCACCTCCGGCCAGCGCGGGGTGGGATCGCCGCGCCACCAGCTCATCGGGCCCTGCGTGCGGTCATGCTGCAGGCCCGTAGCATGGGAGAGCAGCGCGCCGGTGGTGATCGGTGCGGCCTGCGGCAGGTTCAGGACCTTCCGCACCTCCGTGTCGTAGGACAGCTGGCGATCCGCGACCAGCCGCGCGACGCAGAGCGCGGTGATCATCTTGGACAGCGAGGCCAGCGGGCGCATCAGATCGGGGTCGGTATTGATCCCGAAAGCGGCGACAGGCGCATTGTCATGGCGGATGGCGATGGCGCCGGTGCGGGCACCCTGCCCGGCCATCCAGCCTTGGAAGGCGTCCCGAAAGGCCGCTGCCCGGGCCGCATCATCGGCCCGGAGGGGCGCGGCCAGCAGGAGCAGAAGCAATGCCAGCCGCAGCATGGGATCAGAGCCCGGCGTAGATCGCCGCGACTTTCTTCACCGCCTCTTCGGGCGGCAGCTCCTCGCTCTCGCCGGTCCGGCGGGAGGTCAGTTCGACCACGCCGTTCTTCAGGCCACGGGGGCCGACGGTGATCCGCCAGGGCAGGCCGATCAGGTCCATCGTGGCGAACTTGCCGCCCGCCCGTTCGTCCGTGTCATCATAGAGCGGGTCGAGGCCCAGGGCCTGGAAGCTGGCATAGAGCGCCTCGCAGGCGGCATCGGCCTCTGCATCGCCGGTCTTGAGGTTGACGATGCCGACATGGAAGGGGGTCACCCCCTCCGGCCAGATGATGCCCTTGTCGTCATGGCTGGCCTCGATGATCGCGCCCAGCAGGCGGCTCACGCCGATCCCGTGGGAGCCCATGTGCAGCGGCATCTTGCCCCCGTCGGAGGTCTGGACATAGGCGCCGAGCTTTTCCGAATATTCGGTGCCGAAGTAGAAGATCTGGCCCACTTCGATGCCACGGGCGACGCGGCGGCGCGCCTCCGGGATCTCGTTGAAGACGGCCTCGTCATGGGTTTCGTCGGTACGGGCGTAGCGGGAGGTGAACTCTTCCAGCACGGCCTGGCACTGGGCCTTGTCGTCGGGGTCGACCTCACGGTCGCCGAAGGTCAGATCGGTGATCTCGCTGTCATAGAAGACCTCCGACTCGCCGGTTTCGGCCAGCACGAGGAATTCGTGGGTGTAATCACCGCCGATCGGGCCCGAATCCGCGCGCATCGGGATGGCCTGCAGGCCCATCCGTTCGTAAGTGCGCAGGTAGCTGACGAGGTGGCGGTTGTAGGCGTGCAGCCCATCTTCCTTGGTCAGGTCGAAGTTATAGCCGTCCTTCATAAGGAATTCCCGGCCACGCATGACACCGAAGCGGGGGCGGACCTCGTCGCGGAATTTCCACTGGATATGGTACAGCGTCAGCGGCAGCGCCTTGTAGGAGGTCACGTAGTTGGCGACGATCTCCGTGATCATCTCCTCGTTCGTGGGGCCGTAGAGCATTTCGCGATCATGGCGGTCCTTGAAGCGCAGCATCTCGGGGCCGTAGGCGTCATACCGGCCGGACTGGCGCCAGAGGTCGGCAGATTGCAGCGTCGGCATGAGCATCGGGATATGGCCGACGCGCTGCTGTTCCTCGTGCACGATGTTCTCGATCTTGCGCAGCACCTTGAAGCCCAGCGGCAGCCAGGAATAGATGCCGGCCGACTGCTGGCGGATCATGCCGGCGCGCAGCATGTAGCGGTGGCTGACGATCTGGGCGTCGGCGGGGGTTTCCTTGAGAACGGGCAGGAAGTAGCGGCTCAGGCGCATGGCGGATCCTTTGGTCAGGCGTCTGCAAAGCGGTTTACTGGCGCAATGACCCCTGCACAAGGGCGTGCGATCGCTACGACCCGGTGCATTTTGTCGTCGGACCCGCGCCGCCCAGGAAGAGGAAAGATCGGCGCGGGCCCTGTGCCGCATCCGAGGGTCAGAGGATGCGGTGACTGCCATTTCCCGGTCGCCGCCCACCTATGCCGGGCCGCCGGGACCTTGATCGTTCCACGGGTCAAACCCTGACCGGGGCCAAGCCCCTGCGGTCGGAACATCCACAGGTTGACCCAAGGGAAGATCGCGCGACAGTCCGGGATTCCATACCCCCGCGATACGCGGGACAGAGACATCATCCGGGGGGCTTGCGATACGACGGCGAAACCACGATGTTGCAGACTGGATCAGAGGACCGCAGCACATGGCTTTGCCCGTCAGGGATCAGATGAAATACTGGGGAATTGCCACGGCGGTCTTTGTTCTGGCGCTGTGGTGGCTGGGCGATGTCATCCTGCCCTTCGTGCTGGGGGCGGCGGTGGCCTATTTCCTTGACCCGGTCGCAGACCGGCTGGAGGCGGCGGGGCTGTCGCGGGCCATGGCGACGGCGATCATCACGCTGGGCGGCATCCTGATTTTTGTCATTCTGGCCTTGCTGGTCGTGCCGACGCTGATCAATCAGCTGGTCTCGCTCGTCGATACGGCGCCCAAACTTTTTAACGACCTGCAGAAATTCCTGACGGCCAAGTTCCCGTCGCTGCTGGAAGAGGGCTCGACCCTGCGGCAATCCCTGACCGCGATCGGGCAGACCATCCAATCCAAGGGCGGACAGCTTCTGCAGACGGCGCTGACCTCGGTCGGGTCGCTGATCAATGTTATCATGCTGTTTGTCATCGTGCCGGTCGTGGCCTTCTACCTGCTGTTCGACTGGGACCGGATGGTGGCGGAGGTGGACAGCCTGCTGCCACGCGAACATGCGCCGACAATCCGGCAGCTGGCCCGCGATGTCGACAAGACGCTGGCGTCGTTTATCCGCGGCATGGGTACGGTCTGCCTGATCCTCGGCTCCTATTACGCGATTGCGCTGATGGTCGTGGGGCTGCAGTTCGGGCTGGTCGTGGGGGCCTTTGCCGGGCTGATCACCTTCATCCCTTATGTCGGAGCCCTGCTGGGCGGGGCGCTGGCCATCGGTCTGGCGCTGTTTCAGTTCTGGGGCGACTGGCTGTCCATCGGGCTGGTCGCCGGCATTTTTGTGCTGGGCCAGGTGATCGAGGGGAATATCCTGACGCCAAAACTGGTCGGCAATTCTGTCGGCCTGCACCCGGTCTGGCTGATCTTCGCGCTGTCGGTCTTCGGGTCGCTTTTCGGCTTTGTGGGGATGCTGGTCGCGGTGCCGGTTGCGGCCGCGCTTGGGGTGCTGATGCGCTTTGCCATCGGTCAATACAAGGACAGCCGGCTGTATCGCGGGGCCGAGCCGCCGATGGCCGAACGCACCCGGCCGGACCTCCGGGACTAAGCTATGCAACCGCCGCTGCCCATGGATCACCCCCGTCGCCCGGGGCTGAGCCGGTCCGATTTCGTGACCGCGCCCGGCAATGCGCTGGCCCTGGCTTTGATTGACGGCTGGCGCGACTGGCCGTCGGGCAAGATGCTGCTGACCGGGCCTTCGGGGTCGGGCAAATCGCATCTGGCGCAGATCTGGGCCGAGCAGAGCGGCGCGCGGATCCTGGCGGCTGCAGGGCTGTCGGGGCAGGATATTCCGGCGCTGGCTGCGGGCCCCGTGGCGGTGGAGGACCTGCACCTGCTGCGGCACCGCGCCGACGAGGAGGCGCTGTTTCACCTGCACAACCTTGTCCTGGCGGCGGGGCAGCCATTGCTGATCACCGGAACCGGCGTCGTCGAAGGCTGGCCGCTGACGCTGCCCGATCTGAAAAGCCGGGTGCAGGGCGCTGCTTCGGCGCGGCTGGAGCCGCCGGATGACGTTTTGCTGGGCCTCGTCCTGGTCAAGCTGTTTGCGGAACGTCAGCTGCAGGTGGCGCCGACCGTGGTAACCTACCTGCTGAAACGGATGGACCGGTCCTTTGACGGGGCCGCCCGCGTCGTTGCGGCGCTGGATGCAGCATCGCTGGCGGAACGTCGGGGAATTAATGTGCCGTTAGCCCGGGAGATCATGGACAAATTCGGTATGCCCGAGTCATAAAAGCGTCTTGTTAAACTTTGTACAAGCGGGCCAAAGACCCGTGGGACAGACCAAATGACCAGTGCCGACTTCCTCAAATCTCCCCTCGCACCGGCACAGATCCTGCCGGATTGTGACCTGACCGGTCCGGGCCGGTTCGTAAACCGGGAGCTGAGCTGGCTGGGGTTCAACTGGCGGGTGCTGGAAGAGGCGGAAAACCCGCGCGTGCCGCTGCTGGAGCGGCTGCGGTTCCTGTCCATCTCGGCCACCAATCTGGATGAGTTCTACACCGTGCGGGTCGCAGGTCTGCGCGAGCTGAAGCGCGAGGGGCGCACGACGCCGGCTGCCGATGGGCTGACCCCCGCCGAACAGCTGGCGCTGATCGATGAGGACGCCCGGCGGCTGATGGACCGCCAGCAGGAGATCCTGGGCAAGCTTCAGGCCGAGATGCAGGAGGCGGGGATCCGCGTGCTCAAGGCCGGGGATATCACCGAGGCGGACCGAAAACATCTGGCCGATGTGTTTCTGTTCAAAGTCTTTCCGGTCCTGTCGCCTCTGGCTGTGGACCCGGCGCATCCCTTCCCCTTTATCCCAAATATGGGGTTTTCCTTTGCGCTGATGCTGGAACGGCGGCGCGACGGGCGCGCCCTGCAGGCGCTGCTGCCGATCCCGCAGCAGATCGACCGGTTCATCCTGCTGCCGTCCGAGGACGGGGTGCTGCGCTACCTGCCGCTGGAAGAGCTCTTGCTGCTGAATATCGGCCAGCTCTTTCCCGGCTACCGGACCATCGGCTCCTGTACCTTCCGGGTGCTGCGCGACAGCGATCTGGAGGTGGAGGAAGAGGCCGAGGACCTGGTGCGCGAATTCGAGACGGCGCTGAAACGGCGGCGGCGGGGGGAGGTCGTGCGGATGAAGATCTCTGCCGACGCGCCGGCCGCTCTGAAAAAGGTCATCATGCGGGAGCTGCATGTCGGCCAGGAAGAGGTGATCGAGGTCGACGGGCTGATCGGCATATCCGATCTGAGCGAGCTGGTGACGGATGCGCGTCCCGATCTGCTCTGGCCGTCGTTCAATCCCCGGGTGCCGGAACGGGTGCAGGATCATGACGGCGACATGTTCGCGGCAATCCGGCAGAAGGACATGCTGCTGCACCACCCTTACGAGACCTTTGACATGGTGGTGCGCTTCCTGAAGCAGGCGGCGCAGGATCCGGATGTGGTGGCGATCAAGCAGACGCTTTACCGGACCTCGAAAAACTCGCCCATCGTTGAGGCGCTGTGTGACGCGGCGGAGGACGGGAAATCCGTCACCGCGCTGGTGGAACTGAAAGCGCGGTTCGACGAGGCGGCCAATATTCACCAGTCCCGGCGGCTGGAACGGTCGGGCGCCCATGTGGTCTATGGTTTTGTCGACTGGAAGACCCATGCCAAGATCTCAACCGTCGTGCGGCGGGAGGGGGACAAGCTGGTCACCTATACGCATTACGGCACCGGCAATTACCACCCGATTACCGCGCGTATCTACACCGATCTGAGCTTTTTTACCTGCGATGCGGCGCTTGGCCGGGATGCGACCAAGGTGTTCAACTACCTCTCGGGCTATGCGCAGCCGGACAGTCTGGAGAACCTGCGGATCTCGCCTCACATGATGAAGGATTTCCTGCTGGAGCGGTTCGAGGCGGAGGCGGAGCATGCCCGCGCCGGGCGTCCCGCGCAGATCTGGGCCAAGATGAATTCGCTGATCGAGCCGGATATTATCGACGGGCTCTATGCCGCCTCAAAGGCCGGGGTGAAGATCGATCTGGTGATCCGGGGGATCTGCGGGATCCGTCCCGGCGTCGTGGGGCTGTCGGAGAATATCCGGGTGAAATCCATCGTGGGCCGGTTCCTGGAACACAGCCGGATCGTCTGTTTTGGCAATGGCCACGGGTTGCCGTCGCGCGGGTCGCGGGTCTTTATCTCTTCCGCCGACTGGATGGGGCGCAACCTGAACCGCCGGGTGGAGACGCTGGTGGAGACGGTGAACCCCACGGTGAAGGCGCAGATCGTGAGCCAGATCATGGCCGCGAACCTTGCGGATCAAGCGCAGAGCTGGGTGATGCAGCCCGACGGGCATTTTGCGCGCGCGGTGGTGCCCGAGGGCGAGTTCGCCTTCAACTGCCACCGGTTTTTCATGGAAAATCCGTCGTTGTCGGGGCGCGGGTCGGCGGGGGCGTCGGACGTGCCCATGCTGACGCATGATGCGGAGTGAGGTCGGCCTGCGCGTCTGGCGCGGGCGGGACGCCTCCGGCGGGAGTATTTTTGCCAAGATGAAGAGGGGCGCGTCAGGGTTGCGGCGCGTCCTGCGTGATCATCCAGCGGATGCCCCAGCGGTCGCTCAGCATGCCGACGAGCGGCGACCGGGGTTGCGGGGTGAGGGGCATGCGGAGCGCTCTTTTCCAGGCCGGCATGTCGAAGGTTCGCCGCGTCGTGACCTTGTCGGGGTCGGACGTAAAGAGGGAGGCGCCGGCTATGGCGGGTGTCTCGCCGGTCGGGTCGTCGCTGGCATAGCGCCAGCCCTGCCCCACCGGCCGCGCCGCATAGATGGCCTGATCGGGCCGGTCCCCGGTGATGGGGCCGCGCGCCTCGGGCGGCATATCGCGGGAGGATATGAGCTGGAGCTGGTCGGCCGTGCCGAAGAAGCCTGCGCTACGGGCGCGCTTCGGACAGCGTGCCTGCCCAGCAGACACGGGGTGACGTTGCGCCAACGGGCCGGGGCCATTTCCCGCCCGGGGCAGCGCTTGGTTGACGGGTCGGGTCTGCGCTGCAATTAAGACAGGCGACGAAGGATCGGGCTGACATGATGGATGATGGTCAGGACAGTGCACGGCTCGATGCCGAGACCGGGACGGACTGGGGCGGTTTCGGGCGCCCGCTTTTTGCCGATCCTTCCGTGCGCGATCTGCGCCGGGTGGGCGTGGTCGATGTGGGGTCGAACTCTGTCCGGCTGGTGGTGTTTGACGGGGCGGCGCGCAGCCCGGCCTATTTCTACAATGAAAAGATCATGTGTGCGCTTGGCGCGGGCCTGTCGGAGACGGGCCGGCTGAACCCTGAGGGACGCCGCCGGGCGCTGGCCGCGATCCACCGGTTCCAGCTGCTGGCGCATGGGATGGATGCCGTGCCGCTGACCGCCGTGGCCACCGCCGCCGTGCGGGAAGCCGAGGATGGCGCGGAGTTTGTCGCGGATGTGGAGCGGCAGACCGGGCTGCGGATTCAGGTGATCCCCGGCGATGAGGAGGCGCGGCTGTCGGCACAGGGCGTGCTGCTGGGCTGGCCGGGGAGCTATGGGCTGGTCTGCGATATCGGCGGGTCGTCGATGGAACTGGCGGAGATCAAGGGCGGCGAGGTTGGCCGGCGCATGACATCGCCGCTGGGGCCGCTCAAGCTGACCGAGGTGAAGGGGGGCCGCAAGGGGCGCCGCGCCTTCATCAAGGAAGAAGTCCAGAAGATGGCGGCGCAGATGGGGATGCAGCGCGACCGCCTGTTCCTGGTCGGCGGGTCCTGGCGGGCGATTGCCCGGATCGACATGGACCGGCAGAATTACCCGCTGCATGTGCTGCATGAATACCGCATGTCGACCAAGGCGGTGCGGGCCACGGCGGAATATATCCGCGAGCAGGATCTGGGGGAGCTGCGCAACCGCTGTGGCATCTCCTCCGCCCGGATGGAGCTGGTGCCGCTGGCCTCCGAGGTTCTGGCGGAGGTGGTGCGCACCTTCCATCCGCATGACATCGCGGTGTCGAGCTATGGCATTCGCGAGGGGATGCTCTACCAGCAGATGCCGCCCGAGCTGCGCGACCGCGATCCGCTGATCGAGGCCTGCCGCTTTGCCGAGGCCAAGGATGCGCGACTGCCGGGCTTTGGCCGGACGCTCTACGATTTCATCCTGCCGATCTTCCGCGCCGCCAAGCCGGACCGGCAGCGGATCATTCGTGCCGCCTGCCTGCTGCATGACGTGACCTGGCGGGCGCATCCCGATTACCGGGCGGAGGTCTGTTTCGACAATGCGACGCGCGCCAACCTCGGCGGGCTGAAGCACTCGGAACGGATCTACCTTGGGCTGGCGCTGCTGCACCGCTACCGCAACAAGCGGGAGGGCACTTCGTTCGAGGAACTGTACCAGTATATCCCGCCCGAGGATCGGCTGCAGGCAGAGATCGTCGGCAAGGCGATGCGCTTTGGTGCGATGCTCTGGCTGGAAAAGGGGGCGATCCCCGGGGAATTCCGCTGGTTCCCCAAGAAGAAGGTGCTGGAGCTGCGCCTGACGGAGGCCGCCTGGCCGCTGCTGGGAGAGGTTGCCATGTCGCGGCTGAAATCGCTGGCCTCTTCGCTGCAAGCGGAGATCGACCTGAAGATGGTGCGCTGAGGGCGCTTAGAGGTCGATCTGGCCGTTTTCGTCAGGCTTGGCCTCTTCGACGTGCGGCGGTTCGGGCAGTTTCTTGCGGATGATGATATCGCCATTGGGCAGGATTTCCGGGGCCTCATAGGCGGAGAAATCCTTGATATCCTGGAATAGTTCGGACAAGGCCGGCCCCATCTCCTCGATAAAGCTCATGAGGGCGGGGCCATGTTCCTCCGCCAGCCGCTGCATGTCGCGGATGGCGGGGGCCATTTCCTCCGTCAGCCCGCGGAAGAAGAGCTTGGCGCCGCGCTCCATGAGCGACGGGGCCTCCTCCGTCTCTGCCTCAGGCGTTTCGACTTCCTGCGCGGGGGCGGCCACGGGCAGCAGCGCCAGCGACAGGACGGCAGAGAGGGCGGGGATCAGGCGGGGGCGTGTCATGGCTGCAATATAGGGGGTCGCGCGGCGCGCCGGTAGGTCAGATGTCGATATCCAGCACCACCGGGAAATGGTCGGAGGCGGTTAACAGCGCATCGCGCAGCTCCGGCGTCTGCCAGCAGGCCGGGTCGTCGAACGGGTGCCAGATGCGCCAGCGCGGGGTGTGCGCCGTGAGGTCGGGGGAGATCATGATGTAGTCGAGCAGCGCCTGCAGGTAGCGCCCCTCCGGCTGGATGAAGAACCGGGCGGAGGTCGGCGCGGCGGTCAGTTTGGCGGTCAGGGCGCGGGCGGCGTGCGGGTCGGTCAGGGCCATGTCCCCTTCCCCCATCACGATCTCCACCGAGGAGCGGCCAAAGAGGTGTTCGTATTCGTCAAGGCCGGGGCCATCGTTGAGGTCGCCCATGACGATGATCGGCTCTTCGGCGGCCAGGTGATCCTCGATCCGCTGACGGAGCCAGATCGCCTGGGCCAGCTGCTTGCGCCGGTTGGCGATGGACAGGCGCATGACCGCGTCGCGGCTGCGGGCGCCATGCGGGGCCTTGGATTTCAGATGCGCGCCGATCAGGCGGAGTGTGGTGCCGTTCCGGGTGGTCACCGCCAGTTCCAGCGGCGGTTTGGAGAAGGTCACCCTGTCTTCGGTCGCATCGATATCCAGATCGATATGGAAGGTGCTGTCGAAGCGGGGCGCGCGGGTCGTGCCCGGCTCCCCCTTCGGATCATGGCGCGGCGTCAGCGCCGCCGGATCGTAGAGCAGCGAGATTTCCTGTTGCGTGTCATTGGGATAGCCGATCACGGCTTCCTGCGCGCGCAGATCGAAGGCCCGGGCGAAGTTTTGCAACGCCCTCACCGTGCTGCGCTGGCGGTTCTGGTCCGGCGCCTCGATGATCATGATCGCGTCGGCGTCGAGCGCGGTGAAAACGACGCCAAGCGCCTCGATCTGCTGGGCGCGCGTGATGTCGCGACGGGCGGACCAGCCACTGTCCATGATCAGATGCCCGGCATCGTCAAACAGCCCGTCGAACCATTCGACATTATAGGAGGCGATGCGCATCGCCTATTCCGCCGGTTCCCCTGCCCGGGTCCGCTTGGCCGAGATCTCCTCCCATGCGCGGTTGAGGTCGATCATCCGCCGCTCCGCCATGCCAAGCGCCTCTTCCGGCAGGCCGCGCGCCATCAGCCGGTCCGGGTGGCTCTCCCGCACGGCGGCCTTCCAGGCGGCGCGGGCTTCCTCCAGCGTGGCGCCGGGATGCAGGCCGAGGATGGAATAGGGATCGGCAATGGCATCGGGCACGAAGCGCGCGCGGCGGTTGCGGAACTTGGCCTCGTCCATGCCAAAGATGCGGGCGACCTCCGCCAGGAATTCGTCCTCCGCCGGGTGATAGCCGCCATCCGCCATGGCGATGTGAAACAGCCCGTCCATGATATCGCAGAGGGTATCGCTCTGCGGGCCGAACATGTCGGCGATCCGGCGGGCGTAGACGTCGAACCCCGCAACGTCCTGCCGGGCCAGGTTAAAGACCCGCGCCGCCTGCGCCTCGTCCCGCTGGGCGATCTGGAACACCTCGCGAAAGGCCGTGACCTCATCCCGGGTCACCTGCCCGTCCGCCTTGGCCATCTTGGCGCCAAGCGCGATCACCGCGATGGTGAAGGCGACCGAACGTTCCGGCGGCGTGCGCAGGCTGTCGAACACCGTCGACAGGCTTTCGCCCCGGGCAAGCGCGGACAGGGCTTCGGATATGCGGCTCCAGATGGACATGGGGGCATCCTAACGGCCCGCCGCGCGCTTGTCAGAGGATTTTCTGCAGCAGCACAAGGTCCAGCCAACGGCCAAACTTCCTGCCTGACTGGGGCAGACGGCCGCAATCCTCATAGCCCACGGCTTTGTGAAAGGCGATGCCTGCGTCATTCTCCCCGCTGACGCCCGCAACCATGGTATGGACGCCGCCCGCGCGGGCATGGTCTTCGACTGCCTGCATCAGCCGCCGCCCGATCCCCTGCCCGCGTGCGGCCGGGCCCAGGATGATCGTATGTTCCATCGCATGGACATAGCCGTCCCCGGCGCGGAACTGGTCGTAGGAGGCGAAACCGGCGATCTGGCCCTCAACCTCCGCCACGAAAAACTCCCGCCCCCGGGACCGTCGGCCTTCAATATAGTCACCAAGCGTTTCCAAAGTCTTTTCTTCGGAGGCGAAAGTGACCGTCGTCTCCCGGTAATAGGGGGTCCAGATGGCGATGATCTGGGGGTAATCGTCGGGCGTGGCCGGGCGCGGGTCGGTCATGGGGCAGTCCTTGGTGGTCTTTTGCCATCTGTCGCGGTTCGGGCGGCGAAGACAAGGTGCACGGAGGGTCAGCGGCGCAGGCTCGACCGATCCGGGCCGGATATGCTACCGCGCAGGGCACACCCGCCCGCGACATACCGGAGAGCGCCATGACCGACAGCAAATACAGCAGCCTCAAGCAGCTTGGCGGGCCGACCGTCATCCCCACCACCCCCGAAGAGGCAGAGCTGGAGCGGGTGCCCAACAGCCAGACCGACATCACCTATAACGTCCGCTTCACGGCGCCGGAGTTCACCTCTCTCTGCCCGATGACCGGCCAGCCGGATTTCGCGCATCTGGTGATCGACTATGTGCCGGGGGACTGGCTGGTGGAGTCGAAATCGCTGAAGCTTTACCTGACCTCCTTCCGCAATCACGGCGCGTTTCACGAGGATTGCACGATCTCCATCGCGCGGCGGCTCGTGGCGTTTCTGGAGCCGCAATGGCTGCGGATCGGCGGCTACTGGTATCCGCGCGGCGGCATTCCGATCGACGTCTTCTGGCAGACCGGGCCGATGCCCGACGGCGCCTGGATCCCGGATCAAGGCGTGCCGCCCTATCGCGGTCGGGGCTGAGGGCCGGCTGACGGCATTTTTGCGCTGTGACTTGATCCCCGGGTGACGCGGATCATCTCGATAGGGATGAGACTGTATGCCCTTCTTGCCATTCCACTCCTCGCCGCCTGTGCAGGCGGCGTGCCAGATCAGGCGCGCATCGTCGTCGCGGGCGATTCCGTCATGGCCTGGAACCGGATCGGCGGCGGGTCCGTCGCCGATGTGCTGGAGGCGCGGCTGGGGGTTGCGGTTGGCGATGTGTCGCTGCCCTTTGCGCAGATCGCGGGCGGGCGAGGATCACTGAATATCCCGACGCAGCTTGACGGGGTCCAAGCCGATTGGATCGTGCTGAACGGCGGGGCGAACGATCTGAGCGGGGGCTGCCGCAATTCCGACTGTCGTCCGGTGCTGGACCGGCTGATTTCCGAGGATGGTCAGCGGGGCGCGATCCCGGAGCTGGTCGCCGATCTGCGGCGGCGCGGGGCGCGGGTGATCTGGGCCGATTACTACACCTCGCCGCGCTATGCAGGAACCGCCAGCGAGGCGCCCTACCGCATACTGGAGGCGCGGCTGGCCCGGATGGCGGCCTCCGATCCGGGGGTGTGGCTGGTGGATATGGACGATGTCTTCAGCCCGGAGGATGCAAGCCTCTTTGCCATCGACCGGATCCATCCCTCCGCCAAAGGGTCGGCCCGCATCGCGGGGGTGATCGCGCCGGTCATCGGGCGGTAAAAAGCCCCCGGCACCTGCGTGTCAGGGGCTTTCGCTGACGTCAGATAGCCTCAGGCCGCGCGCGCCTCGCGGATCAGCTTCAGGATATCCTGCGCGGCAGTTGGGATATTGGTGCCGGGACCAAAAATCGCCTTCACCCCGGCTTTCTTCAGGAAATCGTAATCCTGCTGCGGGATAACACCGCCACAGATCACGATGATATCGCCCGCGTCTTTTTGCTTCAGCGCCTCGATCAGCTGCGGGGCGAGGGTCTTGTGACCCGCCGCCTGGGAGGAGATGCCGACGACATGCACGTCATTGTCGATGGCGTCCTGCGCGGCCTCGTCCGGCGTCTGGAACAGCGGGCCAACGTCCACGTCGAAACCGATATCGGCAAAGGCGGTGGCGATGACCTTGGCGCCGCGATCGTGGCCGTCCTGACCCATCTTGACCACCAGAAGACGGGGGCGGCGGCCCTCCTCTTCGGCGAAGGCCTCGATATCCTTCTGGATGGCGGCGAAGCCCTCGTCGCCCTCGTAAGCCGCGCCATAGACGCCTGCCAGTGTCTTGACCTCCGCCCGGTGGCGGCCGAATTCCTTCTCCATTGCCATGCTGATTTCTCCGACTGTGGCCCGGGCGCGCGCGGCCTCAACCGCGGCGTCGAGCAGATTGCCGCCCTCCTTGGCGCGGCGGGTCAGTTCGTCGAGCGCCGCGGTGCAGGCGGCCTCGTCGCGGGTGGCGCGGATCTTTTCCAGCCGGGCGATCTGGCTGTCACGCACCGCCATATTGTCGACGTCGAGGATGTCGATCGGGTCTTCCTTGTCCTTGCGGTATTTGTTGACGCCGACGATGACCTCCTCTCCGCGGTCGATCATGGCCTGCCGCCGCGCTGCGGATTCCTCGATCCGGAGCTTGGGCATGCCGGAGGCGACGGCCTTGGTCATACCGCCCATCTCCTCAACCTCTTCCATCAGCGCCCAGGCCTTCTGGATCAGCTCGTCTGTCAGGCTCTCGATATAGTAGGAGCCGGCCAGCGGATCGACGACCTTGGTCACCTGCGTCTCCTCCTGCAGGATCAGCTGGGTGTTGCGCGCGATCCGGGCGGAAAAATCGGTGGGCAGGGCAATCGCCTCGTCCAGAGCGTTGGTATGCAGCGACTGGGTGCCGCCCAGAACCGCGCTCATCGCCTCATAGGCCGTGCGGATGACGTTGTTATAGGGGTCCTGTTCCTGCAGCGACACCCCGGAGGTCTGGCAATGGGTGCGCAGCATCTTGGAGCCTTCCTTCTGCGCCCCGAATTCCGTCATGACCCGGTGCCAGAGCGTCCGCGCGGCGCGCAGCTTGGCGATTTCCATGAAGAAATTCATGCCGATAGCGAAAAAGAACGACAGGCGCCCGGCGAATTTGTCGACATCCATCCCGGCGTCGATCGCGGCCTTCACGTATTCCCGGCCATCGGCCAGGGTATAGGCCAGCTCCTGCACAAGGTTCGCGCCGGCCTCCTGCATATGGTAGCCGGAGATCGAGATGGAGTTGAACTTGGGCATCTCGTTCGACGTGTATTCGATGATGTCGGAGATGATCTTCATCGAGGGCTGGGGCGGATAGATATAGGTGTTCCGCACCATGAATTCCTTGAGGATATCGTTCTGGATCGTGCCGGAGAGCACGGCGCGGTCATGGCCCTGCTCCTCCCCCGTCACGATGAAATTGGCCAGGATCGGGATCACCGCGCCGTTCATCGTCATGGAGACGGAGACCTGATCCAAAGGGATGCCGTCGAAGAGGATCTTCATGTCCTCGACCGAATCGATGGCCACGCCCGCCTTGCCGACATCGCCCACCACGCGGGGGTGGTCGCTATCATAGCCCCGGTGCGTCGCCAGGTCGAAGGCGACGGAAACGCCCTGCTGACCGGCGGCCAGGTTGCGGCGGTAGAAGGCGTTCGATTCCTCTGCCGTCGAAAACCCGGCATATTGGCGGATCGTCCAGGGGCGGCCGGCATACATCGTGGCGCGCGGGCCGCGGGTGAAGGGCGCCATGCCGGGCATGGAGCCCATATGGTCCAGCCCCGCCGTATCCTCTTCGGTATAGAGCGGCTTGACCGTGATCCCTTCGAGCGTGTCCCAGTCGAGCGCATCCAGCGGCTTGCCGCGCAGCTCCTTCTCAGCGAGAGCGCGCCAATCGTCCTTCTTCGATGCCATGATGTGTTCCTCTTCCTGTCAGGACGTCAGGCGGGGTTGGCCCCGCCTTTCCGAACCAGCTGATATGTTTTCCCCGACCCAATACCGGGGCGACCCGGTCCGGCCTTGTATGTGCTGCCCTGTCGCGACCGGCACCGGCGGGTGTCCAGGGCGACAGCGCCAGATCCGCCAGCCCCTCCGCCCCGGTGCCCAGCCAGTCGAGATCCGAGCGATATTGGCTGCGCAGCCTGGCGGCCTGGGTCGCGTCGAACACCGACCATTCATCCCCGCGCGCCATATGCACGGCCGCGACGGCATTGCCCCGGTCCCAGATCATGCGCCGCATCATGGCGGCGTCCGGTGCCGCGTTCAGATGTGCGCGGGCCGATTTGGCGGGACCATGGACCGCCCCCCCTGTCATGTGAAACAGCCGACGTTCCGGCAGGTTCGCGATGCTCTCATGGGTAAGGACTGTCAGCCGGGCCCGGCCCGCAGCCCCGGCGACATCCCGGACAACATCGGACCAGCCCCGCGTATCCGCCACCAGGCCGGACAGCGCGTCTTTGGTCGGCAGGTCAGCGCCCTGACAGATCGCGGCGGCCATGGCCGAGGTCCAGAACGTGTCCTGAGACCGCAGGGTGAGCGTCAGCCTGTCGACCGCCCCGTCAAAGGCGGCAAGATACCGGCCAACCCAGTCGCCCGCGCAGGGATAAAGACGCGAAGACCCGCGATTATGCGCCATCGGGCCAAGCAGCGTTCCATCGCTGACAATGAGATGGCGCACCCCGGCCTTCGCGGCGCCGTGCAGGGCAGTGCCGATGCGGCGGCGTGCCAGGTCGAACTGGTGCTGACGGCTGATCGACCCCATGCGCGGGTCGATGCCCGCGAACATGCCGCCCCGGGTCTGACGCCGGTCCCAGACCCCGACGCCACGGCGCTGCAAGGCCGCCCGGTTGGCACGCAGGTAATAATGGAACGACATATTCGCCGTTCGATGCGCGCCGAGGTGAAGCGTGACATGCATGGGCCGGACCTTTGCGGAACGCAGTGCTCTGCGCGGAGATATCAGAGGGGCAGGAACTGGCCGCATTATCTCCTCCCTTCCATGGAAATGCCCTTAACGGCAGGCAGAATTATTCGGGGCGCCGCCTTTGACATGGCGATATGCCGCCGAGTGATTATATTCGATCCGGAAGGAGACCCCCGATACATGCCAAAACGCGCGATCCTACTGGCCCTTGCGGTGCCGACCCTGCTGGACCCGGCGCATGCGCAATCGGCTGCGGTGCAGGCCCCGGCCGCCGAGACCGCGACCGAAGACAGTCTTTTCCCGTCTGGCACCGCCGCCGGGCTGGACGAATACCTCTGGCAGAAGAGGATCGTGGCGGTCTTTGCCGACAGCCCCAACGATCCAAATTTCCAAAGGCAGATCAAAGCATTGCAAGACGACCCGGAGGCGCTGCTTTTTCGTGACGTCATCGTTTTGACGGATACGGACCCCAGTGTGGAGAGCGCGCTGCGCGAAAAGTTCCGGCCGCGGGGGTTCATGTTGGTTCTGGTCGGCAAGGACGGCCAGATCAAACAGCGAAAGCCGTTCCCCTGGACCGTCCGCGAACTCTCTCGGGCGATCGACAAGACCGAGCTGCGGCAACAGGAACTGCGCGACATGGGACAGCGCGGCGGCTGACCCGCACCACAGGGCCGGCGCCCGAAAGCACGCACCGGCGCAGGTCGGAGACCCGTCCCGGTGACATGCCGATGGGTCGCAGGCCCCGGCATGGGTTATTCGAACTCCATGATCACTTCGTCCACGGCAAGGCTGTCGCCGGGGCCCGCATTGATCTTGGACACCACGGATTTCTTCTCGGCCCTGAGAATATTTTCCATTTTCATGGCCTCGATCGTGCAGAGCGCCTGCCCCTCCTGGACCTCCTGCCCTTCTTCGACATCGATTTTGACCACCAGCCCGGGCATCGGGCAGAGCAGCAGTTTCGAGGTATCGGGCGGCAGTTTCTCCGGCATGAGTTTCGCCAGCTCCGCATGGCGGGGCGAGCGGACATGCACCTTGAGATCCGCGCCGCGCGAGCGGATGCGGAACCCGCCGGAAATCTTGCCCACCTTCAGGACAAGCGGCGTACCGTCGACGGCCATCTCGGCCAGCTGGTCGCCCGGGGTCCAGGCGCCTTCGACTTTCAGCGCCGACCCGTCGCCGAACGTCACGGTCGCCCCGCCGGGATAGGCGGCGACGGTGGTGTCGAATTCATGGCCCTGCAGCATCACGTTCCAGACATCCCCCACCTTGCGCTCGTGGTTGTCCATGGTGCCGGAGATTCGGGTGCGGCGGATTTCGGCCACGCGGTTCATCGCGGCACAGGCGGCGGCGATGCGCTTGAGATCGCCCTCGGGGAGTTCTACCCCCTCAAAACCTTCGGGATATTCCTCTGCGATAAAGGCCGTGGTCATTTCACCCGAGACGAATTTCGGATGATCCATCACCGCCGCAAGGAAGGGCAGGTTGTGACCAATGCCTTCGACCTCGAAACTGTCGAGCGCCACGCGCATCGCCTCGATCGCCGCGGCGCGGGTCGGCGCCCAGGTGCAGAGCTTGGCGATCATAGGGTCGTAATACATTGAAATCTCGCCGCCCTCATAGACGCCGGTATCGTTGCGGACCACGACATCCCCCGCAGCGCCCGCAGCGGTGCCGGGGGTATAGGCTTCGGTTTCCGAAGGCGGACGGTAGCGGGACAGGCGCCCGATGGAGGGAAGGAAGCCGCGATAGGGATCTTCGGCGTAAAGCCGGTTCTCGATGGCCCAACCGGTCAGTTTCACGTCGTCCTGCGTGATGGTCAGCGGCTCGCCATTGGCGACCCGGATCATCTGTTCGACGAGGTCGACGCCGGTGATCAGTTCGGTCACCGGGTGTTCCACCTGCAGGCGGGTGTTCATCTCGAGGAAGTAGAAGTTCTTCTCTCCGTCGACGATGAATTCCACCGTGCCGGCCGAGGCATAGCCCACAGCCTTGGCCAGGGCGACGGCCTGTTCGCCCATGGCCTTGCGGGTGGCCTCGTCCAGGAAGGGCGACGGCGCCTCTTCCACGACCTTCTGGTTGCGGCGCTGGATCGAACATTCCCGCTCGCCCAGATAGATGCCATTGCCATGCGCATCGCACAGCACCTGGATCTCGATGTGGCGCGGCTGGGTGACGAACTTCTCGATGAAGATCCGGTCGTCGCCGAAGGAGTTCGCCGCCTCATTTTTCGAGGACTGGAAACCCTCGCGCGCCTCCTGATCGTCCCAGGCGATCCGCATGCCCTTGCCGCCACCGCCGGCGGAGGCCTTGATCATCACCGGATAGCCGATCTCGCCCGAGATCTTCACGGCCTCGTCGGCATCCGCGATCAGGCCCATGTAGCCGGGAACGGTGGAGACGCCTGCCTCCTGCGCGATCTTCTTGGAGGTGATCTTGTCGCCCATCGCCTCGATCGCCTTGACGGGCGGGCCGATGAAGGCGACGCCGGCGGCGTCCAGCGCCTGGGCGAATTTGGGGTTTTCGGACAGGAAGCCATAGCCCGGATGCACCGCCTGCGCGCCGCTTTCCTTGATCGCCGCCATGACCTTGTCGATGACGATATAGGACTGGTTGGCGGGCGGCGGGCCGATATGGATGGCCTCGTCCGCCATTTCGACATGCAGCGCATTTTTGTCGGCGTCAGAATATACGGCGACCGTCTTGATACCCATTTTACGCGCGGTCTTGATGACCCGGCAGGCAATCTCGCCACGGTTGGCGATCAGGATCTTGTCGAACATGTCAGTCCCTTCCCGGTATTTGGCCCCGGTCCAGGCGGGGCGAATTGGCACGCAAAAACCCGCCGCGGCAGCTGCCACGACGGGTTTTCGGGTGAGTATGGTCGGGCCGGTCGAGCCGGTCCGAAATCAGATCAGACGTACGATCAGTTGCAGGCGCCAGGATTGGTCTGGCAATAGGCGACGTTTGCCCCTGCCCCGACCAGTGCGCCGGTGCCGACATTGCCGCCCGTGACGGCCGCAGCGCCGATCCCGGTCGCGCCGCCGACAAGCGCCTGTTCGCCAAGTGTCTGCCCGCAGGCCGCAAGCCCGGCAGAAGCTGCCACGGCGAGAAGAACGGTTTTTGCTCGTCCAAGTTGAATGCGCATTGTTCAGTGACTCCAGATTTGGTTCGTATCACTGGATTAACATCGCGCTTTGAAAAATGTTCCATCCTACCTGAGGGCGGATGCGCCGGTTTGGCGCCGGCACGCCGATCCGTCGCACTGGCTGGCCGGTTTCCGCCGTCGACCGGGTATATTGCGCCGGCTGTGGCAGCACCGTTTGGTGGCATGGCTGTCTGTTGGAAGGATGCGGCCGATGTCACTGACCCGGCAGAAAAAATCACCGGCACCAAATTGGGCGGCCTGACCTTGGGGACATCAGACCGCCCGTTTGGGGAAGGGTAACGGTAGTGACACATCCCCTGGAAGATCTGAGCAAGCTTCCCTGGGACATATCTTACCGTGCATCCGATTCCCGCTTCCGCCAAGTCACGGATTCCAGTGCAGGCAGAAGCGGCTGAATCCTGCCTAAAATTCTGTATACAGGGCAGAAAGATGCTCATCCCGAGGTTGTGTCGGCTCATTCCCACGGCGTGTCATCCTCATCATCATCACTTGCCGAGAAAATCTGAGGATAGGACTGGCGGGCCGCCGAGACGTCCAGGCGCAGCAGCGCATCATAATCAGATGGGTCGAAGGGGTCGTCTGCGGGGATAACTTCGCGTCCGAACAGCCAGCTCAACCGCCCGGCGTCGAGATTGCCACGCTCGAACGGTTCCTCGCCGAAATGGTCCCACAGCGCGGCCAGAAACAGCTCGTCCGCCTTGCGGTCAATTGCCTTGCGATCACGGAACCGTTCCCGCCGCGTCAGTGGCGTCACGCCCTTCGGATTTGCCCGGCGGATGGTGAACTGGAAATCGGATCCGGGCATACGGCCCGGGAACCCCCTGTGCTTCAGCATGGCCATGTGCCTCCGACGGGGCGCAGGGCCGGGGATACCGGGGCGGGCCTGACGGCCCAGCCCCGACTGTACAAATTACTTGTACTTGCCGGTGTAGACGGGCTCGACCGAAATCGGCTCCGGCTGAACTTCGACATACTCTTCCTGCTGTGCGCACGCGGCTGCGAACGACACAAAGCCGAGGGCGAGAACGATTTTGATGCTCTTGGACATCCAGAACTCCTGTTACTACATCCAATCGGGTGCAGCGGAGGAATTTCCGCAGCCCGACATGTTGAAGGCGCGTCTTGGGAACCGCCTCGTGTCAACATAGCGGAAGTGTCGCAGATTTCATATCCAAGGCAAGTGTGCTCCCTTCCATGTGGCGTGAAAGCCTCAGTCGGGGCCGGCTCCGGCATGCGGGCGGTCCCGGCATGCGCTGAGAAAAAGGGCGTCATCAGAACGGCTCCCATTGGCAGGTGTCGTCGATCAGGCTGAAGGCCTCGAAAAACTGGGTGACGCCGGGGGCGGCGAGCCCGAATTCAGTCTCTTCGGAGGCGATGGAAATCACCGCCTGCGCCGCGTCGGATTCGCCGGCCGCCACGTAGGGCAGCACCTGGGTCTCGCACAGGGCGGCAAAATCTTGCCGAACGGTTTCATATCCTTCCGACGCGAGTGAAGGCGCGACATAGCGGAACCGCAGCCAGAAGGTTCCGTCGGACTGCTCCTCCCGAAGCACTTCCTGCAATGTCAGATCAATTCCGGAGGGCACGGACGGGGCCCCCTCCTGGCCCCGTACCGTGGTCGCGACGGCCAGCAAGGCCCCCGATATCGCGACGAATTTCATGAACTCAGGCATCGGCCCGCCTCTCTGCATGAGAGATCCAGCGGCGACGATTGCCGGCATCGGCCAGAACGGCGGTGATGACACTCTCCACCCCGGCAGGTTGGCGCCCGGCGACCAGCTCTCCGCCGGCACGGATGTGCAGGTGGCCGGGACGCTGGGCGGCCGTGACCACCGGCGCAAAGCCGCGCAGATCACGCAGCGCACGCCAGATATCCTGACGGATCTGATGCGCCATGCGCCGCAGCGACACCACGCCGGAGACCGTCAGCTGTGTCTCCGCCACGATGTCGAAGCGCGCGGGCAAGCGGCGCGCGACCGTCACCGCGTCGGGTTCAACGACAACATGCCAGCCGCGCCGGGTCACAGGCAGTGCTCCGGGTGGCATCCGGCAATTTGGGGCAGGGAAAAGGTACAGGGCGTCATGGTGTCAAAGCGGGATATTGTCGTGCTTTTTCCACGGGTTCTGAAGCTTTTTATTGCGAAGGGAGGCAAAGGCCCGCGCCACCCGTTTGCGCGTGGACCGCGGCTGGATCACCTCGTCGATAAAGCCCTTTTCGGCGGCCACGAAGGGGTTTGCGAACCGTTCCTCGTAGCTTTGCGTCCGGGCCGCGATTTTCTCGGGATCCCCCAGTTCCGAACGGTAGAGAATCTCGACAGCGCCCTTGGCGCCCATCACCGCGATCTCGGCGGTTGGCCAGGCGTAGTTGAAATCGCCGCGCAGGTGTTTCGAGGCCATCACGTCATAAGCGCCGCCATAGGCCTTGCGCGTGATCACGGTGACCTTTGGCACCGTCGCCTCGCCATAGGCAAAGAGCAGTTTCGCGCCGTGCTTGATGACACCGCCATATTCCTGGCCCGTGCCGGGCAGGAAGCCCGGAACGTCGACGAAGGTCAGGATCGGGATTTCGAACGCATCGCAGAAGCGGACAAAGCGCGCCGCCTTGCGGGAGCTGTCGATGTCGAGACAGCCGGCCAGAACCATGGGCTGGTTGGCGACAACGCCGACGGTCTGACCTTCGAGCCGGATGAAGCCGGTGATGATGTTCTTGGCGTAATCTTCCTGAATCTCGTAGAAATCGCCCTCATCCGCGACCTTCAGGATCAGCTCCTTCATATCGTAGGGAGAGTTGGCATTTTCCGGGATCAGCGTATCGAGCGAGGTTTCGATCCGGCCCGGTTCATCGAAGAAGGGGCGGACGGGCGGCTTTTCGCGGTTGTTGAGCGGCAGGAAATCGACCAGGCGGCGCACCTCGGCCAGCGCCTCCACATCATTTTCGAACGCGCCGTCGGCGACGGAGGATTTTTTCGTATGGGTAGAGGCGCCGCCCAGTTCCTCCGCGGTCACAACTTCGTTCGTCACGGTTTTCACGACGTCCGGGCCGGTGACAAACATGTAAGAGCTGTCTTTGACCATAAAGATGAAATCGGTCATCGCGGGGGAATAGACCGCGCCGCCTGCGCAGGGCCCCATGATGACGGATATCTGCGGTACCACGCCAGAGGCCATGACATTCCGCTGGAACACGTCGGCATAGCCGGCCAGCGAGGCGACGCCTTCCTGGATACGGGCGCCGCCCGAATCGTTCAGGCCGATGACGGGCGCACCGTTTTGCACTGCCATATCCATGATCTTGCAGATCTTTTGCGCATGGGTTTCCGACAGCGACCCGCCAAAGACGGTGAAATCCTGGCTGAAGACATAGACCATTCGGCCGTTGATCGTGCCCCATCCAGTCACCACGCCATCGCCATAGGGGCGCTGTTCCTCCATGCCGAAATCGGTGCAGCGATGCGCCACGAACATGTCGAATTCCTCGAAACTGTCATGGTCGAGCAGCAGCTCTATCCGTTCGCGCGCGGTCAGTTTGCCCTTGGCATGCTGCGCATCGATGCGCTTCTGACCACCACCCAGCCGCGCCTCTTCGCGCCGGCCCTGCAGCTCCTGGAGAATATCCTTCATCGTGGCATCCCTTTCTTCGCGACCTCTTCCCGTCACCGAGTCGCCATCGGGCGGCCCGACCGGTTTGAACGGCACCATAGAAACAAGGACGCGTTGAACAAAGCGTTATTGCGCAAATTTGCAAATCTCTTGCGACCCTTGGTCGGAATATTGCAAATCATGCAAATTAGATGTTACCAGCATGGACTTTGACCAAGGCCGGCTATAACGCATGCGCGATGTCCGACAGCCCCGCCCCCAGGTATATGAACAAGAGGTCCGCGCCGCATATTACGACGCTGATCCTGCTTGCCAGTATGACGGCGCTGGCCATGAATATCTTCCTGCCATCGCTGCCAAAGATCGCCGACCATTTCGACACGCCTTATCACGTTGTTCAGTTGTCTGTTGCCATCTTCCTGGCCGTGAACGGGACGCTTCAGCTGTTTATCGGACCGCTTGCGGATAAATACGGTCGCCGCCCGATCATTCTGACCGGGCTGGCCGTTTTCTGCGTGGCAACGCTGGGCTGCCTGTTCGCGCCAAATGTTCAGACATTCCTTGCCTTTCGCATGTTACAGGCGACGGTGGCCGCGGCCATGGTTCTGTCGCGGGCGGTGGTTCGGGACATGAATACGGCGGAAACGGCCGCCTCTGTCATGGGGTATGTCACGATGGGCATGTCCGTCGTGCCGATGATTGCGCCAGCACTGGGCGGGCTGCTCGATCAGGCGTTCGGATGGCAATCCACGTTCTGGGCGCTGTTCCTATGTGGCGTCGCCGTTTTCTGTATCACCTGGCTCGACCTGGGCGAAACCGGTACAAAAAGCGATCTGTCGCTGGGCGCACAGTTCCGGGAATATCCCGATCTTCTGACCTCGCCCCGGTTCTGGGGCTACTGCCTGGCCTCGGCACTGGCGTCCGGGTCGTTTTTTGCCTTTCTGGGCGGCGCCCCCTATGTCGCCAGCAGCATCTACGGCATGACCCCGGCCCAATTCGGCTATTTCACGGGGGCGCCGGCGGTTGGCTATTTTCTGGGTAACTGGATCACCGGCGCCGCGGCCGCACGGATTGGGATGAACCGCATGGTTCTGATCGGGACGGCCGTGATCTGGGGCGGGCTTGGGACGGCCATCGCGCTGACGGCGACGGGGCTGGGCGGGCCGCTGGTGTTTTTCGGCTTCATGGCCTTTGTGGGACTGGGCAACGGGATGACCATCCCGTCGGCCACGGCCGGGATGCTGTCGGTGCGGCCCCATCTGGCCGGTACGGCGTCGGGCCTGGGCGGAGCCATTATGATCGGCGGCGGCGCGATCCTGTCGGCCCTGGCTGGCGTGCTGCTTGGCCCCGGGCGCAGCGAGATGCCGCTGCTGGTCATCATGTTCCTGACGGGGCTTGGCGGGTTCGTGGCCATCCTGATGGTTATCCGGCGGGAACGCCGGATCTTCGGAAGCGGCGGCTGACCAACCTCAACGCCGGCCTTGCAACCAGAGTTTTGCAAATTTAGCTTTGTAATCCTATCTGTTTGCAAATTCGGAAAGTCGCATGTCCGTAAAGAAACTCTATGCAGGCGCAAAGCTTCGGGAAACACGTCAGAAACTCGGGTTGACGCAAAAGGATTTTGCCAAAAAGCTCGGCGTGTCCCTGCCCTATCTCAATCAGATGGAAAACAACAACCGGCCGGTCTCGACCACGGTTGTTCTGGCGCTGGCGCGGGAATTCGGGTTCGACGTCACTGAACTTTCGGCTGGTGACAGTGAAAGGCTGGTGTCTGATCTGCGCGAGGTCATGGCCGATCCGGTACTGGCAGATGTCGCGCCGCCGCTGACCGATCTGCGCCTGACGGCATCCAATGCGCCCGCCTTTGCCCGGGCCTTCCTGCATCTGCACCAGGCCTATCGGCAGACCCATGAGCGGCTGGCTTCACTGGATGAAGCGCTCGGGCGCGGGGATTCCCGCTCTCTGCCATCGCCCTGGGATGAGGTGCGCGACTTTTTCCATTATTGCGACAACTATATCGACGCTGTGGACCGCGCCGCCGAAAACTTTGCCACGCCCGGTGGTGGCGAGCGCAATGTCCGGGTCCGCGCCGTGTCTGCCCTGGGCAATCTTGGCGTGACGGTCAGTTTCGAAGAAACGGATATGTTGCGCCATTACGATGCGGCTCAGAAACGTTTGGTCCTGTCACAGCGCGCCGCGACGGAAAGCCAGACCTTTCAGCTTTTGCTGCAGGTCGCGTTGTTGCAGCAGGACAAGCTGTTGGAGGCAACGCTGGACCTTGCGCGATTTCAGAACGATGCGGCACGGGGGATCGCAAAGATCGGGCTGGCCAATTATTTCGCCGGCGCGGCGATGATGCCCTACCGGCCCTTTCTTGATGCCGCGCGGGAGCTTCGCCACGATCTGGAGCTGCTGTCCGTCCGTTTCGGCGCATCCATCGAGCAGGTCGCGCATCGCCTGTCTACCCTGCAACGCCCCGGAATGAAAGGGATCCCGTTCTTTTTCGTCCGGGTCGATCAGGCCGGGACAATTACCAAACGGCATTCGGCAACACGGCTGCAATTTGCGCGATTCGGATGGGCCTGTCCGCTGTGGAACGTGCATCGCGCGTTCGAGGCCCCGGGCCGTTTCCTGCGGCAACTGGCCGAGACCCCGGACGGCGTGCGCTACATTTCTCTGGCCCGCGATGTCAGCAAACCTGGCGGTCACTGGGGGGCGCCCGACCGCCGGTTCTCGATTTCGCTAGGGTGCGAGATCGAACATGCACCGGCGCTTGTCTATGCGGATGATCTGGACCTGTCGCGACCGGATATCTTTGAGCCGATCGGCATTTCCTGTCGCATCTGCGAACGGGAAAACTGCCACCAGCGGTCCGTGCCGCCGCTGGAGCGGCGGCTGACCATTGATCTGAATACGCGGAAGACCCTGCCTTACGAGGTCGGGTGAAGCGCCTTAATCATGCCGAAGAGCTGGTCCTTGACCTGTGCGCGTTCCTTGCGCAGCCCGATGGCCGCCAGATCGTCCATCGGTTCGATATTTGTCTCGACGCGGTGAATCTGGCGGTTCAGCATGTGATACTTGTCTGACAGCCGCGCGAAATGAATGTCCGCCGATTTCAGGCAGGCAATTACCGAAGCATAGTCCGGAAATTCTTCGTGCAGTTCGTGAGGTGTATGTGACATCTCTGATCCCTTTCCTGCTGTCATTACAGATTGGGACAGAATTCCGCCCCGCGCCTTGACCGGGATCAAATTGAGGTAAAATTTACCGATTTGGCCCCGATCTGTTCAGGATTGCGTGGTGCCCTTCACCTCACCACCCCGCCGGACGTCGCCCCCTCCCCACGGCTCATCCTAAACGCGCATCCTGTATACCGCCGCATTCTGACCACGTTGCGTCGCAAATCGCAACCCTGTCGTTGCATGATTTTCAATTCAGGTCAGATTCAGCCGGTCGGCCCTTGGCACGGGCTGTGGAACACCGGCTTTGCGGTTGACGCCCCGGCGAAGGCATGCGGAATATGCTTCCGCATAACGGGAGGAACATTATGGATATCAGCACGCTCTTTTCACTTGAGGGCAAGATCGCGGTTGTCACCGGCGGATCGCGCGGGATCGGCAAGCATTTCGCGCAGGCTTTCCTGCAGGCCGGCTGCGCCAAGGTCTATATCACCGCGCGCAAGGCGCAGGCCTGCGTGGACACGGCAGAGGAGCTGGGGCCGAACTGCATCCCCCTGCCACATGATCTGTCAACGCTGGAGGGGATCGAGGCCTTTGTCGCCGATCTGAAATCCCACGAGGACCACGTCGATATCCTGATCAACAATGCGGGCGCCGCCTGGGGGCAGGATTACCTCGAATTCACCGAGGCGGGCTGGGACAAGACGATGGATCTGAACCTGAAGTCGCCCTTCTTCCTGACGCAGAAGATGCATGACCTGCTGACCAAGAATGCGACCGCGGAGGAGCCGTCGAAGGTAATCAATATCGCCTCCATCGACGGGCTGCGGCTGAACCCGTGGGAGACCTACGCCTATCACGCCTCGAAATCCGGGCTGATCTATCTGACGCGGCGGGTGGCGGCGCGGCTCTTGGAGGATAATGTGCTGGTCAACTGCATCGCGCCGGGCGCCTTTGCCTCCGACATGAACCGGGCGGCGCGGGATCATGCGGATTCGGTGGCCAAACGCATTCCGCTGAAACGGATCGGCAATGGCGAGGATATCTCTGCCTGTGCGATCTATCTGGCGGCGCGGTCCGGCAATTATGTGGTGGGTCAGACGATTGCCGTGGATGGCGGGCTGGTCTGGGCGACCATCGGGTCGTCGATCGACGCCTGAATTATCAATTGCGGATGGCAGGGCCGGTTTCCCGGCCCTGCCCCGGGTTATTCGCGCCGGATCCGGCGCTGGTTGAAATCAGCATCCTCATAGACATCCAGAAAGCCTTTGCATTTGGTCGGATCCTTGATCGTCTCGACCTCTTCCCAGCCGGACGGCGGGTCAAAATTGGCGCAGATGTCCAGGGTCTTGTTCTCGCCAAGGTTCTCGTAATCGCTGACGATCCAGACATTATAGAGACCGGACGCGCAGCCTTCCAAATCTTGAGTAGCGTCATTTGTCGCAATGAAACCGGCAGGGATGCTGTCGCCTTTGCAGATGACGCGGTTCGGGCGCACGATAGAACCACCGGGGTTGGAGGGCATGCTGACCGAGACCCGCATGCAGGTCAGCCGGCCGGACTGGTTCGAGATATCGCCGACGCAGCCCGGCCAGTCATCCAGCACCGTCGCAGCCCATGCGCCGCGCGACCTGCGCTGGCAGTCTGCCTTTATCTGTGTGACACCCGACCGGATATTCCGGCAGGTCTTCTGATAGCTGCCTGGCGGAAATGTCGCGGTCTGACGCCGGCAGTCCAGAACGCCGTCCATGTTGCGCACCGCGGCGCGGCAATCGCCCAGCACAGTTTCGGCATAGACATAACTGCCGTTCTGTTTGCGGCATGTCGCGCGCAGCCAGTGGCGGTCATTCACGATGGGGGCCCAGATATTGTCGCAGCTCGTCTGATAGGTTCCCGCCGGTTTGCTGCCCGGAAAGGTGCAGACAAGGCGGCCGTCATCGTTCTCGATACCGGTTGTGCAGGCCTTCCAGTGGATCAGGCTGGCGGCCGAATAGCTGCCGTCCTTCCGCCGGCAGGTGGCGTAGAGCTGGCTATTTGTGGCATGCGGGTCGATGCAGCTGTCGCGAAATGATCCGGCAGCCGCAATATCGGGAAATGTGCATCTGAGGTTCCCGTCATCATTGCGCACATTGGATTGACAGAGGCTGACCTTGTGCAACGCCGTTCCGCGCCAGTTGCCGTTCTTGGTCTTGCATTGCGCCGTCAGCACGTCGTTGCTGAACGCCATGTTGCGGCAGCTGTCGGCATAAGAGCCCGGCGGAAGCGCCTGAGCGGCAACGGGCGGGGGTAGGAAAACCGCATACAGACAAAGGACTACGGACGCAAAATATCGCATGGGAGGCTCCCATTATTGGATTTTGTGAAGACCCCGGGGGGGTGGCGGCACTTATGTCTTGCTGAAAGGGCAGTCGTAATTTGTTCGCCCGCGTCAGGATCAGGCGGCCGTGCGCGGGCATCAAGTTCGGCGCGGCTTTGATGGCGGCAGGAGCGGAAATCCGCTGCGCCGACCGGGTGCGATCGGCGGCTCTGCGCGCAGGTCAGGAATACCGGAATACCGCAGACATGACCCTGCGATTTAGACTCACCGATCCCGGGCTTGCAGGCGCGCGGGTTCAGTCCAGTTTCTGGGCGGGCACCGGCGGGGTGATGCGGCGCCTGTTCAGCTGATGCTCCCGCCAGGTGATATAGCTGATGGCCCCGATGATCATGCCGCCACCGAGAAGCACATAGGGATCCACCGGTTCACCAAAAGCAACCGCGCCCAGCGACACGGCCCAGACCAGCTGTAGGAATGTTACCGGCTGGGTCACGGTGATGGGCGCGGCCCGAAATCCGAGGGTCATCATATAATGCCCCAACGTGGCAAACACGGCGACCGCCAGAAGTATCGCCAAATGGTGCCATTCCGGCGTCACCCAGACCGGCGCGGCGATCGGCAGCAGGCCAATGGCAACCCAGAGCGACAGCATCGTGATCACCGCCAGCGGTTCGGTATCATCCGTCAGTTTCTTGCCCAGGAGATAGGATCCGGCAAAGACAAAGGCTGTGCCCAGCATGGCGTAATGGCCGGATTCGATCTCACGAAAGCCTGGGCGAAGAATGATAAAGGCACCGGCGAATCCGACCAGAACAGCGACGATCCGGCGCCAGGCCAGCCTCTCTCCCAGGAAAATCGCGGCACCGATGGTGATATAGATCGGCGACAGGTAATTCATTGCCGTGACATCCGCGAGCGGGATGCGCGCCATGGCATAAAACCAGAGCGTCACTCCGACCGAATGCAGAACGCCGCGCAGGGCGAACATGACCCAGTTCCGACGGGTCAGGCGCAGCCGCATGATCTGCCGCGCGACCGGGATCATCAGAACCAGCCCCAGCGAATATCTCAGAAACGCCGCTTCGGAGGCGGGAATGACCGGCCCGAGGTATTTCACCAGTGCATTGACGGCGATGAACAGAACGCCGGAACCGAAGGTCCAGAGAATACCCTCGACGGGCCGGTGAATAGCTGCGGATGTCATGTTTTCTGGTTGGCACGTCGTGGCAGGCGCCACAAGATGGAAACGTTACCAAATCAGAGAAAGCGCGATGGCGAACATGACGACACCGATCAAGAGATCGAGCACGCGCCAGGCCGCGGGCCGTGCAAAAACGGGGGCCAGAAAACGGGCTCCATACCCCAGGGAAGTAAAGAAAACGGCTGAGGCCGTTGCCCCGCCCAGGCCGAAGGCCAGCTTGTTTTCATACGGGGCCGAGACGGCCCCCATGAGCGCCAGCGTGTCGAGATAGACATGCGGATTGCCCCAGGTCAGGGCCAGGCAGATCGCCAAAGTGCGGCCCAGGCTGGCCCCCTGACCGTCGGCCTGTTCGAGTTGCGCGCCGCCGCGCCAGGCGTTGCGCAGCGCCAGCGCCCCATAGGCAAAGAGGAAAGCCGCCCCGCCATAGCGCATGACCGGCTCAAGCCAGGGCAGCCTTTGGGCAAGCTCGCCAAAGCCGGCGACGCCGAAGCCGATCAGCAAAGCGTCCGATATGGCGCAGGTCAGGACCACACCCAGCACGTGCTGGCGTCTGAGGCCCTGGCGCAGGACAAAGGCGTTCTGGGCTCCGATGGCAAGGATTAGCGACAGACCAAGCCCGAAAGCCGCAAAGAATGCCGAGATGAAATTATCGTCCAAAAGAGCCCCCTTGCTACCGGCGCTGCATAGCCGGGAACATCAGCGGATGCCAGTGAGCCGGATTGACCTGCCATGACTGTGCAGTCAGTCTCCGGCCATCATTTCAGTCAGGAGCCCGCGATGTCCGGAACCGCTTTCACCTATTCCGCCGGAGGGGCGGACTGCATCGGCTATCTGGCCCTGCCGGAGGGCGATGGCCCCTGCCCCGGCGTGCTGGTTTCTCCGGCCTTTCGTGGCCTGTCGGATATGGAGCGGGGGAGCTGTGACCGGCTGGCGGCAATGGGCTATGTGGCGCTCGGGGTGGATTATTATTCCGGCGGGCGGGAGACGACGGAGCGGGCCGAAGCCGCAGGCTGGATGGCGGAGCTGCAGGGCAACCGGCCTTTGCTGGCGGCGCGCATGCAGGGGGCGCTGGCGGCGCTGACGGCCCAGCCGCGTGTCGCGGGGCAGAAGATCGGCGCGGTCGGCTATTGTCTGGGTGGCAAATCGGTGCTCGATCTGGCGCGGTCGGGGGCGGAGTTTGCCGCCGGGGTCACGTTCCACGGAGTTTATGACGCGCCGCCGGAGGGGTCGCAGCCGATGAAGGCGGCACTGCTGATCTGTGATGGCTGGGATGACAGTCTCTGCCCGCCGGGGGCCAAGGTGGCGCTGGCAGAGGAGCTGACGGCGCATTGCCCGGACTGGCAGATGCTGGCCTTCGGGCAGACGGGCCATGCCTTCACCAACCCGGCTGCGGCCGTGGGCAATGGCTTTGGCTATTCGGCGGCGGCGGAGCGGCGGTCCTGGGCGGCGATGTCGGGCTTCTTTGAGGAGATGCTGCGCGGCTAGTCGCGCGTGGTTTTCAGGGGGCAAGGCCGGGGGCTTTGCCCCGGACCCCCAGAGTATTTTTGCCAAGATGAAGGGGCGAGGTTTTTCGGTCTGTCCCGTCGGGCGACATGACAACGCCCAGCGCAAGGCCGGGCGGTCTGAGGTTTTGGCAGGTGCGGGGCGGCTCAGAGCTGCTCCATCACCTCGTCGGAGGCTTCGAAGTTCGCGGTGACGCGCTGGACGTCGTCATCGTCTTCGAGCGCATCGACCAGTTTCATCAGCTTCTGCATGCCGTCGAGGTCAAGTTCGGTCGTGGTGACCGGTTTCCAGATCAGCTTGGTCGAGTCGCTTTCGCCAAGTTCGGCTTCGAGGGCCGTGGCGACTTCGTTGAGGTCGGTGTCGGCGCAGTAGATGAAATGGCCCTCTTCCGAGCTTTCGACATCCTCGGCGCCCGCTTCGATCGCGGCCATCATGACGGTGTCGGCATCGCCCGCGCCGGCGGGATAAGCGACCTCGCCCTTGCGTTCGAACATGAAGCCGACGGAGCCTGTTTCGCCCAGGTTGCCGCCATGCTTGCCGAAGGTGGAGCGCACGTTCGACGCGGTGCGGTTGCGGTTATCGGTCATCGCCTCGACGATGACGGCGACGCCGCCGGGGCCGTAGCCCTCGTAGCGGATCTCTTCGTAATCGTCGCCCTCACCGGCCTGGGATTTCTTGATGGCGCGGTCGATCACGTCCTTGGGGACGGATTGCGATTTCGCTTCCTTCACGGCGAGCCGCAGGCGCGGGTTCTTGTCGGGATCGGGATCGCCCATCTTGGCGGCGACGGTGATCTCCTTGGAGAGCTTGGAAAAGAGCTTGGACCGCGCGGCATCCTGACGCCCCTTGCGGTGCTGGATATTTGCCCATTTTGAATGGCCGGCCATAACGTCCTCTTGGAATCTGGGATTTGGTCGCGCCTCTATAGTGCAGGGGGCCGGGTTTCGGCAAGGTGGTCGCGGCAAAGCCGTTTGACGGGGGCCGCAGGATGCCTATGTAGGAGAGGCGGTTCGCCGCTTCCTCCCATTGCCGCCCCCCTTTGCAAAGGACGCCATGCCGCCCTCCCTCTTTGAGCAGTTCGTCATCCTCTGGGTCGTGATTGACCCGATCGGCACCATTCCCGTCTTTGTGGCGGTCACGGCGGGGCTGGCGCCGGAGGCGCTGAGGCGGGTGGCGGTTCAGGCCAGCGTCGTGGCGGCGGGGGTGCTGGGGTTCTTCCTGGTACTGGGGCAGTTCCTGATTGACGCCCTTGGGATTTCGCTGCCGGCCTTTCAGATCGCGGGCGGGCTGATCCTGTTCCTGTTTGCCCTGACGATGATCTTCGGCACGCCGATGAACGGGGCGGGCGCCGCGGATGTCCGCGAACGTGGTGACGGGATGCCGGCGATCTTTCCGCTGGCGGTACCCTCGCTGGCCTCGCCCGGCGCGATGCTGGCGATTGTTCTATTGACGGACAACAACCGGTTTTCCGTGCCGGAACAGGCGATAACGGCGGCGATGATGCTGCTGGTGCTGGGGGCGGCGCTGGTCATGATGCTGCTGGCCGGGCCAATCCTGCGGGTCATCCGGACCTCGGGCGCGGCGATTGTCAGCCGGGTCATGGGCATGGTTCTGGCCGCCGTGGCCGTCGATAACGTGATCGAGGCGGTGACGCAGCTGGTGGCGTGACGATTTCCTCTGTCCGGAGCGGCGTGTCGGGTTAGATCAGCGGGATGGACATGGATCAGATCATCCTTTTCGCGATCTTCTTCGCGGTGTTTGCGCTGCTGCTCTGGGGGCGGTGGCGCTATGATATCGTGGCCTTTGGCGCGCTGATGGCGGGCGTGGTGCTGGGGCCGGTGGAGGTGGAGAACGCCTTTTCCGGGTTCGGGCATGAGGCGACGCTGGTGGTGGCGCTGGTGCTGATCGTCTCCGCCGGGCTGGTGCGGTCGGGGGCGGTCTACCTGATCACGCGGACGCTGGTGGACAGCGGGCGGGCGCTTGGCGCGCATATCGCGATCATGGGCGGGATCGCCGGGGTGCTGTCGGCCTTCATGAACAATGTGGCGGCGCTGGCCCTGCTGATGCCGGTGGATATCCAGACCGCGCGCAAGGCGGGGCGTGCGCCGGGGCTGACGCTGATGCCGCTGAGTTTCGCCACGATCCTGGGCGGGATGGCGACGCTGATCGGGACGCCGCCCAATATCATCATCGCCTCGATCCGGCAGGACAATCTGGGCGAATCTTTCCGGATGTTCGACTTTGCGCCGGTGGGCGGGGTGACGGCGCTGGCTGGGCTGGTCTTTGTGGCGCTGATCGGCTGGCGATTCATCCCGACGCGGGAGGATGCCGCCGTTCAGGCCAAGGACATGTCGCCCTATGTGGCCGAGCTGACCGTGCCGGAGGGCAATGCCCGCGTCGGCAAGCGGGTGGGCGAGCTGATGGAAGCGGCGGAGAAGGCGGATGTCGCCATCATCGGGCTCATTCGCAACGGCAAGCGGCTTTATGGCAATGCGCGCAGCAATATCATTCAGGCCGGCGATGCGCTGGTGCTGGAGGCCACGCCCGAGGCGCTGGATGAATTCCGCTCGGCCCTGTCGCTGGCGTTTTCCGATGACCGGCGGGAGGAGCTGCTGAAGGCCGATAGCGAGGGGCTCGATGTGATTGAGGTCGTCGTGAAGCCCGAGAGCCGGATCGCCGGGAAGACAGCCCAGTCGATCGGCCTTTCGTGGCGGCAGCGCGCCGTGCTGATGGGGATTTCGCGGCAGGGGCGGCGCATCACCTCGCAGGTGCGGAAGACAGTGATCGAGCCCGGCGATATCCTGCTGATGCTGGTGCAGAAGGATACCGGGCCCGATGTGGCGGACTGGGCGGGCGGGCTGCCGCTGGCCGACCGTGGGCTGGCGGTGACGCAGGACAGCAAGACCTGGTCGGCCATCGGGGCCTTTGCCGTTGCCGTGCTGGCGGCAAGCGTCGGGCTGATCGACCTGCCGATTGCCCTGGGGATCGTCGTGATCGCCTATGTTCTGTTGCGGATCCTGCCGCTGCAGGAGCTTTACGATCATGTCGAATGGCCCGTGGTGGTCCTGCTGGGGTCGATGATCCCGCTGGGGCAGGCGCTGGAAGAGACCGGGGGGACGGAGCTGATCGCCGGCAGCCTTGTCTGGCTGACCGACGGCTGGCCCGCCTGGGCGATCCTCGCGGCGCTGATGATCGTGACGATGACCCTGTCGGATGTGCTGAACAACACGGCGACGGCGATTGTGGCGGCGCCCATCGGGATCCAGATGGCCAAGGGGCTGGATGTCTCGCCCGATCCGTTTCTGATGGCGGTGGCGGTGGCGGCGTCTTCGGCCTTTCTCACGCCGATCGGGCATAAGAACAACACGCTGATCCTTGGCCCCGGGGGGTATCGGTTCGGAGATTACTGGCGGATGGGCCTGCCGCTGGAGGTGCTGGTCTGTGCCGTGTCGATCCCGGCGATCCTGATCTTCTGGCCGCTCTGATCAGCCGCGCAGCATGCGCCAGAGGCTGAGCGCAATGTCCGACAGATCGCCCGCCCGGGCCAGCAGGTGTTCCCGTTCAAGCCCACCATGCCGGGCGGCGTCGAGGCGTCTGAGCATGCGATCCAGGCGGCGGCGATGGGTGCCGGTGGCCAGCTGGACCGGATCGGCCACGATCCCCGCAAAGGTGGTGAAGAGAGAGGCGCAGACCGAGAGCACAAGGCCAGTGATCAGCAGCTGCGAGGGGCCGATATGGCTGGGGAATACACCGTAGTAGAGACGGCCAAGGCCGGAGCCCAGGGGGAAATCGGCGATGGCGGTGCTTTGCGCGCGCAGTTCGGCCACCGGACCGGCGAGGGTCATCACGCCGAAGGTCGGCGTGTGGAAGATGAAGAGGCCGGAGGCGATGACGAGCAGGGTCGTCGCAATCTCTGCCACCGCGCTGCGGGTACCGACGTAATCGGCGATGACGGCGCGGCGCAGCGGCTCCGGGCTGGGGACGATCAGGCCCTGCTCTGCCATCTCCTGCAGGAGCACGTCGAGACGGCGGCCCACCTCCTGCGCCACTGCTGTCGGCAGCAAGATGCGGCGGGACGCCAGCCAGTCCGACAGGCGCCGCAGACGCAGCGCCCTTGCCAGCAGGGCCAGCAGGCGGGTCAGCAGAAAGACCGGCGCCAGCACGACATTCAGCGGCGCCTTGAGCAGGTCCCAGCCAAGCGCCGCGCGATGCAGCTGCAATGTGCCACGCAGGCCGAATGTCGCCCGGCAGAAGCCGCGCAGCCGGGCGCGGCGGGCCTTGGAGGTGTCGGGGTCTGGGGTCACTCTGATCTCATGGGGACGGGTCCTCCGCCCCCATATGGGCGCTCCGGATCACATCGGCCAGTAGAGCGGGATGACAGCCGACACGATCAGCCCCATCGTCAGGTTCAGCGGGATGCCGATGCGCATGAAATCGGTGAATTTATAGCCGCCCGGCCCGTAGACCATCATGTTCGTCTGATAGCCGATGGGCGTGGCAAAGCTGGCCGAGGCCGCGATCATCACCGAGACGACCAGCGGGCGCGGGTCGATCCCCATGGCCGTCCCCAGACCGATGGCGATGGGGGTCACCACCACGGCGACGGCATTGTTCGACACCAGTTCGGTCAGGACGGAGGTCAGCAGGTAGATGGCCCAGATCACAAAGAATGGCGGCAGTTCCGTCAGATAGGGCGCGATGGCGTTGACGATAAGTTCGACCGCGCCGGAATGCTCCAGCGCCGCGCCGACGGCCAGCATGGCGAAGATCATGGTCAGCAGCCTGCCCTCGACAAAGGAAAACGCCTCATCGGCGTCGATGCAGCGGGTCAGGAGGACGATGGCCACGGCAAAGACCGTCAGCATGAAGATCGGGGCGACGCCCAAAGCGGCCAGACCCACGATGCCCGCCAGCGCGGCGACGGCGATGGGGGCATGGCCGCGGCGGTAGGCGCGGGCGGTGGGCTGGGTGACGTCGACCATCTCCATATCCTGGGACAGGCGACGGATATCCTCCGGCGCGCCTTCCAGCAGCAGGGTGTCGCCGACGCGCACGACGGTCTCGTCCAGCTGACGGCCGATATTCTGGTTCCGGCGATGCACGGCCAGCACATAGACGCCATAACGGCGCCGCAGGCGGAGGGAGCCCAGCTGGCGGCCCACCATGCGGCAGCCGGGGGTGATCAGCGCCTCGACCGTGGAGGTCTCCACCGCCGAAATTTGGTCGACCCGTTTCAGCCCCTTGGTACGCTGCAGGCTGAGGAGTTCGGTGATCTGGGAGCGCAGCACGACGATATCGCCCACCTGCAGGACAACCTCCTTGAGGTTGCGCCGGAGGCTTTCGTCACCGCGCACCACGTCGATCAGCCGCACGCCCTCGCGTTTGAACAGCTGGACCGAGAGGACCTCCCGCCCGATCAGGTTGCTGTCCGGGGGAATCACCGCCTCCGTGAAGAATTTCATGCGGGAACGGTCCTGCAGCATGTCGGCCATACTGTCGCGTTTGGGCAGCAGCATCGGCCCGATGACCGACAGATAGAACATGCCCCAGAGCACCACGATAATCCCGATGGGGGTGACCTCGAAGATCGAAAACGGCTCCAACCCGCGGGTCCGGGCCACACCATCGACGAGCAGGTTGGTGGAGGTGCCGATCAGGGTCAGCGTGCCGCCCATGATCGCGGCATAGGACAGCGGGATCAGCAGCCGCGACGCGGTTACCCCGAGTTTGCGCGCCAGCTGGATGAAGACCGGGATCATCACCACGACGACGGGGGTATTGGCGACAAAGGCAGAGGCGATGATGACAAAGGCCAGCATGGCCGCGATGGCGCGTTTGGGCCGATCCGTGTAGCTGACCGCGCGCTGCGTAAAGGCATCGAGCGCGCCGGTGCGCACCAGCGCGCCCATGATGAGGAACATGGCCCCGATGGTCCAGGGCGCGGGGTTTGAGAGCACCTCCAGCGCCTTGTCATAGGGCAGCAGACCCAGAAACATCATGAGGGCTGCGCCGCCAACTGCCACGACTTCAACCGGATAGGTCTCTCTCAGGAAGAGAAGAAACATCCCCAGAACCACCAGCAGGGTCACCGCCGCCATGCCGGTCTGGGAGAGAGAAAGAAATTCGATCAAAATGGGTCGGTCCTAGGTCTTCCTGTGGCAGGATCGCCGGGGCCTATCTAGGCGTCGGGGCCCGCATCAGGCAAGGGCGCGATTGACGCGGCCCCGGGCCGTGGCTGCACCAGCGCCATTCCGGCAAGCATCAGAACAAGCGATGCCCAGATCGTGGGCGCATAGGCCTCACTCAGCAGGATGACAGACCAGATGACGCCGAAGATCGTCACGAGATAGCTGACCTGCACGGCAAAGATCGCTCCGGCGCGCCCGACAATCCAGACATATCCCGAATAGACCAGCGCATGGATCGCGGCGGAGAGCGCCAGCGCGGCCTCCGGCATTCCTAAGGCAACGGGCCAGATCATCTGGCCGGTGACCAGCGCCAGCGGCAACGACAGGACCGCCCCGACGGCGGAGGCAAGAAAGAGGGTCTGGACCGCAGTCATGCCGGCCGTGCCGATTTTGACGACGATATTGCCCTCCATCGCATAGAAGACCGGGGCGATCAGGGCGATCGGCACCCAGAGCAGCATGGCAGGGTCCGGCAGGCTCGCGTCTGGCAGGACGATCAGCAGAACGGCGACGAGCCCGATGGCGAGCCCGGCGAAGCGGCGCAGGTCGAAGCGGTCGGTGGCCATGAGGATGGCGATGGGAAAGCTGATCATCGGGATGAGCGACAGCAGGATCGACACAATGCCCGCCGGCAGATTGGCCAAGGCCCGGAAGGAAAAATAATTGGGCAGCAGCGTGCCGACCAGCGCAACGGTGATCGCGATCATCCATTGCCGACGCGTGGGCCGGAAAAGCTGGCCACGGACCGCCAGAAGGGTGCCGAGGAAGGCCGCGCCGATCAGCGTCTGCCAAAAGATCAGTCCAAAAGGCTGGTAGCCGAAGGAGACGACGATCTTTGACAGCGGCAGGGTCAGGGCCCAGCCGATGCCGATCACGAGCAGCGCGGCAGCGAGGGTCAGCCGATGCATTTTACTGTGGCTCCCTGCCGGGGCGGGGTCCTGTCGGACCGTATCGCAAACGGGACGCGGCCCATGTCAGACCGGCCCCGGCCCGGACTGGGCCAGACGCCCGCCATGGCGCACCATCTCGATCCGCGTGGCAAGGCCGGTCCGGTCATCGGTTTCGACATAGGCGCCTGACAGGGTCGCCTCGCCCTTTGCCGGTTCGAACCGGCCCTTGGACATGCCGGTCACAAAGCGGCGCAGCGGTTCGGCCTTGTCCATGCCGATGACCGAATTGTAGTCGCCGCACATGCCGGCATCGGACAGATGCGCCGTGCCGCCGGGCAGGATCTGAGCGTCCGCCGTGGGCACATGGGTATGGGTGCCAACCACGAGGGAGGCCTTGCCGTCGCACCAGTGGCCCAGCGCCATCTTCTCCGACGTGGCTTCGCAATGCACATCGACGATGGTGGCCTGAACCAGCCCGCCCAGGCGATGTTTGTTCAGCACGCCCTCGATGGCGGAAAACGGATCGTCGAAGGCGCGCTTCATGAAGACCTGGCCCAGAACCTGCGCCACTAGCACCTTGCGGCCACCCGGCGCGTCGAAAATGCGGTAGCCGAGGCCCGGCGCGGTCTTGGCGTAGTTGACGGGGCGGATAATGCGCGGCTCTGACTGGATGAACTGCATCATGTCCTTCTGATCGAAGGCGTGATCGCCCAGGGTCACCACATCGGCACCGGCATCGAGGATCAGCTTCGCATGATCGCCCGAAAGCCCCGCGCCGCTGGTCGCGTTTTCCCCGTTCACCACAACAAAATCGAGCTTCCAGGCCGCCCGCAGACGGGGCAGTTCGGAAGCGATGGCCGCGCGTCCGGCGCGGCCCATGACGTCACCGAGGAAAAGCAGTTTCATTCCTCTGCCCTAAGCCGGTGCCGGGCGAAGGGCAAGCGCGGCCTGCGTCAGAAGCAGGATTGCGGGATTCTATGCTGCGTCTATCGCTCGGCCAGTGGCACGTCGCGCAGGCGCAGGCTCATCTCCGCAACCTGCTCCGGCGTCCATCTGGAGCGTTTGCGGGTTGCCGACGGCGGATCAAGATCCAGCCCCGTGCCGACGCCGTCCCGGTTTGAGCTGCGCGGCCGGATAGGACGCGGCACGAAGCCACCGCCGCAGGTGGCGCAGACGTTGTGCAGCACCGTCTCGACGCAATCCGCGCAATAGGTGCATTCGTAGCTGCAGATACGGGCGTCCAGGCTGTCGGGCGGCAGGTCCCGGTCGCACCATTCGCAATTGGGTCGCAGTTCCAGCATATGGGCCTCCTGTTGGTCGCCCGAGCCTAGACTGGTGCTGCGCGCCCGGCCAGAGTCTTCGCCGTCAGAGGGCGCGGGATTCAGACCCTCTGCTATTTCAGAATCGGTGGTTTTTCCGGATCGCTGCCGGGGGCGATGCGGTCTACCCGTGTCGGCTGTTTCGGCTCCGGCAGGTCGAACCGCAGGCCGTGGCGGGACAGCACCTCTGCCGCCGGGTCGTCGGCCGCAAAGAAACCCACGTCCAGCGTGCCAGCCTCCAGCCCGGAAAAGGTCAGCGCCTCGCTTGTCGCCTTGGCCAGGGCCGGCTCCGCCCCGGGTTTTGCGTCGATGAAGGCCAGCAGATGGCCGCGGGCGCCCGACTGGGCGGAGGTCGCCACCAGATAGGCCGTCGCCGCCAGCCCCGCTGACATAGAGAGTTTGATGTCGAGCGCGCGCAGCAGTGCCTCCGGCAGATCGGTGGGCCGCTGGAATGCAGAAATACGTTCCTCCACCTGCGCGGGCGCATTGGCCAGAGTTTCGGCCAGCCAGTCCACCGCCTCTGCCGGGATCAGGATTGACGATGGCGCGACCTCGGGGTTCAGCGCCAGGCCAACCCCCTGCCCGGCCAGCGCGCCGACAATCGCGCGGCCCGAGAGCGCGGCATAGGGCACAGGCTTTTCGGCGAAAGCGGCCAGCCGCTCCTCCCGGTCGAAGACCAGCGCATAGACGGCATCGGGCAGTTCAAAGAGGTCGGGGGCAAAGGTCTCTCCCCTCGCCTCTTCGGTCAGCATGATGAACAGCTCGCTGTCGGCGAGACGTTCGTAGAATTTCAGCCTGGCGGCGTCATTCTCCGGCGCGGCCTCCATCCCGGCATGGGCCAGATCAAGCGGGGTGTCGGTCATCGAGCGCCTCCTTCACCCTGGCGCGCAGTACCGGCAGCAGCTCTGCCTCGAACCAGGGGTTTTTCCTCAACCATCCGGTATTGCGCCAGGAGGGATGAGGCAAGGGAATAGCGGGACCATAAGCGCGGAAGTCCCGCACGACCTGCGTGACCGGGGCCGTCATGCCCAGATGATACCGCTGTGCATGGGCGCCGATGATGATCTTCAGCCGGACGTCCGGCAAGGCCTGCATGACCTGCCCGTGCCATGTCTCGGCGCAGAGCTTCGGCGGCGGCAGATCGGCCCCCCGCGCATCGTAGCCCGGAAAACAGAAGGCCATGGGGACAATTGCGATCCGGTCCCGGTCATAGAAGGTGTCGCGGTCGATCCCCAGCCAGTCGCGCAGCCGGTCGCCGGAGCGGTCGTCGAAAGGCCGCCCCTTTTCATGCACTTGCAGGCCCGGCGCCTGCCCCGCGATCAGCAGCCGGGCGCCGGCGCGGAACCAGGGCACGGGCCGGGGCGCATGGCGCGTGGCTGTCGCGGCAAAGCGGTCGGCGCAGAGACGGCAGGCGCGGATCTGGTCGGGCAGGTCGGTCGGATGCTCCATTTCCGGGATGATGCAGTCCGGGCCGCAGAGGTCAAATCCTTCATTTCGAGTTTTGTCGAAATAAATCTTGCCACGCGAGAAAGATTCGATATCACTAGAAATATGAAAACGACTCATCTTGATATCCCCCTTGAGCGCGCCGCCTCAACCTTTGCGGCGCTTGGCAGCGAACAGCGGTTGTCCGTTTTGCGGACGCTGGTGCGGGCCGGTCCCGGAGGCGCCACGATCGGGGAGCTGGGAGAGCGGACGGGCATCACCGGCTCCACCCTCACCCACCATATGAAAATTCTCACCCAGGCGGGGCTCGTCCGGCAGGAAAAGCGAGGGCGCAGCATCATCTGCGCCGCCGTCGCCTATGACGAGCTGCGCGAATTGTCCGGCTTCCTGCTGCGCGAATGCTGTGCCGATGCGGGCCCCGGATGCGATACAGAGGACCACGATCATGAGTGACACGACCCATAGCCATGGCGCCCCGGGGCTGTCGCGGCGCATCGACAAGGCCTGGCTCGCCAGCGGGCTGATCCTGCTGGGGCTGGGGCTGTTCGACCCGGCGCAGCTCTGGCCAACGGTCGGGTTTGCGGGCCGGGCGCTGGCCAATACCGCGCCGATCATCGGGGTCGCCGTGCTGGCCATCGGCTATCTCAAGGCCACAGGGGCAGAGACGCTGCTGGCCCGCGCCTTTACCGGCAACGAGGCGCGGATGATCGTGATGGCAGCGCTGATGGGAGGGCTCTCGCCCTTCTGCTCCTGCGAGGTCATCCCCTTTGTCGCGGCCCTGCTGGCCGTGGGCACGCCGCTGTCGGCGGTCATGGCCTTCTGGCTGGCCTCCCCGCTGATGGACCCGGCGATGTTCGCGGTGACGGCCGGGTCGCTGGGCCTGCCCTTTGCGCTGGCCAAGACGGTGGCCGCCGTTGGTGCGGGTCTGCTGGGCGGGTTCGTGGCCAGGGCTGCGCGCAACTCTCCGGTCTTTGCCGATCCGCTGCGCGCCAAACCGCAGGTCGGTGGCTGCTGCGGTGTCAAAAAGCCCTTCTCCGGCCAGCCGGTCTGGCGGTTCTGGCAGGAGGCACCGCGTCGCGAGACCTTCCGCGACACGGTGCTGGAGAACGGTGTGTTCCTGCTGAAATGGCTGGTGCTGGCCTATCTGCTGGAAAGCCTGATGCTGGCCTACGTGCCGGCGGACTGGATCGGGTCGATCCTCGGCGGCACGGGTCCGATGCCAGTGGTGCTGGGCGCGCTGGTCGGGGCCCCGGCTTACCTCAATGGCTATGCGGCGGTGCAGCTGGTCGACGGGCTGTTGTCGCAGGGCATGGCACCCGGTGCGGCGATGTCCTTTGTCATCGCGGGCGGCGTGACCTGTATCCCGGCTGCGGTGGCGGTCTGGGCGCTGGTCAAGCCGCGGGTCTTTGCCGCCTATGTCGGGCTGGCCGTCGTGAGCGCATTGATCGCCGGGTTTGCCTGGGGCGGCATCGCCGGCCTGATCTGACGCGGCCCTGGCAAAGACAGGCGCAATGCCCTGAAAAACCTAAGAAAAATACCAAACCGGCGCCGGGGCGCCGGTTTTTTTCGTCGACCAACACATTTTTACCGTCTTTTCTTGGCAAGATTGCTGGAAATCCGGCATATTGTGTCCAACGACCAACGTGCCAACAACGACGCGCCAGCAAGGCGTGCGAGTGAGCAGACCGGAGCGAGCGATGCTCGAATTCGAAAATGTCAGCAAGTCCTTCTGGACTGGCTCTCAGCGCAAGGTGATCCTGGAAAAGGTGTCTTTCCGGGTCGAACTCGGCCGTTCGCTTGGCATCCTTGCGCCAAATGGCACCGGCAAGACCACGCTGATCAATATGATGGCCGGGCTGGAAAAACCCGATGAGGGGATCATCCGGCGCGATTGCCGCATCTCTTTCCCGCTGGGGTTCATGGGCGGGGTGATCGGCAAACATTCGGCGATGGAAAATTCGCGCTATATCGCGCGGATTTACGGTCTGGATCCCGACTATGTGGAAAGCTACTGCCGGTGGCTGTGCGGTCTGGGCGAATATTTCGATCAGCCGCTGGGCACCTATTCGACCGGTATGCGGGCGCGGTTTTCCTTTGCGCTTTTGCTGGCGCTGGATTTCGACATGTATCTGATCGACGAGGGCATGCCCGGATCGACGGATGTGGAATTCAACCGCAAGGCAGGCGAAATCCTGCAGGAGCGGCTGCGTAATACCACTGTGGTCATTGTGTCGCACAACCCGCGTGTGCTGGAAAAGTTCGCCACAGAGGCGGCGGTATTGATGGGCGGTCAGCTTTATATGTTCGACTCCCTGGAAGAGGCGAAGCAGCTTTATGACTACGAAACCCAAAGCTAGAAAATTCCGCATCCGGACGCAGCCCACGGCCCAGGATGGCGCGCCGCAGGAGGCGTCGCAGAGCCCGGCCCAGCCGGAGCCGCAGGCGCGTCCCGCCCCCTCTGCCGCGGATGTCGCCAAACGCCGCGCGGCAGCGCTGGCCGCGTTGAAAGCCGAACAGCGCGCCGGGGGGGCCGCCAATACCCCCCGCGAGACCGCGCCGGAGCCCGCGCGCCCGACGTCGGGCCCGATGCCTGTCGACGATGGCGAACCCTATATTCCCGACACGACCGAAACCCGTATGGGAGAGGTCTCCAGCCGCGCCGAAGTTGCGGGAGAGACCGATATCGATGCGATCCGGCAGGAAGGTCTCACCGGGCGCCAGCTGCGGATGGCGCGGCGCGTGGCGCAGAAATACGGTTTGGCGCCGACGTCGGATTTCGACGCGGTTCGCCAGCTGCGCGAACGCGGGATCGACCCGTTCAAACCGACCAATATGCTGGAACTGGTTGTCCCCGGGACAGGCCGCCGTGCCGATCTCGACGAGGACGAGCCGAAACTGCCGGCCAGAACCGGCGAACGGCTGCCGAAAACGGTGCCGCTGGACGAGGCCACCCTGCCGTCGACAGAGGTGAACCCGACGCTGCGCCGCCAGAAGGAAATCATGGATATCCAGCGCGATATCGCGCGGCGGCGGCGGCGGCGGCTGTTCCTTCTCTTTACCCGGCTGGCTTTTTTCGTCTTCGCGCCGACGATCCTCGCGGGGTATTACTTCTACGTGGTCGCCACGCCGATGTATTCGACCAAGTCGCAGTTCCTGATCCTGCAGGCCGACAATGCCGGGGGCTCCGGTCTGGGCGGGTTGCTGCAGGGCACGCAGTTCGCAACCAACCAGGATGCCATTGCGGTTCAGAGCTATCTGCAATCCAAGGATGCCATGGTGCGGCTGGACAGCGATGTGGGGTTCAAGGCGCATTTCAGCCAGGACTGGATCGATCCGATCCAGCGGCTTGAAAATGAACCGACCAATGAACAGGCCTATTCGGTTTACCAGAAATACGTGAAGATCAGCTATGACCCGACCGAGGGCGTCATCAAGATGGAGGTCTCGGCCGCCGACCCCGAAGTGGCCGCGAACTTCTCCCGTCACCTTATCGACTATGCCGAGGAACGGGTGGATGAGCTGTCGCGGCGCAAGCGCGAAGACAGCATGCAGTCGGCCCGTGAAAGCCTGGAACGCGCGAAGGTAGAGCGCCGGGAGGCGCAGGAGGCGCTGGTCAGGCTGCAGGAGCAGAATTTTGTCGACCCCGAAGGCTTTATCGCCTCCCTGCGTCAGCAGATCAGCAATTACGAAGTGCAGCTTCAGGAAAAACAGCTCCAGCTCCAGGCGCTGCTGGACAATGCCCGGCCGAACCAGAGCCGGGTCGAGGGCACGCGCGGCGATATCCGCCGGCTGTCCGCCCTGCTGGCCGATCTCAATGCAAAAATGACCGAAGCCACGTCCGGCGAGGCGTCGCTGGCCGAAACGGCGGCCCGGATCCAGATGGCGCAGGCCGATCTGGTGACGGCCGATCTTTTCCTGCAATCCGCCCTGACCAACGAAAAACAGACGGAGCTGGAGGCGAGCCGGCAGGTGCGCTACCTCACAACCTCCGTCAATCCGGTGGCGGCGCAGGATCCTTCCTATCCGCGGTCGTTCGAGAATACCGTGTTGGCTTTCTTGATCTTCGCGGGCATCTATCTGATGCTCTCGCTGACAGCATCCATTCTCAGGGAACAGGTCTCTACCTGATATGAAGACAGTAAAAATCGGAGCGCTCGGGGTCGGCAATGACCAGCCCCTGACGCTGATCGCCGGTCCGTGCCAGCTTGAAAGCGCGGATCATGCCCAGATGATCGCCGGCCAGATGGCCGAGATCTGCGCCAAGGCGGGCACCCAGTACATTTTCAAGGCCAGCTACGACAAGGCCAACCGCACCTCCGTTTCGGGCAAGCGGGGCCTTGGCATGGAGGCCGGGCTGAAAGTTCTGGAAGGGGTGAAGAAATCCATCGGCTGCCCGGTGCTGACCGACATCCATTCGGAGGCGCAATGCGCCCCCGTGGCAGAGGTCTGCGACGTGATGCAGATCCCCGCCTTTCTCTGCCGTCAGACCGATCTGCTGCTCGCGGCGGGCGAGACGGGTGCGGTGATCAACGTCAAGAAGGGCCAGTTCCTTGCGCCCTGGGACATGCCCAATGTGGTGGCCAAGATCGAGAGCACCGGCAACGAGCGGATCCTGCTGACCGAACGCGGCACGTCGTTTGGGTATAACACTCTTGTCGCCGATATGCGGTCGCTGCCGCAGATGGCCAAGGGCGGTTATCCGGTGGTGATGGACGCGACCCATTCGGTGCAGCAGCCCGGCGGACAGGGCGGCAGCTCTGGCGGACAGCGCGAATTTGCGCCGGTTATGGCGCGTTGTGCCGTTTCCTTGGGCATTGCGGCGGTTTTCATCGAAACCCATGAGGCGCCAGATACCGCGCCCTCTGACGGGCCCAACATGATCCCGTTACAAGACATGGAGAAACTGGTCGAAACCCTCATGGCCTTTGACCGGCTGGCCAAGGCCGACCCGATCCGCCTTTGATTTGCTAAATTAACTGAACGACGAGAAAGAGTTTCAAGTGACCAAACCCATTGCCGACGTGACGCCGAATACCTGGGAATTCCTGCGCGATGCGATGATCAAGCCGACGGGGTTCCGCGAATATGACGCCCGCTGGAAATATCCCGATGAGATCAACCTGCCGGGGATGACGGCCCTCGGGCTTGGCCTTGGCACGCAGATGATCAAACGCGGCATCAAGCCGGAAATCGCCGTGGGCAATGATTACCGGGACTATTCGCTGGCGATCAAGAATGCGCTGATGCTGGGCCTCATGCAGGCCGGGATCAAGGTGCGCGACATTGGCCCCTGCATCACGCCGATGGCCTATTTCTCCTCGTTCCACCTGGGCGGCTGTGCCGTGGCCATGGTCACGGCCTCGCATAACCCCAATGGCTGGACCGGCGTCAAGATGGGCTTCAACATGCCGCTGACCCATGGCCCGGACGAAATGGCCGAGCTGAAGGATATCGTGCTGAACGGCAAGGGCGAACCCAAGGACGGTGGCGGCTACGAATTCGTGCCCGGGGTCTGGGACGCCTATATGGACGACCTCGTCGGCGATTTTAAGATGTCGCGGAAGCTCAAGGTCGTCTGCGCGACAGGCAACGGGACAGCGGGCGCCTATGGCCCTGCCCTGCTGGAGCGGATCGGGGTCGAGGTGGTCGAAAGCCACAATACGCTCGACTACACCTTCCCCAATTACAATCCCAACCCGGAAGCGATGGAGATGCTGCACGACATGTCCGACACGCTGAAAGCTTCGGGCGCCGATCTGGCGCTTGGCTTTGACGGGGACGGCGACCGCTGCGGCGTGGTGGATGACGAGGGCGAAGAGATTTTCGCCGACAAGGTGGGCGTGATCATGGCCCGCGACCTGTCCAAGATTTATCCGAATGCGACGTTTGTGGCGGATGTGAAATCGACGGGTCTTTTCGCCTCCGATCCGGAACTGAAGGCCAATGGCGTCAAGGCGGATTACTGGAAGACCGGCCACAGCCACATGAAACGCCGGGTGCATGAGCTGGGCGCGCTGGCCGGGTTCGAGAAATCGGGCCATTACTTCATGGCCGAGCCGGTGGGCCGTGGCTATGACGACGGCATGCGCGTCGCCGTGGAGATCTGCAAGCTGATGGACCGCAACCCCGACAAACAGATGTCGGATCTGCGCAAGGCCCTGCCCAAGACCTGGTCGACCCCCACCATGTCGCCCTATGCCTCCGATACGGAGAAATACGATATCCTCGACCGTATCGTGGTGAAACTGGTTGCCAAGGCGGATGCGGGCGAGACGCTGGCCGGCCGTGCGATCAAAGAGGTCGTCACCGTGAACGGCGCGCGGGTGATCCTGGACAATGGGTCCTGGGGTCTGGTGCGGGCCTCGTCCAATACGCCGAACCTTGTTGTGGTCTGTGAAAGCTCCGAATCCGAGGCGGAGCTGCGCACGATCTTCAAGGAGATCGACGATGTGATCCGGACAGAGCCGGGCGTGGGCGATTACGACCAGACGTTCTGATCCGCCTCATTCGTGCGACATGAATTCAGAGCCGGGGCCGAAGGGTCCCGGTTCTTTTATTCCTGTTGGTTTTAAGCCACTTGGGAAAGTGGCCAAAGCAACGTCGAATGATTTGCAAGCCGTAGATCGAGGTCGCCGCAAAGGGCAGCGGTCGGCCGCGGGTGGACGCGAAGCGGCCGCCCAGTGGGGGCGGTCGGCCGCTGCCCGGCGTGCCGCCGGGCGGGTGACATGACCAGAGGACCCTGGAAATTTTTGTGACCCCACATGGACAGCGCCCTGCCCTGTCAGCTCTGCGTGGCCAGCTGGTAGCCCGGCCGGGTCACCGAGCGCACCGTGGTGATGGGGGCCTCGTCAATCCAGGTGGTCCGTTCGATGACCAGCAGGGCCGCGCCCTCCGCCACGGCCATCAGATCCGCCATGCCGGCATCCGCCATGATCGCATAAAGCCGGACATCAAACCGCGAATAGGGCTTGTTCAGCACCAGCCATTCATTGGCGCTTTTGCGGCTCAGATCGATGCCGAGGATCTCCGGCGCCGTCTCCAGACAAATCCAGCGGTCCTCGAAAATATAGGGCTGGCCATCTGACAGGTGGATCGCCTCGACATGCAGCATGTCCCGCGGGTCCGCCACATTGGTTGCGGCGAGGATGGCGCGGGGGGCCGCGACGACCTCCCGCTTCACCAGCTGATAGCCGTAGCGCCCGCCCTTCGCCTCGACCTCGCGCCGGGTGATCGGGATATCCAGCGTTGCACGAACGATGGGGTCGGGGCGCACGCGGGTTCCGCCCTTGCGCCGGCGCTCCACCATCCCGGCGTCAGACAGATCCTGCATGGCGCGCAGCACCGTAGACCGGGCACAGTTCAGCTCTGCCGCGATATCAACATCGCGGGGAAGCCTGTCGCCGGCCGCATACCGGCCCGTCAGGACCCAGTCGCGGATCACGTCTCTGACGTCTCTCCAGCCCTGTCTCTGGTCTTCCATCATCTCTCCTGCGGGCGCCTCCGGGCGGTTGAAGCTGTCCGTTTTGCTAGCGGCCATCGCCTGCAACCCTTGGCAAGCCCGGCTTTTCCAGCTTCGGGACATTGCCCGGATTGACATTTTAAGTACGTACTTATTATTGATATGAGCGATTCATTTCAAGGGCATCTCATGACCGGACGGCAGATCCTCAAAAATGCGACCATCGCCACAATGCAGGGCGCGGGCTACGGGCTGATCCGCGCCGGTGCGATCGTGATGGAGGGCGACAGGATTGTGTGGGTCGGCGTGGAGGCGGATTTGCCCGCGGGACTGACCGGGCCGGCGGAGGACCTCGGCGGTCGTGTCGTGACGCCTGCGCTGATCGACTGTCACACCCATCTGGTCCACGGCGGCAACCGCGCCAAGGAATTCGAAATGCGGCTGGAGGGGGCGAGTTATGAAGAGGTCGCGCGGGCCGGGGGTGGCATCGTCTCCACCGTTTCGGCGACGCGGGAGGCCAGCGACGAGGCGCTGCTGGCCCGCGCCCTGCCCCGGATCGACGCGCTGATTGCCGAAGGCGTCGCGGTGGTGGAGATCAAGTCGGGCTACGGGCTGGATATTGAGACAGAACTGAAGATGCTGCGCGTCGCCCGCCGGATCGGGACGCTCAGGCCGGTGCGGATCGTGACCTCCTTCCTCGGCGCCCATGCCGTGCCCAAGGGGGCAGCGGCCGACAGCTATATCGACGAGATCTGCATCCCGGCGCTCAAGGCCGCCCATGCGGAGGGGCTGGTCGATGCGGTGGACGGGTTCTGCGAAGGCATCGCCTTTGACGTGGCCCAGATGGAACGGGTCTTTGACGTCGCCAAGTCGCTTGGCCTGCCGGTGAAGCTGCATGCAGAGCAACTGTCGCATCTTGGCGGTACGGCACTGGCCGCGCGCTACGGGGCGCTCTCGGCTGATCACGTGGAATATGCGACGGCGGCGGATGCGGCCCTGCTGGCGCGGTCGGGCACCATGGCCGTCCTGCTGCCCGGCGCCTTCTACACGCTGCACGAGACGCAGAAGCCGCCTGTCGCGGCCTTTCGCAGCGAAGGTGTGCCGATGGCGCTGGCGACGGACTGGAACCCCGGGTCGTCGCCCATGGGGTCGCTGCTGCTGGCGATGAACATGGGCTGCACACTCTTTGGCCTGACCCCGGCAGAGGCTCTGGCGGGCACGACAACTCATGCGGCGCGGGCGCTTGGTCTGACCGACAGCGGCGTGATCGCGGAGGGCGCCCGCGCGGACCTCGCCGTCTGGGACATCGCCGACCCGGCGGAGCTGTCCTACGGCATTGGCATCAACCCGCTCTACCGGCGGTATTTCGGAGGCATGGCATGAGCCTTGTTCTTACCCCCGGCGCGACCGGGCTTTCGGTTCTGGAAACGCTCTGGCGGCAGAGTGGCGCTGTGACTTTGGACCCTTCGGCGCGGGCAGCGGTCGATGCGGCGGCGGCGATCGTGCGGGGTGTCGCGCAGGGCAACGTGCCGGTCTACGGGGTGAATACGGGCTTCGGCAAGCTGGCGTCGGTACGGATCGCGCCCGACGACACCGAAACGCTCCAGCGCAACCTGATCCTGTCGCATTGCTGCGGCGTGGGCGACCCGCTGGAGGCCGCGACGGTGCGCCTGATGATGGCGCTGAAACTGCTGTCGCTGGGGCGCGGCGCCTCGGGCGTCAGGTGGGAGATCTGCGCGCAGATCGAGGCGATGCTGACGGCGGGCGTGGTGCCGGTGATCCCCTCGCAGGGCTCCGTCGGCGCCTCGGGCGACCTCGCCCCGCTGGCGCATCTGGCGGCGGTGATGATCGGCTCGGGGGAGGCGCTCTACGGCGGTGTGCGCATGTCGGGCGGGGAGGCGCTGGCGCAGGCCGGGCTCTCGCCCGTCGTTCTGGGCCCCAAGGAAGGGCTGGCGCTGATCAATGGCACCCAGTTCTCCACCGCCTGTGCGCTGGCCGGGTTCTTCGGGGCGATTCGGATGATGCGCGCCTCCGTCGTGACCTCCTGCCTCTCGACGGATGCGATCATGGGCTCGACCCAGCCCCTGCAGCCCGCGATCCATACGCTGCGCGGCCATGCTGGTCAGATCGACGTGGCCTCTGCCATGTCGGCGCTGATGGAGGGCAGCGCGATCCGCGAAAGCCATCGGGAGGGCGATACCCGCGTGCAGGACCCCTATTGCATCCGCTGCCAGCCACAGGTGGTGGGTGCGGCGCTGGACCTGCTGCGGTTCGCCGGGCGGACGCTGGAGATCGAGGCGAATGCCGTGACCGACAACCCTCTGGTGACCGAGGACGGCATCTTTTCCGGCGGGAATTTCCATGCCGAACCCGTGGCCTTTGCCGCCGACCAGATCGCGCTGGCGCTGGCAGAGATCGGGGCGATTGCGCAGCGGCGCGTGGCGCTGATGGTCGACCCGACCCTCAGCCACGACCTGCCGCCATTCCTGACACCCGCGCCGGGGCTGAATTCCGGCTTCATGATCGCAGAGGTCACGACCGCCGCCTTGATGAGCGAAAACAAACATCTGGCGAACCCCTGTTCGACCGACAGCACGCCGACCTCCGCCAATCAGGAGGATCACGTGTCGATGGCCGCCCATGGCGCGCGGCGGCTGAAGCGGATGGTGGAGAACCTGTCGGTGATCCTCGGGGTGGAGGCACTTTGCGCCGCGCAGGGGATCGAGGCCCGCGCGCCGCTGGTCACCGCGCAGCCGTTGCAACAGGTCATGGCGGCGATCCGGGGCGTGGTGCCGGGGCTGAAGGAGGACCGCTACCTCGCGCCGGATATCGAGGTGGCGGCGGGGCTGGTGCGCGACGACCGGCTGGCCGTGGCCGCGGGGCTGGAGCTGGGCGCGTGAGTTTTCTGGAGATCACGCGCGGGGAGAGCCCGCTGGTGCTGGGCCTGCCCCATACCGGGACCGAACTGCCGGAGGATGTGGCGGCCGGGCTAAACGACACCGGCCGGGCGATTGCCGATACGGACTGGCATATCCACGAGCTTTACGCGGGGCTGGCGAAGGGCGTCACAACCGTCCGCACCCGCATCCACCGCTACGCCATCGACGTGAACCGCGACCCCTCCGGCGCGAGCCTCTATCCCGGGCAGAACACCACCGGGCTCTGCCCTCTGACGGATTTCGACGGGCGGCCGCTGTACATGGATGGGCATGAGCCGGACGAGAAGGAAATCGAACGCCGTCGCCTTGCCTATCACGCGCCTTATCATGCGGCGCTGGAGGCCGAGCTGGCGCGGGTCAAGGCGATCCATGGCTATGCGGTGCTTTATGACTGCCATTCGATCCGCTCGGTGATCCCCTTCCTCTTTGACGGCACCCTGCCTGATTTCAATATCGGCACGAATATGGGCCAGACCTGCGCCCCTGAGATCGAATCCGCCGTTCAGGATATCTGTGCAAATGCAGAGGGTTTCACATCGACCCTCAACGGAAGATTCAAGGGCGGCTGGACGACGCGCCATTATGGGCGGCCCACGGACGGGCTGCATGCGATCCAGATGGAGCTGGCCCAGTCGACCTACATGCACGAAAGCCCGCCCTGGGACTATGCGCCGGACCGCGCCGAAGCCCTGCGCCCGCATCTGAAAACCATCCTCGACACCCTGATCCGCTGGAGGCCCGCATGAGCGACCCGCGCAAGAACACCCGTGACGTCTATCCGCCCACCGGGACGGAGATCACCGCCAAAAGCTGGCTGACCGAGGCGCCGATGCGGATGCTGATGAACAACCTGCATCCCGACGTGGCCGAAAACCCGCATGAGCTGGTCGTCTACGGCGGCATCGGGCGCGCCGCCCGGACCTGGAACGATTTCGACCGCATCGTCGCGGGGCTGAAGGATCTGGAGGCGGATGAGACGCTGATCGTGCAGTCTGGCAAGCCCGTCGCCATCGTGCGCACCCACAAAGATGCGCCCCGCGTGCTGATCGCCAATTCCAATATCGTGCCGCATTGGGCCACCTGGGACCATTTCAGCGAGCTCGATAAGAAGGGCCTGATGATGTATGGCCAGATGACCGCCGGGTCCTGGATCTACATCGGCACGCAGGGCATCGTTCAGGGCACTTACGAGACCTTCGCGGAGGCCGGGCGCCAGCATTACGGCGGCGACCTGACCGGCAAATGGATCCTGACCGGGGGTCTGGGTGGCATGGGCGGCGCACAGCCGCTGGCCGCCGTCTTTGCCGGGGCCTGCTGTCTGGCGGTGGAGTGCAACCCCGACAGCATCGATTTCCGCTTGCGCACCCGCTACCTCGATGAAAAGGCGGAAACTCTGGACGAGGCGATGGAGATGATCCGCCGCTGGACCGCCGCCGGAGAGGCGAAATCCGTGGGCCTTTTGGGCAATGCGGCGGATGTCTTTGCAGAGATCCACGCGCGCGGCATCCGGCCCGATATCGTGACCGACCAGACCTCCGCCCATGACCCCGTCAACGGCTACCTGCCGCAGGGCTGGACCATGGCGCAGTGGCGCGAGAAGCGGGAGAGCGATCCGAAAGCCGTGGAAAAGGCCGCGCGGGCGTCGATGAAGGTGCACGTCAAGGCGATGGTCGATTTCTGGAACGACGGTGTGCCGACGCTGGATTACGGCAACAATATCCGGCAGGTGGCCAAGGAAGAGGGGCTGGAGAACGCCTTTGCCTTCCCCGGTTTCGTGCCCGCCTATATCCGGCCGCTCTTCTGCAAGGGCGTGGGCCCGTTCCGCTGGTGTGCCCTGTCCGGCGATCCGGAGGATATCTACAAGACCGATCAGGCGATGAAGGAGCTTTTCCCCGACAATGCCCATCTGCACACCTGGCTCGACATGGCGCGGGAGCGGATCAGTTTTCAGGGGCTTCCGGCGCGGATCTGCTGGATCGGTCTGGGCGACCGGCACCGGGCGGGCCTCAAGTTCAACGAGATGGTCGCGAGCGGAGAGCTGAAGGCGCCCATCGTGATCGGGCGGGATCACCTCGATTCCGGCTCCGTCGCCTCCCCCAACCGGGAGACGGAGGCGATGAAGGACGGATCCGACGCCGTGTCAGACTGGCCGCTGCTGAACGCCCTGATCAACACGGCGAGCGGCGCGACCTGGGTGTCGCTGCACCATGGCGGCGGGGTCGGCATGGGGTTCTCGCAGCATGCGGGCATGGTGATCGTGGCGGATGGTACGGAGGATGCGGCGCGGCGGCTGGAACGGGTGCTCTGGAACGATCCGGCCTCCGGCGTCTGGCGGCATGCCGATGCGGGCTATGAGGAAGCCATCGCCTGCGCCAAGGACCACGGGCTGCGGCTGCCGGGGATCCTTGGGAATTAGGGGGGGACCTGAGGCTCAGGGGGTGCGGCGGTCGCGGAAGAACTGCTTCAGCAGCGCCTCCGCCTCCTGCTCTCCGATCCGGTCGTAGACCTCTGGCACGTGGTGGCACTGGGGATGGGAAAAGACCCGCGCCCCATGTGCCACCCCGCCGGATTTCGGGTCGGAGGCACCATAGTAGACCTTGTCGATCCGGGCGGCGGCGATGACGGCGGCGCACATGGCGCAAGGCTCCAGCGTGACATAGATCGTATGTCCCGGCAGCCGCTCTGACCCCGCCAGGGCGCAGGCGGCGCGGATCACCAGCATTTCGGCATGGGCGGAAGGGTCGGAATATTCCCGCGTGCGGTTGCCGGCGCGGGCGACGACCTTGCCATCGGGCCCGACCAGAACGGCGCCCACGGGGACCTCGCCCCGCTCTGCCGCCGCGCGCGCCTCTGCCAGCGCCTCTTCCATATAGCTGATGAACATGGCCCTTGGTGCCGCAGGATCTGCGCTTCCGCAAGGCTGCGAAACAGGTTACTCCCCGGATATGACCGAGAGCCCCGAAAAACCCAAATCCAAAACGCCACCGGGCGACCGTATCGCCAAGGTTCTGGCGCGTGCCGGCGTGGCGTCGCGCCGCGATGCCGAACGCATGATCGCGGAGGGCCGGGTGAAGGTCGACGGCAAGGTGATCGAAAGCCCGGCGCTGAACGTGACGCCCAAGGCCAAGATCGAGGTCGACGGGCGCCCCATCGGCGGGCCGGAACCGGCGCGGCTCTGGCTTTATCACAAGCCCGCGGGGCTGGTGACGACGGCACGCGACGAACAGGGGCGGCCGACGATTTTTGACGACCTGCCGGCGGATATGCCGCGGGTCATGTCTGTGGGGCGGCTTGACCTCAATTCCGAGGGGCTGCTGCTTCTGACCAATGACGGCGGGCTCAAGCGCAAGCTGGAGCTGCCCTCCACCGGCTGGCTGCGGCGCTACCGGGTGCGGGTGAAGGGCAATCCGACCGATGCGATGCTGGAGCCTTTGCGCGAGGGGATCGTCGTTGACCGGGAGGAATTTCAGCCGATGCAGGTGGTTCTGGACCGCCAGCAGGGTTCCAACGCCTGGCTGACCGTGGGTCTGCGCGAGGGCAAGAACCGAGAAATCCGCCGCGCGATGGAGAATATCGGGCTGAGCGTCAACCGGCTGATCCGCATCTCCTACGGGCCGTTCCAGCTGGGCCCGCTGGCCCCCGGCGCGGTGGAGGAGGTGCGCCGCCGCGTGCTGCGCGACCAGCTGGGGCTGGAGGCCGAAGATGCCCCCGCCAAGCCGCGCCCGGTGCGGGCGGGGCGGGAGGACCGGCGCGGGCCGGGCAAGCAGGGAATGGGCAAGCCGGGGCCGGGGAAACCCGGTCTGGCTAGACCCGGCGCAGGCAAGGCCGGGCCGGGCAAGCCGGGCGCAAAAGCGGGCGGCAAGCCCGGCGGCGCGCCTGGCAAGGGTGGCAAGCCCCGGACGGACAAAACAACCGAGGCCCCGTGGGAGACCGGCGCGAAACCCAAGCTGACCCGCCGCCGCCCAAAGAAGGACTGACAATCAGACGCTTGTGGGCGTCCGAGGCTAGGCAGCCCGCAGCAATGGTGCTAGTCCTACTCGCGACCGGGCTTGTGAACCAAATTGATCGGGCCCATATCGACCGGATACGCCAGAACAGGGGGGCCGTATGACCGGAAGCGGATTGCAAAGGCTGGCATTTTTCCTGCTGGTCGCCTTGATGCTCTACGTCACGCTGACAGCGGCGGGCGTGTGATGGCGCAGCGGTTCGGCGGCGAATTCAGCCCTCAGGGATCCTCCAAACCCGACAGCGGTCAGCCCCCGCGCACCGGCCAGTTCAGCGGCGCCACGCGCACGCGGGCCGGGGGGCGGGTCAATCTTCTGTTCCTTGCGCCCTTTCCCCTGATCTGGAAGGCGTTTGTCTCCTCTCCCGTGCTGATGGCCAGTTATCTGGTTGGGTTCGGCATCCTGATCCTTGCCGCCTGGATGACTCGCGAGGGCATCAAGGCAGAGGAAGCCTATGCCGCGCGCAAGGTCGCCCGCCGGCCGGCCCTGCCGCGCAAGATCCTCGCCTCCGTGTTCACCGGCCTCGGGCTGGGAGCTGTCGGATTTGCCGGGCATGGCGTGGTGGAGGCGGTGATCTTTGCCGTGTTGGGCGGAGCGCTGCATTCCATGGCCTTCGGGCTCGACCCCTTGAAAAACAAAGGGATGGAAGGCGTCGATGAACATCAGACCGACCGCGTCGCCCGTGCGGTCGAAACGGCAGAGGGCCATCTGCAGGCCATGTTTGATGCGATCAAACGGGCGCAGGACCGTCAGCTGGAGGCCCGCGTGATCCAGTTCCAGTCGGTGGCGCGGAACCTGTTCCGGTCGGTGGAAAATGACCCGCGTGACCTGACAGCGGCGCGGAAATATCTGGGCATCTACCTGCAGGGCGCGCGCGATGCGACGGTGAAGTTTGCCGATGTCTATGCACGCAGCCGCGACGCCAAGGCGCGCGCCGATTACGAGGCGCTGCTGACCGACCTTGAGCAGAATTTCGCGGCCCGGACAGAAAAACTATTGTCCAACGACGCCGGTGACATGACCGTGGAAATCGAGGTGCTGCGCGAGAGGCTGCAGCGCGAGGGCATCCGCCCGGAGTAGTTTGACTTAGGCCGGGGTCCGGCCAATCGTATCGGAGAATTCAGATGTCCCAGAATATTCGTGCCAAGGCGGAAGAAACCCTCAAGGAGGTCGAGGCCGTCACCGCCGCCGTCCTGCCGGAGCCGAAACCGGCCGATGCGCTGGTGCCGCTGGCCGATGCCGATGCACCGACCTCGGCTGAGATCGAGAAGCGGCTGATGGAGCTCGACATGGGCGATACCGGGTCGATCGTGCGCTTCGGTTCCGGAGCCCAGGCGGAGCTACAGGAAATCAGCCAGGCCATGCTGCAGGACGTGCGCAACAAGGATGTGGGCCCCGCGGGCGACAGCCTGCGCAATATCGTCACCACGATCCGCGGGTTTTCCGTGTCAGAGCTGGACGTGCGCCGCGAACGCTCTTTCTGGGAGAAACTGCTGGGCCGCGCCGCCCCCTTCGCCAAGTTCACAGCACGGTTCGAACAGGTTCAGGACCAGATCGACCACGTGACCGAGGACCTGCTGAAGCACGAGCATACGCTGCTCAAGGATATCAAGTCGCTCGACCTGCTCTATGAAAAGACGCTGACCTTCTATGACGAGCTGGCGCTTTATATCGCTGCGGGCGAGGAAAAGCTGAAGCGGCTGGACGAGACCGACATTCCGGCCAAGGAGGCGGAGGTGAATGCCGTCCCCGAAAACGAACAGGTGATGAAGGCGCAGGAGCTGCGCGACCTGCGTGCCGCGCGCGACGATCTGGAACGCCGGGTGCATGACCTGAAGCTGACGCGGCAGGTGACGATGCAGTCCCTGCCCTCCATCCGGCTGGTGCAGGAAAATGACAAGTCGCTGGTCACCAAGATCAACTCCACCCTCGTGAACACCGTGCCGCTGTGGGAGACGCAGCTGGCACAGGCCGTGACCATCCAGCGCTCGGCCGAGGCGGCAAGCGCCGTGCGGGAGGCCAATGATCTGACCAACGAGCTGCTGACCGCCAATGCCAAGAACCTGCGCGACAGCAACAAGATCATCCGCGAGGAGATGGAGCGCGGCGTCTTCGATATCGAGGCCGTGAAACAGGCCAATGCCGACCTGATCGGCACGATCGAGGAAAGCCTGCAGATTGCCGATGAGGGCAAACGCAAGCGCGCCGCGGCAGAGGAAGACCTCAAGAAGATGGAGGCGGATCTGCGCGATACGCTGGCCTCGGCCAAGGCGCGCACGACCGGGTCCGGCGACAATATGGCGACCTCGGTTCCGGCGAGCTGACAGGGCTATGGGCGGCATGCGGAAATTCCGGAATTTTCCGCGGATTGCGGTGGTTTGCACTGTCGCATTGCTGGTGGCGGGATGCGAAACCGCCACCCCTGTCTCGCTCAAACCGCATGCCCGCCCGGACACGCTGACGCAGCCTGCGGAGGTTCCGGTCGTCAGCGGCCCCTCTGCCGCCAGCGAGAGCCTGCGCCAATATTACGCCGCCTTTGAGCAGGACCTGCTGACGCAGGGGCTGTTGCGGACGGATGGCGGTGGCGCGGATACGCCCTACACGGCGCGGCAACTTGCGCAGAACTTTGAAGCGATTGCGTTTTTCGATGAATATGCCCGCGGCGCCGGGCTGCGGGCGGGAAACGGCGCCCCCAGTTTTCTGCGGCGCTGGCCGGGCCCGGTGCGTGTCGGGGTTGAGTTTGGGGAGTCGGTTCCGAACGCAATCCGGACCAAGGACCGCGCCACGGTCAGCAGCTATACGGCGCGGCTGGGGCGCCTGACCGGGCATTCGATCACATTTGCGCCGTCCAACCCGAATTTTCATGTCCTGGTGATGGGAGAGGACGACCGGGAACAGGCGCTGCGTCGCATTCGCCAGATCGTCCCCACGATCTCTGCCAGTTCGATGGGCATTTTCGAACGTCTGCCGCGCGCCATCCATTGCCTCGTCGTCGCCTTTTCCGGGACCGAGAACGATGCGGCCTATTCCACGGCCATTGCCTTTGTCCGGGCCGAACATCCCGACCTGATCCGGCGCAGCTGCTATCACGAGGAAATGGCTCAGGGTCTGGGGCTGGCCAATGACAGCCCCTATGCGCGGCCGTCCATCTTTAACGATGACGATGAATTCGCCTTGCTGACCAGCCATGACGAGAAACTGTTGAACATGTTGTATGATCCCCGCTTCCGACCCGGCATGACGCTGGAAGAGGCGCATCCCATCGTCGTGCAAATCGCCGATGAGCTGATGGGCGGATCGAGTTGAGAGAAGGAGAAACGCTATGGGCATTCTGGATTTCCTGAGCGGTCAGTTCATCGACGTCATCCACTGGACGGACGACACCCGCGACACCATGGTCTGGCGGTTCGAACGCGAGGGCCATGAGATCAAATACGGCGCCAAACTGACTGTCCGCGAAGGCCAGTCGGCGGTGTTTGTCCATGAAGGGCAGCTGGCGGATGTGTTCACGCCCGGGCTCTACATGCTCGAGACGAACAACATGCCGATCATGACGACGCTTCAGCACTGGGACCACGGGTTCAAGTCGCCGTTCAAGTCCGAGATCTATTTCGTCTCGACCAACCGTTTCACCGATTTGAAATGGGGCACCAAGAACCCGATCATCGCCCGCGATCCGGAATTCGGGCCGGTGCGCATCCGGGCCTTTGGCACCTATTCGATCCGCGTCACCGATCCAGGCCGTTTCCTGACGGAGATCGTGGGCACGGACGGTGAATTTACCATGGACGAGATCAGCTTCCAGATCCGCAATATCATCGTGCAGGAATTTTCGCGGGTGATTGCCGGATCGGGCATCCCCGTGCTCGACATGGCCGCGAATACCGCCGATTTCGGCAAGCTGGTCGCCCAGGAAATCTCCGGCACGATCGCGGAATACGGGCTGTCCATCCCGGAGCTTTATATCGAGAATATCTCGCTGCCCCCGGCGGTGGAGGAGGTGCTGGACAAGCGGACCTCCATGGGGATTGTCGGCGATCTGAACAAATTCACCCAATATGCGGCGGCGGAGGCGATGACCAAGGCGGCCTCAAACCCCGGCGGCGATGGCGGCATGGGCGCCGGGCTCGGCATGGGGATGGGCATGGCGATGGCCAACCAGATGGCGCAATCGGGCCCCTGGGGCGCGCGGCCCGCAGCCGCCCCTGCCCCGGCGCCCGCCCCGATGGCGCCGCCGCCACCGCCCGTCGAACATGTCTGGCATATTGCCGAGAATGGCGCGACGCAGGGCCCGTTCTCCAAGGCGCGGCTGGGCCGGATGGTGACCGAAGGCGGGCTGACCCGCGACACGCTGGTCTGGACCGCCGGTCAGAACGGCTGGATGCGGGCGGAGGATGTGACGGAGCTGGCTCAGCTCTTTACCGTCATGCCGCCGCCCCCGCCGCCCCCGCCGGGTGCCTGACATGGCCGGGCCGGAGGTGATCCGGTCCGCCGATTGCGCCAACTCTCCGAAAAATGCGGCGGCTGAAGAGCTGGGGCTGGCCCTGTCCGGCGCACAGCCCCTGCTGCGGGAGGCGCTGTCCGATGGGGTGATCTGGGACCGGTCCGGAACATCCCTCAGCGGGGTGGAGGCCGTCGCCTCCACGGCGGAGGCGGTCACGCCGCCCCTGCGGATCCGGATCGAACAGGTCGTGACCCATGGCAAATCCGCTGCCGTCTCCGGCCGGGTCTGGACGGCCCCGGGTCAGGCGCTGCTCTTTTGCCATATGATCCGCTACACCAGTGCGGCCCAGCGGCAGGTGGCGCAGATTGTCAGTTTCGATCATCCTGTGCGGGACTGAACGCTAGCCGAGCGAGCCTTTCCACTGCATGAGCAGACGCAGCAATTCCCCGCTACGGGCGTAGAAGGCAGCGATATCGACGGATTGCGGCGCCTCCCCCCCGGAGCGCCGCGCAATCTGCTGGGAGACGCGGCCCGCCTCCTGCCGGACGGCGCTGTTGAGGCGCTGCACCCGGGGAAGGTAAAGATCGACCGCGCCGCCTTCCGCAATTGGGGTGACGGCACCGCCAAAGCTGAGGCGCGGTCCAGCCGTCCCGGCCGTGACGGCCTGCCCCTGATCCGTCGCGATGGCGGCAGAGCGGATGCGCTGCAGATAGGCGCGATGCGCCAGGATCGCTGAATCTATGTCTGTTCTGAGTTGTACCTTGTCCATATGTCACCAGCCTCACGTCCGGTTTCCAGACAGGATGCGCCCCGAATCTTTATATCTCGTGAACAGGTGCGGCGATTTCGTGGCTGGCCCGGGGTGGCAATCCCGGGACCCGGTGCTATCACTTGGCTGACACGCTGCCGGAGGGTCCCATGGCCGAAACAGACCACCGTTTTCCCTGCCCCAACTGCGGCGCCGATTACCGGTTCGATCCTGTAGCGGGCATGCTGCTGTGCGACCATTGCGGCAATTCCGAACCGCTGACTCAGACCGACGGCCCCTGGTCCGGCGCAATAAAGGAGCTCGACTTCCGCGCCGCCATAGAGGCGCGCCTGCCGGAGGCGGAGATCGAGGAGACGCGCGTCTCCCAGTGCCCCAACTGCGGTGCGCAGGTTGAATTCGACACCGACACCCATGCCAAGGAATGCCCGTTTTGCGCCACGCCCGTGGTCACCGGCACCGGCACGCATCGTCATATCAAACCCAAGGGCGTGCTGCCGTTTTCGCTGACCGAAAAGCAGGCGCATGATGCGATGGCGGACTGGCTGGGCGCGCTGTGGTTTGCTCCAAATGGCCTGAAGGACTATGCCCGCAAGGGGCGCAAGATGGACGGGATCTATGTCCCCTACTGGACCTACGACGCCGATACCAAAAGCCGCTATTCCGGGTCGCGCGGCACGGTCTATTACGTGACCGAAACGGTAATGCGCGACGGCAAGCCGACGCAGGTGCAGGTCCAGAAGGTGCGCTGGACGCCGGTGTCGGGCCGGGTGCAGCGGTTCTTCGACGATATCCTCGTGCTGGCCTCACGGTCGCTGCCGAAGAAATATACCGACGGGCTGCAGCCCTGGGACCTGTCGGAGATGAAGCCCTATGCCCCTGAATTCCTGGCGGGATTCCGGGCGGAGGCCTATCAGGTAGAGCTGGAGGAAGGCTATACCGAGGCCCGCCAGATCATGGACCGCACGATCGAGCGCGACGTGCGTTTCGACATCGGCGGCGACCGGCAGCGGATCCACGGGATCGAAACGCAGGTCTCTGCCGTCACGTTCAAACATGTGCTGCTGCCGGTCTGGATGGCGGCCTACAAGTTCCGGGGCAAGACCTACCGTTTTGTCGTCAACGGGCGGACGGGCCGGGTGCAGGGCGAACGGCCCTGGTCGGCCTGGAAGATCGCGCTGGCCGTGGGTGCGGCGCTGATCGTGGCCGGGGTGGTGGGCTTCCTCTATGCGCAGAACGGGGGCTCCTTTTGACGGATATCGAGATGCTGGAGCGGCTGCTGACGGCCCGCCATTCCTGCCGCGCCTTCCTTGACCGGCCCGTCGCGCCGGAGGTGGTCGACCGGATCGTCACCGCCGCCGGTCGGGCGCCGTCGTGGTGCAATGCCCAGCCCTGGCAGGTGATCGTCACGCGCGGAGAGGAGACGGAGCGGTTTCGCACCGCCCTGCTGAGCGCCGCCATGACCGAAGAAGAGGCGCCCGATCTGCCCGGCCCCGAGGATTACACCGGCGCGCATCGCGACCGGCGGCGCACCTGCGGCTGGCAGCTTTACGAGGCCGTGGGCGTGAAGAAGGGCGACAGGGAGGGGTCTGCCCGACAGGCGCTGGAAAACTTCCGGCTGTTCGGCGCGCCGCATACGGCGATTGTGACGTCGGGACGGGAGCTTGGCGCCTATGGCGCGCTGGATACCGGCGGCTTCATGATGGCCTTCTGTCTGGCCGCGCAGGCGCTCGGCGTGGCGACGGTGCCGCAGGCGGCGGTGGCCTTCCAGTCGCCCGCTGTCCGGCGGTTCTTTGACATTCCGGCGGACCGGCTGATCCTCTGCGCGATCAGCTTCGGCTATGAGGATGCGGATCATCCGGCGAATGCCTTCCGGACCGAACGCGCCGGGCTGGACGAAATCCTGCAGGTGCGCGGCTGATGCGGGCGGTGCTGCAACGGGTGACAGAGGCCTCGGTCACCGTCGAGGGAGAGGTCATCGGGCGCTGCGGACGCGGGCTGATGATCCTCGTCTGCGCCATGAAAGGCGATACGGAGGCCAATGCAGAGACGCTGGCCGCCAAGGTCGCCAAATGCCGGATTTTCACCGACGATCAGGGCAAGATGAACCTGTCGGTGCTGGATGTGGGCGGCGCGGCGCTGGTGGTGTCGCAATTCACGCTGTCGGCCGATACGCGGTCGGGCAACCGGCCGGGATTTTCGACCGCCGCCGGGCCGGAAGATGGCCGTCGCCTCTATGAACATTTCGCCAAGGCGCTGTCGGCGCAGGGCGTGCCGGTGGAGACGGGGCGGTTCGCGGCGGATATGAAGGTCGCGCTGGTGAACGACGGGCCGATCACCATCCCGATGGAATTCTGATCCCGGCGGGGATCAGAGCCGCGCCAGAAGCTCCTGCTTTTTCGCCTCGAATTCGGCATCGGACAGGATGCCGCCGTCACGCAGATCGGCCAGCTTGCGGATCAGGCCGATGATCTCGTCGGCGGATTGGGCGGGCCCTTGCGATGACGGGGTGGGGGCTGCGGCAGGTTCCGGCTCCGTGACCGCCGGTGCAGGCTCAGCCGGTGCGGGCGGAGCCACCTCCACCGGTGCCTCTTCCACCTCCCGCGGCTCCGGCCCCGGTGTGCCGTCGAGCGAGACGCGCGGCAGGTCGGCCAGCCGGACAAGGCCCAGCTGGCTGGTGAAGGTCAGGGACTGGTCGCCGCTCTGCTGCTGAGAGACGCCGCCGATCTGGTGGTCGCCGGTGTCAAAGACCTCTACCTGCCCGCCCAGATCAATGGCCAGCCGCCGCGTCTGGGGAAAGACCGCATAGCGCATATTGTTCTGGGACCCGGCGGAAGACGGCTGTCCCAGTTCCGCAGGCCAGCTGCTGCCCGTGCCCATGCCGGAGACAAAGAGGCTCACGCCGTCGGACTGGCTCTGGCTTTGGCGCGCGGGCGCAACGGCCCGATGGGAGGCCAGAACCTGCGACAGTTCGGAACAGAGCGCGTCGACCTTTGCCTTCAGCCCGTTGTTGAACATGTCGCCGACCATGATCATGCCGCCCTGCGACCACTGCCCCATACCGCCCAGATCGGGGTGGTTGAACTGCGCCTGCGTGCCATTGCCGACCACCAGCGCGGCCAGCAGCGTTTCGACCGCGCCAGCAGAGACGCCATGGCGCGCGGCGATCTCGGATACGAGTCTGGTGCCTTCGGGGGTGAGGCCGGTCATGGGATGATCCCTGTGCTGTCATGTCGGTTGCGTGGTCCGCGCCTATCACCGATCCCCGGCCACGGCCACCTTTATCCCTGCGACCGCAGCCTCCGCCGCCGTGGCGGGCTGACGTCCGGATAAAATTTCGCAACTTTTCGCGTCCGGAGCCGTTAACAACCAAGATTGATTTCACGAAGGACAGAAAATGAACCGGATTATCTACCTCGTTGGCCTGATCGTCATCGTACTCTTCATTCTGGGTTTCCTCGGCCTGCGCTGAGCCTGAGCGGGGCGAACAGACAAGTTCCGCCCCGACGTTGCCCAAACAATCGACACTGGACGGCACGCCCTTGCACAAACCTGCGAGGGCGTGCCGCGTTTCCGGCCTGATCTCATTCAGCCCGTTGTCCAGGGACCCGTGCGGCCATACATGAGCTGTAACCAGGTGAATCGCCGGGCCGAACACCGCAGACCAAAGAGTGCAGATGACCTTCCGACAGCGCCTCAACGACGTTCTCGACCGTGCCGCAACCCGCAATTTCATCACCGGTGTCATCCTGTTCAACGCCGTGGTGCTGGGGGTTGAGACCTCCGATACCGCCATGGCGCAGGCCGGCGGGCTGATTGTCCTGCTGGACCGTATCTGCCTGGCCATCTTCACCATAGAGATCGCGGCCAAGATCTATGCCCGCGGGCCTGCATTCTTCCGGAATGGCTGGAACATCTTTGACTTTGTCATCGTCGGCGTCGCCCTCATCCCGGCGGCGCAGGGGCTATCGGTGCTGCGGGCGATGCGAATCCTGCGGCTGTTCCGCATCGTTTCGGTCGCGCCGACGCTGCGCCGCGTGGTGGAGGGGTTTGTCAGCGCCCTGCCCGGCATGGCCTCCGTTTTTCTGCTGATGGCACTGATCTTCTATATCGCCGCCGTGATGGCCACGAAGCTCTTCGGTGATGCCTTTCCGGACTGGTTCGGGACCATCCTCGACTCGGCCTATACGCTGTTTCAGATCATGACGCTGGAAAGCTGGTCGATGGGAATTGTCCGGCCGGTGATGGAGGTGCATCCCTATGCCTGGACCTTCTTTGTCCCCTTCATCCTTGTGACCACCTTTGCCGTGGTGAACCTGATCGTCGGCCTGATCGTCAATTCCATGCAGGAGGCCCATGCCGAGGAGAGCAACGCCGCCACGGCCGATTACAGGGACGAGGTCATGCGGCGGCTTGACGCCATCGAACGGCACATGTCGGCGCAAAACAGGGCAGATCAGGACCGGGCCGGATGATCACCGGGCCTGTCGGAAATTGCGAACAAATTGGCGATATAATTACGCCGATATCAACATTTTCAGGATAAACGACACAGCCTACCTTTGGCTTATCGCATCACAGAGATGCTGTGACCCAAACATAGGACCCTGACATGAAACGCTTTTTCCTGACCACGGCGGCCATTGCCGCCCTCTCTTCCGCCGCTACGGCCGATGACAATGCCGCCGCCACGGCCGCCATGGCAGAGCTCGCCAAGCTGCAGGCCGACCAGGCCCGGATCGAGAAGAACCTCGAAACCTTCGACACGCTCGATTTCGAGGTCTTCTCCGGCCAGCAGTGGGACCGCCTGCATGAGAGCCATGCCGAGGATATCCTCGTGCACTGGCCCGACGGGCGCACCACCACCGGCATCGACGTCCATATCAATGATCTGAAGAACTTCTTCGTCTTCGCGCCGGACACCCGGATCGAAACCCACCCGATCCGCATCGGTCAGGGTGAATGGACCGGCGTTGTCGGCGTGATCGAAGGTACCTTCTCCGAACCGATGCCGATCGGCGATGGCCAGTTCATCCAGCCCACCGGCATGTCCTACAAGCTGACCATGGCGACCGTGGGCCACTGGACCGAAGAGGGCGTCATGGATGAAGAGTACCTCTTCTGGGACAATGCCGCCTTCTACAAGCAGATCGGCCTGTCTGAATAACAGTCCGGGACCCCGCCGGCCACCGGCCCCGCGCCGGGACCCGACCGTCAGATCGACCGCATCGCCCTACGGGTCATGCGGTCGATCGCGTCGATGATCGCAGTCGCAAAAGCGGCGGGGATGTCATGCCCCATCCCGTCGATCATCAGCAGCTCCGCGCCCGGAATCACCTCTGCCGTGTCCTGCCCGTGAACCGGCAGGATCAGCGGATCGTCCGTGCCATGGATGACCAGCGCGGGCAGGCTTAGCGCCGCCAGCGCCACCCGACGGTCACCCGCGGTGGCCATGGCCGCCAGTTGGCGCGCGCCCCCTGCGGGATCATGGGCACGGCGCCGCTCTTCCGCGATAAACCCGCGCTGTTCAACCGCGTCGAACGGCGCCCCCTGCCCCGCGATCCGCCGGGCAAAGGCGAGGGAGCGCTCCATATAGTCCTCCGGATCCGTCGCCGGGTCGGGGCGCGGCCCGGCCATCAGCGCCATCACCTCCGGCGCCGGTCCCGGCAGATGCGGATTGCCGGTGCCCGACATGATGGAGGTCAGGGTGAGGATGCGGTCCGGATAGCGACAGGCCATGATCTGGGCGATCATGCCGCCCATGGAGCGGCCGACGACATGGGCTTTTGCGATCCCCAGCTCCTCCATCAGCGCCACGACATCCGCAGCCATATCAGGCAGCGCATAGGGAAGCTTTGGAATACGTCCCTGCCGGAGCTCTTCGATCAGCGCGTCAAGAGGCGGGGCTGGCGCGCCGTCCAGATGCGGGGACAGCCCCGCATCACGATTGTCAAAGCGGATCACGCGGTAGCCCCGCGCCGCCAGCCCGGCGCAGAAGTGATCCGTCCAGCGGATCATCTGGGTGGCAAGGCCGGAAATGAGAAGGATCACCGGGGCGCCCTCCAACCCGAATTGCTCATGGGCGAGACGCAGGGGGGGCTGGGTCATTGATATGGTCCTGTCGGGCGCGTTTTCATCACCAGCTATTTATACCCGGGTAAAACTAACGCAAGAGGCAAATCCCATACGCAAAGAAAAAGGGCCGCCAGAGCGGCCCCTCATCGGGAGAAACAAAATTAAACAGACCGGGCAGACAGGCCCGTCAGACCGACACTTCGGCCATCAGCTCTTCCTTCGTCAGCTCGCCCTTGGTGCCGGAGGCCACGACCTCCCCCCGCCGCATGACGTAGAACCGGTCGGCCAGCCCGTAGGCGAATTCGAAATATTGCTCCACCAGAATGATCGCCATATCGCCCTTGTCGCGCAGATATTCGATGACCCGGCCGATCTGCTGGATGATATTGGGCTGGATGCCCTCCGTCGGTTCATCCAGCAGCAGGAGCTTGGGTTTCGTCAGCATCGCCCGCGCAATCGCCAGCTGCTGCTGCTGCCCGCCCGACAGATCACCGCCCCGCCGGTGCAGGAAGTCCTTCAGGATCGGGAAAAGCTCGTAGATCTCGTCCGGGATGAAATGTTCGGACTTGGGCAGGCAGGCATAGGCCGTCTCCATGTTCTCCTCCACCGTCAGCAGCGGAAAGATCATGCGGCCCTGCGGCACGTAGCCGATGCCCTTCTGCGCCAGCTGATGCGCGGGCAGACGGCCCAGATCCTCACCGTCGAGAAACATATTGCCCGACGACCGCGGATGGGTGCCCGAGATCGCCTTGAGCAGCGAGGTCTTGCCCACCCCGTTGGTGCCCATGATGCAGGTGACCTTGCCGGTCTCGGCCGTCAGGTCGATCCCGTGCAGGATTTGCGATTGCCCGTAATGGAGGGTCAGTCCGTCGACATTCAGCATCTCAGCGCCCCAGATAGACTTCGATGACCTGCGGGTTCGAGGTCACGTGATCGAGGGAGCCTTCGGCCAGGACCGATCCCTCATGCAGCACCGTCACCTTGCAGTCGAGGCGGCGGACAAATTCCATGTCATGTTCCACCACGACCACGGCGCGGGTCTTGGCAGCCTCGCGCAGCAGATCGGTGGTATGTTCTCGTTCCGCCAGGGTCATGCCGGCGGCGGGTTCGTCGACCAGCAACAGGCGCGGCTCCTGCGCCAGCAGCATGCCGATCTCCAGCCATTGCTTCTGCCCGTGCGACAGCTCGCCCGATTTGCGATTCAGCTCCTCCGACAGGCCAATCTCGGAGGCCAGCTCCTCCACCCTCCCGCGGTCCTTGAAGGTGGGTTTGTAGAAGAGACAGGGGAAGGAGCCGCGCGGGTTCTTGATGGACATCAGCAGGTTGGCATAGACCGTCTGATCCTCGAACACGGTGGGGCGCTGGAATTTGCGCCCGATGCCGGCCTGGGCGATCTTGGCCTCGTTCATTTTCAGCAGGTTGACTGATTTCTCGCCCCAGATGACCCGGCCCTCGTCGGGGCGGGTCTTGCCGGTCACGATATCCATGAACGTCGTCTTCCCGGCGCCGTTCGGGCCGATGATCGCCCGCATCTCCGCCTCGCCGATCTGGAAGGACAGGTTGCGGATGGCCCGGTAGCCGTCAAACGTGACCGAGACGCCGGAGACTTCTAGCAGAGTTGCCATCTCAGCGGCCCTCCTCTTCCATCAGCGATCCCTTGTCGGGACCGAAATCGGCGCCATGCCGGTCCGGCGCCATGCGCCCCTGCAGCAGGTCAAACAGCCCGCCAACGCCCTTGGGCGCAAAAAGCGTGACGAGCACAAAGCTCAGCCCCAGAAGCACCAGCCACCAGTCGACCCAGTCGATCCGGTAAAAGCCGAGGTTGATCGAGGGCACCAGCCCGCCGGTGAACCAGGTGGAGACCAGCGACACCAGCGCCGCGCCGATGACCGCACCATACAGCCGCCCGCGTCCGCCGATGGCGACCCAGACAGCGAGGTAGATCGAGGCAATCGGCGCCACCTCACCCGGGTTGATGATGCCCGCCTGCGGGTAATAGAGCGCGCCGGCGATGGCGGCGATAATGGCGGTGAAGGTGAAGATGAACAGCTTGTAACCTTCCACCGAATAGCCCAGGAACCGGACCCGCGCCTCATCGTCCCGGATGCCGCGCACCACCGATCCGAACTTGCCAGAGACGACCCAGGCGCAGATGAGGTAGCCCAGCCCCAGTGCCAGGGCGGAGGCCCAGAGGAACCAGACCGAGGTGACGGCCTGCGACGCCTCTACGCCGGGCAGGTTCTGCAGGCCCGAAAGCCCGTTGTTGCCGCGCAGCCCGCTTTCGTTCTGGAAGAGGTAGAGCGAGAGGGCCAGCGTCATCGCCTGCGTCAGGATCGAGAGGTAAACGCCGGTGACGCGGGAGCGGAAGGCCAGCCAGCCGAAAACCAGCGCGAGCGCGCCCGGGACCAGCACCACCAGCGCCAGCTGCGCCACGAGGCTGTCGGCGAAATACCAGATCGGCGGGAATTCCGACGAGCCCACAACCCCGAAGATCTGGGTGCCGATGGCATCGGTGACTTCCTGCGGGGTGGGCGGAATGGCCTGATTGGCCATGGATTGTGCCACGATGAGCTCGGTCCGGGCATACATCAGCCACATGCCGATCATATAGCCGCCCAGCCCGAAGAAGGCGAAATGGCCTAGGCTCAGGATGCCGCAATAGCCCCAGACGAGGTCCATGGCGATGGCGATGAGGCAGAGGCAGAGCGTCTTGCCCAGCGTCTTGACGAAGGAGGTTGAGATGAGGCCCGCGCCGAAGGCCTCGGACATGACCGTCACGCCGATGGTAAAGAGCGCGAGCAGGGCAAGGAAGATCAGCACCGAAGGGTTGCGCAGGATAAAGGGCCTGTTCATGGGCGCGCCCTCCGGGCCGCGTCGCCTGCGGCGGGCGGGGCGGGGGGGCGCTGCCCCCCGTCCTTCGGACTCCCCCCGGGATATTTACGGCAAGAAAAAGCAGAGGCGCCGCTGTCTTCATCTTGGCCGAAGTACTCCCGCCGGAGGCGGCGGAAAGTCGGGGCTTGCGCCGGGAGGTCTGGCGTGGGTGCGGCGTTGGCATTGGCGGGCGGGGGCGTGAGGATCATGGGCTTAATCTCCTGCGGCACGGCCCTTGAGGGCGATGATGCCGCGGGGGCGGAACTGGATGAAGATGATAATGAAGACGATCATGTAGGTCTGGGCCGCCAGCGTGTTCGACGGGTTGAACCATTCGATCCCCTTCTGCAGGAAGCCGATCATGGTGGCGCCCAGCAGGGTGCCCCAGATATTGCCGACGCCGCCGACAACCACGGTCATGAAGCTCTGCACGATGTATTGCTGCCCGAGTTCCGAGGTGACCTGCGCGTAAAGGCCAATGGCCACACCGGCAATCCCCGCGATGCCTGAGCCGAGGCCGAAGGTCATCATGTTCACACGGTCGGGATTGATGCCCATGGACGCCGCCATCTTGGGGTTCTGCGTGACGGCGCGGGTTTCCAGACCGAGGCGGGTTTTCTTCATCAGAAAGAGGAAGAAGCCGAGGAACACCAGCGCCAGCACGAAGATCGCCACCCGGATGTTGGAGATCGCCACAATGTCGTTCAGTGCCAGCTGCCCGTTCAGCCAGTCGGGCGAGGTCAGTGGCCGCGCCTGTGTGCCGAAGATGTTCTTGGCCAGCTGCTGCAGGGCAATGGAAATGCCGAAGGTCGCAAGCAGCGTCTCCAGCGGGCGGGAGTAGAGCCAACGGATCACCAGCCGCTCCATCGCAACGCCCGCCGCAAAGGTCACGGCAAAGGCCAGCGGGATCGCGAGGATGATAGAGACGGTATAGTTGGGGACGATCTGCTGGACCACATAGCCCGTATAGGCGCCCATCATGATGAATTCGCCATGGGCCATATTGATGACGCCCATCACGCCGAAGGTGATGGCGAGGCCGATGGCGGCGAGGAAGTAGATGGAGGCCAGCGAGAGCGCATCAAGCGAAAGGTCGAGAAACTGGTTCAGGCCGACACGCAATTCGATGGAGCGGAGCAGACCCTCTGCCGCTTCGGTCACGGCCGGGTCCTTTTCGGCATAAGCGTCGTAGAAGACGTGGGCGGAGAGCGCCTCGTCCACCTGTTCCACGGTAGCGGCGGGCTGGGCGATACCGGCCTGGATCAGATTGGCATAGGCGCGGTCGCGCTCGGCGGGGTTAGAGAGCGCCTCCACCGGGATGTCGCCGACGCGACCGTCGACGATATTGTCCTGCAGGGTCTGGCGCTGCGCGGCACTGGTCAGGCGCGGCGGGGCGAGATCGGCGCCAATGAGCAGGTCATAGGCGTCTTCGCGGGTGATATCTTTGCCGGGCTCCAGCTGCAGGGCGACATTGGTGCCATCGGGAATGGAGGGCGCTGCCGTACGGGAGGTGGCGAGGATCGGGTTCAGTCGGGCGCGGACGTCCAGCCCCAGATCGCCGCGGAAGGTCTCCATCGCGTCTGTCCGGGCCTCCGTCGTGGCGCCGTAGGCGATGGTCAGCAGGCGTTCGATGCGTTCCTTGCGGGATTTGATGGCCGGGTCGGTCTCATCGCCGATCGACTCGCGCAGGACCTCAAGGTGGCTTTCATTGCCATTGCGTTCCAGCGAGTCGAGCGCGGCGCGGCGGTTGGCCGGATCGGGGTCCGAGAGCTGGAATTTCACCAGGGCGGAGCCCAGAAGCGCCCGGATGCCGGAGTTCGGCTTGATCTGGTCCCAGCCGTCGTCGGGAACCTCGCCGATCTGCTCTCCGGTGGAGAAATCAAAGATGCGGAGGGTGTCGCGGTCGACCTCCTCGGCATAGACAAACAGGCCGGTCTCCTCGTTCACCCACATTTCGCGGGCTTCCCATTTTTCCAGCACCAGCTGGGCGCCCGGCAGGCCGCTGTCGCGGACGGCGGCGATGGCGGGTTCGATGGTTCTGCGGGAGGATTTGACGATCAGCTCGGACTGCTCTTGCAGAAGTTGCTGAACGGGCGCGGCAGCATCCTGGGATTGTGCTGCCGTGGCGGCAAACGTCAGCAGGGCTGCCGTCAGAAGGCGAAAGAACATGAGGGCCTGTCCGGGAAACCGTTCGGAAAATGGCCGGGGCGGAGAGGGAGGCGCCGCCCCGGCAGTTTGCGTGCAACTTTGATCCGGGAAGGGACGGATCAGTAGTTGGACTTCATCTGCACGCAGGTCTTGGTTTCGGTGTTGTACATGCCGCAGCCCAGCTCTTTCCAATCGGATTCGAGCACGGCGGATTCCGGCAGGAAGTCGGTCCAGGCATCGCCCGGAACCGGATCGGTTTCAGACACGATGTCGAACTGACCGTCTTCCATGATCTCGCCGATCAGCACCGGCTTGGAGAGGTGGTGGTTCGGCAGCATTTCCGCCGTGCCGCCCGTCAGGTTGGGGAAGGTCTGACCGACAACCGCATCGATGACCGGATCGGCATCGGTGGTACCGGCGGCCTCAACAGCCTGAACCCACATGTTGAAGCCGATATAGGTGGCTTCCATCGGGTCGTTGGTCACGCGCTCTTCACCGGCGAAGGCTTTCCATGCGGTGATGAATTCCTCGTTCTCCGGCGTATCGGCGGACTGGAAGTAGTTCCAGGCAGCGAGGTGGCCAACGAGGTTGGTGGTGTCGAGGCCCGAGAGTTCTTCTTCACCAACGGAGAAGGCCACAACCGGGATATCGTCGGCGGAAATGCCCTGTGCGGCCAGTTCCTTGTAGAAGCCGATGTTGGCGTCACCGTTGATGGTGGAGATCACGCCGACCTTTTTGCCGTCAGCGCCCAGGGCGACGACGTCAGAGACGATCTTGGACCAGTCGGAGTGACCGAAGGGCGTGTAGTTGACGAAGATATCCTCGGCCGGGATGCCCTTGTCCTTCAGGTAGCTTTCGAGAATGTTGTTGGTCGTGCGCGGATAGACATAGTCGGTGCCGAGCAGGGCGAATTTCTCGACGCCCAATTCTTCCAGGAAGTAATCGGTGGCCGGGATCGCCTGCTGGTTCGGCGCGGCGCCGGTGTAGAAGACGTTCTTGGAGCTTTCTTCGCCCTCGTACTGGACGGGGTAGAAGAGCAGGCCGTTCAGTTCCTCGATCACGGGCAGAACGGATTTGCGGGACACGGAGGTCCAGCAGCCAAAGATCACGTCCACGTCGGAGACGGTGATCAGCTCGCGCGCCTTTTCAGCGAAGAGCGGCCAGTCGGAGGCCGGGTCGACGACCACGGCTTCAAGCTGTTTGCCCATGACGCCGCCTTTTGCGTTCTGCTCTTCGATGAGCATCAGAACGGTGTCTTTCAGCGTGGTCTCGGAAATGGCCATGGTGCCGGACAGCGAATGCAGGACGCCGACCTTGATGGTGTCGTCCTGGGCAATTGCAGCGGTGCTGAGCACGATGCTGCTGGCTGCGGCGCCAAGAATGGAATTTAGAAATTTCGACATAAATCTTCCCCTCTGTCGACGTGCCTTTGGGATCTTCGGATCATCTGCCGAATGTCCCGGGGCACGCTTGTTTTGTCGCCCACATCTCCGTGCCAGCTGCAAATGCGAGGCTGGCCGCCCTGTGTGCGCCTGATCAGCTGTCATCAAAATGTCAGCCTCCGGTATACAGATCTGGGCTGGCCGCCAAAGTTTCGGATCAGGCGGTCAATTTTCTGGCAGAGGCAAGTATATTGCCCGAAAACTACGCAGGTCGCGGCAGCGGGGGCACTGGCGGGTGGCCCCCGAGCGATCAGGCCCAGATTCACGTCCTGTGTCGCCGGGGCCGAGCTGATCCGGTTATGGCTGACCGGGCGCAGATGGGACGAAACAGATCGGCCGTGGTCAGGCAAAGCCGCGACAGAGGCTCCGCCCGCCGTTCCCGTTATGCCGTGGTGCAAAGCGCGGTTTTCAGCGCCTCTGCACAGGCGTCGTCGAACCGGCGGCTCACCGGGCTGTCGGGAACACGGTTGCGGAACCCATGATAGGCGCCCGGCACCATGAGCAATTCACAGGGCACACCCTGGGTGACAAGCGCGGTCGCAAAGGCCAGGTTTTCCGGCGCAAAGAGGTCGATGTCGCCGGTGCCGATCCAGGTCGGCGGCAGGCCGGAGAGATCGGGATGACGCCCGGGGGCAGCCAGACCGGAGGTGCCCTCCAGCCCCGGCGCATGTCCCAGATAGCTCTGCCATCCGAACACGTTGCTTGCCGCTGTCCAGACGTGATGACGCGGGCCATTCCATGGACGGGTCGATCCGGTCCGGTCGTCCAGCATCGGGTAGATCAGCGCCTGAAACCGCGGCTGGATATCGCTTTCGTCCCGCAGGGCAAGCACCAGCGACGCCGCCAGACCGCCCCCTGCGCTTTCGCCCAGCACCGCAATCCGTCCGGTATCGATCTGCATGTCGCCGGCCTGATCCAGCAGCCAGCGCCAGACCGCCCGCATGTCATCCAGCGCAGCCGGAAAGGGATGTTCCGGCGCCTTGCGATATTCCGGGCTGACCACAACGGCGCCCAGATCCCGGCAGAGCTCTGCGTTGCGCAGATGGTTGCCTTCGGGCAGGCCATACATGTAGCCGCCGCCATGGCAGTGCAGTATCGCCGGCCCCGGTTCCTGCGCCGCCTGCGGCGTGTAGACCATCATCCGCGGCAGGCCCGGCACGCGGACTTCGGCCAGGTCGACGCCGGGCACATCGGCCAGCGGCTGGTATTGCGGCGGCTGTTCGCGCCGCATCCGGGCGATCTCGGTCAGGGTCATGTCGACCGTCGGGGTCTGGTCCAGCCCCTGCTGAAGTGTCGAATCAACGCGAAATTTCATTGCTCTCTCCGCCCCGGCCCCGGCGGCGTGACAGGCGGCGGGCCTTTCTGCGACACTGTCCGACGATCCTGAGCGCGTCAATGGGTCCCGCCCTGCCCTTTGTGGTCGCAAGCGTCGGCTTTCGAATGCCGGATGGCGCAGCTAGACTATCTGTCACAGGGAAACCTGAGGTAAACCGAAGTTAGTATTTTTCCGATCGGCAAGGAGCACCGCCATGAGCATCGTCGTATTCGACCCAGACAGCACCGATGATGTGGACTGGAGGGACCGGATGCGGCACCCGGCGGCGGGCGATCCCGAGGCCGGCATGTGGCTGTCGGATACCGAGCCGTCATTCATCGATGTGCGCAAGCTCTGCCAGGAACGTCTGACCCGGCTGCGCGACTGGATGAAGAAGGACGGCTTCGGCGGCGTGCTGCTGTTTGACCCCTACAACCAGCGCTATGCCACCGGCACGCGCAATATGTTCGGCTACTTCCTGCGCAATTCGACCCGCTATTTCTTCGTGCCGGTCGATGGCCCGATCATCCTCTTCGACTATCCGCAGAGCTATCACACCTCCGACACGGAAATGGTGGATGAGATCCGCCCGTCCAAGATCGTCTGGTCCTCGGTTTCCGGCGCGGATGAGGAAACCTCCTCTCCCTTCGCGCTCGAAGTGGCGGATGTGCTGAAAAGCTATGGCCAGGGCTCGATGAAGCTCGGCATGGACCGCTGTTCGCATATCCAGGCAGTGATGCTTGAGCAGGCCGGCGTCGATGTGCGCGATGTGGCGGGCGATATCCTGACCAAGGTGCGCGCGGTGAAAACACCGGAGGAGGTCAAATGCCTCGTCGCTTCCATGGCCGGGGCCGAGGCCGCCGTGTCGGCTGTCCGCGAAGCCATCAAGCCGGGCATTTCCGAAAATGAGCTCTTCGCCGTGATGTATGGCGAGGTGATCCGCCAGGGCGGCGAATTCATCGAAACCCGGCTGCTGAACTCCGGCCAGCGCACCAATCCCTGGTTTCAGGAAACCTCCGGCCGCAAGATCCGTCCCGGCGAACTGGTCGCGCTCGACACCGATACGATCGGCTGTTTCGGTTATTATTCGGACTTCTCCCGCACCTTCCGCTGCGGGCCGGGCAAGCCTACGAAGGACCAGAAGACGCTCTACCGCATGGCCTGGGATCAGGTGCAGCACAATATGGACATCCTCAAACCCGGCATGACCTTCCGCGAAGTGGCCGAGGCCGCCTGGAAGATCCCCGAGAAATACATGGCGCGCCGCTATACCTCCGTCATGCACGGCGTCGGCATGCACGGGGAGACGCCGTTTATCGCCCATATGGTCGACTACAACACCTATGGCCGGACCGGCGTGATCGAACCGGGCATGTGCCTGTCTGTCGAAAGCTATATCGGCGAAGAAGGCGGCAAGGAGGGCGTGAAGCTGGAGGATGAGGTGCTGATCACCGAGACCGGGATCGAACTGCTGTCGCGCTTCCCCTATGAGGAAGAGTTCCTCGACGGTCACGTCTGAGGATAGGCCCGATGCACGAACCCTTCACCCTGCCCCGTGACCGGACGGTTGTGCTGCCCATCGACCTGCAGGAGGAGCATCGGCGCGACGAACGCTACCTTGTCGATGGCTACGCGCAGGTGCTGGCCAATGCGGGTGCCCTGCTCGACACGGCCCGCGCCGAAGGCGTCGCCATCTGCCACGCCGCCTTCCGCCGCGACTTCGACCGCGTGCCCCCCCGCCCGCTGGAGCCGTTGGGCCCCGGCGGCGTGCCGGTCTTCTCCGACCCGGACAATCCCGATATCGCCATTTGTCCGGAGGTCGCCCCCCTGCCGGGCGAGCCTGTGCTGTGGAAAAACGACCTTTCGTGTTTCTCCGAACCGGAGTTCCCGGCGCTTCTCGGCACGCCCGACTGGATCGTGGTCTGCGGCGTCTGGACAGAGGCCTGCGTCGCCGCCACGATCCGCGATTCCATCGCGCGTGGCATCCGCGTGCTGCTGGTAAAGGATGCCGTCGGCTCCGGCACGGCAGAGATGTCGATGACCGGCGTGATCAACCTCGCCAACCGCCTCTATGGCGGCGCGGTCTGCGATACGGAAACCGCACTGGCCCTGCTCAAAGGCGAAGAGCGCCCGGTCTGGCGCCTCGTCGGCTCCACCCCGCTGCGCTACCAGGGCAGCGATATCGGGACGGTGTTCGACTTGCTCTGAGCGCCGGGGCCCTGTCCGGCCCGCCCCTTCATCTTTCCAGAAATACTCCGGGGAGTGGGAGGGGCAGCGCCCCTCCCGGCCCGGCGCCCTCCACGATCAGAGCCGCCTGAGCAGAAGAGGATATCCGCGCCACATGCCGTCGCATCCGGCGGCCCCCGCCTGACGGAGGGTCCGATCAGGCCGCCCGCGGCAGCCGGAAGCGATCCGCATCCGCCCCGGGCTCCAGCAGGCGGCGGAGCTTCGACAGCATCTGTGCCGCGGCCCGGTTCGCTGCGGCCACTTCGTCAGAGGTCGCTGCCCCGCCAAAGCCGCATTGGCAGAAATGCACAACCGTGCCGCCATCCTCAAACCGATCAAAGGTCAGCATAACCTTGACGCCGTTCGAGAATTCCAGCCGGATCAGGGTGTCCTCACGCGCCTCGGCACAGGTGACGACGATCGGCGTATCATCGACGCCCATCTGCCATGCGCTGGTGGCGCCGGTGGCGATCTCGCCGTCCAGCACCTGGGCGGGCCAGAAGCGTGTCAGCATGTCGATATCGGTAAATGCGAGATAGACCTCACGGCGCGGCCGCCGGATCGGCAGCGAAACGCGGGCGACGGCGATAGGTCTGACACAGTTCATAGAGTGGTCCTCCAAAGCGTATCTCGCCAACGCCGGGCCGGGCCGGCGGTTCCCGCCCGTCCGGAAAAACCCGGCTGTCAGTAAAGTGGATCAACCCCGAGGAATGCCATCAGCGCATCGGTCAGGCGCCGCCGCTGCGCCGGCATCCCGGCCAGAGATTGCGCGACAATGCCATAGACCCCCTCCGGTCGTTGGTGGACCAGCCGCGCGGCCAGCGAACACTCCGGAAAGGTCCAGGGGAGTTCTTCGTAGATCACGCCGATCCCGAGGGCGCCAAAATGAACGACCGCGGCGCGGGCCCGGGGGGTGTTTTCATAGTCACGGCGACCCGCAATCAGGATGTCGCCACCGACATCGGAGAGGGCCGCGCCGGATGCAGGCGCCGCAAACACCTGTCGCGACGTGGTCTCCTGCGGGTCCTGCGCAGTATCGTCTGGCGTGGCCTCGCGCGTCCCGGGGCGCAGGATGCTCAAAACCGGCGCACCCGCAGGCAGATGCTCCGTCAGCCCCCTGAGAACCTTCGGCAGCGGGGAGCCGACCTTGCTGCGACAGCTGCCATGCGCGCCCCGGCCCTCGAAGAGATCGAGCCGCGGATCCTGCCAGGCCAACGCCTCCGCCTCAGGCGCCTCCAGCGTCTCGGCGGCGACCAGCGTGCCGCCATAGCGCGACGCGGCATAAAGCGCCGTGTCAAAGGCGCTGTCGTCGTCATCGCGCAGGATGATCCAGGACGGGCCTGCGGGATGACGGGGTTTGCTGACGATGGTCAGCTCCCATTCCCTGGCCTTCGTCACAAACCTCTCCCGTCGCAGGCAGAGGTCCGGATCGGCCACAAAAGCATCCAGATTGCGCCGGATATCGGCATCGCCCGACAGGCCGGGATCAAGGCAGTCGTCGGTCTCTGATGGCGCGGGGGTCCCTTTGGTTTGCGCCGCCTCCCCGCTGTCCTCAGGTGACGCGGTGCCGGGCCGTGCGCGGGGCCGGATCTGACCGATGATCGCGCCCAGCTCTTCCTCCGGCGAATAGGGCCGGGCCGAACCGGCTGCGCCATCCCGACCGGCGGGCCGGGCCGCAGGCGATGGCGGCCGCAACTCGGACGGAAGGCCGGTGGCAGCCCCCGGCAGGTTCAGGGGCGCATCCGGCGCCCGGGCCGGGTTCTGATCCTCAGCTGCGTCCCCGTCCTGCGTCACGCCCTGTGGCCCCGATGCCGGCACTGTTTCCGGGCTTGCCCCCGGCCCCGTCCCCGTCCCCGACTGTGTCGCCGCGTCCGGGGCTGGCCCGGGTTCGGCCCCTGCCCCGGCCTCTGCCCGGGTAGCCGCGCCCTCCTGATCCGGGCCACGCCGCTGCTGCGGCGGCCTGATCCGGCCCAGGTCGTCCGTCGCGTCCGGCGGCACATCCAGTGGCGGCGCAGACGCCGCCCCCGGCACATCCTCTGCCGGATCGTCAGAGGGAAGATCGTCCCGGGTTTCCAGCAACGGTTGCGGTGTCCGCGACGGCGCAGGTGTTGGCGTGGTGGCCGGTCCGGGCAAGGCTGCCGTGCCCTGCTTTGGGAATAGTCCGGCGGCGGAACTGTCGCGCGGGCGGGCGTCCTCCTCGGTCTCTTCGGTCTCTTCGGTTTCGTCAGGCGCTTCGGGTTGCATCGGGGTCTGCGCCGGCCGGACCTGTTGCAGGCCGGGGCCGGGCTCTCCCTGCGCCGCCAGCCGGCCCGCCCCCGTCAGCCCCAGAGCGACGGCCAACAGCATCACCGCCACCGGTCCTGATACGCATCCGAATACCGCCTGCGCGGGACGGGGGGGATGGGTCTTGCTGGGCATCCGTGCGGCCGACTTTCTGACTGTCCGGAACGTCCGCATTCGATGACCTCGGACCGGGCAAATTCCATATTTATTGCAGCCGGGCGACATGGCCTGGGGACGTCCTCCGGTCCCGGGTGACGCGACTGCGAGTCGGAGATTAGAGATTTCAGCCGGTTCAGGCAAAGCCAAAGCGCGGCGGTTCGTCGTGGCGCTTTTTGCGGCTCCGGCAATCACCGAAAGGTAATCTCATTTACTCTCGTTTCCGTTTCCTGCAGCAATTTGACGCCCAAGCGAATGAAACGGCGGGAAACCGCTGGAACTCGGGGCCCGAGGCTCTACTGTCCTGCTGAATGATTTTTCCTCGGGACTCTCAAACATGCCGTTGATACCTGGCTTCGCCGTGGGCCGATCGGTCAGGATGGCCTTCACGGCCGCAGCCATGGCGCTTATCGCCCCGATGGCGGCCCTGCATGCCGCAGAGGTCACGCTCCGTATTCCCGGGGTCACGGCGGATGTGACAGACACTGCGCGCAATGCCTCGCTCTCCCGCGCGGCCGTGGACGAAGGCCGGACAGAGCCGCAGGATCTGGTGGCGGCGGCGCAGGCCGATTACCGCCGCGTTCTGGCCGCGCTGTATGAGAAGGGGTATTTCTCGGCCGCGGTGAACGTCCGGGTCGATGGCCGGGAGGCCGCGAACCTATCGGCCCTTCGTCCGCCAAGGCAGGTCGACCGGATCGAGATCGACGTGACGCCGGGCCCGCGCTTCCGGTTTTCGCAGGCCGAGGTCACGCCCCTGCCTGCCGGGACACCGCCCTATGACGGCTTCGCGCCCGGTGACACCGCCGGCACCGCAATCATGCGGGAGGCCGCCAATGCCGGAACCGAAGCCTGGCAGCAGGCCGGCCATGCCAAGGCCAAGGTCACGCAACAGGACATTACCGTCGATCATGCCCGCGAGTCGGTGGCGGCACGGTTCGGGATCACGCCCGGCCCGCGCCTGACCTTCGGACGCGCGCGCCTGTCTGCCTCCAGCGCCGACAGCAAGGTGCGGCCAAAGCGGATCCTCGCCATCGCCGGCATTCCCGAGGGCGAGGTCTATGATCCCGACGACATCGACACGGCCGAACAGCGGCTGCGGCGCACCGGCACGTTCAGATCGGCAGTGGTGGCCGAAGATGAAGCGATCGGTCCCGGCAATACGCTTGGCACCGAAATCTCGGTCGAGGACAGCAAGCCGCGCCGGGTCGGCGTGGGGATCGAGGTTTCGACCGTGGAGGGGCTGCGGCTGAGCGGCTTCTGGTTGCATCGCAATGCCTTTGGCGGGGCGGAACGGCTGCGGTTTGACGCCGAGGTCTCGGGGATTGGCGGCCAGACCGGCGGCATCGACTACAGCCTCGGAATGACGCTGACCCGGCCGGCGTTCCGGCATCCGGACGCACAGCTGACCTTTGCCGTTCTGGCCGAACATGAGGACGAGCCCAGCTACGTGTCCGACAATATCGAGGCAACCGTTGGTGTCGACCGTATCGTGAACGAACATCTCACGCTGACCTCTGCGGTCGGGCTGCGGTATTCCTATACCGACGATGCCTTTGGCACCCGGGATTTCACCCATATCATCCTGTCGGGCGGGCTAATCTGGGAAAACCGCGACAGCACAACCGACCCGCGGAAGGGCGCCTATGCCGAGGCGGAGATCAAGCCGTTCATCGGCGTCGCAAGTTCCAAGACCGGCGTGCGCACCACGGCAGAGCTGCGCGGCTACCGAGAGCTGGGGGAGCGGCTGGTTCTGGCCGGGCGCGTGCAGACGGGATCGGTCTTTGGCCCCTCCATCGCGGATACCCCGCCAAGTTTTCTGTTCTATTCCGGTGGCGGTGGCACCGTGCGCGGGCAGGGATACCAATCGCTGGGCGTGGGCAGCGGCGCCTCCAAAACCGGTGGTCGCAGCTACGCCGTCTTTTCCACGGAAATGCGGTTCGACGTGACCGATTCAATCGGCGCGGTGGCTTTTGTCGATTATGGATATGTGGCCTCTGACAGCCTTTACGAAAACGGCAACTGGCATGGCGGCGCCGGGCTTGGCGTGCGTTACAAGACGGGGCTCGGCCCGATCCGCGCCGACCTTGCCGTGCCGATCACCGGGAAAATCGACAGCGTCAGCCTTTATGTCGGGATCGGACAAGCGTTTTGAACATCATGAAACATGTCTTTGGCCCGCTTCTGGCCCCGGTTTTAGTGCTCTTTCTGGGCCTGTGTGTCGCGCTGTCGGCGGCGTCGGGCGTGCGCGCGCAGCAGGCCGATGACGGCGAGGGCTACCTGACACGGCTGTTGCAGGACACGCTGTCCTCGGCCGGACGGGAGGTCGACATCACCGGCTTCCGTGGCGCGCTGAGCTCGCGTGCGACGCTGGACCGGATGACCGTCGCCGATGACGAGGGCGTCTGGCTGGAACTGACCGGCGCCGTGCTGGACTGGAACCGCGCCGCACTTCTGCGCGGGCGCGTGGAGGTCGGGGAACTGACGGCGCAGTCGCTCAGAATTCTGCGTGCGCCGGTTTCCGAAGATACCAGCGCAGAGGCCTCGGGCTTTTCCATCCCGGAGCTGCCCGTCTCTATCGAGATCGGACGGCTGGGCATCGACCAGCTGATCCTGGGCGCGCCGATCCTGGGCGAGGAGGCGGTGTTCACCTTTTCGGGGTCGGCCAGCTACACCGACCAGATCGCCGCCGATCTGACGCTGGAGCGGCAGGATCGTGACGGGCAGATCACCCTGAAAACCGATTATGACACCGGCGCAGAGACGCTGAGCATCGATGTCACGGCCAATGAGCCGGCAGAGGGGATCGCGGCGCGCCTGCTGGACCTGCCGGGCCGGCCCGCGCTCGATCTTGAGATCTCCGGCGCGGGGCCGCTCGACGATTTCGCCGCCACGATCCGGCTTGCCTCTGACGGGCAAGACCGGCTGGCGGGTGATGTGACCCTGACCGGCCAGAGCGATGGCGGCCGTGATTTTTCGGCCGACCTGGGCGGCGACCTTACCGCGCTTTTGTTGCCCGAAGCGCGGGAATTTCTGGGCCAGAACGTCCAGCTGACGGCGCGCGGCAACAGCGCCGCGGACGGGGCGCTGCGGCTGGATCAGTTCACGCTCGACAGTGCCGCGCTGCGGCTGTCGGGCGCGCTGGCGCTGACGCCTGAGGGGCGGCCGGCCAGTTTTGACCTGACCGGCGATATCGCCGATGCCGACGGCACGCCGGTCCGCCTGCCCTTCGGCGACCAGATCGACCTGACCCGGGCCGAGATACGGGCGCAGTTCGACGCCGCCGTCTCTGAGGATGTGACGGCGAATGTGCTGGTCTCTGACCTTTCGGTGCCCGATACCACCGTGCAGCAGGCGCGACTGGCGCTGACGGGGCAGATCGTGACCGAGGGCACGCCCTCGGTCGATCTCGATGTGGATGCGGGGCTGGATGGGCTCAGCTTCAGCGATCCGGCTCTGCAACAGGCCGTCGGATCGGATGTCACCCTGACCGCGGGCGTGATCTGGACGGATGGTCAGCCGCTGACGCTCAGCGATCTGGACCTGCAGGGCGATGGCTATGGCACGCAGGTGGATGCGCTCTTTACCCGGGGCGACGGCACGCAGATCATCGACGCGCAGGGCCGGGCCGCCTTTGAGGATCTGTCGCGTCTGGCCGGGCTCGCAGGGACCGACCTGTCCGGCCGGGCCGATCTGGCCCTGACGCTGAATTACGATCTTCTGGGCGGAATGTTCGCGCTGCAGGCCAATGGCGGCACGACCGACCTGGCGCTCGGGATAGAAGAGCTGGACCGGGTGATCGGCGGCGATGCGACCCTCACCGTCGATGTCGCGCGGGACGAAGAGGGCACGCGGATCAACGACTTTGCCCTGTCGAACGCGCAGATCACCATGGCGGCGGATGGCGAACTGGGCAACGAGACGGGCCGGATCGACTACCGCGCACAGCTTGCCAATTCCGGCGCCTTCACCGGGGTGGAGGGCGGGCCGCTGTCCATCGCCGGGACGGTCATCCGCGAGGATGGCGATTTCCGGATATCGCTGGACGGCGGCGGGCGCGATCTGCGCACCGGGCTGGACCAGGTCGACCCGCTGCTTGAAGGGCCGGTTGCCCTGACTGCGCGGGCCAGCATCGGCGACCGGATCATTCTGGACATGGCAGAGGTGTCCTCCGCCGCGATGGCGGTGACCGCCGAGGGCGATCTGACCGAGGGCGCGCGCGATATCACCGCAACCGGCTGGCTGAACCAGAGCGGCATCCTCACCGGTGCCGGGCGCACCGGCGGGGCCGTTTACATCACGGCCCGCGCGGTGCAGTCGGGCGCGGATTACGATATTACGCTGACCGGCACCGGCACCGATATTGCCACCGGGCAGGACATGGTCGACGGGCTGCTGCGCGGCAAGACACAGGTGGAGGCCAGCGCGCGCATCGGCGACCGGCTGATCCTGAACAGCGCGGAGGTGCGCAATGACGCCCTGACCGCCCAGGCGGAGGGCGAGCTGACAGAGGGCGCGCGCGATGTGACCCTGACCGCGCGGCTGGCCAATAGCGGCCGAATCATGGGCGGCACCGGCGGGCCTGTCGATGTGACGCTGACGGCGAAACAGGACGGCACGGCCTATGACCTGAGCGTGGATGCCACCGGAACCAATGTCGCAATGGGTCAGGCCCTGGCCGACAGCCTGCTGCGCGGGCAGACCGTGATCGCGGCGCGCGGGCGCTACGACGACGGCGCGCTGCAACTGGACAGCGCCAGCGTCGACGGCGTGCAGCTGACGGCCCGCGCCTCCGGCCAGGTGTCGGCGGATGCGACGAACCTTGATTTCAGCGCACGGGTGGCCTCGCTTGCGGTGCTGGTCCCGCAGGCCCCGGCCGGGCCGCTCAGCGCATCGGGAACGGTGCGCCAGACCGCAAGCGGGGCGCTTGACCTGAATGTGACAGCCGAGGGTCCGGGCGGCACAAATGCCCGCATTGCCGGCCAGGTGAACCAGCCGGGTGGCGCGGTGGCGCTGACTGTTCAGGGGGCGGCGCCTCTGGCGCTGGCCAATCCGTATATCACGCCGCGCAGCGTCGTCGGGATGGCGCGGTTCGATCTGGCGATGAATGGCCAGCCCGGGCTTGAGGCGCTCTCGGGGCAGGTGGCGATCGACGGGGCCCGGGCGATCGACCCGGAAAGCGGCGTGGCGCTGGAGAATATCGCCGGAACCGTGCAGATGGCCGGCGGACGGGCGAATGTCAGCCTCTCTGCGGCAATGAACGGCGGGCAGCTTGCGATCTCCGGGCCGGTGACGCTGTCGGGCAATTACCCGGCCAATCTTCAGGCCCAGATCAGCAATGTCACCTATGAGATGCCCGGCCTCGCCTCGACGCGGATCAACGGCCAGCTTGCCGTCAACGGCGGCCTGGCCGGCGGCGGCACCGTGACCGGCCGGATCGGCCTGTCCGATACGGAACTGCGGATCCCCTCCGGCGGGTTCGGCGGGGTGGAGGCGATCCCGGAGATGCGCCATGTCAACGAAGACGCGGCCAGCCGCCGGACCCGGTCGCGAGCCGGTCTGATCGGCGAGGATTCGAATTCCGGCGGAGGCGGCTCGGGCGGGCTGAACCTGAACCTGCGGATCGAAACCGATACGTCGATGTTCCTGCGCGGTCGTGGCATCGACGCCGAACTGCGCGGCGGGATGACGGTGCAGGGCACGACAAGTGACGTTCAGCCGGTGGGTCAGTTCGATCTGGTGCGCGGGCGGATGAGCATTCTGACCAAGCGGCTGGATTTCACCGAAGGGCGGGTCCGGCTGGCCGGCGGGTTCGACCCGATTGTCCGGCTGGTGGCGGAAAATTCATCCGAGGAATACGTGATCCAGATTGCGGTCGAAGGCCCGGCCGCCCAGCCGGAGGTGATCTTCTCCTCCCGCCCCGATCTGCCGCAGGACGAGGTCGTGTCGCAGCTGTTCTTTGGTCGCGACATCAGCTCGCTTTCGGCCTTTCAGGCGGCGCGGCTGGCCGTGGCCATCGCCGAGCTGACGGGCAAGACCAGCGGCGGGCTGGTCAGCCAGCTGCGCGAAGGGGCCGGGATCGACGACCTCGACGTGTCCCAGACCGAGGATGGCGAGGCGGCGCTTGCGGTCGGGAAATACATCTCGGACAATGTCTATACAGAGGTCGAGGCGACCAGCGGCGGCAAGACAAGCCTGTCGATCAACCTCGACATATCGTCCAGCTTCACCGCCAAGGGCAAGGTCGACAGCGAAGGCGATTCCAGCCTCGGCCTGTTCTTCGAAAAGGATTACTGAGGCGCGCTGCCATAGGCGATCTGGTCATAGAGATGCCAGGTCGCATGGCCGAGGAAGGGCAGCGCCAGGAACAGTCCCAGGAAGGCCGGCAGTAGCGCCAGGAATGTCAGCAGCGCGATAAGGACGGCCCAGGCCAGCATCGGCAGAGGGGAGCGCGTGACCGTCTGGAAAGACGTGATCATGGCGGTGACAAAATCCACCTCCCGGTCCAGCAGCAGCGGCAGGGAGATCACGGTGATCATGTAAAGCAGCAGCGAAAAGGCCGCGCCCACAGCTGTGCCCACCGCCAGCATGGCCAGGCCATTGGGGGTCAGAAAGACCTCGGCCGAGCTGGAGATATTGGTCATGGTCGACAGCCCCAGGAAGAGCGCAAAAATCATATGCGCCAGGAAAAACCAGAACAGGAACAGAAAGATCACGATGGCGCAGATCGAGGGCAGCTGCCTGCGCGACTGATGCAGGATGACCGTCAGGATGGGGCGCGGGGTCAGTGGCTGGCCGCGTTCGATCCGGCGCGACACCTCGTAAAGGCCGACCGCCGCAAAAGGCCCAATCAGCGGGAAGGACACCGCCGCGAAGATGAGCCAGTAACTTTGCCCTGTCGCGATGGTGATCGCCGCCAGCGCCCAGCCGATCGCCACATAGGTCAGCGCAAAGAACAGCCCCCAGAGCGGGGCACGCCGCATGTCTGATGCCGCCCGCATGATGGCGGTCCGCAATGTGGCGAATGTCACCGGGGCTAATTCCGGCACGCCCAGCGGCGGTGCAACCTGATGAAGTGGTGTAACCGGACTATCCGACATTTGCTGCCCTCCCCTGCGCCACGATAGCAGAGCCGGGAAATCGCCCGGGATCAAGTGTTTGGCGCATGTATGTTTGCCGGTGCCGCGCCAGAGAGGGCCGCAGGGGGGCCATGGACGGACGGCGCCGCGCCTTTCGGTCGACAGGCCAGGCCGGGCCGGACCCACGCATTGCCTGTCGCACAATGTCCGGTAACGCCGCTCGCCGCGCCCCGCCCTGCCCTGTCCTGCCCTGTCGGCCTCTAGGCCTGGTCCCGCAGGGCCGGGCGTTTCCGGGGCCAGCCGGTTTCCGCGTGCCAGCCCTGCGCCAGCTGCAGCACCTCCAGATCGCCCTTCACGGGCCCGACGATCTGCAACCCGATCGGCATCCCCTCCGGCCCGAACCCGGCCGGGACCGCAACCGCCGGCAGGCCAAGAATGGAGGCCGGGATCACGCATTCCATCCAGCGGTGATAGGTGTCCATCGCGACGCCCGCGATCTCCTTCGGATGATCCCAGTCGATGGGGAAGGGCCAGCACTGCGCCGTCGGCATGACCAGCGCGTCGACCTCTGCAAACAGCTCCATGGCGCGGCGGAACCAGCGCGACCGAGTGGCGCTGGCCCTGAGGATATCCCCGGCCGAGAGCGCCCTGCCCTGCTCGATCTCCCAGATCGCGTCGCGCCGGAGCAGAGGGCGGTTCTCCGGCACGTCCAGCAGCGGCCCTTCGGACCCCGCAACGGCAAGGGACCGCAGATCGATCCAGGCCTGCCAGAGCGCCTCTGCCGGGAAAGGCGCGGGCAGCGGCACGATCTCGCATCCCAGCGCCTCAAAGCTCTTCAGTGCCGCCTCGCAATGCGCCAGCAGCCCGTCCTCCATCGGCCAGGCCCCGCCCCAGTCGCCGACCCAGCCGATGCGACGGCCCTTGAGGTCCGCCTTCAGACGGCCCGTCACCCGCGGCGCGTCAAAGGACAGCGGCAGGCGCGGATCGGCCCCCGACATCACGTCGAGCAGCTGGCCAAGGTCTTCTGGACTGCGCGCCATGGGCCCGGCCGTCGCGAGCAGATGCAGATAGAGATCGCCCTCCGATGATGCCGGCACGCGTCCCCGTGTCGGTCGGAACCCGTAGACATTGCCCCAGCCCGCGGGGTTGCGCAGGCTGCCCATCATATCGGACCCGTCCGCGACCCATTGCATGCCGGTGGCCAGCGCAACGGCCGTCCCGCCGGACGACCCTCCGGCGCTGCGCCCTGGTGCATAGGCGTTCTGCGTCGCGCCATAGACCGGATTGACCGTATGACTGCCCAGACCGAATTCCGGCGTGTTGGTCTTGCCGATGACTATGGCCCCCGCCGCCCGCATACGCGCCACAAACAGCGAATCCGTCTCCGCCGGCCCGGCGCCGGCGAAGAGCGGTGATCCGCGGCTGGTTGGAAGGCCCGCCGCATCCGACAGGTCCTTCACGGCCACGGGGATGCCATGCAACCAGCCCTGCGGCGACCGGGTGTCGGCGCTCCGCGCCTCTGCCATCGCCGCGTCGCGATCACGCAACGCCACAATGGCGTTCACGCCCGCGTTCACCGCCTCGATCCGGTCGAAGCAGGCGGCCATGACCTCTGCGCAGGACACCTCCCTTGCGGCAATCAGCTCCGACAGTCGGGTGGCGTCTAATGTGGTCAGGTCCATAAGTCGGCTCCGGTCTTTTTCATAATCTGCGCCCGTCGCGGCCGGAAGGAAAGCCCGGGCCCCGTCGAAATCCCTCCCGTCGCGTTTCGCAACAGGTGACAGAGGGCACCGCCCCGCCTAGGCTGATCCCAGCCGTCGCTGCTGGAGTATCCCGATGATCCGCCTGTTCCCCGCCCTCGCCCTCGCCCTGGCCCTGCCCGCGATGGCCGCCGCCGCCCCCTGCGGCAATACCTCCGCCGGGTTCGATAACTGGAAACGCGCCTTCGCGGCAGAGGCACAGCAGGCCGGGGTGGGCCCGCGCGGGTTACAGGCCCTTGCGGCGGTGCAATATTCCAACGGCACGATCGGCGCCGATCGCAAACAGACCGGCGTCAGATATTCGCTGAACGACTTCATGCGGATCCGGGGCGTCGATGCCATCGTCAATATCGGCCGCAAGAAAAAGGCGGCAAACCCCGCTTTCTATGCCGCGATCGAACAGCGCTACGGGGTGCCCGCAGGCGTCCTGCTGGCGATCCACGGCATGGAGTCGGGCTTTGGGTCGACCTTCGGCAAATACCACGTGCTCAGCTCCAATGCGACGGTGGCCTATGACTGCCGGAGGTCGGAGTTCTTCACCCGCCATCTGCTGGCCGCGCTGACGCTGGTAGACCGCGGCTGGCTCGACCCGAATGCCCGTGGCGCGGCCCATGGTGAGATCGGCCATACCCAGTTTCTGGCCGGCAATGTTCTGGCCTACGGTCAGGACGGTGACGGCAACGGCCGGGTCGATCTCTACAATCTGACCGATGCCATGGCCTCCACCGCCAATTTCCTGCGCCAGAAAGGCTGGCAGCCGGGGCAGAGCTATGCCGAGGGCAGCCGCAATTTCCGCGTCCTGAACAACTGGAATGCCGCAACGGTCTACCAGCAGGCCATCGCCATTGCCGGGGCGCGCATCGACGGCTGAGCCCGGCCCTTACCTGGCACAGATACCGGGCTCAGCCCCAGCCCGGCTCGACCGTCACCGACCAGACAAAGCGCATGGCCTCCTTCGGCGCCAGCGTCACCGTTCCGGGCCTGTCCTCGATGGCCGGCCCCGCACCCAGACGGGCGGCAATCCCATGCCAGGGCTCGATGCAGATAAAGGGCGCGCCGGGCGGCTGCCAGATACCCAGGCGCGGCAGGTTCTCCATCTCAAAGCGCAGCACGGGGCCGCGATCCGCCCCATAGCGCAGCACCGCCCCCGTCCCCTCTTCAAAGACCAGCGCATTGGCCTCGAACAGGGCCGGATCAAGCACCATTTCGCCACCCCGAAACGGCGAGTCCTCGCGCCCTGCCGTCAGCAATCCGTCCGACAGCCGTGTCACCTGCGGGGCCGCGCCGTTCTCCAGCACCACACGATGCGGCAGGCCCTCCGCCCCGGGCAGCGGCCAGCAGAAGGCCGGGTGAAATCCCAGACCGAAGGGCAGATCGACCTCGCCTGGATTGGCCACTTCCGCCGCCACGCTCAGGCTCGACCCCTCTACCCGATGGGTCAGCGACAGCTCGAAATCCCGCGGAAAGACAGCGCGCGTCTCGGCATCCGCCACCAGCCGATGCGTCACCTGGTCCGGCGCCACCGCAACCCGCTCAAAAATCCGGCGCCGGGCAAAACCATGCTGCGACATCCCGGCCCCGGCGCCGCCCACCGATATCCGGTCTTCCGGCGCCCGCCCCACAATGGGGAACAGAACCGGCGATCGCCCCCCCCACCAGGCCGCATCGCCATGCCAGAGCAGCGCCCGCCCCAGATGGCTCAGCGCCTGCATCTCCGCCCCCAGATCCGACACGGCAACACGCAGCTCCTGCGTGCCGATTTCGGTGATCTCCGGTTCCGCCATGACCAAATGCTCCTTCTGCCTCACCCGACCCTGCCACAGGCCGGCTGCCCCAGACCAGAGCCCCCTTCCTCTTGCCCAAAATATCCCGGGAGGTGCGGAGGGCAGCGCCCTCCGCTTCCGCAATCGGCCGCCCGCGCCCCGGCTCAGAACGGCATCGGGCGCAGGGGGGCATCTGAGTGACCCTCCCGCCGCCCCGCGCCCACGCGATCTCCGGAGGAGATCGCAGATATCCTGTGCGGCGCAGCCGCTCCGCTGGATCAGATCAGAGGGATCAGAAAAGCCCGATCAGACTGGCCCGGTCAGACTGGGGGCGTCAGTCTTCCGCCGTGGCCTCGGCGCGGGACTTGCCGGAGACATCCATGGCCAGCGTCGCCGCCATGAACCCGTCCAGATCGCCGTCCAGCACCCCCTGCGTGTCAGAGGTCTCATGCGCCGTCCGCAGGTCCTTCACCATCTGGTAGGGCTGCAGAACGTAGGACCGGATCTGGTTGCCCCATCCGGCGGAGCCCTTGGATTCATGCGCCTCGTTGATCGCCGCGTTCCGGCGATCCAGCTCCAGCTGGTAGAGCCGGGATTTCAGCGCCTTCATGGCGATGTCGCGGTTCTGGTGCTGCGATTTCTCAGACGACGTCACCACGATCCCCGTGGGATGGTGGGTGATCCGCACCGCCGAGTCGGTCGTGTTCACGTGCTGCCCGCCCGCGCCGGAGGACCGGTAGGTATCGATCCGGATGTCCGAGGGGTTCACCTCGATCTCGATATTGTCATCCACCACCGGGTAGACCCAGACAGAGGCAAAAGACGTCTCCCGCGTGCCCTTGCCGAAGGGAGATATCCGGACCAGACGGTGCACGCCGCTCTCGGATTTCAGCCAGCCATAGGCGTTGTGGCCCGAAATCTTGTAGGCCACGGATTTGATCCCGGCCTCGGCGCCGGCTTCTTCGGATTGCAGCTCCACCTTGTAGCCGCGCTTCTCGGCCCAGCGGACATACATCCGCTGCAGCATATTGGCCCAGTCGCAGGCCTCCGTGCCGCCGGCGCCGGCGTTGATCTCAAGGAAGGTATCGTTGCTGTCCGCCTCGCCGTTCAGCAGCGCCTCCAGCTCCTTCTCCGCCGCGCGGGCCTTCAGCGCCTTGAGCGCGGCCTCGGCATCGGCGACGACCTCCTCGTCCTCTTCCATCTCGCCCAGCTCGATCAGCTCGACATTGTCGGACAGGTCCTGCTTGATGCTGTCATGCACGGCGATCTGGTCGACCAGCGCCTGCCGGTCGCGCATCAGCGCCTGCGCCTTTTCCGGATCGTCCCAGAGGTTGGGGTCCTCAACCCGCGCGTTGAACTCCTCCAGCCGGTGCTGGACCGTCTTCCAGTCCATGCGCTGGCGCAGCAGCTCCAGCGATTTCTCGATGTCTGAGACGATGTTCTGGGTCTCTGCGCGCATGGTCCGTCCGTTCCTTGGCTCAAGTGCTGCGTGATAGCGCGAAGGGGCCAGACGGGCAAGGGAGGGGCGGTTCAAAAGCCGGTCATTCCCGCGCCGGACGGTGCACCGCGACCCCGGCCATCACCAGCACCACGCCCAGCCCCTCCTGCCAGGTGGGGGTCTGGCGCAGGACCAGCGCGCCGATCACCGCCGCCATCGCGGGCAGCAGCGCCAGCATCAGCGCGAAGGTCGCCCGCGGCAGCCGCGCCATGGCCAGCTGGTCGCAGACATAGGGGATGACCGAGGAACAGATACCCACGCCGATGCCCGCCAGGATCAGCAGCGGCTGGTCAAAGGCCCGCGCCGCCTGCACCAGACCAATCGGGCAGACCACGACAAAGGCCACGGACATGGCCGCCCCCAGCCGCGCGACGCCATCCACCGCGCCGCCGCGCGACAGCCGGTGGCCCAGCACGACATAGAGCACGAAGAGCCCCCCGTTCAGCGCCGCCCAGGCCAGTCCCACCGGGTCGTTCAGTGCGACCGCAGCGCCGGTCCGCAGCGACCCGAGGCCCAGCAGCAGTGCCACACCGCCGATCGCCAACACCAGCGCCAGCCCGTTGCGCGGGCTGCGCAGGCCCCAGGCGGCCAGAAGGATCGTGCCCAGAAATTCCAGCGCCGCGACCAGCGCCATCGGCAGCCGGTCGAGCGCGAGGTAGAAAGAGGAATTCATCACGGCAAGCACCAGCCCAAGGGCAATAACCAGCCGCCGCTCCGCCCCTCTCATCCGGGCAAAGACCGTCCAGGGTCGGGTCAACGGCGCAAAGACCAGCGCGGCCGAGGCGATGCGGAACCAGGCCACGCCCAGCACGCCCACCTCCGGGAAAAGCAGCACGGCAAAGGCCGGGCCGAGGTAATGGAAGACGGCAGATATGCCGAACCAGAGGTGCGGCGGCAGGTGATCGGCGGGGCGGGAGCCTTGGGGCTGGACAGAGGAGGTCATACCGGCAGTATGGAAGGCAACCTTTCCCAGATGAATGGATTTTGACCATGTCAGATGAGCTATTTGCCTACGAAGAGAATGCTCATGGCCGCAATCACCTTCGATCCGCGGAACCGCTGCTCGATGCAAGGGACCTCGCGATTCTCGACCTTCTGACCCGCGATGCCCGGCTATCGCGGGCAGAGATCGCCCGGCGCATCGGCCTGTCGGCCCCGGCGGCAGGCGAACGCATCCAGCGGCTGGAGGAGGCGGGGATCATCACCGGCTATCACGCCCGGATCGACCCCGCGCGCCTTGGCTATGCGCTGACGGTGATCATCCGCGCCCGGCCCAGCCCCGGCCGATTGTCGGAAATGGCCAAGGCCATCGCGATGAGCCCGGAGATCACCAGTTGCGACCGGGTCTCGGGCGAGGATTGCTTCATCGCCCGGGCCCATGTCCGTTCGGTCTCCGAGATGGAGGTGGTGATCGACCGGCTGATCCCCTTCGGGTCGACCAATACCGCGCTGGTGCAGTCGCAGACGGTGCCGGACCGCCCCCTGCCCCGTCTTACCCGCAGATAGGGCTCAATACAGCCCGCCGGAGCTGAGCGTGCCAAAGGTCGCCTTGGGTCCAACCACGGCCTTGCGCCCGCTGGAGGTCGTGACCTCGCGGATGGTCCCGCGTGCCTCTTCGAACAGGGGCAGATCGGCGCCCATGGCGAAACCACCGTCAAAGGTGATGCCAAAGATCGGCTCTTCGCCATCGCGGAAATATTCCGCCACGACATTGTCACCCGACGCGCCGTCAGGCAGCCGCGCCCCGGTGAACCGGTCGATATTGATGAAATGGCCGCCGGGGGGCACGCGGAACTTGCCGCCGCCGTATTTCTTGATCGCCTCACTCATGAAGCGTTGAAACACCGGGCCGCAGAACCCGCCGCCCGAGGCGCCACGGCCCAGCGGTTTGGGATCGTCATAGCCGATGTAACAGCCGGCGACGACGCTGTTGGTAAAGCCGATGAACCAGACGTCCTTGGCATCGTTGGTGGTGCCGGTCTTGCCGGCCGTGGGCACCGGCAGATTGACCGTCGCCGAGGCCGTGCCGCGCTGCACCACGCCCTGCATCATGGAGGTCAGCTGATAGGCGGTGATGGCATCCATCACCCGCGCCCGGTCCGACACGATCCGCGGCGACAGATGCCGCGACACGTTCGGATCAGAACATTCGACGCAATCGCGCTGATCATGGCGATAGATCGTCTTGCCGTAGCGGTCCTGCACCCGGTCCACCAGCGTCGGCTCCACCCGTTCGCCACCATTGGCGAACATCGCATAGGCCGAGACCATCTTGTAGAGCGTCGTCTCCTCGGAGCCCAATGCATTGGCGAGGTAGGGGCCCATGTTCTCATAGACGCCAAAGCGTTCGGCATAGGAGGCAACGACATCCATGCCGACCTCCTGCGCCAGACGGATGGTCATCACGTTCCGGGACCGTTCAATGCCGGTCCGCAGCGGCGTGGGACCGTAGAACTGATGGCTGGCATTCATCGGGCGCCACATGCCCTGCGGCGTGTCGATCTCGATCGGGGCATCGACGATAATGGTCGCCGGCGTATAGCCGCTGTCCAGCGCCGAGGCATAGACAAAGGGCTTGAAGCTCGACCCCGGCTGCCGCCGGGCCTGGGTCGCCCGGTTAAAGACCGAATTCTGGTAGCTGAAGCCGCCCTGCATGGCGATCACCCGGCCGGTGTTGACGTCCATGGCCATGAAACCGCCCTGCACCTTGGGAATCTGGCGCAGGGTCCAGCGGATAAAGGCGCCGCTGTCGTCGTCGGTCATGCGCCGGACATGAACAACATCGCCGATCGAAAAGTTGTCGTGGAAATTGCCGCTCATCCAGCGGATATCCTCACGCGGGACGACAAAGGGCTCCGCCTCCGTTTCCTGCACGCCCTCGATCCCGAGGCGGATTTGCTGATCGCCGACCTCAAGCACGACGGCCGGATACCACTGGCTGTCGAGCGTGACGTCGCGCGCGACGCGGACGTCGGACAGAGCGGCACGCCAGGCCTCTTCGGTTTCCAGATTGGCGGGGTCGATGGTCTTGCCCGTGCCGTTCCACCGGCCCAGGCCCCGGTCATATTGCTCCAGCTGCCGTTCCAGGCTGTGGGCGGCGATGACCTGCATCTCTGGGTCGATGGTGGCGCGTACGGTGAAGCCGCCGGTAAAGAATTCGCCCTCACCAAAATCGCGCGACAGCTGACGGCGGATTTCATCGGTGAAATAGTCGCGCGGCGGCCGTTCGACGCGATAGCTCTCGAAGTCGCCATTCTGAACCGACCGCATGGGCAGCGCCACTTCGTGCTCGTAGACGGCATCCGTCAGGTAGCCGTTCTCGCGCATCTCGCGCAGCACGTAGTTGCGGCGCTCCAGCAGCCGGTCGTGATTGCGCACCGGGTGGTAATCCGACGGCGCCTTGGGCATGGAGGCCAGCATCGCCGCCTCATGCGGGGCCAGTTCGGACAGGGATTTGTTGAAATAGGTCTGGGCGGCGGCGGCCACACCGTAGGAGTTCTGACCGAGGAAGATCTCATTCAGATAAAGTTCAAGGATCTTGTCCTTGGGCAGGGTGTCCTCCAGCCGCGCGGCCAGGATGATTTCCTTGATCTTCCGCTCGATCCGGCGGTCGCCGGACAGCAGGAAGTTCTTCATCACCTGCTGGGTGATGGTGGAGGCGCCGCGCACATTCCGGCCCTTGGATTTCACCGCCTCGACCATGGCGGCCAGGATGCCGCGGGTGTCATAGCCGGCATGGGTGTAGAAATTCTTGTCCTCGGCGGAAATGAACGCCTCTTTTACCAGGTCCGGAATTTCATCGGCAGGGGCGAACAGGCGACGCTCGACGGCGAATTCATCGATGATCTTGCCTTCGGAGGAATAGATCCGGCTGATCGTCTTGGGTTGATACTGCGCCAGGCTCTCATGGCTGGGCAGATCCCGACCATAGACCCAGAAGACCGCGCCAATAGACAGGGCGATCACGGCGGCACCCATGGTCAGGAACGAAAAGATCGTGCCGAAGAATGAGAGAATGAATCGAAGCATCCGGTCCTCGTGTTTGCGGCCTAGTATACGCTGTGCTGTCGCGGGTCAAAACACGATGATGTTGCTGGCGGCAAAATATCTCCCGACGCCGGGAGTGCCGGTCACTGGCGGATCAGCGGCCGCAGCGCCAGATCCTCCTGGTGCCAGTCGGCGATGGCGGCGGCAAGCGCCTGCGCAAATTTGTCGAGAAAGGCCGGATCGGACAGGTTGGCCCGGTCACCGGCGGATGACAGGAACCCCACCTCGATCAGAACCGATGGGATATCGGCCGCCTTGAGCACCGAAAAGTCGGCGGCGCGCAGCGCATGGGCATTGAGCGGCGCCCCGGAGGCCCGGATCCGCGTGGCCAGCGCCTGGGCCAGCCGTGCGGTTCGCGGGACGGTTTCCTGCCGCGCCAGATCCATCAGCACGCCGGCCACCACATCATCCTTGCCGGTCAGATCGACGCCGGACAGCAGGTCGTCCCGGTCGTGCCGCTCTGCCAGTTTTTCCGACGCCTCGTCGGAGGCGGTGTCCGACAGGGTATATATGACCGCCCCGTCGGCGCGGCCAAAGGCCAGAAAATCGGCATGCAGGGACAGAAACAGGTCTGCCCCCTGTTCATGGGCCATGGCGACACGGCGTTCGAGCGGCACAAAACTGTCCTCCGTCCGGGTCAGGACGGCCCGGGCCTCGCCGCTGCGTCGCAGTTCATCGCGCAGCTTCCGGGCAAGCGTCAGCATAAGCTCTTTTTCCACCAGCCCGCCCTGCACGGCGCCGGGATCGATGCCGCCATGTCCGGGGTCGATCATGACGGTGAGCGGGTGATCGGCGGGCGGCCGTTCCGCCGTCGCCGCAGGAGCGGGGAGATCGAACCGCGGGTCGTTCGGCGCCCCCGCCGTGGCGCGGAAGCGGTCCGGCTGATCTGGCGAAAACGTCACGTTCAGCCTGGCAGCGCCACTGTCCGGATCGACCTTCATCGAGGAGACGCTCAGCCGCATCGGCGCGGCAAGGGTCAGAACCAGCCGGCTCCAGCCCGGGCGGAAGCTGCCAAACCTCACATCGGTCAGCCGGGGGCTGCGGCCCAGATCACCGGGGGTCAGCGCGCCCCAGTCGATTTCACGAAAATCCAGCACGATCCGCCAGGGATCGTCGAGGTGGAAAACCCGCCATGGAACGCCCTGGCTGAGCGCGAGGGTCAGCTCAAGCTCCGTGCCCCGGTCCTGAAAGCCGCTGTTCCCCGCGTCGATCTGTGCCAATGCCGAGAAGCCCGGCATGCCGTCCGGATCGGCGGATTGCGCCACCGACGGCCCGGCCAGCCCGGTCATCGCCAGCCAGATCAACATTACAACCGCGGGAAATCTGCACATGTTCGAGCCCGTATCCCGGCCTGTCTCCGGCCGCTTCGGCGACAATCTAGGCCAGGGCGATGCAATTGGAAATGGCTGGCGTAGGAGGCCCGCCGAGATGGCGGTCCGGAAGAGCCCGCCCGGCAGGTATCGGTAAGACCTGGATGGCGATCCCTGAAGGACTCGAACCCTCAACCTGCTGATTAGAAGTCAGCTGCTCTATCCAGTTGAGCTAAGGGACCGCTGGGCCGCCTTGTCCGGCATTTGCGCCGCTTTGGCAAGCGTCGCGACGGCGGGGGCGCTGCCCCCGCACCCCCGGAGTATTTCTGGAAAGATGAAGGGGTAGGATGGGTGCTTGCACCCATCGCGGGTCAGTGCGTCCAGACCTGACGGCGGGATGTGGCGAAATTCTCGCCGTAGCCGCCGGGCCGGATGTTCGCCTTGCGGCTCTGCGGGTCCTGTACGACGGCGTCGATACCATGTGCCCTGGCGTATTCCAGCGCGTCTTCCCTGGTGGCAAAGCTCAGCCGGACCTGCGCCTGGGTATCGGCATTGGACGTCCAGCCCATCAGAGGATCGACTTCCCGTGCGGTGTCCGAGACAAAATCCAGCACCCATTGCTTTGACTTGGCCGTGCCGGATTGCATGGCATTGCGGGCGGGGCGATAGATACGTGCGGACATCGGCTGCTCCTTTTGACCCGCTGCTTATCCGCCATGACGGCGGCGCAGGCAAGGAAAACCGGTATCAGGCACGGGACAGCTGTGCTTGGCAGGGGAACGCCACGGGCAGATGCCAGAACCGCGGGAGCGAAGGGTGGGTAAGGAGCGATCCCGGCGCCATGACCCGTGGCGTTAAAGAAATATTCCCACGTCACCTTAATTTCGGCAATAAGAGAAATTCAGCCGCAATCGCCTCGTCCACGAGAGGATAAAGCAGTTTCAAGGCGCTAGGCATAATCCGCGAATTGCGCAAGCATGGCATTACATCTTTGGAAAACGCGTATTTCGTGTGCCCGCCACCCGAGCGACCCGTTCATTCGATTCGATCCGCGGGCGAATCCCCGCAATAATCGTGATAAATTACGCGTATTCCGTGCGCCGATGCAATCTCGCCTCTGAGTTGATTCGCGAACTTCTGTTCTTTCTGAATAGTTCGCTCAATTTGCCTGAGGCGACGTCCGGCAGCTGTTCCTGACATGTTGTGACAGGAGGCGGGGTTGATCCTGACGCCGGCTGCGCCAAAATCCTGTACGACCCCGGAGAATCATCTGATGACACCTGCCTCCACCTCGGCTTTCCCTCTGCAGCAGGAGGATGTGCGTGCCCGGCCCAAGCTGGAGGGCGGCAAACGGCTGGTCATGCAGACCTCTTTTGATCCGGCGGGGGACCAGCCCACCGCTATTGCGGAGCTGTCGCAGGGCGTAATTTCGGGTGAACGGGATCAGGTGCTGCTGGGCGCGACGGGCACCGGCAAGACCTTTACCATGGCCAAGATCATCGAGGAGACGCAGCGCCCGGCGATCATCCTTGCGCCCAACAAGACGCTGGCGGCGCAATTGTACGGGGAATTCAAGGGCTTCTTCCCGGAGAATGCCGTTGAGTATTTCGTAAGCTATTACGATTACTACCAGCCGGAGGCGTATGTGCCCCGGTCGGATACGTATATCGAGAAGGAGAGCCAGATTAACGAACAGATCGACCGGATGCGCCATTCGGCCACCCGGGCGCTGCTGGAGCGGGACGATGTCGTGATCGTCGCCTCAGTCTCCTGCATCTACGGTATCGGCTCGGTCGAAACCTACGGGGCAATGACGCAGGATCTGAAGGCCGGCGGAAATTATGACCAGCGGCAGGTGATTGCCGATCTGGTCGCGCAGCAGTACCGGCGCAACGATCAGGGGTTCCAGCGGGGGTCGTTCCGGGTGCGCGGGGATTCACTGGAAATTTGGCCCGCCCACCTTGAGGACCGCGCCTGGCGGCTGTCCTTCTTTGGCGAGGAGCTGGAGGCGATTCAGGAATTCGACCCGCTCACTGGCACGAAGACCGACACGTTCGACCATATCCGGGTCTATGCCAACAGCCATTACGTGACGCCGAAGCCGACGATGCAGCAGGCCGTTGTGTCGATCAAGAAAGAGCTGAAGGAGCGTCTGGCGCAGCTGGTGAACGAGGGCAAACTGCTGGAGGCGCAGCGGCTGGAGCAGCGCACGAATTTCGATATCGAGATGCTGGAGGCCACTGGCGTCTGCAACGGGATCGAGAATTATTCGCGTTACCTGACGGGCCGCGCGCCCGGGGAGCCGCCGCCGACGCTGTTTGAGTTCATCCCCGACAATGCCATCGTCTTTGCCGATGAATCCCATGTGTCGATCCCGCAGATCGGCGGCATGTACCGGGGCGACTACCGGCGCAAATTCACCCTGGCCGAACATGGCTTCCGCCTGCCGTCCTGCATGGACAACCGCCCGCTGAAGTTCGAGGAATGGGATGCGATGCGGCCGCAGTCGGTCTATGTCTCCGCCACGCCCGGATCATGGGAGATGGAGCAGACCGGCGGTGTCTTTACCGAGCAGGTGATCCGGCCGACCGGGCTGCTCGATCCGCAGGTGGAGATCCGGCCGGTCTCCATGCAGGTGGACGATCTGCTGGACGAGATCCGCAAGGTCACGGCGGATGGCTACCGCACGCTGGTGACGACGCTGACCAAGCGGATGGCGGAGGATCTGACGGAATATCTGCATGAACAGGGCATCAAGGTGCGCTACATGCATTCCGATATCGACACGATAGAACGCATTGAAATCCTTCGGGATCTGCGGCTTGGCGCCTTTGACGTGCTGATCGGCATCAACCTGCTGCGCGAGGGGCTCGATATCCCCGAATGCGGTCTGGTGGCCATTCTGGACGCCGACAAGGAGGGCTTCCTGCGGTCCGAAACCTCGCTGATCCAGACCATCGGCCGGGCGGCGCGGAATGCCGATGGCCGGGTTATCATGTATGCCGACCGCATCACCGGCTCGATGGAGCGGGCGCTGGCCGAAACCGACCGGCGGCGCGAAAAGCAGGTCGCCTATAACGAGGAGCATGGGATCACCCCCGCCACGGTCAAGAAGAACGTGGAGGATATCCTCGCCGGTCTCTACCAGGGCGATGTGGACATGAACCGCGTCACCGCCAAGGTCGACAAGCCGATGCATGGCGCCAATCTGCAGGCCCATCTGGACGGGCTGCGCGACGCGATGCGCAAGGCGGCGGAGAACCTCGAATTCGAGGAGGCCGCGCGACTTCGTGATGAGGTCAAGCGGCTGGAGGCGGTCGATCTCGCCGTGTCCGATGACCCGATGGCACGTCAGGCGGCGGTGGAGGCCGCGTCGGAGGCGGCCGTCAAATCCCGCGGCCGGTCCACGGCGGGGCGCCCGGGGCAGCGCGGGGGCAATGTGCAGCGGCGGAAGAAGCGGTAGGTGCTGGACCTGTCGGCAGGGTCAAGTCATCTCTACCCCGGGGCGCGGCTCAGGGTCATCTCCGGGGACGGGTCCGACGCGGTCATCCGCTTTGCCGACGGGACATCCGCCCGCGCCGAAGTGTCAGGAGACAGGCTGGCGGTCGAAGCACATGTGACCGGGGCAGGCACCCGGATCGGCGCGAAGGTCTGGCGCTTGACGCCCGAAGACGACGGGTATCGTGTCAAAGCCCGGGAGGTCTGAAGGCCCACTTTGCCGCAAGCCGCTCGCTTTTCCCGCGGGCCGAAACGACCGGGCCTGCCTCAGTCAAAGATCATCTTGCCAATCAGCAGGACAATGGCCGAGCCAAGCAGTGCGGCCAGAACCAACGCCAGAACTCCGCCCGCGGCAAGGCCAACGACCCCGAGCGCCGCAAGGACAATGGGAAGCGCGACCGCTCCGGCCAGCCCGAGCAGCGCGTATCCCATACGGTTGCGCCCGGCCACCGACCCCGCGATGAACCCGGCCAACAGACCGATGACCGCCAAAATGGCAAACATGGTCACACCAATTCCCTGCAGAAGCTCTTCCATCCTGTTCTCCGATGCCGACGACAATGTTCTCCTGGATTAACTGAAACCGCGCCTATCCGGTTCCCGACACCGCGGCGTGGTCTGTTAAGGTCGGGAATTCCTGACTTTCCGTTGCGTCAGCGACGGGCGAAATTTGCAGCACGTCGGGTGCCGTATTCCGGGGCCTGCTATTTCAGGAAAACAAGATGTTTCAGACTTTCTACGGGATCATTTTCTCCCTTCTGACGGCGATTGTCGTCATCGCCGCTGACCTGCTGATCAAAATCGCCGCCGAATCCGGAGAGCGGGTCCTCAGTACATATATGGCCGCCGGGTCAGCGCTTTATGTGCTGTCTGCCGTCATGTGGTTTTTTGCCATGCGGCATATGCCACTGGGGCATGCCGCGGTCGCCTATTCCATGTTCACCCTGATCGGGCTGTTCGTGATCGGCATCACGCATTTCGACGAACCGCTGCAGTGGCGGGAGGGGGTCGGGATCGGGCTGGCGCTGATGGCCATGGCGATCATGCTGACCTGACCTTGGTCGCGGCTGCCCCGCCGGCATTAACCACGACCTGCGAAACCGGGCCGGTTTATCCTTTCGGACAGGTCCCGGCCGGGTCCTGTCGGTGTATATCTGTGCCAACGGCGGCAGAACGGTCGCCCTGATCCCCCTATGACAGACCACGGTGTGGGCCGGTGCAGCCGGCCGCCGTCTGCGCCGACCTCCGCCCCCGACGGAAAGGCCCGGCGCTATGCGTATTCTTATTACCGACTCCACCTGGAACATGGCCATCATCGGCCGCAATCTGCGCGACGCCGGGTTCTATGTGACCGAAGCGGCGGATGGCGACGACATCCTCGAATTTCTCAAGACGTCTCAGCAGGATGCCGTGGTGTTGGACGTTGACCTGCCGCATATGACCGCTTGCGAGCTGCTGCGGCAGATCCGCCGGGTCGATCCGCATATTCCCGTCTGCATCGGCGCCAAAAACTGGTCGGAGGCGGATAGCCTGAAAGCGCTGATCGCGGGGGCGGATGACACGTTCACCTTTGATCATGATGAGGCCGACGCCCTGCCCGCCCGGCTGCGCGCCTATGTCCGGCGCGTTGCGGGCTTTGCCAGTTCCGAGGTCACGGTCGGCGACCTGCAGATCGATATTGACCGGCAGGTGGTCCGGTTCGGTGATCTGCCCATTCGCCTGACCCGGTTGGAATATGAGCTGGTGGAGACCCTCGTTCTGCGCGGCGGCGCGCTGATTACCCGTGACGACATCATGGTACAGCTCTATGCGTTTCAGGATGAACCGGATGCCAAGATCATAGATGTCTATATCTGCCGGATCCGGGCCAAGCTGATGGCCGCAGGTGCCAGCCACAATTTCATCTCGACCGCCTTTGCGCAGGGCTACAGATTATGTGCCCAGCCCATTCCAGAGCGGGCCGTGGCCGCCTGACACTGGCCTGCCCGCCGCTCTGATTGCCGATCCCTCCTGCAAACACCCGCCGGTCTCTCTCCTGGCGGGTGTTTCCCTTCGCCCGTTAAGACTTGATTAACTTTCCGCCCATGAAATTGCCCTGCCGGAACCGGGGGCAAGGGACATGCGCTTGGCAGGTATGCTTTGTGTCTTGTGGGGCTGGCGATGGCTGTCCTTGTCGGGACGCAGGCCGGGACTGGACGCTGAACGGCACGCTCGATCTGCAGGCCGGCGCCCGCCCGGATATCGGTTTGCGGCCGTCGCGGGGCCTGCCGCCGCGCGCCGACCGGCGCCTGCCCCTCTCGGCCGGTCTGGCGCAGGAGCGGCGGCGGCTCTACGCGCTGGCCGGGCTGTCGGTGGGGCGCGGCCTGACACTGCGCAACGGGCTGCACCTTGACCTTGGCGTGGCGCAGAGGGTTGTCGGGGCGCGCGACAATGAGCTGAAGGTCGGGATCTGGCACCGGTTCTGATGCGGGGGGCGCTTGCGACCGGCTGCGGACGCCGCTACCACAGGGAATGACCAATCCGATCCGCCCTACCGATGACGACGCGCGCAGGCTGGCGCGCGACCTGCTGCAGCAGGCCGATCACGCGGCGCTGGCCGTCATCGCGCCGGAGACGGGAGCACCCTCTCTCAGCCGTATCGCGATGGCGCTGGACCCGGCGGGCTGGCCGGTGTCGCTGGTCTCGACCCTCGCGGGGCATACACGGGCGCTGGCGGCCCGGCCGGAGTGTTCGCTGATGGTCGGAGAGGTGGCCGACCGGGGCGATCCGCTGACCCATCCCCGGCTGACCTTGCAGGCCCGCGCCCATCCGGTGATGCGGACGGATGCCGGGTTTGACGCGCTCAGGGCGCATGTGCTGGCACTGCGCCCCAAGACGAAACTGTACATAGATTTCGGCGACTTTCACTTTATCCGGTTTGAGCCGCTCGAAGGTTTTCTGAACGGCGGATTTGGCCGGGCTTTCCAGCTCCGGCCAGAGGACCTGCTGCCGGGCTGACCTCTGCGGGCGCCCTCTGGCCGTGTCGCCTGCCAATGCGCGATTACAGCGGGTTATCCATCCGGATGTTCAGCCTGACCTTGCCTTTGGCGGAACTGCCCCAGTGCAGCTGCACCTGATCGCGGTTGGACCCATGTTCGGTCGAAACATAGGGCATGTCGTGGACGGAGCCGCCCGATCCCGACGTGATCGCCCCCACGGCCACCAGCGCCTCGACCTGCTGGGCCCAGCCGTCAAAGGGCAGACGCTCCGCCGTCGACACCGTCCATGTGGCCGCGGCGGAATTCTGGCTGTGTTCCACCGACACAGGGTTCACCGTCTGGGTCGTGACCAGATTGAAGGCGTTGTTGGAAAACGCGATGTTTTTCATCCGGCTCATATCGAGGCTGGCGAATGAGGTATCGACGCTTTCTACCCGGTCCGTCGAATCGCCAATGATCCGGAAGAGGTTGCCGCTGACGGACATACCGTTGATGAAATGCCCGGGGCCATAGGGTTTGACCACAATAAAGGTGAACCAGGGCGCGACATGGCTCCCCAGAAAGGTGTTGTCGTTAATGGTCATCGCCGAGAAGCTGAGTTCGGAGGCGAAGTCCGGCGACTGGTCGTGTTCATTGCCCCATTCGATAAAGCAGTTGTCGACGTAGTTCCCGGTAAAATTCAGCCGGCAGGAGGGCGAGGTCACGATCAGCCCGGCGGTGCGGACGGCGTTTGCCTGCCCGTCGCCCTGGAAAAAGTGGTTTCCCGCAAACAGGCAGTTGTCGCCTGCGATCACGGCGAAATGGCGCATATGCTGCGACCGGCAATCCCGAATCTTCAGGTCGTTGGCATTGGCGTTGAACCCGATGGAGACCCGCTCGTCGCTGTCTTTGGCGCTTTCGTCCGAATTGAACTGGCAGCGGTCCAGCATCATCCCCTGGTCGCCTGACCCGTGCGATGTGATCCCGCGGTCCCGGGGGCGGGTGAAAAAGCAGTCGCGCATCGTCACGACCGATCCGGCAGGCGCCAGCAGGATGGCCGAACAATCGCCCCAGCACTGGAACTCGATTGAATCGAATCCAAGTTTGTCGATCTTTGAGAAGCCGCTGAAATCCAGCAGGTATTTGAACCGCTTGAAGGTGAAATTCTGGGTCCCGGCCGCGTCATAAAGCGGCCGGCTGAGTGTGATCTGACTGGCCCCGGTGTTTTTGGCGGTGACATAGACCTCTCGCCCGACGCCATTGCCGGTTACCAGCGATCCCACGGCAATCGCGCCGATATTGGCCACGCCGGTCAGTGTGAGCGGGGTGTTTTCGGAATAGCTGGCCTGAGCGGTCACCGTATCGGTGTCAAAGGCGCTGCCGGCGACACATTCGAACTGCCCGTTCCGGATCACCCGCCGCGTCGCGTAGGAGGATTTGTTGGGCACCGCCGCCTGCATGTCGATGGGGGCGGTCACGCGCACACGGCGCCCTCCCATATCCAGGCTTTCATGGTCGGTATTGTTCAGAAGCGCCTGAAATGCCTTGCGAAACCCCTCCTCCTCATCCTTGAAGGCCTCGATGTAGCTGGGAAGGTCAAAGTTCCGCGTCATCGCCAGAATGCTGCCGGTCGGCATGCTGAGCATGCCTTCGCAGCGGACCGGATTGTCCAGCGTGACATCCTCTGTCAGCCGGAATGTCCCCTGGGGGATCAGGATGGTCCGCCCGTCCGCATCAGCATCGGCGGCATTGAAGGCCGGGGCGTCATTGGTCACGCCATTGCCAACCGCGCCATAGTCGCGGACATCGACCCAGCCCATCATATCCCTGAGAAAGGCGGAGGTGATATCTTCGATAACCACATCGTCGATCCGCACGGTACCGCCGGTCGCGCCGGTCAGGTCCAGGCCGAAATAGCCGTATTCCGGTTCGGTGCCCCAGATCATGTCGACACCGGACCGGTTGCCGCTGCCCACGATGGCCGAAACCTCGACCACCTCTCCGTAAGCGTCGAGGCTGACAGAGGGGCCGGTTTCGACCAGCCCCCCGACATGAACGTCGTTATTGCGCCCGGCCCAGCCGGCAATCCGGACATCCGGCAAAGCGCCGGACACGGCCTTGATGCGGATACGTATGCGCAGGTAGCACCCCGGCAGGATCGGCGTCCGCCCCATATATCTGAGCTTCTGGGTGGCACTGGATTTGAGAAGCTCCAGACAGCCGCCAAAATCCTGATCCGCCGGTACGATCGCCGCATTGGGAGAGCTTGCATAGGTGTCAGAGCCGGCGGTGCCATCCTGGCTCGACCACTGCCCCAGCCCCGCCTCGAAAGCGGGCGGCATGAAAAGAATTCCCTCGGTAATCGCCTTGTTCATCGTGTGCCTCTTGTCCCTGGTCTGGCGGGGGCCGGAGGGCCCGCGCAGGTTCAGAGGCAAGAGGTATTACCGGAGTGTTAACAAAACGCTGGGCCAGCGCGCGCCGCCTGCGCCATACACGCAACGGGTGACGCAGTCAGACCGCAGGCATCGGCGCGCGGGTGAAGGTTACGCCGTTGATTTTCCAGCCATCTTCCGTCTCGATCATCTCGTAATCAAGCGTGTGGGCCATGCCTTTGCCGTCGATCACCTCGACCCGCTGCAGGCGTTTTCCGCCCTCCTCCCGCAAATCCAGAAGGCGCACCCGGCCCGGATCGCGGACCATCGGATAGCCCTGTTCGACCATGCGGCCGAAATTACCGGGGGTCCGGAAATAACCTTTGATCATCGGGCTGGCATAGGAAAAGGCCTGCTCCATATCATCGGCGCGAAAGGCCTCAAACTGGCGCAGGACGGTGTCTCCCGGCCCGACCGACTGTGCGGTCAGCGGGGCGGGAAAGAGGCTCAGGACAAGCATCATCAGGGCGATCAGGCGCATGGTATCCTCCGTTCACATCATCAGATACGGCGCCCGGCCCGAAATGGTTTCATCGCCGGCGCGGCGTCACTTCATCAGCTGGCGGAAGGCCCGTTTCAACCGCGGCACGGCGTTGGCCTCGTAACAGCGACCATGGGCGAGGATCACCCGTTCCGGCTCGTGCCGCAGCATCCAGTCGACATGCCCCCGGATATCGATCTTGGACCGCTTGAAGGTCGCCGCAATATCGGGCGGCGTCCGGCCGTCCGGCGTGCGGATCCCGATCAGTTTGACCACCCAGGCCATATACCAGGGCAGATGTCGCGGGTCGAAATTCTCGATCAGATCGGTCACGATCAGGGTTCGGCTCGCATGGTGAAAGAAGACCACCTCGCTCAGCAGCGACGACCCGGTCACCAGCCGGAACGCAATCCGGTTGGCCCAGTCCGGCCCCGTCGCATTGGTCAGAACGCGATCCACCCGGATGGGCACCCGGTAGCGCGCCGCCCGTTTGTCGACGCCGGGCGCCGCCCAGGTCACCGCATCGGGCCGCACCGCCTGCCACTCATGCACCGAAGCATAGTGAATGTTATTCGGCGCCACGATATGGCGAATTGGCCCGATCTCCTCGATCTCGGCCAACAGGTCGTCGGTCAGCCGGATCGGCGAATGCAGCCACATGCCGCCATCGGCCAGCCGCACCACCGTCATCCGGGTCGAGAACGGCATGCCGTAGAACCGGATATGCGGCCCGTCCGCGATCCAGATATTCTGGCCAAACGGCTTCAGCTTGTTAAGCGGCTCATACCCTGTCGCCATGACATACCCCCGAAGACCGGGCCCGCCCCCGGCTTCATCTTTCCGGAAATACTCCCGCCGGAGGCATCGCCCCGCAAGGGGCGACTTTGCGACATATCCGCCGGGACGTGGCGTCAGCCCAGCTTGCCGGCCAGCCCCGCCTCGATCAGCGCGATGGTATTCTCGACGCCGTAGAGCGCGATGAACCCGCCAAAGCGCGGCCCCTGCGACGCGCCCAGCAGCACCTCGTAGAGCGCCTTGAACCAGTCGCGCATCGGGTCGAACCTGTCACGGCCCACGTCAAAGACCACCTGTTGCAGGGCATCGCCATCGACCGGACCGTCGTAGGTCTTCAGACTGTCGCGCAGCGCCTCCAGCGCCTCGCGCTCCTGATCCGTGGGCGCGCGGAAGACCTTCTCCGGCTTCACGAAGTCATTGTAGTAGCGCACCGCATAGCCGGCGGCGGCATCGAGCTGCGGGTTGGCCTCGGGCGTAGCGTCCGGCGCATAGCGGCGGATGAACCCCCAGAGGGTTTCGGTATCCTCGGCGCCTGCGACGGAGGCGAGGTTCAGCAGCATGGAGAAGGGCACAACCATATCCGAGGCCGGCACATCGCCATTGTGGATGTGGAAGACCGGGTTCGCCACCTGCTGGTCGATCGTCTGGCCGGGATAGGCGCGCAGCTGCTGGTGATATTCGTCCATCGCCTTGGGGATGACGTCAAAATACAGCCGCTTGGCCGTCTTGGGCTTGGCGAACATGAAATAGCTCAGGCTCTCGGTCGAGGCATAGGTCAGCCATTCATCGATCGAGATACCGTTGCCGGAAGATTTGGAGATCTTCTGGCCCTTGTCATCAAGGAAGAGCTCATAGGTGAAATGCTCGGGCTTGCGGCCGCCGAGGATCTCGCAGATGCGGTCGTAGATCGGCGTATTGGTCGAGTGGTCCTTGCCGTACATCTCGAAATCGACGTCGAGCGCGGCCCAGCGGGCGCCGAAATCGGGCTTCCACTGGAGTTTGACGTTGCCGCCGGTGACGGGCAGAGTCCATTCGCGGCCGTCCTCATCTTCGAAGGTGATGGTGTAGTCGTCGCGATTGACGGATTTCATGGGCACGTAGAGGACGCGGCCGGTCTCGGGATGGATCGGCAGGAAGATCGAATAGGTCTGCTGCCGCTCTTCCCGGAGCGATTTCAGCATCACCTTCATCACGTCGTCGTATTTCTCGACCGCCTGTTTCAGCACGGCGTCGAACTGGCCGGATTTGTAGAATTCCGTGGCCGAGTAGAATTCATATTCGAACCCGAAGGTGTCGAGGAAACGGCGCAGCATGGCGTTGTTGTGATGGCCAAAGCTCTCGAATTCCTCGAACGGGTCGTAGACGGAGGTCAGAGGCTTCTGGATATCCTCGCGCAGCCGGTCCTGATTGGGGACGTTGCCGGGGATCTTGCGCATGCCGTCCATATCGTCCGAAAAACAGATCAGACGGGTCGGGATGTCGGAGATGACCTCAAAAGCGCGGCGGATCATCGTGGTCCGCAGCACCTCGCCAAAGGTGCCGATATGCGGCAGGCCGGAGGGGCCGTAGCCGGTTTCGAACAGCACATAGCCCTTTTCGGGCGGTGCCTTTTCATACCGTTTGAGCAGCACGCGCGCCTCTTCAAAGGGCCAGGCCTTGGACGTCATACCGGCGTCGCGCAGATCGCTCATTTTGGTCTCCATTGATTCACGGATGCGGGGGGCTGCCTCGCAAGGCCCTCTCTCTATTGCTACGGCCGGAAAGCGTCAATATTCTGCGCCGCGACATGATTTTTCTCCGGAGCGTTCGGATGACAGAGAGCGATATCGATATTGCGGGCGAGCTGACGCCGCTGACACCGCAGGATTGCCTTGTGGTGCTGATGGTGGCGGTCTCTGCCTCCGACACCACCGTGCGGACCTCCGAGCTGATCAAGATCGAGAGCCAGGTCAATACGCTGCCGATTTTCGGAGAGTTCGATATCGACCGGCTGGCGCCGCTGTCGAACCTCGTCTTCGATCTGTTCTCGGAAGAGGACGGGCTGGATGCGCTGTTCGGGTTGATCCGGGACAATCTGCCCGACCGGCTGAACGAGACGGCCTATGCGCTTTGCTGTGACGTGGCCGCGGCCGACGGGGCGATCCGGCAGGGCGAGCTGCGCATGCTGGAAGAGATGCGGGACGAGCTGAACATCGACCGTCTGCATGCCGGCGCGATCGAGCGGGGCGCACGGGCGCGGCATATGACGCTCTGACCTTTCGGCGGGGGATCGCCGGTTGCGGGGTTTCGCCGGTCTTTCGGGATCACGGATGGTTGTTTTGCGCGGGGCGAGGCCCCAGTTGCAAAGTTAACACGTGAAGAAACCCGGACTGAGACCATGAAAAACAGACCTGTCCTTGTCGTCGGCCTTGCGCTGCTCTGCGCGCTGCCCGTGATCGGAACCTTCCTCGATGCGGAGACGCAGGGGGAGCAGGTGGTGCGGGCACAGACCGATATCACGGCGCAGACGCGGGCCTATTGAGGGGTTGGCGCCTCTTCTTTGCCAGATCCGGAAGTCGGGTAGAGGTAGAGCGAGGAGGGCAGCGGCCGGCCGCGGGTGGCTGCGAAGCGGCCGCCCGTCACGCCAGAGGCGTGCCTGGCTGAAGCGGCGCACCTGCGGTGCGACGGGGCGGTCGGCCGCTGCCCGGCGTTGCCGCCGGGCGGCTATTTCGATCTGAGCTCCGATCCTTCTGACCTCGACAGGCGGGGGACATCCCCTACCCGAACGCCGCCACACCCCAGCGCTGCAACAGGGCCTGCTGCAACAGTCGGGAATTGCGGTTCCAGGTCCAGCCGCCGTCGGGGCGTTCGCGCTGCGCCTCTGTCAGGGCGTCACGGCGGGGCACATCGGCAGTGAGGATGGCAAAGGCCATGTCGCGCCCTTCGCGGGTCTGCGCATAGCCCGCGAGGGTGGAGACGAAGTTCAGCGTGCCGGTCTTTGCATGCACCGATAGCGGGTGGTTCTTCATGACCTTGTAGTTCGTATCCCGCATCTCGATCACCTTGAGCAGCGGGCGCAGGCGCTGGCGGGCCAGCGAATGGTTCAGCGCCATGACAAGGTCGCCGGCGGTGGTCCGGCTGTCATCGCCAAGCCCCGAGTGGTCGACCATTTGCGTCTTGGTCATGCCCAGGCGCTCGCGCGCCCATCCGGACATGATCTGCGCGCTGTCTTTGAGATCCCGCGGGCGTCCGGAATATTTCGTTGTCGCGGACAGGCCCACCATCTCGGCTGTGAGGTTGGTGGAGTATTTGAGCATGTCCTTCAGGATGGTTGTCAGCGGAGCACTGTTCCGGCTGACCAGAACCCGGCCCTGCGGCAGGATATCGGTCACCTGCGGCGCGGCCAGGGTCACGCCTTCGGCCTGAAGCAGGCTGCGGAACACCTCTCCGGCGTAGAGTTCGGGCTTGCGCACCGGCAGCCAGCGCGACCCGCCCTTGCCCAGCCCCGACAGCGCCACGGTCCAGTTGTCGGTCCCGCCGCTGTCCTCGTAGGTGTAGAGCGGGGCGCCACGGTCCACGATCCGCATCCGGGCCATGGCCACGGCCGGGCGCACACGGTCAGACCGGGCATCCATTGTCGTGCCCCAGCCATTGCCGGCACGTTTCCATTCGAAATGAACCCGGTTGAAATTGAGCGCCATGCCGGAGACGGAGGGGTTGTAGCCGACCTGTGGCGGCTGGAGCGCGTCGATCTCGTCGTTGTAGGGCAAAGCCCCGCCCCAGACCAGGAACCTGCCTTCGACCCGCTTTAGCCCGGTATTGGCGACCGAGCGGGCCAGCGATACGAGGTTGTCGGTCTCCAGCGTCGGATCGCCGCCGCCCTGCAGGATCAGATCGCCCTTGAGCACGCCGCCCGCGACCTCTCCGGTCACGGTGACGGCGGTTGTGAAGGTGTGATCGGGGCCCAGCGTGTCCAGCGCAAAGAGCGAGGTCAGCGCCTTGGCGACGGAGGCGGGTGGCAGAGGTGCATCGGCGCCGAAGGATTCCAGCTGCTGGCCGGTCTCCGCCTCGGCCACGGCGCAACCGACCTGTCCGGTCAGCTTTGCCCTGGCGACAACCTCTGAGACCGGGGCGACCTGGACGGGGACCGAGCCGGGGCGCGGCACCGGGCGGAGCGAGGTCGCGGGGGCTTCGGCAAGGGTACGGGCGGGGGAAAGCGCCGTCGCGGTCAGCCCTGCGGCAAACCCGGTGATGAAGCGGCGGCGTCCGAGATATCGACTCATGGCGGCACGTTAATATCTGAGGGGTCGGCGCCTCAAGAGGGTGTTGAGGGAGGCGTTGGTTGCTGTGACCAATCGCCCCGGTTTCGCAGCACTGTTGACGATATGGAAACCATCGGCACGTTCACGAAACACCAGGCCGGGGCGGTGGCGCGGCCCAGCAGGATCGAGCCGTTGCCGGGGATGCGGAAGCGGCGGTAGATGCGCGCAGCCTTGGAGATACGGGCGGAGATACGGTCCCCCGGTCGGGCCAGCACGCCCACCGGGAAAGTCTCCATGATCCACCGCCAGTCCTGCCACTGGTCAAACTGGACGAGGTTGTCGGCCCCCATCAGCCAGACGAAATGCACGCCCGGATAGAGCGCCTTGAGGCGGCGCAGCGTTTCGGCCGTGTAACGGGTGCCCAGCTGCGCCTCGATATCCGTGATGGTGACGCGGGGGTGGTCCATGACGGTGCGGGCGCGGGCGATCCGGGTTTCCAGCGCGGCGGGCTGGCGGGCCTTGAGCGGGTTGCCGGGGGTCACAAGCCACCAGACATGGGTCAGGCCGAACCGGCGCATCGCCTCCAGCGTGATATGGGCATGCCCTTCATGGGCCGGGTCGAAGGATCCGCCCAGCAATCCGATCACTTGCCCGGGCGGGGCCTTGGGTAACGCGTGCCGCATGGCCCTGCGATACCTGAATTTTCATCCCAGACCAAGTGCTTGCGTAAGTACGCTGCAGGACTGCGTCACGCCTCTTCGCCGGGGTCCGGGTCAGCTCCGCTGAGGAAGCGGCTGACGAAGTCGAGCGCCGGGATATTGTCGCCCACCACTTTGACGAAGACGAGGAAGGGCACGGCCATCAGCGCCCCCGCCACGCCCCAGAGCCAGGCCCAGAAGATGACCGCGACGAAGACCGCCGCCGCATTGAGGGACAGATGTCGACCGACCAGCACGGGCGTCACCATCTGCCCTTCGATCGAGGTCAGCATGAAATAGACCAGGGGGGGAACCAGCGCCTCTCCCACCGAATTGAAGGTGATGAGCGACACGGCGGCGACCGCCAGCATTCCGACGATGGCACCCAGATAGGGCAGGTAATTCAACAGGAACGCGGCCAGACCCCAGATGATCGGATAGGGCACGCCCAGCAGGTACATGGCGCCCCCGATGGCCACACCGAGGCAGAGGTTGATGACCGTAATCGCGCCGAGATAGCGCGATATCTGACGTTCGATATCATGGCTGATCCGCAGGGCCTTCTTCTTGTCGCCGAAACGGTCGAAGCTCTGCACCAGCTTGTGCTGGAACATGTCGCCGGAGGCGAGCAGGAACATGGCCAGCAGCAGGGCGATGATCAGCGCCGTGCCGGTCCCGGCGGCAGAGGCGACGGCGGTTTCCAGCATCGAAGGGTCATCGACGAGGATCGTGGTGACCTCACTGTCGGTGGCGGCCTCCCGTTCGCCACTCGCCATGTCCTGAATATTCTTTTCTGCCTCCTGCACCTGGCGAACCTTGTCGGCCAGATGACCAAGCTTGGCCTCGGCCTCCCGCTGGATGGCGGGCATGGAGTCCATGAGGGTCGAGGCGGGGCCGCTGAGGAGATACAGGCCGAGGGCGGAGCCGATGCCGATGGTGAAGATGATCGTCACGGCGGAGATGCCGGTGGGGATGCCGATACGGGCCAGCCAGCGCACCAGCGGCGACAGGGTCAGGGCGATCAGAAAGCCCAGCACGATGGGCAGGACCACCACCTTGGCCAGAGAGATCGACCAGAAGAAAAACAGCAGCAGCAGACCGGCCAGCAGATATTCGATGCGGCGGAGGGCCTTGAGACGCAGCGCCTCTGCCTCGGTTTCAGAGCGGGCCGCGTCGGATGCCCCCTGCGGCGGGTTGAGATCGGCCCTCTGGTTCACATTGTCCCCCTGTGCATGATTGCGAACGGCGGGATGGCGCCGAATGTTCCCTCGGCCTGCAGGGTTTTTTGGCATTTGTCGCAGATTCCCGGGGCAAACAGGCGATGCAAAGGCAGGGTTGCCCGCAGATGGCTTCCGTCATGGTTGTGCGGCGGGCGAGGCTGGAGCGCAGACGGGTCTGCGCCATGGGTGCGCCGTCTTCCGGCCCGGCACCTTTTGCGCCGGGATCATCAGTGCGTGACCGCAGCCCAGTTTCGCTGCCCCCAAGCTCCTCTCGTCACGCAGAACCGCTGCAGCCGGTTCTCACACCGGGCTCTGCCCGCCGGTGCTGTGGCCTGTCGCCCTCCCGAAAGGAGACGATAGATGACCGATACGACCCAAGACCGCGCCACGCGCAAGTGGCAGTTCCCCGACCCGATGGTCATGATCTTCTACATCCTGCTGCTGGCGAGCCTGCTGACGCTGATCGTGCCCGCCGGCAGTTACGAACGCGAAGAGGTGGGGGGCGCCACGCGCGTCGTGCCCGACAGCTTTGCCTATACGCCCAGTGACGGCGGATTTTCGATTGGCGGGGCGGTGGATTTCCTGTTTTCCATCTTCGTCGCGATCCCGCGCGGGCTGCTGGATGCGGCGCCCTACCTCTTTATCGTGTTCATTGCCGGCGGGCTGTTTCATACCATGACCAAGAGCCAGGCGATGGAGCATGCCATCGGCACGATGGTGAAACATATCGGGCTGGAGCGGCGCGGGCTGATCATCTGGCTGGGCACCTATTTATACGGGCTGTTCGGGATCGCCGTGGGGTTCGAAAACAATATCGCGCTGGTGCCGGTGGCGATGATCATCTCTGCCACCATAGGCTACGGCAATGTCGTGGGGGTCTGCATGGCCGTGGGCGGCATTGGCATCGGCTTCGCCCTGTCGCCGATCAACCCTTACACGGTGGGGGTGTCGCAGACGATTGCCGATCTGCCGCTGTTTTCCGGCGCGATCTACCGGCTGATCCTGTGCCTCGCCTCGCTGTCGCTGCTGGCGCTCTATATCACGATGTATGTGGTCAAGCTGAAGGATGCAGCACCGGAGGCGGGCGGTGCCGGGCTGTCGAAGGACATCTCCGAATACCACATGCGCAAGAGCGACAAGATCATCATCGGGGCCTTTGCGCTTGGCATCGTTGTGATTGCGGTCTGTTCCTACCTTTCGGGGACCGGCACGCTGGGCCGGCCGTGGTATATCAACGAGATCGCGGCGGTTTTCCTGATCATCTCGGTCGTGGCGGCGGTGGCCTCGGGGATGAGCGCCAATGACTACGTCGCCAATATGATTGAGGGGGCGTCCAAGGTGACCGGCGGGGCGCTGGTGATCGGGCTGGCGGCATCGATCAAGATCATGCTGGACGATGGCGGCATCATCGACACGATCATCTACGGGCTGAACGCCACCGCGCAGGCGGTGCCCCTGCAGCTGCTGGCGCCGGTGATGAGCGTGATCCAGGGGGTGATCAACTTCTTCGTGCCCTCCGGATCGGGGCAGGCGCTGGTGACGATGCCGATCCTCGTGCCTTTGGCCGACCTCACGGGCATGTCGCGGCAGCTGATGATCATGGCGTTTCAGGTCGGTGACGGGCTGACCAACCTGATCGTGCCGACCTCTGGCGGGACGCTGGCGATGCTGGCGCTTGGCGGGGTGAGCTATCCGCTGTGGATGAAGGTTTTCATGCCGTTCATGGTGATCGTCTACCTGCTGTGCTTCGCCTTTCTGATCGCGGGGCATTACATCGGGTATTGATCACGTCTCGCCTTAATCTCGTCGGGTCGTGACTGCGGAGAGGCCGGGGGCGCTGCCCCCGGACCCCCGGAGTATTTTTCGGAAAGATGAAGGGGGGCGGGGCGCGGCGGCGATTGCTCCGCCCCTGCCCTTTCGGTATGGGGGGCCAACTGGGATTTTCTGAAGGGAGCGCTTTAATGGCCGCCTATCAATATGTCTATCACATGTCCGGTGTGTCCAAGACCTATCCGGGCGGCAAGAAGTGCTTTGAAAACATCAATCTGAACTTCCTGCCCGGGGTTAAGATCGGCGTGGTCGGCGTCAACGGCGCCGGTAAATCGACGCTGCTGAAGATCATGGCGGGCTGGGACAAGGATTTCTCCGGCGAGGCCTGGCATGCCGAAGGCGCCAAGGTCGGCTACCTGCCGCAGGAGCCTGAGCTGGACCCGGCGCTGGATGTGCGCGGCAATGTCATGCTGGGCGTGGCGGAGAAGAAGGGCAAGCTAGACCGGTTCAACGAGCTGGCGATGAACTATTCCGACGAGACCGCCGATGAGATGGCGCAGCTGCAGGATGAGATCGACAGCCAGAACCTGTGGGATCTGGATGCGCAGATCGACATCTCCATGGAGGCGCTGCGCTGCCCGCCGGATGATGCGGATGTGACGACCCTGTCGGGCGGGGAGAAGCGGCGCGTGGCGCTCTGCAAGCTGCTGCTGGAGCAGCCGGACATGCTGCTGCTCGATGAGCCGACCAACCATCTGGATGCGGAGACGATCGCCTGGCTGCAGCAGCACCTGATCGACTATAAGGGCACGATCCTGATCGTGACCCACGACCGGTATTTCCTGGACGATATCACCGGCTGGATCCTGGAGCTGGATCGCGGGCGGGGCATTCCCTACGAGGGGAATTATTCCTCCTGGCTGGAGCAGAAGGCCAAGCGGCTGGAGCATGAGGCCAAGGAAGACAAGGCCAAGCAGAAGACGCTGGCGCGCGAGCTGGAATGGATGCGGCAGGGCGCCAAGGCCCGGCAGGCGAAATCCAAGGCGCGGATCCAGGCTTATAACGAGCTGGCCGACCAGTCGGAGCGCGAAAAAATCACCCGGGCCCAGATTGTCATTCCGGCGGCGCAGCGGCTGGGCGGCAAGGTGATCGAGGTTGAAGGGTTGCACAAGGCCATGGGCGACAAGCTGCTGATCGAAGATCTGAGCTTTTCGATTCCGCCGGGGGCGATTGTCGGTGTGATCGGGCCAAACGGCGCCGGCAAATCGACGCTCTTCAAAATGATCACCGGGCAGGAGACACCGGACAGCGGGTCGATCGAGATCGGCGATACGGTGGATCTGTCCTATGTCGATCAGTCGCGCGACGATCTGAAGGATGGCGAGACCGTCTGGGAGGCGATCTCCGGCGGCGCTGAGATCATCCAGCTGGGCGATGCGCAGGTGAATTCGCGGGCCTATTGCGGATCGTTCAACTTCAAGGGCGGTGACCAGCAGAAGAAGGTGTCGCTGCTGTCGGGCGGGGAGCGGAACCGGGTGCATATGGCGCGGCTGCTCAAAGCCGGGGGCAATGTGCTTTTGCTCGACGAACCGACCAACGATCTGGACGTGGAGACGCTGCGGGCGCTGGAAGATGCTTTGACGGAGTTTGCCGGCTGTGCGGTGGTGATCTCCCACGACCGGTTTTTCCTGGACCGGATCTGCACGCATATCCTGGCCTTTGAGGGGGATGCGCATGTGGAGTGGTTCGAGGGGAACTTCGAGGATTACGAAGAGGACAAGAAGCGGCGGCTGGGGCCGGATGCGGTTGAGCCTAAACGTCTGAAACACAAGAAATTCGTTCGTTAAGGGCGGGTTTCCGGGTTTGTCCGGGGCGCGGGGTGTCCGGGGATTTGGGGATGGGTGGAACCACCCATCCTACGGGGCCTGGAATGCGTGGGTTTGTCCGGCGAAGAGGGGGCAGGAGCGCCGGTCGGATATGCGGCGTCAGCCGTCGATCTCTCCATACCGGCCATCCTGCTGACCACCCTGCCAGTCCGGGTCAACAAGCCCCGCGCGGATATCGCGATGGATGGAGGACCAGGGCCAGTCGGCGGCGCGCGCGACATAGCCGTGCTTGACCGGATTACCCCAGCAATACCGGATATGGGTCAGGTAATCGGCCTCGTCCCGAATGCAGTGTTCCCAATAGCGCCGTTGCCACACCCCGCGCTCCTGTTTGGCGGTGAGAGAGGGGCGGCGAACGCCGGGTGGGCAGCCGCGACTGAAGCTGGACTTGATCAGGCGCCAGCGGGTCGGGAAGTCGTCATCCGCCGGTGGCAGGGTCCAGACGCAGTGCAGGTGGTTGGGCAGGATGACAATGGCATCAATTTCGGCCCGGCGGAAGCTCAACACCCTGTGGAACGCGAGGCGCAAGTCATCCACCCGGTCCGTCAGCGTCGTAGCGGCGCGGTTGGCGAGGGCGAGGGTGAAGAAATAGCTGGCACCGGGATGGCGGAGGCGGCGGTAACTGGTCATGCCGAAGGGTGCCGCAGGTATGGTTAAGGTCCGGTGAACACTTGCACCGGGAAGGGGGCGCGGGCCGGTCCTGCGGCGCCGCCTGCGTAGGATGGGTGATCTCACCCATCCCGGGGGCAGCGGGCGGGATGGGGAAATCCTGCCATAGCGATCCCCGCAGCGCGCAACCTCTTCCCAAATGAATTGAAACCTGTCACACAGATCGCGCTTTACGATCTCTACCGACCCTGCTGTTTCTCGTCATCGGCTACAGTCTTCGCTAGACAAAGTTAGCCACAGCCGTCGCATTCCGCGGGCGGCGAGATAGACAGGAGACCACGGATATGGCCACTGGCACCGTGAAATGGTTCAACACCACCAAAGGCTTCGGCTTTATCGCCCCCGAGGGCGGCAGCAAGGACGTTTTCGTCCATATCTCTGCTGTCGAACGCTCCGGCCTGACCGGGCTGAAAGACGGCGCGAAGGTCAGCTTCGACCTCGAATCGGGCCGTGACGGCCGTGAGAGCGCGGTGAACCTCGCGCTGCTCTGAGCCGCTGCCAGAGCTTTGACATGAAAAACGCCGCCTCGGTTTCGAGGCGGCGTTTCCTTTGGGCCGGATAAGAACGCCGGGGAGGGTCGGCGTCCTGACCGGTCAGCCCTCGTTATCGGTGGGCGTTGCGCTGTCGGATTGCTGCAGCATGGCGACAATCCGGTCATTGAGCGCCGGATCGGCCTGCGCGGCCTGTCCGATCTCGTTATAGGTGGCCAGGTCGATCTCGCCGGTGGCCTCGACGGCCGCGGCCATCTGCTGATTGGCTTCCTGCGCAATCTCCTGCTTGTCCGCATCGGTGTCGGCGGCCTCGATCTGCGCCAGGTAGCCGCTGCGCACCTCCTGAACCTTCACGGTCGCGTCGACAAAGCTTTGCAGCTCGGCGTCGGAATAGGCGGTGTCGGGCGTCTGCGCCCCGGCCGGGTCCGACGCTGTGGTGCCCGACTGGGCAAAGGCCGCCGCGGGGGCGACTGCCAGGCCGAGCATGATGGCGGTTCTGGTCAGGGTGGATGCAATTGTCATTTTGTCCTCCGGACTGTGGTTGATCACAACACAGGAAGCCTGCGTCTGGGGGGTAAGCTATGCGGGCAGAGAACTGGTACAAGCCGTTGGAAAACAAACAGCAAATTCCAGCCTGAATGCGTGGCCAAATGCGGCGGAGCCTTGCCGTCCGCGGGTTTTCGCCGGGTTGGCCGCGGGCCTGACGCAAGAGTGAGCCGGGTCTCGGAGGATGGCGTTAGGGCATGCTGGCCATTCCGGTCCGGCCGATGCATTGTGGCGCTGCGTGACGTCGTACCCTGTGTGATCCCGTAATCAGTGCTGTTGTGGCCGGGATGTCTGTCCCGGACCCGAGACGCCCCAAGAACAGGCAACGCCAAGGAGCCCGCCCGCATCATGAATGTGCTGTCGATGACCGTTCTGTGTCCGACCCGGCAGTCGGCAGAGGAAATCGCCGAGGCGCTGCTGTCGCACCGTATCGCCGCCGCAGCCAGTATCGGCGGTGCGGTGCGTTACCAAAGTCTGGGTCCGGACGCGGGGACCATGGCTGAGGCGGTTCCGCTCTCCGTTCAGACCCGGCCCGATCTGAAGCAGCGTGTCGAGGATGCCATCCGGAGGCGTCATCCTTCCGAGGTGCCGCATATCCGGTCGCGGCTGGACGAGGCGACAAATGATTTCGCGCAGCTCGTTGCGGAAGTGACCCGCAGGTCCGGCGAATTCACGTCAAATTGACCAGATCGCGTGGCTTGAAGGTCACAACGGCGGTGCCGATATATAACAATCTGGGGATTCCCGGCATTACGAATCATTTTGTTCGTGTCAAAATCCGCAACAATTCCAGATTGAAAGGCTGCCATATCATGACCACCCGTCGCGCATTTCTGACCTCAGGCACTGCGGCTGCCGCGGCCGTGGCGCTGCCTCTTCCGGCGCTTGCCTATACGCCCCCCAAAAATCTGATGCCGCAGAACGTGCGGATCGCATCCCAGTACCAGCCCGGCGAGATCGTCATCCTGCCCCGCGCCTACTACCTGTATTATGTGACAGCCCCGAATGAGGCGCGCAGATATGGTATCGCCGTGGCGAAACCGGGGCTTGGATATCAAGGCGTTGCCACGATCAAACGCAAGGTCGAATGGCCGACCTGGCGCCCGACCGACGACATGATCGAACGCGATCCCGCGCATTACGGCCGGTTTAAAGGCAACCAGGAACGGATGGAGGGCGGCCCCGGCAACCCGCTGGGCGCACGGGCGATGTACCTCTTTGAGGGCAGCAAAGACACCTATGTCCGCATTCATGGCACGATCGAACCGCAGTCGATCGGCCGCAATGCCTCATCCGGTTGTTTCCGAATGATCAACGATCACGTCATCGACCTGTATAACCGTGTGCCCCTGGGAACAAAGGTGACGGTGCTGCAGAGCATCTGAGTTTTCTGCTCTGACATGATGCCGCCGCGCAGACCCGGGTCGCGCGGCGGTTTTGCTTTGTCCGGATATGCCGGTCAGACGCTGCGGGCCCAGTCCACAATCGCCGGGGCGGGCATGGCACCGGACTGGCGTTTGCGCTCCTTACCGCCGGCAAAGCCGACCATGGTCGGGATGCCGCGGATATTGTAGGTCGCGCCGGCCTTGGGGTGGTCTTCGGTGTTCAGCTTGACCAGCCGCGCGGTCGGGCCCAGTTCCTGCGCCGCCTTGGAGAATTCCGGTGCCATCATCCGGCAGGGCCCGCACCAGGGGGCCCAGAAATCCACGACCAGCGGCAGGTCGTCATTGCGCGCGGCCTTCTGCAGGGTGGCCAGATCAACCTCCACCACCTTGGGTGACAGCAGTTTCGCGCCGCAGGTGCCGCATTTGGGGCCCGCGGTCAGCCGATCCTCGGGGATGCGGTTCACCTGCCCACAGTCGAGACAGGTCAGTTTCTTGGCGGACATCGGTGCTCTCCGGGATACATTCAGCTCGCTATATGTGACCGCCCCGCATGTTTGTGAATGGGTCGGGCAGGAAATTCTGCGCCCGATGCTGGCAAATCAGCCCGTCCCGATTATGATTTGTTCAAAGCTCCTGTTCGGTTCTGATGCGCCTTTTCCTGCCTCTCGTTTGTCTGGTCCTTGCGGCCTGCTCTGCCCTGCCCCCGCCTGATGAGGCGGCCGAAACGCCCCTGTTGCATGACGGGCGCGCCGTCAAAGGCGTGAAGGAGGCGGTTGTGGTCATCCCCGGCGCGCTATCCTCTGTCGGCGTGTACGATGCGGTTTTTGACTGGACCCTGCCGCATGGCACCTTCATCGCCTATCGCTATCCCGGTGTGGACGGGCTGCCGCTGGACCACCGGATCGATATCGAAGGGTCAGGAGAGATCATCGCAGAGGCGCTGAACCGGCTGGGTATCCCGAAGGTGCATCTGATCGGCTATTCGACCGGCGGCCCGATCGCACTTGAGGCCGCGCGGCGGATGAAAGCGCCCGATGTGGACGTGGCGCTGCTGTCCACGGCCAGCGATGCACCGGCGGCGCTGATCGCCACGGCGGAGGGGGTTGTCGACATGCTCAAGGCGATGATCCGGCAGCATGGCGGCGGCGTGGACGAGACGCTGATCGAGAATTATCGCACCCTGCTTTATGGTCGGAAGCATTTCACAGAGGCGGAGCTGGCAGAACGGTCGCGTCAGCTGGCTGCGCTGCAACGGGGCCATATCGTGAAGCCGCCGAACAAGATGACGCTGGCGCATACCTCTGACCTGATGACCTGGGTTCTGAAGCGGCCGGAGGAGCTGAAGGGCGTCCATATCGGGTTTTTCCACGGCACGGAGGATTCGATCTTTTCCGAGGCGCGGACGAAGCGTTTTGCCGCCCGGATCCATGCGGATGAGTTTCACAGCTATCCCGGCCAGGGGCATCTGCTGTTCGTCACCGATCCGGGGCTCTGGGACGATATCCGGACCTTCTTCGGGCTTGCGGGCCGGGGCTGATCGCTTATGCAGGCAGGCATGGAATATTACGACGTAATCGTTGTCGGCGGCGGCCCGGCAGGCGGCGCTGCGGCGCATGTGGCGGCGCGGGCGGGGCTGCGGGTGGCTTTGGTCGACCGGCACCGGTTTCCGCGCGAAAAGCTCTGTGGTGGCGGGTTCACCGGGCGCAGCTACCGCTATTATCAGGAGATTTTCGGGGCGCCGATTGCGCCGGAGATCATCCTGACCAAGCGGGCGGTGGAGTTTCACGCCTATGGTGAGCGGATCGGGCGACTGGACCCGATCCCTGATATCCACATGACGATGCGGCGGGATCTGGATGCGTCGATGGTGGCGCATGCGCTGGCCTCCGGTGCGGCGGATCTGACCGGCACCGGGTTGGCGGAGGTCGTGGCGGAGGAGAACCGCGTTGTTCTGACCGACGGGCGGTCGCTGGGCTATGGCGTGCTGATCGGGGCGGACGGGGTGAATTCGCAGGTCGCGCGGAGCCTTTACGGCCAGGCCTTCAACCATGACACGATCGGCTTCGGGCTGGAGATCGAGGGGCCGGTGCCCGACCCCGACGCGCCGGTGCGGATCGATTTCGGGGCGGCGGAATGGGGCTATGGCTGGAACTTCCCCAAGGAGGGCTCGGCCACTATCGGGATCGGCGGGGTGCACCGGCGGAACCCGGATATGAAGGCCGGGATGGCGGCCTATATGGCGGAGTTCGGGCTGGGTGACGAGTATCGCGTGAAGGGCCAGTTCCTGCCCTTTGGCGATGTGCGGCGCAAACCGGGGCGGCTGAACGTGCTGCTGGCCGGGGATGCGGCGGGGCTGGTCGATCCGATCACCGGCGAGGGGATCGCCTATGCGATGAAATCCGGGGCTCTCGCCGCAGAGGCGGCGGTGGAGGCGATTGCCGCCAATCATCCGCCACGTGCCCTGACGCTCTACCGGCAGAAGCTGCGGCCCATTCACACGGCGATGTATCATGCGCGCTGGATCCGGCAGATCATCTTTCACAAGGCGTTCCGCAAGACCTTCGTGCGGGCGTTCCGCGGGTCGGGCACGCTGCGCCACCAGTATTTCCGGCTGATGGCCGGGGAGATCGAATATGGAGAGCTGGCGGCGGCGACCTTCCGCAAGGTGCCACGGTTCGTGATGCGGACGGTGACGGGGCGGTAGAGCTCGCGTGCCGGAGACCAAAGCTGGCTCATGAAGCGGCCACGGCCGATCAAAAGACCGGCCCGGTGGTACGCCGGGTAGCGGGTGTCCGCCCCGTCGCACCGCAGGTGCGCCCTTCAAAATTGGCACGCCTCTGGCGTATCGGACAGCCTCTGCCCTTCTCCCCGACCACAGCAGGCGCGTTTGCCGCGATAGTGGCGGTAGGATCAGGCCCCGCCCTTTGCCCGCTCCATCAGCTCCACCACCCTCGGGCCGATCTGATCCACGATCAGCTTCACGCCCTCGGCATTGGGGTGGATGCCGTCGCCCTGCATGTATTTCAGGTATTTCGACGGATCGGGGTCGCCGCCCGTCAGGCCGGTAAAGAAACTGGGCTCGTAGAGCGTGCCGTACTCTTCGGCCAGGTCCGGGTAATTGGCGTCGAAGCTCTGCTTGTACTCCGCCCCGTAATTACCGGAGGCAGGCAGGCCGATCAGCAGCATCTCGACACCCGCGGCCTTGCCGGCCTCCAGAATGCCGGAGAGGTTCTTGCGCGTCTCTGCCGGGTCGAGGCCGCGCAGGATGTCATTGCCGCCCAAAGTGACGATCATCGCGTCGATATCATCGGCCAGCGACCATTCCACCCGCGACAGGCCGCCCCTTGTCGTGTCGCCCGACACACCGCCGTTCACCACCTTGGCCTCATGGCCATGTGCGGCCAGCCAGCGCTCCAGCTGCGGCACGAAGCCTTCGCCATCGGGCAGGCCGTAGCCCTGGGTCAGGCTGTCGCCGAGGGCCAGAATGCGCATGTCCTGAGCCATGGCCGGAACCGCCATCAAAGTCAGGAAAATCAGCGTGATCGCCTTGCGGGTCAGGTGTGAGGGCCCATATGACCGAAGGTGCCGCAATGCAGAGAGATGTTTCATGACCGACCCTGTTCTTTCCCTCACCGATGCGCGGCTGACCCTCGATGGAAATGCCGGGCCGGTGGAGATCCTGCGGGGGATCACCCTGTCGGTCGAACGGGGGGAGACGCTGGGGCTCATCGGGCCGTCTGGGTCGGGCAAGTCGTCGCTCCTGATGCTCATGGGTGGGCTGGAACGCGCCACCGGGGGGCAGATCGCGGCGCTTGGCCAGGATCTGACGGCGATGTCAGAGGATGCGCTGGCGCGGTTCCGCAGGGATCATATGGGGGTGGTTTTCCAATCCTTCCACCTTATTCCGACGATGACGGCCCTGGAAAATGTCGCGACGCCGCTGGAACTGGCCGGTGTCGCCGATGCCTTTGACCGGGCGGAGGCAGAGCTGGCCGCCGTTGGCCTTGCCGCCCGCGCGGGCCATTACCCGGCGCAGATGTCGGGCGGTGAACAGCAGCGGGTGGCGCTGGCACGCGCCTCCGCCCCGCGGCCCGATATCCTGCTGGCGGATGAGCCGACGGGCAATCTCGACGGGCCCAATGGCGCGGCGATCATGGACCTGCTCTTTGGTCTGCGGGACCGGCACGGGTCGACGCTGGTGCTGGTGACCCATGCGCCGGAACTGGCGGACCGCTGCGACCGGGTGATCCGGCTGCGCGACGGTGTGCTGGATATGTCACACGCGGGCGGGGTTCCGGCGTGAGTTTTTCGTCCGATGTGAGGCTGGCGGCCCGTTTTGCCAGCCGCGAGCTGCGCGGCGGGTTGTCGGGGTTCCGCATCCTGCTGGCCTGTCTGGCGCTTGGCGTGGCCGCCATCGCCGGAGTCGGGACAGTCCGGTCTGCGATAGAGGCCGGTTTGTCGGAGGAAGGGGCGGCGCTGCTGGGCGGCGATGCGGAGGTGTCGTTCACCTACCGGTTCGCGACAGAAGAGGAGCGCGGCTGGCTGGCGGAGACGGCCGCGCAGGTCTCCGAAATCGCCGATTTCCGGTCCATGGCCGTGGTGGGCGACGACCGGGCCCTGACGCAGGTCAAGGCGGTGGATGACCTCTATCCGCTGGTGGGGTCGGTGGAGCTGGCCTCCGGCGGCACCTTGTCAGCGGCGCTGGCCTGTGATCCCGACATGCCCTGCGTGGTGGCAGAGGCGCTGCTGACCGACCGGCTGGGTCTGTCGGTGGGCGACGATCTGACGCTCGGCGCGAAAGCCTACAAGCTGGGCGGCATTCTGGAGCGGGAGCCAGACAGTGCCACGCAGGGCTTTGGCCTCGGCCCCCGTCTGATCGTGAGGCGGGCCGATCTGGAGGGTGCGGGGCTGCTGGAGCCCGGCACATTATTCGAGAGCCATTACCGGATGATCCTGCCGGAAACGGCGCCGCTTGATACGGTCAAGGCCGCGGCCGAGGACCGGTTTGCCGACAGCGGGCTGCGCTGGCGCGATGCGCGCAACGGCGCGCCCGGCGTGGCGCGGTTCGTCGACCGGCTGGGGGCGTTTCTGGTGCTGGTGGGGCTGTCGGGGCTGGCCGTCGGGGGCGTCGGGGTCTCTGCGGCGGTGCGGGCCTATCTGGCGCGCAAGACCGGGGTGATCGCGACGCTGCGGACGCTGGGCGCGACCCGGCGGGTGATCTTCCTGACCTATTTCCTGCAGATCGGCGCTTTGGCGGTTGTGGGCATCCTGCTGGGGCTAGTGCTGGGCACGCTGGTGCCGCTGGGCTTTGCCCCGCTGATCGCCGACCAGCTGCCGGTGCCGGCGCGGTTCGGCCTCTTCCCCGGCACGCTGGCAGAGGCTGCGTTCTACGGGCTGATGACGGCGCTGATCTTCACGCTCTGGCCGCTCGCCCGGACGGAGGAGATCCGCGCCGCCACCCTCTTCCGCGATGCGCTTGGCGCGGGCCGCGCCCTGCCCCGCTGGCCGTTTCTGGCGGTCATCGCGGGGCTGCTGGCGGTTCTGGTCGGCGCGGCGGCGGTGTTTTCCGGCACGTGGGAGCTGACGCTCTGGACCGCCGGGGGGATCGCTTTCGCGCTCTTCCTGCTGACGCTGGCGGGGCTCGGGCTGAAGTGGATCGCGCGGCGGGGGCAGAGGGTCGCGCGCGGGCGCGCCGCGCTCCGATGGGCGCTCTCGGCTGTGGGCGGACCACGGAGCGAGGCGCTGCCGGTTGTCCTGTCGCTGGGGCTGGGCCTGTCGGTGCTGGCCGCCGTGGGCCAGATCGACGGCAACCTGCGCGGCGCCATCACACGAGAACTGCCGGACCGGGCGCCCTCGTTCTTCTTTGTCGATATCCAGCGCGACCAGATCGACGGGTTTCTGGACCGGGTGGAGCATGATCCGGCCGTGTCCCGGGTGGATCACGCGCCGATGCTGCGGGGCATCATCACACAGATCAATGGCCGCCCGGCGAATGAGGTGGCGGGCGATCACTGGGTGCTGCGCGGCGACCGGGGCGTGACCTATGCCGGCACCCAACCCAAGGGCACCAAGATCACCGACGGCATCTGGTGGGGCGAGGGCTATGACGGGCCGCCACAGATCTCGCTCGCCGCCGAAGAGGCGGGGGAGATGGGGATCCAGCTGGGTGATGAGATGACCGTCAATATCCTCGGGCGGGACATCACCGGGACGGTCACCAGCTTCCGGGAGGTCGATTTTTCCACCGCCGGCATGGGCTTTATCATGGCGATGAACGAAACCGCGCTCTCGGGCGCGCCGCATAGTTTCATCGCCACGGTCTATGCCGAGGAACCGGCGGAGGCCGCGATCCTGCGTGATGTGGGCCGCGCCTTTCCCAATGTCACGGCGATCCGGGTGCGGGATGCGATCGATCAGGTGGCGCTGCTTCTGGGCGGCATCGCCTCGGCCACCTCCTGGGGCGCGGGGGCGACCTTGCTCACGGGGTTCCTCGTGCTGATCGGCGCGGCGCTTTCGGGCGAGCGGGAGCGGGTCTGGGAGGCGGCGGTGCTCAAGACCCTCGGCGCCACTCGGGGCCGCATCCTGACGAGCCTCGCGCTCAGATCGGCACTGATGGGCGCGGGTGCCGGGCTGGTGGCGCTCGCCGCAGGGATCGCCGGGTCCTGGGCGGTGGTGCATTTCGTGATGGAGGGCGACTTTGCCGTGATCTGGCCCTCCGCCATCGGCATCGTGCTGGGCGGGCTGATCGCCAATCTGGCGGCCGGGCTGGCCTTTGCCTGGCGCCCGCTGGCGGCCCGGCCCGCGCGGGTGCTCAGGGCGCAGGACTGAGCCTCAGATCGCCGAAGGGTGACGCGCCAGCGGCGTGACCTCACAACTCATGAAGGGAAAGAGCGGCAGGTTCTGCAAGATCTCCTGCAGCTCATCGTTGGAGCCCACGTCAAAGAGCGAATAATTCGCGTATTCCCCCACGATCCGCCAGAGCCCTACCCATTTGCCCTGCCGCTGCAGATCCTGCGCATAGGCCTTTTCCCGCGCCTTGATCTCCTCAAATTCGGCGGCGGGAATGTAGGTCGGAACGGTCACATCCATACGCACCATGTAAAGCATTGCGGCCTCCTCAGTCTGCCCAGTCAGGGTGGGACCGTTCAGGCAGGCGCGCAACCCCCTGCTTCATCTTTCCAGAAGTACTCACCGGCCCGCCCTCAGGGTCGCGGGACGCGGGAGGTTATTCCGCCGCCTCGGCATAGTCTGACATCGGCGGGCAGGTGCAGGTCAGGTTGCGGTCGCCCCAGGCATTGTCGACGCGGTTGACCGGCGGCCAGTATTTGTCGACGCGGAAGGCGCCGGGCGGGAAGCACCCCTGTTCGCGGGAATAGGCGCGGTCCCAGTCGCCGACGAGGTCCTCGACCGTGTGGGGGGCGTGGGCCAGCGGGCTCTGCTCATGGTTCAGCTTGCCGGATTCGACATCGGCGATCTCCTCCCGGATGGCGAGCATGGCATCGCAGAAGCGGTCGAGCTCGGCCTTGGTCTCGGATTCCGTGGGCTCCACCATGAGGGTGCCGGCGATGGGCCAGCTCATGGTGGGGGCGTGGAAGCCACAGTCGACGAGGCGCTTGGCGATGTCGTCCACGGTCACGCCATGATCCGCAAAGGGGCGGGTGTCGAGGATGCATTCATGCGCCACCCGGCCCTGCGGCCCCTTGTAGAGGATATCATAGGCGCCCTTCAGCCGCGCCGCGATATAGTTGGCGTTGAGGATGGCGACGCGGGTGGCCTGGGTCAGCCCCTCCCCGCCCATCATCAGGCAATAGGCCCAGGAGATCGGCAGGATCGAGGGCGAGCCATAGGGCGCGGCGGAGACGGCGCCAGTGCCGTCTTGCGCGGGGTGGCCGGGTAGGTGCGGCACGAGGTGATGCTTCACGCCAATCGGGCCCATGCCCGGGCCGCCACCGCCATGCGGGATGCAGAATGTCTTGTGCAGGTTCAGGTGGGAGACGTCGCCGCCGAGATCGCCAGGCCGCGACAGGCCCACCATGGCGTTCATGTTCGCCCCGTCGATATAGACCTGTCCGCCGTGGTCATGCACGATCTTGCAGACTTCCTTCACCGTCTCCTCGAACACGCCATGGGTGGAGGGGTAGGTGATCATGGCCGCCGCCAACTGGTCGGCATGTTCATGGGCCTTGGAGGCGAAATCCTGCAGGTCGACATCGCCGTTGGCCGCCGATTTGATCGGCACGACCTTCCAGCCGACCATCTGAGCCGAGGCGGGGTTGGTTCCATGGGCCGACATGGGGATGAGGCAGACATTGCGGTGCCCCTCGCCATTGGCCACGTGGTAATTGCGGATCGTCAGCAGGCCGGCATATTCGCCCTGCGCGCCGGAATTGGGCTGCATGGAGAAGGCGGCATAGCCGGTAATCGCGCAGAGCTTGGCCGAAAGATCGGTGATGAGCTGGGTATAGCCTTCGGCCTGATCGGGCGGGCAGAAGGGGTGCAGCGAGTTATAGGCATCCCAGGAGACCGGGATCATCTCTGCCGCCGCGTTCAGCTTCATTGTGCAGGAGCCCAGCGGAATCATGGCGCGGTCGAGCGCGAGGTCGCGGTCCGACAGGCGGCGCATGTAGCGCATCATCTCTGTCTCTGCCCGGTTCATGTGGAAGATCTCATGGGTGAGGTAGGGCGTCTCGCGGATGAGCTTTTCCGGCAGGTCATAGGCCGGTGTTTCGGGGACCGGGGCGGTGAGGCCGAAGGCGCGCCAGACGGCGGCGATGGTCTCCCCGGTTGTGGTTTCATCCATGGCGATGCCGATGCGGGTGTCACCGACGCGGCGGAGGTTCAGCCCCTCCTCCACCGCGGATTTCAGGATGGCGCCCTGGAAGGGGCCGACCTCCACCGTGATCGTGTCGAAGACCTTTTTCGGGAAGACGTCAAAGCCCGCCTGGCGCAGCCCCTCCGCCATGGTGACGGTGCGGGCGTGAATGCCCTGGGCGATGGCCTTGAGCCCGTTGGGCCCGTGGAAGACTGCGTACATCGACGCCATGACGGCCAGCAGCGCCTGTGCGGTGCAGACGTTGGAGGTCGCCTTTTCGCGGCGGATATGCTGTTCGCGCGTTTGCAGCGACAGGCGATAGGCGCGGTTGCCGCGCGCGTCGATCGACACGCCGACGATGCGGCCGGGCATCGACCGTTTCAGCGCGTCCTTGCAGGCCATATAGGCGGCATGGGGGCCGCCGTAGCCCAGCGGCACGCCAAACCGCTGGGTGGAGCCGACGGCGATATCGGCGCCCATGGCACCGGGTTCCTTCAGCAGGCAGAGCGCCATCGGGTCGGCGATCACGATGCCAAGCGCCTTGGCGGCATGCAGCGCCTCCATCTGCGGGGTGAAATCGCGCAGCACGCCATTGGTGCCGGGGTACTGGAAGATCGCGCCGAAGACCTTGTCGGCGTCGAGGTCGGAGGGGCGGCCGGTGATGACCTCGATCCCCAGCGGTTCGGCGCGGGTGCGGATGACGTCGATATTCTGCGGATGCAGGGCCTCATCGACAAAGAAGGTCATGGATTTGGATTTAGCGGCGCGTTGCGCCATGGTCATCGCCTCCGCCGCGGCGGTGGATTCGTCGAGCAGGGAGGCATTGGCGATGTCGAGCCCGGTCAGGTCGCAGATCATCGTCTGGTAGTTCAGCAGCGCCTCAAGCCGGCCCTGGGAGATCTCGGGCTGGTAGGGCGTGTAGGCCGTGTACCAGGCCGGGTTTTCAAAGATGTTCCGTTTGATCGCGGGGGGCGTGATGGTGTTGTGGTAGCCCTGACCGATGAGCGAGGTCAGGACTTTGTTCTTGTCCGCCACCTTGCGCATATGGGCCAGCAGCTCTGACTCCGACAGGGGTTTGCCGAAATCGAGCGGCTCTGCCTGACGGATGGACTTCGGGATGGTCTGGTCGATCAGATCATCGAGGCTCTCCGCGCCGATGGTCGCCAGCATATCCGCCATCTCTGCCGGAGAGGGGCCGATGTGACGGCGGTTGGCGAAATCATAGGCGTCGTAATCGGTCGGGGTGAAGGTCATCTCGGGTCTTTCCGGTCAGGCGGTTGGGCAAGCGGTTCGGGCGGGGTCGGTCGTGATTGGCGGAACTCTGGTCCGGCGCCCCTGCCCCGGGGTGGCGCCCGGTCGCCTGCGCGAGTTTTTGTAAGGGCGACCCGCAGCGCGCATCGCCCCTACGGCATCAGGAGATCATGTCCTGATATTCGGACTCGGTCATGTAGTCGTCCATCTGGGACTTGTCCGAGGGCTTGATCTTGAAGAACCAGGCATCGCCCAGCGGGTCGTCGTTGATCTTGCCCGGATCGTCGACCAGCGCCTCGTTCACCTCGGTGATCTCACCGTCCAGCGGCGAGAGGATGTCGGAGGCGGCCTTGACCGATTCGATGACCACACATTCGTCGTCCTTGGAGACTTCGGTGCCGACCTCGGGCAGTTCGACAAAGACAATGTCGCCCAGCTGTTCGGCCGCGTGTTCGGTGATGCCGACGACAATCTCGTCGCCCTCTTCGCGCAGCCATTCGTGTTCTTCGGTGAATTTCATTTATGTGGTCCCCTGGACGGTCAGCGTTTGAAATTGGCGGGGGTGAAGGGCAGCGGCGCGGTGTCGATCGCGGCGCGCTTCCCCCTGAGCTCCGCAGACAGAGTGGAGCCGGGCGCGGCCATGTCAACGGGGACATAGCCCATGGCGACGGGCCCCTGCACGGTCGGCCCGAAAGCGCCGGATGTGATGGCGCCGATCTGTGCGGTGCTGTCGTCGGTGGCGAAAAGCGGCACGCCTTCGCGCATGGGCGCACGGCCCTGCGGTTTCAGCCCGGTGCGGCGGCGTTTCGGCCCGTCTTTCAGCTCTGCCTCGATCCGGGCGGCGCCGGGGTAGCCACCGGCGCGGTCGCCGCCGGGGCGGCGAACCTTCTGGATGGCCCAGGTCAGCGCGGCCTCCACCGGGGAGGTCGATGTGTCGATGTCATGGCCATAGAGGCAGAGCCCGGCCTCCAGCCGCAGGCTGTCGCGGGCGCCAAGGCCGATGGGCAGGACAGTGTCATCGGCCAGCAGCGCGCGGGCGAGATCCCCGGCGGCGCTGACGGGGACGGAGATTTCATAGCCGTCCTCGCCGGTGTAGCCGGAGCGGGAGATCCAGCACTCGGCCCCCAGCAGGGGCAGGGTCCGGACATCCATGAAGGTCATCGCGGCGACATCGGGGTTGAGCTTGGCCAGCGCGGCCTCTGCCCCCGGCCCCTGCAGGGCGAGGAGGGCGCGGTCGGTGATCTCCTCTACCTCCACGCCGGGCATGGCGGCGCGCATATGGGCAATATCGTCGGCCTTGCAGGCGGCATTGACGACGACAAACAGGTGATCGCCGCGGTTGGCAAACATCAGATCGTCGAGGATGCCGCCCTGATCGTTGGTCAGCAGGCCGTAGCGCTGGCGGCCTTCCCTGAGGCCCAGCACGTCGACAGGCATCAGCGCCTCAAAGGCCCGGGCGGCGTCGCCATGCAGGATCACCTGCCCCATGTGCGAGACATCGAAGAGACCGGCGGCGGCGCGGGTGTGCAGATGTTCCTTCATCACGCCGGGGGCGTATTGCACGGGCATTTCATAGCCCGCAAAGGGCACCATCTTGCCGCCCAGCTCGACATGCAGGTCATGCAACGGAAGTGATTGCAGCGTCTCGTCCATTCCCGTCCTTTCGGCCCGGCTGGAAAAGACCGGGCATCGGCTGGCGCGCCATCCGCGCCGCGATGCCCCCTCTGTCCTTGTGCCTGAGATCGCTATCCCTTCGGCGGGCGCGGATGCGCCACTCTCCAGAGTCTCGTACCGCAGAGGTCCTCGGGCCTGAGAGTTTCCGGGGCGGTTGCTCCTTCGGCACCGGCTTTGCCACTTGGGCGCGCCGGTTCTCCCTGCTGCGGTACGATGTGCATAGCGCGGGCCGCGGGCCCACGCAAGGGTCAGGCGGTGGCCCGGGCCCCATTGCAGCCCACAGGCCGTGTGAGCATGGCCATAAGCCCGTTATTTCCGCAGACGAGGTCCGAGAGGGCGACTTCGCCCAGCGTCAGATAGAAGGTGTCCATCGCATGAGCGATCGCATCCCGCAGCTTGCAGGTATCATAGAGAGGACAGGTATTGTCGTTCTCATCGAAGCATTCGGTGACAGGCACGCCTTCCTCCATCGTGCGGAAGACCTCACCCACCTTGATCTCCTGCATCGGACGGGACAATCTGAGGCCACCGTTCCGTCCCCGCTGCGTATGAAGAAAGCCCAGTTGCGCCAGACGGTTCACAACCTGTGCCAGATGGTTCTCTGACGTATTGCATGCCTCTGCGATATGCGATTTCGTGACAAGTTGACCGTCATTGACGCCGCAATACATGAGGACCCGCATGGACAGATCTGCCCGTTTGGTTAAGCGCATCTCCTCGCTCCCATTTCCATTAGATTCCTTACCCGGGGCGCAACTTACAGCATGTATACATCAATGCAAAACATGAATTGCGCATATATACATAGGGAGAGTACCGATGCCGTATGACCCTTATTTCTTTGGCTATGGAAGCCTTGTGAACACGGCGACACATGTCTATTCGCGCCATTTCCCGGCCCGTCTTGACGGTTGGCGGCGCGTCTGGCGGCATACGCCCTTTCGCGAAATGGCTTTTCTGACTGCCGAACCATACGATGGCGTATATATAAATGGTTTAATCGCAGCCGTTCCGAATGCCGACTGGATTGCGCTGGATGCGCGCGAAGAAGGCTATGACCGCGTGCCGGTTAATACCGGCATTTCCCATTCCGCAGAGGATGCGGGGGACATTGCGGTCTATCACATTCCGGTCGACAAGCACGGACCGGCGGATGGCGCGCGGTCCATCCTGCTGAGTTACCTCGACGTCTGCGTTCAGGGATATCTGCAGGTCTTCGGAGAGGACGGCGGGCAGCATTTCTTTGACACCACGGCCGGATGGGACGTGACGCCGGTGCTGGATGACAGGGCCGCGCCGCGCTACCCGCGCAAACAGGTGCTGACGGCAAAAGAAACCGCGTTTGTCGATGCGCAGCTCGACCGGCTGGGCGTGCGTTTCACCGACGGGTGAAGCAGGGGTGCCCGGGGCCTGAAATCGGCCCCGGCGCCCGATCTGGCCCCCGATGCGGCCCGGTCCGGCTCAGAAGCTGCGCGCGCGGATCACCTGCATCAGCGGCAGCAGGGCGGACATGTCCGGCCCCCTCTCCTGCCCCGTGACGGCCTTGCGCAGAGGCATGAAGAGACCCTTGCCCTTGCGGCCGGTCTTCTCTTTCACCTCGGCGGTCCATTTACCCCAGCTTTCCGTATCAAGCGGGCCTTCGGGCAGCAGCGGCATGGCCTGACGGATGAAATCGGCATCCTCGGGATCGACCATCGGCTCGGCGCCGTCGCGCATCAGCGCCCACCAGCTGTCGACCTCCTCCAGCACGGTGATATTGTCACGCACCACGGTCCAGAACGCCTCGGCCTTATCGTCGGGCACGCCGGCCTGGGCGATACGCCCCTGTACATCGGACAGCGGACGCGTTTGCAGGATGCGGGCGGTCAGCGGGAAGAGGTCCTTTTCGTCGAACTTGGTCGGGGCGGAGCCGAAATGGCTCAGATCGAAGCCTTCGATCAGTTCGTCGATGGAACTGCGCAGTTCCACCGGCTGAGACGATCCCAGACGCGCCATCAGCGAGAGCAGCCCCATCGGCTCCACCCCCTGCGCCCGGAGGTCACGCAGGGAGAGCACGCCCAGACGTTTGGACAGCGCCTCGCCCTGCGGGCCGGTCAGCAGCGAGTGATGGGCAAAGGCCGGCGGCGTGGCACCAAGCGCCTCGATCATCTGGATCTGGGTCGCGGTGTTGGTCACGTGGTCCGAGCCGCGCACAACATGGGTCACGCCCATGTCGGTATCATCCACGACAGAGGCCAGCGTATAGAGCACCTGACCATCCGCACGGATCAGCACCGGGTCCGACACCGACGCCGCGTCGATGGAGATGTCGCCAAGGATACCATCGGCCCATTCGATGCGCTGCTGGTCCAGCTTGAACCGCCACACGCCATTGCCACGCTCCGCCCGCAGCTTGTCCTTTTCCGTGTCGGACAGGGCCAGCGCGGCGCGGTCATACACCGGCGGCTTGCCCATATTGAGCTGTTTCTTGCGCTTGAGGTCCAGTTCGGTGGGCGTTTCAAAGGCCTCGTAGAACCGGCCCATCTCACGGTATTTGTCCGCGGCCTCCGCATAGCGGTCGAGGCGCAGAGACTGCCGTTCGACCCGGTCCCAGTGCAGGCCCAGCCAGTCGAGATCCTGCTTCAGCGCGTCGACATATTCCTCCTTCGAGCGCTCCGGATCGGTGTCGTCGATCCGCAGGATGAAGGTGCCGCCCTGCTTGCGGGCGATGAGGAAGTTGAAGAGCGCGGTGCGCAGGTTGCCGATGTGGATATAGCCGGTGGGCGACGGGGCAAAACGGGTGACGGTCATTGCGGGCTCCTGAAGTCCCGCGCGCTTTGTCACAGGTGGCGCGAAATGTCCATCGCGCCGGTCGGTCATGGATCAGGGCCCGCAAGGGGTATGACCGCGGGCCCTGACTTTCCGGCATCTCCCGTAGGGATCAGAAGAGAGAGCCGAAAACCTCGGCCAGAAGGCCGTCATTGCTGGTGTCTTCGTCCTCTTCCCATTCGGGACGCGGGCCGCAGTCGCAATCGTCCGCGGCAAGGCCGCCCAGAAGGTGTTCGACCGCGCCGCTGGTGTCAGAATTGTCCGGCGTATTGTCGTCGTTCAGCAGGTGATCGACGGTGCCGCCATCGCCCAGCAGTTCGTCGAGCGTGCCGCCTTCGGCCAGCAGGTTGTCGACCAGGCCTTCATTCTCCGACCCGTCCGGCTGATCGTCGCCCGTCAGCACCTCGTCCAGAATGCCGCCGTCACCGGCCAATTCGTCGAGGATGCCGCCCTCGGCCAGAAGATCGTCGCCCAGCCCCTCCGTTTCGGAATGATCGGGCTCGTCATCGCCCGTGAGCAGGTCGTCGATCAGGCCACCGTCACCGGCGATGTCATCCACAAGCCCGCCGTCTTCGGTCAGGCCGGCATGGTCCCCGTCCAGCCCGATCATGGCGGACACTTCGGCCATGACATGCACGCCGATCTGGCTGCCGTCACCCGCCGGGTCGCCGTCGTCACAGGTGTCGCCGGTCAGGACGCCCAGCGTTTCGTCCACCGTGCCGTCCGGGCCCAGCAGGTCCGCGACCAGCCCCTGGTTTTCGGGCGCATCGGCGTCGGGGTCGTTGTCGCCATGCAGGATGTCATCCACCGTGCCGCCATCGCCAAGGAGTTCGTCAACGAGCCCCCCGTCGGCCAGGATATTGTCGACGGCGCCCTCATTGTCTGACCCGTCTGCTTCATTGTCGCCGGTCAGGAATTCGTCGAGCACGCCGCCGTCGCCCGCCAGCTCATCCACCAGCCCGCCTTCGGAAAGCAGATTGTCGGCGAGGCCGGAGGTTTCGCTGCTGTCTTCTTCGTCATCGCCATTCAGGATCTGATCCAGCGCGCCGCCATTTCCGGCGATATCATCCAGCAATCCACTGTCATGGGTCAGGGTTTCGGGATCCAGCGTAACCGTCGAATGATCGTCGGCCCCGTTCTGAAACGGGGACTGGAACAACTTGATTTTGAGTCCGAACATGGCGGGCTCCTCCACTTGTTAAACTTCCACAAACCAGCCCGTCGCAAACCGCAGCGACGGACGCCGACAGGCAGACCTGCCGTCCCAGTCAGGGTCACAGATCGCAGCCCGGCAGGCGAGATCCCGCCGCCAAACGCTTATTTTCGGGAATGGAAACCGATTGCCACATTTCCCCGGCGCGGCGTCGGCCTATCGCCGGAAATACCAAGGGTGACGTTGGGTTACGAATTGTGGCAGATCATGAGAATACGCAATCGCAACAACAGCGTTGCAAAAATCGCTGTGATCCACTTGGCCTGGCTATTGGATGCGAATGATGGCCAAAGCGTGGCCACAGCGGCCACAGGTCATAGAATCAGACCGGTGTATCGTTGCGCAGAAAGGTCAGATAATGGGGCGTTCGCCCCTCTCGCAGGGCCTTTTGTTCATAACGCGTGGACAGCCAGTCGTCCCATGGCTGGCGCCAGTCGGAGGGGGATTCGGCCTGCCAGTCGAACCCGTGGCGCGGCACCTGCTGCAGGGTCTGGCGCACATAATCCGGAATATCAGTGGCAACCCGGAAGACGGCCCCCGGCTTCAGGACCCTGGCCAACGGCACCAGATGTTCGGGCGTGACAAAGCGGCGGCGGTGGTGCCGTTTCTTCGGCCAGGGATCGGGATAGAGCAGGAAGGCGCGAGACACAGACGCCGCAGGCAGGACGTCAAACAGGTCGCGTGCATCGCCCGGATGGACCCGCAGATTGTCCACGCCGGCCTCGCGGATCTTGCCCAACAGCATGGCGACACCGTTGATATAGGGTTCTGCCCCGATGAGGCCGGCCTGGGGGTTCGTTGCCGCCTGATGCACGAGGTGTTCGCCGCCGCCAAAGCCGATCTCCAGCCAGAGGTCGCGATCCCCGAAAAGCGCGGCCAGGTCGAGCGGGGACCGGTCCGGGTTCTCCTCCCATCCGACGGCGCCGGGAGAGAGGCCGGCGAGGTCCTCCTCAAGGTAGGTTTCCTGCGCGGGGCGCAGGGTCTTGCCCTTGAAGCGGCCGTAGAAATTGCGCCAGGGGGCGCCGGAGGGGTGTTTGTCGGTCATGCGCGGGCTTTTCAGCGCTGCGCCGCGTGGCGTCAAGCCTGTGGCTGCGACTTGGCCGGATCAGGCAATGGCGCGGACAATGTGGATCCCGGCGGGAATGGCAAACCCTGAAGGCCCGTCGAAGGGCATGAGATCGCTGCGCAGCCGGTCCATGATGGCGTCCAGATCGGCCTCGCCTGCCGATTTCTCCTGCAGGAGGCGGGTCATGGGGCCGATACGACGGGTCATGCGCAGTGCCGCCTCCAGATCGTCGAGATGCAGGTGAATTTCGGCTGGCGTCACCGAGATATCAGAATATCCGGCCGCGCTCAGAATACCGGTCACGCGGGCCGGGTCCCGGAAAGCCATGGGGCCGGGTGCGTCCGGGTCTGTCGCCTCTGCCGGGCCCAGCCGGTCGGTTGCGGCGACCATGGGCAGGCGGAACCACATATTGTCCGCGGGCCCCTGCCAACAGGCAAAGACCAGCGGCGCGCCCGGACGGGTCAGCGACCGGATATTGGCAAAGGCCGCGACGGGATCGGCAAAGAACATCACTCCGAAGCGAGAGATAACCTTGTCGAACGGCGCGGCGCCTGGCCTGTCGGTCTGCACATCGGCCAGCTGGACCGTGGCGTTGGGCAGTGCCGCCGTCTTGATCCGATCGTTGGCGAGGTCGACCAGCGGCGCAGATATATCGAGGCCAAGTACCGTGCCGCCGGGGCTGACCATACGGGCCGCCGCGAGGGTTGTCGCCCCGGCGCCGCACCCGACATCAAGCAGGTTTTCGCCCGGTGAGGGCGCGGCCCGTGCCAGAAGCAGATCAGCCGCTTCGGCATGCAACTGGTCGAGCTCTGCCTGAAATTCCACCCACATCCGGCCCGGCGTTTCGTTCCAGTAGGCCCGCTGATTGTCGTTGGACGTCGTCATGGTCGTCCCCTTTCGGTGGTGCCAGCCTAAGGCGAATGAGCAGTGGGCCAAAGCAAAACCCGTGCGGGTTGCGATGCGGGGACAATTCAGGCCATGCGCTGATCAAATGAGCGCCGCCGGGGTATCTTCAGGGCCTGGCGTTCCCCTTGGCCCCGGACGGTTGACTGCCCCCGACCGGGTCGACGACTACCGCTTCCGTTCCGGGGAAGGGTGAACCAGACCGCGGATCACACGGCCTTTTTCAGCGCCTCGACAAGGTCGGTCTTTTCCCAGGAGAAGCCGCCGTCCGCATCGGGCTTGCGGCCGAAATGGCCATAGGCGGCGGTGCGCTGGTAGATCGGCTTGTTCAGTTCCAGATGCTCACGGATGCCGCGCGGGGTCAGATCCATGACCTTCGCCACGGCCTTTTCGATCTCCGCCTCGTCGACATGGCCGGTGCCGTAGGTGTCGGCATAGATCGAAAGCGGTTTGGAGATGCCGATCGCATAGGAGAGCTGGATGGTGCATTTTTCGGCCATGCCCGCGGCGACCACGTTCTTGGCCAGATAGCGCGCGGCATAGGCGGCGGAGCGGTCCACCTTGGTCGGGTCCTTGCCCGAGAAGGCGCCGCCGCCATGCGGGGCCGCGCCGCCATAGGTGTCCACGATGATCTTGCGGCCGGTCAGGCCCGCGTCGCCATCGGGGCCGCCAATGACGAACTTGCCGGTCGGGTTGATCCAATATTCGGTATTGGCGGTCAGCCATTCATTCGGAATGACCTCCCGGATATAGGGCATGACCAGCTCGCGGATATCGTCGGAGGTCTGGTTTTCGTCGTGGTGCTGGGTCGACAGCACCAGCTGCGTGACCTCCACCGGCTGGCCGTTTTCATAGCGCAGAGAGACCTGAGATTTCGCATCCGGGCCCAGCGTCGGTTCGGTCCCGTTCTTGCGGACCTCGGCCAGACGGCGCAGCATTTTATGCGCAAACTGGATGGGCGCGGGCATCAGGTCTTCGGTTTCGGTCGTGGCATAGCCGAACATGATGCCCTGATCGCCGGCGCCTTCGTCCTTGTTTTCCGCCGCGTTCACGCCCTGGGCGATATGGGCGGACTGTTCGTGCAGGAGGTTGGTGATCTCCACCGTCTCATGGTGGAACTTGTCCTGCTCGTAGCCGATGTCATTGATACAGGCGCGGACAATATCGTCCATGTGGCCCATGTATTCGTGCAGCTTCTGCTGATCGGCCAGCCCGACCTCCCCGCCGATGACGACGCGGTTGGTGGTGGCAAATGTTTCGCAGGCGACCCGCGCTTGGGGCTCCTCGGCGAGAAGGGCATCGAGGATCGCGTCCGAGATACGGTCACAGACCTTATCCGGATGCCCCTCGGATACGGATTCCGAGGTGAAGATGTAGTTCTTGCGGGTCATGAAATGTGCTCCGATAGATGCTGATCCGCGCCGTCAGGAAGCCGTTGGAGCGGAAGGTCGTTTTGGGGTAGACGCCCCACCTTGGCGCGTCAACGCCTTATTGTTTAGAAGTTTCGCGCCCGTGGCAAGGCGATAGCTGCAAGCCCAATAATCAGAAGGGCGATGAGGGGCAGATCGCCGAGGCGTGCATAAAGTGTTTCCGGTCGCGCCTCAGGCAGGGGCTGGTCGCTGATCCCGGCGGTGCCAAGCGCCATGCGGCCGCTCACCCGCCCGGCCGGATCGATCATGGCGGAGATGCCGGTATTGGCGACCCGGATCATCGGCAGGCCGAATTCCACCGCCCGGAGCCGCGCCTGGGCCAGATGCTGATAGGGGCCCGAAATTGTCCCGAACCAGGCGTCATTGGTGATGAGCAACAGGACATCCGGCCGTTCCGGCGCGGCGCGGATATCGCGGGGGAAGACGCCTTCGTAGCAGATCAGCGGCAGGGCACGGCCAGCGCCGGGGATATCGACCAGATGGGCGCCCGGACCGGGGGAAAATCCGTTGCCGTCGCGGGCTGCCATGCCACGGATGCCCAGCTGGCCAAGGATATTGCCGAAGGGGACATATTCTCCGAAGGGCACAAGGTGGTGCTTGTCATAGACATCGGCAATCTCACCTTCGGGGTCGAGAACAACCAGAGCGTTGCGGATTTCGCGCCCCTCCGCGCGGTTGATGCCAAAAACGGTGGCGCCAGGGGCCGCGGCTTCGGCGATGACGGGCATCAGGTGCGGCACGTCGTTCAGCCAGGCGGGCACGGCCGTTTCCGGCCAGACGGTCAGCGCATGATCACCCGGACTGGCAGAGAGGTCGAGCAGGCGCTGGAAATGCGCAGGCGCTTTGTCGCGGTCCCATTTTTCATGTTGAGGCACGTTGGGCTGGACCAGACGGATGATCGGACGGCCCTCTGTCTGTGCCGGTGGCGGGGTCAGGGTCCATCCGGCCAGCATGGGCAGGGCAAAGCAGGCGCCCCAGACCGCCAGCCGTTTCGGACGAAGACAAAGCGGCAGGGTGGCCGCGGCCGAGGTGACGATCAGGCCCAGCAGGATCGCGCCGCCCAGCGAGGCCAGTTGCAGCGCCGGGCTGGCGATCAGCGCGTGGCCCGGCAGGGCCCAGGGAAAGCCGGTAAAGATCCAGCCCCGCAGCGCGCCAGTCAGCGGCAGCACCAGCGCCGTCGCGCTGGCAAACCGCCAGCCAGTGGCAGGAGCGATGACACGCGCAAGCAGGCCAGCGAGGCCCCAGAAGATCGCCATGCCCGCGCCCATTCCGACCAGCGCAAAGGGGGCCATCCAGCCGTGGCGCGCGATATCGACCAGAAAAGGTTCCACGATCCAGCTGAGCGCCAGCCCGAAATAGCCACAGCCCCCCGCCCACCAGAGCCAGCCGGTGCGGCGCGGCGAGAGGTCGGTCATGGCGATCCAGGTGATCGCTGCCAGGCCCAGAATTGTCAGAGGCCAGAGATTCAGCGGCGCCTGTCCCAGTGCCGCCACCGCCCCGGCCAGGGCGGAGATGAGCATCCGGCGGCGCAGGCTCAGCCCGGCGAGCCGGGCCAGGCCCAGATCAAGGCGCGACATGGGTCAGGTCACTGCGCGGCGAGGTTCGCCGCATCCTCTTCGCTGCGATCATCGGCGTCGGTCAGGCTGTCTTCGCCCTCCTCTGCCAGACGGACGCGCAGGCGCTTGATGCGGCGCGGGTCGGCATCGACCACCTCGAATTCATGGCCCGCCGGATGCAGCACGACCTCGCCCCGGGCGGGCACGCGGCCGGAGAGCATGAAGACCAGCCCGCCCAGCGTGTCGATCTCTTCCTCGTCGACGCTTTCATGCGCGGTGAGGGAGACGCCGGTTTCCCCCTCGAACTCCTCCAGCGGGGTTTTGGCGAGGGCGAGATAGGCGCCGGTCTTTTCACGCGACCAGAGCTTGTCCTCGTCGACGTCATGCTCATCCTCGATCTGCCCGATGACCTGTTCGATCAGATCCTCGATCGTGACGAGACCATCGACCCCGCCGTATTCGTCGATGACCAGCGCCATATGCCGCCGTTCCGTCTGCATCTTCTGCAGCAGCACGCCGATGGGCATCGACGGCGGCACAAACAGAAGCGGACGCAGCATGCCCTTCAGCGTGAACCGGGTGGTCTTGCCGTTGAAGCCGTATTTCAGCGAGAAGTCCTTCAGATGGACCAGCCCGATCGGCGTATCCAGCGTGTTCTGATAGACCGGAAGCCGGGTCATGCCACTGTCGCGAAAGACCTTCACCAGCGCATCGCGGGTGATATTCGCAGGCACGGCCACGATTTCCGCCTTTGGAATCGCCACGTCTTCCACCCGCATCCGGCGCAGGTTGATCATGCCGTGCGACGTTCGCGGCGTCATCTCGGACTGGCTGGGCGCCACCTCTTCGGATGCGGTGGCGGGGGAAGTGCGACCGAACAACCGGGACCAGAACCCCCCTGTCCGAGGCTGCGTCCGGTTCTCGTATTGTCTTAGCCCTTCGGGCAGCGCGCCATGCGCCGCGTTAGAAGAGCCGTCAGTTTTATCGCCCATCGTTCCTTACCAAATGTCGCCCTGCCGATCGGTACCCGAATCGATTTGGCGGCCGGGAATGTTCCCAATCAGATCCCATATGGGTCGGGGTGACCCATTTTGCCAAGTATTTCCGACTCGATTCCTTCCATAAGGGCGGCATCGGGGTCGGTTTCGTGATCATAACCCAACAAATGCAACACTGCATGAACGACGAGATGCGTCACATGCTGCATGAGCGGTTTTCCCGCATCCTCTGCCTCCCGGACGCAGGTTTCATAGGCGATGGCGATGTCGCCCAGCTCCGGATCGACGCCCGGGTCGGGCAGATCGGGGGTGTCGCCGGGGGTTTCGACTCCGCGTTCCTCGGACGGCCAGGACAGGACATTGGTGGGCCGGGGTTTGTCCCTGAATTCGCCATTGAGCTCTGCAATACGCGCGTCATTGCAGGCGAGGAGGGAGATTTCCCAATCCTCCGGTTCAAGGCCCAGATGGGTCAGCGCCGCCATGGCCGCGGCCTCGGCCACGGGGTCAATCCCGGTCCAGCGGTCGTCTTCTATGAGGGTGTCCACGATCATGCGCTGTCAGGTACTGCCTGTCGCCGGTTCGGGCAAGCGGCTGCGCGATAGTTAGCTTATGTTCTAAGTTTTGACTTGCGCGACTCAGGCTGGCGCGAATAGTTAGGATTATGGCTAAGCATGATCCCTCCCTCGACCACGTCTTCACCGCGCTCGGCGATCCGACCCGGCGCGCGATCCTTGAACATCTGTCGCACGGCCCGGCCTCCGTCTCGGAACTGGCGGCCCCATTCGACATGGCGATGCCCTCCTTCATGGCGCATCTGAAAAAGCTGGAGGCGGCGGGCATGATCGCGTCGGACAAGGCCGGACGGGTCCGGACCTGTGCGCTGGTTCCCGGCGCCTTTGCCCCGGCGCGCGACTGGCTGACGGCGCAGAAGGCGCTGTGGGAGGCGCGGCTCGACCGGTTCGACGCCTTCGTCACCCAACTTTCCAAGGAGCAGACCAAATGACCTTCACGCCGAACCCCGAGACCGACCTGAGTTTCACCCGCACCCTGCCCGCCTCCCGCGATCTGGTCTGGGCCTGCTGGACCGATCCGAAGCTGTTGAAACAGTGGTTCATGCCGGCGCCGCATTTTGTGGAGGAGACGGAGATCGACCTGCGGCCCGGCGGCATCTTTCGCACCCGGATGAATGTGGATGGCCAGATCATGGACAATCCCGGCGTCATACTTGAGGCCCTGCCCGGCCGCCGGCTGGTCTTTACCGATGCCTATGCGCCGGGCTGGGTGATGAACCCGCAGGCCTTTATGACCGCGATCCTGCAATTCTCCGACGTGGAGGGCGGCACGCAATATGACGTGCTTGTGCGACACGGGTCGCCGGAGGCAAAGGCCAATCACGAGAAGATGGGCTTTTTCGACGGCTGGGGCCAGGTGGCCGATCAGCTGGGTCGCTCTGCCCAGGCGCTGGCCGGGCCCAAACCCGACCATGAGATCCTGCTGACCCGGCAGGTGGATGTCCCCCCTGCCCTCGCGTGGAAAGCCTGGACCGACCCGGCGCTGCTGCCGAAATGGTGGGGGCCGGATGGCTATCACTGCGAGACGGAGAGCATTGATCTCCGCCCCGGCGGGCACTGGCGGTTCACCATGATCGGCGGCGGTAAGCGCTATCCCAATCTGCATGAATTCGGGGAGATGGTCCCGGAGACAAGGCTCACCTACAAGCTCAGCGGCTTTGACGACATGCACCACCATGCCGACGTGGTGGTCGATTTCACGCCGGAGGCCGGGGGGACGCGGGTCACCATGCGGATGACGATGGTAGACTCGACCGCTGCGGCCGCGCTGGACTTCGGTGCGCTTGAGGCGGGATACCAGACGCTGGCGTCGCTGGAGACCCTGATGCGGACCGCATGAGGGGAGGTTCCTGCAAGACTAACTGACCTGTACCGGTGATCCGGGTCCTCCAAGGGGGCCCCGGGGCCCGCCGCGATAGCAGCAGGCCGCCCGGATGGATTTACCCCTTGGCTTCGTCTGCCTCGTAGGCCTCGATGATCGCAGCGACCAGCGGGTGGCGCACGACGTCTTTCGAGGTGAAGTAGTTGAAGCTGATCTTGTTGATCCCGCCCAGCAGACGTTCGGCATCCTGAAGGCCGGAGGGCATGCCGCGCGGCAGGTCGACCTGGCTGCGGTCGCCGGTGATCACCATGCGGGAGCCTTCGCCAAGACGGGTCAGGAACATCTTCATCTGCATGGTCGTGGCGTTCTGCGCCTCGTCCAGCACCACAAAGGCGCGGGACAGGGTCCGGCCGCGCATGAAGGCCAGCGGCGCGATCTCGATCGTCTTTTCCTCGAACAGCTTCTGCAGCTGCTTTGATGGCAGGAAATCGTTCAGCGCGTCGTAGAGCGGCTGCATATAGGGGTCGACCTTGTCCTTCATGTCGCCAGGCAGGTAGCCGAGCTTTTCGCCCGCCTCCACCGCCGGGCGGCTGAGGATGATCTTGTCGACCATGCCCTCGATGAACATCGACACGCCGACGGCTACGGCGAGGTAGGTCTTGCCGGTCCCGGCCGGGCCGATGCCAAAGGCCATTTCGTGCTGGAAGAGGTTGCGAACATAGGCTTTCTGCGCCTCCGTCCGGGGTTCGACCATCTTCTTGCGGGTCTTGATCTCCACCGGGCCGCCCTTGAACATCTCCATCTGGCTGCCATCCCGGGTCGCCTTGCCCTCGCCGTCGGGCATGCGGAGCTCGCGGTCGATATCGGCGGGTTCCACCGACCGGCCGGCCTCCAGCCTGGCATAAAGGGCTTTCAGAACCTTTACCGCGGTTTCGGCGGCGGGCTTTTCGCCCATGGCGACCAGATGGTTGCCGCGCCGCAGGATCTGGACGGCAAGCTTCTGTTCCAGCTGTGCGAGATTGCGATCGAACTCACCACAGAGTTCGATCAGGAGGAAGTTGTCGGGAAATTCGACTGCGACTTCAGCCATGGGTTCGTTGGTTGCGTCTCGGGGGGGCAACAAGGTGGTGGCCAATCAGCTCTCCTGGGGTCTGGTTTGAAGAATATGGGCACGGGGGCCCGGAATGCAAAATGCCGCAGGCGAAAACCTGCGGCATTTCTTGGTGTGATATGGGGTGTGGCCCTGCATCAGCCGGTAACCTGGGTTCCGGTGGTGGGCGAGTTGGGGTCGGAGATATCGCTGCCCCGTTTGAACCCGCCGGTCGCCGTGTTGGGCGGCGCGACGCCGGAGCAGACCGGCTTGCCATAGGGATCGAGCCGCTGGGAGAGGTAGCCTTCCACCCCGTCGTCGATGATCCAGTGGTCACAGCCATTGGGGTCCACCCAGATGCCGGCCTGCAGCTGGCTCAGGTGTTTCTTGCCGAACCCGCGATCGCGGCCCTTGTCGTCGGGTGTGACCAACGGGTGATCGCAGGCCGCGGCAAAACCCAGCATGGACAGGCCGAGGATGATTCTGGTCAGTTTCATGTCCCGGTTTCCTTACTGAATGCAGATGATTTCGACGCGGCGGTTCTTGGCCATGCCTGCCGCCGAGTTATTGGCCGCGGCCGGCATGCGTTCGCCATATCCACGGACATCAGCAATACGCGCCCCGGTGGCGGCGGCCACCTGTGCCACCGCATTGGCGCGGTTGTAGCTCAGGCGCATGTTATATTCGTCCGAGGCGCGGCTGTCGGTATGGCCGGCAATAATGAAGGCCGTCGCGGTGGAGGACTGGAAAAACTGTGCCAGTCGCTGCTTGTTCGCCGGGCTGATGTAGTATTTGTCCGTCGCAAAGAACTGGTCTGTCTGCATCACGCCGCAGACGTTGCCGCGGTGACAGACCGGGATACCCTGGCGCGTCGTGTGGGGGCTCATGTAGCCCTCCAGACCGTCATCCATCACCCAGTGTTCGCACCCGTCCGGGTCGACCCAGATGGTGGGGATATATGTTTCGTTATAGCCCTTGCCCTGGCTCAGGGCGGGCGCCGCGGCGCCGGCGATGACAAAGGCAGCGGCAGCAAGGCCCTTCATCAGCTTACCTGCAGTTTCGGCTACTCTCTTCACCACGATTTCCCTCTTTTATCCCCCTGAGCCCCACCCGTCCGACATATGCGACGCGAACCGGGTTCAGCGATGTTGGTAAGGCTCACTTTAACGCTTTGACGTGGCTTGTGAAGAAAATTCCACCACATATGGTAGGCACGTGATGGAAAATTCACATTTCATGCGGTTGTGCCCCAGCACTTTTAACCATTCACCGGGCGATTGAACCGTTTTTTCCGGTCTGGGCGTCGGTCAGTGGAGAATGAGCTTGCGCCCCGGCTTGGCCAGATAGACCGCCGAGTCGTAGTAGATCTTCAGCATCTCGGCCTTCATGCCGTCGGGGTGCCCGACCAGCGTGGCGTCGCGGCAGATACGTTCGCCAATGGCGCGGGCCGTGGCATAGTCGTAGCCGATTTCATGCAGATCATCGAGGAATATGGCATTGGGCCGGTCCCAGATCACCTCTTTCCACGGGCCCCGGAAACAGCTGACATGGATGGCATGTCCGGTCTGAGGAAAGGTATAGACATAGCCCGCAGTCTTGGGGGCGACATGGGCCATGGCCCCCGTCGCCAGCCCGAGCGACATCGCGGCCAGGGCAAGAATCGTCTTCATGGAAGAACCTCTGTTACGGCGGGACGGATTGCCGTCCCATTCATGTTCCGCAAACAAAGGTTAATGTGAAACTGGCATTTTTCGGGCCACGATTCTGTGAGGCGCGGGATTCCGGGTGAGGTCAGGAAACAATACTACCCGGGCCGCAGCTTTGTTGCCGAAAGACCGCCTGAAAATGGCGCGATTGCAGGGGCGGGTCAGACGAGCACGCCAGAAAGGGAATTCGGGCCGCTCTCAACGATTCGCACCCGTGCCAGATCGCCGGGTTTGACGGCGTCGGAGGTCACATGCACCGCGTGCAGGTAATCCGATTTGCCCACCATTTGCCCCGGCAGGCGTCCGGCGCGTTCAAAGAGCACGCCAATCTCGCGCCCGACCATCTCGTCCTGCACAGCCCGCTGCTGGCGGGTGATCAGCGCCTGAAGCTCCTGAAGCCGGTCGGAGGCCAGCTGTTCGTCGACCTGCGCCCGTTCCGCTGCGGGCGTCCCCGGTCGGGTCGAGTATTTGAACGAAAAGGCCTGACCATAGCGGACCTCTTCGATCAGGCGCAGGGTGTCGCGGAAATCTTCGTCCGTCTCCTCCGGGAAGCCCACGATGAAATCGCCGGAGATCAGGATATCGGGCCGCGCCGCCCGGATCCGGTCGATCAACCGCAGATAGCTGTCGCGGTCGTGGCTGCGGTTCATCCGCTTGAGGATACGGTCCGATCCGGACTGCACCGGCAGATGCAGATAAGGCATCAGCTTGTCGCAGCGGCCATGGGCGTCGATCAGATCGTCGCTCATATCATTGGGATGGGATGTGGTGAAACGGACGCGGGCCAGCCCGTCCATCTCTGCCAGCTGCCAGATCAGCCGGGCGAGCGACCAGTCGCGGCCATCGGGCCCCTGCCCGTGATAGGCGTTGACGTTCTGGCCCAGCAGGGTGATCTCCCGCACGCCACGCTCGACCAGATCGCGGGCTTCGGCCAGAACGCGGTCCACGGGACGGCTGACCTCGGCGCCCCGGGTGTAGGGCACGACGCAGAAGGCACAGAACTTGTCGCAGCCCTCCTGCACGGTCAGGAATGCGGTCGGGCCGCGCTTGGCCTTGGGGCGGGCCTTGAGACGGTCGAACTTGTCCTCTTCGGGGAAATCGGTGTCGATCACCTTTTCCGAACCCGCGCGCGCTTCCATCTGCGGCAGGCGGTGATAGCTCTGGGGCCCGACAACCAGATCGACCATGGGCTGGCGGCGCATGATCTCTTCCCCCTCGGCCTGAGCCACGCAGCCCGCGACACCGATCTTCAGATCGGGCTTCGCCTGTTTGAGGTCCTTGTAGCGGCCCAGTTCCGAATAGACCTTCTCCGCCGCCTTTTCCCGGATATGGCAGGTGTTAAGCAGGATCATATCCGCCTCGTCCGGCGCATCGACAGTGACATAGCCATTGCCGCCCAGAGCCTCCGACATGCGTTCGCTGTCGTAGACGTTCATCTGGCAGCCATAGGTCTTGATGAAGAGCTTTTTCGGCTGGGACATGGCAGAGGCCTCAGGCAGATACGGGGGCGAAACAGGGCGCAGCCCTAGCGGAAAGACAGCCTGCTTGCAATGCAGCGCAAAACCACCGACCCTGTCGGGACGTCCAGAAGAGCCGAAAATGCACTACCTCTCCCTTACTGAATTCCTGCGGTCGGGCACAGCGGAACTGGCGCGCGGCCCTGTTGCGCTGATCTTCTGCGAGGATGACGTCGAGATCCCGGCAACCCTGACGCACCACCTGGCGGCAGGGTTCCGGCGCGTGCTGGCCTTCATGCCGCCGGACATTGCCCTGCCCGACGCGGTCGCCCAGCAGGTGATCCGGATCGATCACGATCTCGCCCGGGGCGACACGCTGACCGACGCGGTCAACCGGATCATCCCGCAGGCGGCCGGGCAGTGGCTATATTACTGCTACAATACCGAATTCCTGTTCCACCCGTTCTGCGAAACACGATCCATCGGCGAAATGCTGGCCTTTCATACCGAAGAACGCCGCGCCGCCATGCTGACCTTTGTCGTCGACCTCTATGCCGGAGATCTCGATGCGCAGCCCAATGCGGTCAGCCTCGACGATGCCTTCCTGGACCGCTCGGGCTATTACGCGCTGGCCAGAGAAGATGCCGCCAATGGCTGGGCGCCAAAAGACCGGCAGCTGGATTTCTATGGCGGGCTGCGCTGGCGATACGAAGAACACGTGCCCTATGCCCGCCGCAAGATCGACCGTGTGTCGCTGTTCCGGGCGCGGGACGGTCTCCGGCTGAGAGAGGATCACACCTTCTCCGACGAGGAATACAACACCTATTCCTGTCGCTGGCATCACAATCTGACAGCGACGATCTGTTCCTTCCGGACGGCCAAGGCGCTCAAGCGCAATCCGGGCTCGACCTTCGAGATTCAATCATTTCTCTGGCACAATTCCGAACGCTTCGACTGGAGCTCGCGCCAGCTGCTGGACCTAGGCCTGATGGAACCCGGCCAGTGGTTCTGAGCGCGCTGACGACACGGCTGCTGACATCCAGGGATGCGGCGGAGTGGCGCAAGCTCCGCGCGGAGGCCGTGCGGCTTTATCCCGATGCCTTCCTCACCACCGAAAGCGAGGTCATGGCAGAAAGCGACACTGCGGTGGCGACCCGGCTCGACGGCGGCGGCTCCTACGGGCTCTTTCACGGTGAAAAACTGGTCGGTTTTGCACGCATGGGGCAGAGCCGCCTCGCCCGAACCCGTCACAGGGGTTATATCGGCGGCTTCTACGTGCGACCGGACTTCCAAGGCACCGGCGCAGCGCAGGCGCTGATGCAGGGTCTGATTGCAGCTTGTCCGGACCGCGGCATCTGGCAGCTGGAACTATTTGTCAACGCAGTCAATCATCGCGCAATCCGCTTCTACCAGGCGTTGGGGTTCCAGAAGGAAGGCCACCTGCCCAATGCCGTCACCGGGCCCGAAGGCCCGGTGGATGACTGGTTCATGGTTATGGATCTGCGGCGGATCGATCGTAAGCGCTGACCGGGCCTCCTGCCCGGCCGGATCAGCCGAAATCCTCCCGGACAATCCGATCTTCTGCGACACCCAGGGTCAACAGGGCGTCCTGGATATCGTCAATCATCGCGTCAGGGCCGCAGACATAATATGTTCCGGTTTCCGGCTCGATATGGTCGGCCAGAAACTGCTGATCGATACGCCGCGGGACAATGCCCTTCCCGGGGCTGCCATCTTCTGTCACGCAGAAAACCGTCTTCAGCCCTTCCATCTGCTCCAGTTCCTCGCGCAGGATGATGTCCTCCGCGCGGGAATTGGAAAAAAGCAGCGTGCACCCGGCCAGCGTGCCCTGACGCTTCAGCCGCTGCCGCAGAATGGCGATGAAGGGCGTGATCCCGGCGCCCCCGGCAATGAACCAGCCCGGACCCTCATCCTGGAGGGCGCCCCAGGGCGCGCCCAGAATGACCCGGTCACCTGCCTTCATCCTGGCAATCTGCTCCGTCACCCCGTCATGCTCGGGGTAGGATTTGATGACAAACCGCATCGCCTCCTCCCCGGGCAGGGAGACAGGCGTGAAAGGCCGTGCCTCGTCCCGCCAGCCATCGCGGTCCAGCGCCAGATCAAAAGCCTGACCGGGACGGCAACTCAGCCCCTCGGGACAATCGAACCACAGATGGTGGGTGTCCGGCGTCACCGGGGCGATCTTTTTCAGGGTCAGGGTATGCGGCATGGTCGGTCTCCTTTTCAGGAAAACCACAAGCCGGGGATGAGAGTTCCCCGGGTTTTTTCTTGCCGGAAATATCCCCGCCGGAGGCAGATGCGATTTTGCCCTGCAAAATCGCCGGTATCATGTGCGCCGCGCAGCGGCGCTCCGTTTTACAGGTTCTCGGGCTGCGGCATGCCCAGGACATGGTAGCCGCCGTCGACGCGGATGATCTCTCCGCTGGTAAACGCACCGGCATCCGATGCCAGGTAGACCGCCGTTCCGCCCACGGCATCCAGCGTCGCATTGGCGCGCAGCGGCGCATTGGCCTCGGTCTGGCGGAAGGTCTTGCGGGCGCCGGAAATAGCCGCGCCTGCCAGCGTCTTCATCGGCCCGGGAGAGATCGCATTCACCCGGATGCCATCCGGTCCCAGGTCATTGGCCAGATACCGCACCGCCGATTCAAGTGCGGCCTTGGCCACACCCATCACGTTATAGTAGGGCGTCACGCGGGTCGACCCCTGATAGGTCAGGGTCAGGATGGTACCGCCCGCGGTCATCAGGGGGGCGGCGCGACGGGCGATCTCGATCAGCGAATAGCAGGAGATATCCAGCGAGTTCTTGAAATTCTCCCGCGAGGTATTGATGAACCGCCCCGCCAGCTCGTCCTTGTTGGAATAGGCCACGGCATGAACAACAAAATCCAGCCGGTCCCATTTCGCCTTGAGCTCCGCAAAACCTCGGTCCAGCGAGGCATCATCCGTGACATCCATATCAACCAGCGTGGTCACGCCCACGCTTTCGGCCAGCGGGCGCACGCGCTTGCCAAAGGCCTCGCCCTGATAGCTGAAGGCCATCTCGGCTCCGGCCTCTGCCATGGCCTTGGCAATTCCCCAGGCGATGGACCGATCATTGGCGACCCCCATGACCAGCCCGCGCTTGCCCTGCATCTGTCCTGTCATGGCGCTTACCCGTTATAGCGGCTCAGTAGCATGGACCCGTTGGTCCCGCCGAAGCCGAAGCTGTTGGTCATCACCGTGTCGAGGCCCGCGTTCTCAACCAGCGCGGTGGCGATCTCGCCCGGCCGGATCCCGTCCAGCAGACTGTCCACATTGATCGACGGGATGATGAAATCGTCGCGCAGCGCCAGCAGGCAGAAGATCGCCTCAAGCGCCCCGGCCGCGCCCTGGGCATGGCCCGTCATCGACTTGGTGGAGCTGACCGGCGGCACCTTGCCTTCGCCAAAGACACGCCGCACCGCGTCGACCTCAGTGCCGTCACCGGCCGGCGTCGAGGTGCCGTGGGCGTTGATGTAGGAGACCTTGCGGCCTTCCGGCAATGTCGACAGGGCAAGGTCCATGGCGCGCTCCGCACCCTCGCCGGAAGGGGCAACCATGTCGACCCCGTCCGATGTCGCGGCAAAGCCCGTGACCTCGGCGTATATCTTCGCGCCGCGGGCCTTGGCATGCTCCAGCTCTTCCAGCACCACCATACCGCCGCCGCCGGAGATGACGAAGCCATCGTGGCCGGCATCAAAGGCGCGGGAGGCTTTCTCCGGCGTGTCGTTAAACTTGGAGGACATGGCACCCATCGCGTCGAAGAGGCAGGAGAGCGACCAGTCGAGCTCCTCTCCGCCGCCGGCAAACATGACATCCTGTTTGCCCATCATGATCTGTTCGGCCGCATTGCCGATGCAATGCAGGGAGGTGGAGCAGGCGGAGGTGATGGAATAGTTGATGCCCTTGATCTTAAAGGCGGTCGACAGGTTGGCCGACACGGTCGACGACATCGCCTTGGGCACGGCAAACGGCCCGATCCGCTTGGTCGCGCCGGATTTCAGCACCGTCTGATGCGCTGCGAACAGCGCGGAGGTGGAGGGCCCGCCGGACCCGGCCACAAGCCCGGTGCGCGGGTTCACGATGTCTTTTTCCTCAAGCCCGGCATCCGCGATGGCCTGGGTCATGGCGATGTAGGAATAGGCGGCACCCGGCCCCATGAAGCGCAGGGTACGCTTGTCGATCAGCTCTGCCGGGTCGATCTTGAGCGTGCCCGCAACGCGGGACCGGAAGCCGTATTCCGCCATCTCCTCGGAGGCGACGATTCCGGATTTGCCCGCCTTCAGCGATGCTGTGACTTCCTCGGCGTTGTTGCCGATCGAGGAGACAATCCCAAGACCGGTGACGACAACTCGGCGCATGGCGCCCTCCCCTACCTCTGGTCAGCTCTCGGACAGAACGACCTTCATGTCCTTCACCACGTAAATTTCCTCGCCGTCCGCTTCAACCCTGCCATTGGCGACACCCATGGTCAGCCGGCGGGTCTGCAGCGCCTTGGTGAAATCGACGTAATACGTCAGCATCTTGCGGTCCGGCCGGACCATGCCGGTCAGTTTGACCTCGCCCACGCCGACAGCCATGCCCCGCCCCGGCCAGCCGCGCCAGCCAAGGTTAAACCCGGTCAGCTGCCAGAGCCCGTCCAGACCGAGGCATCCCGGCATGATTGGATTGCCGGGAAAATGGCAGTCGAAAAACCAGAGGTCCGGAGTGATATCGAATTCCGCCACCACATGGCCTTTGCCGAATTCGCCGCCATCCGCGGAAATATCGGTAATTCGGTCCATCATCAGCATCGGCGGTTCGGGCAGCTGCGCATTGCCCGGTCCAAAAAGCTCGCCGCGGGCACATTTCAGCAGCTCCTCCCGGTCGAAGCTGGTCGGATAGGTGGTCATACGCGGCGATCCCTTTCGACGCTCTCGAAAATCCTCGCCCCCTCTATCACCCGCTTTGCGCGGCATGCAAGGGTGCAGCGCCGGGGTTGCGCCCTGCTGGTCCTCTCGTACCCTCGACCTGACCGGAACGGCGGGAGGGCCACCATCAGCGGGATCCGGTTGAATCCCAAGCCGCAAAGCGCTTATAGTGTCTCCTGACGTCAGGATTGGTGAAAATGAGCAATAGCACGGCCACCAGAGGAGTTTCATGGTTGACCGACGGCGGGCTGCGCCCGACGCGTCAGCGCGCGGCGCTGGCTGAACTGCTGGTCGGGGATGGCAAAAACCGTCACGTCACGGCCGAAAGCCTGTTTGCCGCCGCCCAGGACTGCGGCCAGTCGGTGTCTCTGGCCACGGTTTACAATACGTTGCGGGCCTTTTGCGAGGCCGGGCTGATGCAGGAAATCACCGTCGACGGGTCGAAAAGCTACTTTGACACCAATGTCGGCGATCACCCGCATTTCTTCTGGGAAGACACCGGACATCTGACCGACGCCCCGGCGGAAGAGCTGGAAATCCGGCGGCTGCCCGAAATTCCCGAAGGTGCGGAGCTTGCCAAGGTCGATGTCGTTATCCGGCTGCGCCGCCGCTGACGCCTGCTTGCACTGCGGCACGGATTTGCCCGCATCGGACGGTGCCGGTCTGGATAAGTGCCCTTTCCTCTGATGCCTGTCGGTGATTATCTCGGGCTGGGGAGGGTCCCATGCCAATTTCCACCTGTGTCTTCGATGCCTATGGCACCTTGTTCGACGTCGCCGCGGCAGCGCGGGCCGAAGCGGAGCGGGCCGGGCCGGGCCGGTTTTCCCAGCATTGGCCGCGTATTGCGGAAGACTGGCGGCGCAAGCAGCTGGAATATTCGTGGCTGCGCGCCATCGCCGGACATCACTGCACGTTCTGGGAGGTGACGCAGGACGCGCTGGACTGGGCGCTTGAGGCCGCCGGCTTTGACGATCCGGATCTGCGACAGCGCCTGATGGAGCTCTACCGCGTGCTGGACTGTTACCCCGAAGTGCCGCAGATGCTGAGGCAGTTGCGTCTGCGCGGAATGCGCACGGCGATCCTGTCCAACGGTTCTCCGGACATGCTGGACAGCGCCGTGGCGTCGGCCGGGATCGGGGACCTTCTGGATGATGTCCTTAGCGTGGAAAGCGTGCAGATCTTCAAACCGGCGGCCGCGGTCTATGATCTTGTCGGCACCCGATTCGGCTGCGCCGCCGCCGATGTGCTGTTTGTATCGTCGAATGGATGGGACGCGGCGGCCGCCAGCGCCTATGGCTTTCACACAGTCTGGGTAAACCGGCGCCAGGAGCCGGTCGACCGGCTGTTCGGGCGGCCGGATGCCATTTTGCCCGAGTTGAGCGGGATTCCCGAGCTGGAGGTTCTTTCATGAGCTTTTTCGAAACGTCAGACGGCATGTCTCTTTACTACGAGGATGCCGGGGCGGGTGTGCCGGTGCTCTGCCTGTCGGGGCTGACCCGCACTGTGCGGGATTTCGATTTCGTGGCGCCGCATCTGCGCGGGGTGCGGATGATCCGGATGGATTACCGGGGGCGCGGAGATTCGGACTGGGGCGATCCCACCAGCTACACGATCCCGCGCGAAGCCCTGGATGCGGTGGAGCTGCTGAACCATCTGGGTGTGGACAAGGCCGCTCTTTTGGGGACGTCCCGCGGTGGTCTGATCGCACTGGTTCTGGCTGCGACGGCCAGAGACCGGCTTATGGGGGTGGCGTTCAACGACATCGGCCCGGTGGTGGAAACGGGCGGGCTGGACGTGATCATGGGGTACCTCGGCGTTCATCCTCCCTTCGCCACGCTCAGGGATATGGCACTGGCGCGACAGGACGATCCGGATTTTCCCGGCGTGCCCACGACCCGGTGGGAAACCTTCCTGTCGCATAATCACACCGAGACGGCGGAGGGGGTTCGCATCGGCTATGATCCGAAACTGCGCGATGCGGTCGCGGCAGGGTTCGGTCAACCGGCCCCCGACCTCTGGCCGGTCTTCGACATGCTGGCCGATCTGCCGCTGGCGGTCCTCCGGGGTGCCAATTCCGACCTGCTGAGTGCGGAGACGGTGGCCGAGATGGCCCGGCGCCATCCCGGTCTGATCCAGGCCGTGGTGCCCGACCGCGGCCATATCCCTTTCCTTGACGAACCCGAAGCGCTGCACGCGCTGACCGACTGGCTGGAGGCCCTGAAGAAATGAATATCGACATGATCCGCGCGTCTGCTGAGCGTGCACGGGGCCATATCCGGCGCACGCCGCTGCTGTCCTCGCCCTTTCTGGACGAGATCGCGGGGCGCCGGGTCTTTATAAAGCCGGAATGCCTGCAGATGACCGGCAGCTTCAAGGCGCGCGGCGCATGGTCGGCGCTGTCGGGCATGGACCCGGAACAGCGGGCACGCGGGATCATGGCGTATTCGTCGGGCAACCATGCGCAGGGCGTGGCCTGGGCGGCGACCGCGCATGGCGTGCCCTCCGTCATTCTGATGCCGGCCGACGCGCCGGCGCTGAAACGGGCGAATACGGCTGCTCTGGGTGCGGAGGTGGTGCTCTATGACCGAGCGACAGAGGATCGGGAGGCGCTTGGCACCGCGCTGGCCGAGGAACGCGGGCTGACGCTGGTGAAACCCTATGACGAGCCGCTGGTGATCGCCGGTCAGGGCACCACGGGGCTGGAGATCGCCGAACAGGCCGCCGAGGCCGGGATCGAGGCGGCAGAGGTGCTGGTCTGCTGCGGCGGGGGCGGGCTGACCTCCGGCATTGCGCTGGCCTGCGAGGCGGATGCGCCGGGGCTGGTCGTCCGCCCGGTAGAACCGCAGGGTTTTGACGATGTGAAACGGTCGCTGGAGGCCGGGGCCATCCAGCGCAACAACCGGATGGAGGGATCGATCTGCGATGCGATCGTGACGCCGCAGCCGGGCGATCTGACCTTCCCGATCCTGTCGCGGCTCTGCAAGACCGGCATCGCGGTGACGGATGAGGAGGCGCTGATGGCCATGGCGCAGGCCTTCCTGCGGCTGAAGATCGTGGCGGAGCCGGGCGGGGCCGTGGCGCTGGCCGCCGCGCTCTATCATCCTGAAGAGCTGGAGCGCGATACGGTGATCACCGTCGTCTCGGGTGGCAATGTCGACCCGGCGGTGTTCACGCGCGCGCTGGCCCTGCTGCCGGAGGCGAGCTGATGTATCTTGACGAGATCGAGGCTGGGTTCAGGTTCACGACACCGTCGCATGAGATGACGGAGGCGCAAATCCTTGAATACGCCCATGTCTACGACCCGCAGCCCTTCCATATCGACAGGGAGGCCGCCAAGGCCTCCATCTACGGCGGGCTGATTGCCAGCGGCTTGCAGACCTGCGCGATCTGTTTCCGGCTCACTCTGGCGGCCAATATTTTCAATGAGGCCTCGTTGGGCTCGCCCGGAATGGACCGGCTGCGCTGGCTGAAGCCGGTGCGCCCCGGTGACGTGCTGACGGTGGAGGGGCGTGTGACTGCCGTTGCCCGCTCTGCCTCGCGTCCCGACCGGGGGCGGATCGAGGTGGATTACGTGGGGCGCAACCAGAACGGAGAGGATGTGATCAGCTATTCGATCACGCATATGCTGAAGTGCCGGCCCTGAGGAGAGGCCAATTGTTCGACGCATTTAATTGACATAGACAATTATTTTTCCGAGTATTGTGGCGCGAACGGGAGGAGTTCATGCGTACACAGGTTGCCATTATCGGCGGCGGGCCTTCGGGGTTGCTGCTGTCGCAGCTGCTGCATGGTGCCGGGATCGCTTCGGTGGTGCTGGAACGGCAGACGAAAGACTATGTGCTGGGACGTATCCGGGCGGGTGTTCTGGAACAGGGCATGGCCGGGCTGATGCGCAAGGCCGGCGCTGGCGCCCGGATGGAGGCGGAAGGGTTTGTCCACGAGGGCACGCAGATCGCCTCCGGTCCGGAGATGTTTCGGGTCGATTTCGCCGCGCTGACCGGGACGCCCGTGCTGGTCTATGGCCAGACGGAGGTCACGCGGGATCTCTATGCCGCGCGGGAAGCCGCGGGCGGGGAGATCGTTTACCGGGTCGAGGATGTGGTGATCGACGGGGCCGATACGCAGGCGCCCGGCGTGAGCTACACCGTCGACGGGGCTCGTCAGAGGCTGGCGTGTGATTTCATCGCCGGATGCGACGGGTTCCACGGTGTGTCCCGGCCAACCATCCCGGCCAGTGTCCGGCGCGAGTATGAGAAGGTCTATCCCTTCGGCTGGCTGGGCATCCTGTCGGAAACGCCGCCTGTGGATCACGAGCTGATCTATTCGAATTCGGAGCGCGGGTTTGCCCTCTGCTCCATGCGGAACGCGCAGCTGTCGCGCTATTACATCCAGTGTTCGCTGACCGACCGGCCAGACGACTGGACCGATGCCGCCTTCTGGGACGAGCTGAGGCGACGCATCCCGGAAGAGACGGCTGACCAGCTGATCACCGGCCCGTCGATCGAGAAATCCATCGCGCCGCTGCGCAGTTTCGTGACCGAACCGATGCGATGGGGCCGGCTGTTTCTCTGCGGAGATGCGGCGCATATCGTGCCGCCGACGGGCGCCAAGGGGTTGAATACGGCCGCCAGTGACATCCACTATCTCTTCGAGGGGCTGCGGGAGCATTATCTGGACGGCTCCGACGAGGGGATCGACCGTTACTCCGAACGTGCGCTGCTTCGGGTCTGGAAGGCCGAACACTTCAGCTGGTGGATGACCAACCTGCTGCACCGTCTCCCGGATCAGACGGCGTTCGATCTGAGGATGCAACAGGCCGAAATCGCCTTTCTGCGGGACAATCTCTCTGCGCAGAAGGTCATGGCCGAAAACTATGTGGGATTGCCTTACTGATGCAGATTGCCAAGCTTAACGATATCGCTGTTCATTTCACAGACGAAGGCGACCCGTCGGGCGCGCCGGTGGTCTTTGCCAATTCGCTGGGGACCGATCTGCGGCTCTGGGACAAGGTGCTGCCGATGCTGCCCGCCGGGCTGCGGCTGATCCGCTATGACAAGCGCGGGCACGGGCTGACCGGCGGCGGGCCTTCGCCCTATTCCATGGGCACACTGGTGCGCGATGCGGAAGGGCTGCTGGACCATCTGGGGGTGCGCGATGCGCTGTTCGTGGGCCTGTCGATCGGCGGCATGATCGGCCAGGGACTGGCCGTCAAACGCATGGACCAGGTGCGGGCGCTCGTGATCTCGAATTCCGCCGCCAAGATCGGCACGCCGGAGATGTGGCAGCAGCGGATCGACATGACGCTGTCTGAAGGGATCGAGCCGATGGCCAATGCGGTGATGGAACGCTGGTTCGGCCGCGCCTTCCGCGACACGCCGGAGCTGGCGGCCTGGCGCACCATGCTGGTCCGGCAGTCGCCGCAGGGCTATGCGGGCTGCTCGGCCGCGATTTCGGGGACGGATTTCTACACGCCGACCTCGGGCCTGCGCCTGCCGGTGCTGGGGATCGCGGGGTCGGAGGACGGCTCCACCCCGCCCGATCTGGTCCGGGAAACGGTCGATCTGGTGCCCGGATCGAAATTCGCGCTGATCCGGGGCGCGGGGCATCTGCCCTGTGTTGAAAAGCCTGAGGAATATGCGCGGATCCTCACCGATTTCATCAAGGAGACCGGACATGCCTGACCGCCGTCCCGCAGGGGAAGCCACCCGCCGCGCCGTTCTGGGCGACGCCCATGTGAGCAAATCACAGGGCACGGCCACCGAGTTCGACAGCGGCTTTGTCGACCTGATCACCGAAGGCGCCTGGGGCACGGTCTGGGCCTCTGACGCGATCCCGAAGCGGGAACGGTCGATGATCACCCTGGCCCTGCTGGCCGGGCTGGGCAATTTCGAGGAATTCGCGCTGCACCTTCGGGCCACGGTCAACACCGGCGCCAGCAAGGCGGATATCCGCGAGGTGCTGCATCACGTCGCGATCTATGCCGGCGTGCCGCGCGCCAACCACGCGTTCAAGGTCGCGCGGGAGATTTACGCAGAGCTGGAGGGCGAGGCATGAGTACGACCGAGGACAAGGGCCCGCTGATCCCGCGCAACCGCGCGGCGCATCCGGTGGCCTATGACGTGGATTACAAGACCTCTGTCCCGCGCAGCCCGCGCTGGTCGCTCCTGTCGATGGAATCGACACCGTCGGAGGAAACCGGGCCACGCTTTGGCCATCAGCTGCTGGGTGAATGGGACAATAACCTGATCCTGAACTTCACCAAGGGCCGCGCGCCTGCGGTGGGGGAGCGGATCCTCGTGCATGGCCGGGTTCTGGACGAGAACGGGCGCCCGGTGCCGCAGACGCTGGTGGAGATCTGGCAGGCCAATGCCGGCGGACGCTATCGGCATGTGAAGGACAGCTATTTCGCCCCGCTCGACCCGAATTTCGGCGGCTGCGGGCGGACCATCACCGATGACAACGGGTATTATGAATTCCTGACGATCCGGCCGGGTGCCTATCCCTGGCCGAACCGCGCCAATGACTGGCGGCCGATGCATATCCATTTCTCGATCTTCGGGCATTCCTTTGGGCAGCGGCTGATCTCCCAGATGTATTTCGAGGGTGATCCGCTGATCTATCGCTGCCCGATCGCCGCGACGATCAAGGACCGGTCGCAGCTGGATACGCTTGTCGCGCCGCTCGACCTGTCGAAGTCGCGACCGCTGGATTTCCTGGCCTACAAGTTCGACATCGTGCTGCGGGGCCGGCGTCAGACCATGTTCGAAAACAAGCTGGAGGGGATGTGATGGTGCAGAAACTGGATACCCTGGTAGAGACACCGTCGCAGACCGCCGGGCCTTACATCCATATCGGCTGCATGCCGAGCTATGCGGGCAATCCCGGCTCCTTCGATCAGGAGATCGGGGAGAGCCCGATTGCCGAGGGGGCCAAGGGCGAGGTGATCGAGATCACCGGCGAGGTGCGCGATGGCACCGGCTGGGCGCTGCGCGACGCAATGCTGGAAAGCTGGCAGGCGGATGCGGCGGGGGTCTATCCCGGTCAGGCCGGGGCTGATCCGGCGGTCTCCGGCTTCTGCCGGTTTGCCGCAGATCACGACACCGGGAAATTCACCCTGCGGACCGTGAAACCCGGTGCCGTGAAGGGGCGTGGCGGGGTGATGATGGCGCCGCATATCTCGCTCTGGATCGTGGCGCGGGGGATCAATATCGGGCTGCAGACGCGGATCTATTTCGGGGACGAGGACAACGGGTCTGACCCGTTGCTATCCCGGATCGAACAGAAACCGCGTGTCGATACGCTGATTGCAAAGAAGGTCGGAGAGGGCAAATATGTCTTCGATATCGTCCTTCAGGGCGATCAGGAGACGGTGTTTCTGGATATCTGAATGGCTCACATCATCCTCGTTCATGGCGCCTGTCACGGCGCATGGTGCTGGTCTGCCGTCACCCCCCTGCTGGAGGCGGCGGGTCATGAGGTGACCGCCCTCGACATGCCCGGGCGCGGTGCGGGGGTTGAGGGGCTGACGCTGGGCGATCAGGCCCGGACGATCCTTGACGCCTATGAGGGCAAGGCTGTTTTGGTCGGGCATTCCGCCGGGGGCATCTCCATCTCCGCCGCTTGCGAAGCGGCGCCGGAGAAGGTGGCGCATCTGGTTTATGTCGCGGCCCTGCTGCCCCGGGACGGAGACTCCCTGGGCGAGATGATGCGCGATCTGGAAGGCCCGCGCGCCAGCCTGCCGCTGCTGAAGGTGCCGCATGGCTATATCTTCGACGTGACGACCGAAGGGGCGGGTGCGGCGCTTTACAATGACGCGCCGGAGGCGGCGATGCAGGCGGCGCTGGCGCAGGTCTGTGCCGAACCCTCCGCCCCGCATCGGGAGAAGGTGCGGCTGGGAGCGACTTTCGATGCCGCGCCGAAATCCTATGTGCTCTGCACGCAGGATCACGTGATCCCGGAGGTCGATCAGAGGCGGATGGTGGCAGGGCTGGACCCTGTGGATGTGCCGGAGCTGGTGACCGGCCATTCACCCTTCATATCGATGCCGGAAGAGCTGGCCCGGATCATCGACCAGATCGCGAAGGCTGCCTGATGGCCGGGTCCGTTCACGACAGCGGCATCTACCACCGGCTGTTTCCGGCAGGCGATGCTGGCAAGCTTTTTACCGACAGCGCCGAGGTCCGGGCGATGCTGATCGTCGAGGGCGCGCTGGCCCGGGCGCAGGGTGCGCTTGGGATCATACCGGAGATCAGCGCGGCAGCGATCCATCGCGCCACGCTGGAGATCGTGCTGGACCCCGGGGAACTGGGGGCGGCGGCCGCGACCAATGGTGTGCCGGTGCCGGGGCTGGTGACGGCCTTTCGCAAGGCAATGCAGGCGCCGGAACATGCGCAATATCTGCACTGGGGCGCGACGTCGCAGGACATTGTCGACACCGGGCTGATGCTGCGGCTGCGGCAGTTGCTGGTGCTGGTCGAAACGGGGGTAACAGAGGTGCTGGGGGGACTGGCGCGGCTGGCCTCGGACCATGCCGACCTGCCGATGGCCGGGCGCACCTACGGGCAATATGCGACGCCGGTTTCCTTTGGGTCGGTCGTGGCGGGCTGGGGCTGGCCCCTGCTGGAGGCATTGCAGGATCTCGACCGGGTGCGCGGGTCGCTGATGGTGTCGCTGGCCGGGGCGGCAGGGACGGGCAATGTCTGGGGCGACCAGACCCCTGCCCTGCGTCAGGCGGTGGCAGAGGGGCTGGGCCTCGTCGATCCGGGGCGCAGCTGGCATGCGGATCGCGGGCCGGTGCTGCGGATCGCCGACTGGCTGATGCGGGTTGCCTTGGCGCTTGGCAAGATGGGCGAGGACCTGATCCTGATGGCCCAGTCCGGTGTCGGCGAGGTGCGGCTGGGCGGGGCTGGCGGGTCCTCCACCATGCCGCAGAAGCAGAACCCAGTGGCGCCGTCTGTTCTCGTGGCGCTGGCGCGGCAGGTGGCAGGAGCCTCGGCCACGCTGCAGGGATCGGCGATGAGCCGCCAGCAGCGCGATGGCGCGGCCTGGTTCACCGAATGGCTGGTGCTGCCAGAGCTCTGCCTGTCGGCGGCGGCGTCGGTGGAAACCGCGCGGGGCCTCGTGCCGCAGATCACGCCGGAGGCGGAGGCGATGATCGCGCCGATCCGCGACGGTCAGGGGCTGATCCATGCGGAGGCGCTGTCCTTCCGGCTGGCGCAGACCATGCCACGACCGGAGGCACAGGCGGCGGTCAAGGCGCTCTGCAAGCAGGTGATCGCAGAGGGCGGAGAGCTGGCCGATGCGGCCCGCGCCCGGTTCCCGGAGGCGGGTCTCACAGGGATTTTCGAGGCGGAGACGCAGATGGGCGATGCACCGGAACAGGCGCGCGCATTTGCTCAGGCAGTGCGCAGGCTCTGACCCTTGCGACATATTGCGAAAATTCATTCCGACAGGTGGAAATAAAATTTCTTCTCGCCTATGGTGCGCCACATCGGACAGGGTCCGGAGGACCAGAGGGAGGTTACCATGTCAAAGATTCGCGCGGCCGTTTGCCGTGAATTCAACTCGCCACTCACCATCGAAGAGGTGGAGCTGCGCGCGCCCGAGATGGGCGAGGTCGAGGTGGACATCGAGGCGGTCGCGATCTGCCATTCCGATATCTCTTTCTGGCAGGGCGGGTTCGGAGGGGCTTTGCCTGCCGTTTACGGCCATGAGGCCGCCGGTGTGGTGACCGCCGTTGGCGAGGCTGTGGTCGGCATTTCCGTGGGCGATTCCGTTTGTGTAACGCTGATCCATGCCTGCGGGCATTGCACGACCTGCCAGTCGGGCAAGCCTACGATCTGTGAAACGCCGGTCGATAATCTGGGCGCCAGTCCGATTGCCACACCCGAGGGCGATCCGGTCTTCAAGGCCATGGCGACCGGTGCCTTTGCCGAGAAGGTCGTGGTGGACCAGTCGCAGATCTGCGTGATCCCGGCGGAGATGAAGAAGGACGTGGCCTCGCTGATCTCCTGCGGGGTGATCACGGGCGTCGGCGCGGCGGTCTTTTCGGCCGATATCGAGGTCGGTCAGGATGTCGTCGTGATCGGTGCCGGGGGCGTCGGGCTGAACGCCATTCAGGGGGCGCGGATCGCAGGGGCGCGGCGGATCGTGGCCGTCGACATGCTGCCGGAGAAGCTGGAGGTCGCCAAGGAATTCGGCGCCACCGACGTGGTGCTGGCCGAGGGTAAGCCGTGGTCGGAAGTAAAGAAGATCCTCGGGCGCGGCGCCGATGCGGTGCTGGTGACCGTGGGGGTGGCGCAGGTTTATGATCAGGCGCCGCGTTACCTCGGCTGGGGCGGCAAGGTCGTCATGGTCGGCATGCCGCATGGCGACAAGACGTCGTCCTATTCGCCGCTGATCATGGCCAATCAGGGTCAGGGGATTGTCGGCTCCAAAATGGGCGATATGGTGATCAAACGGGATATTCCGTGGATCGTGGATATGTACAGCCAAGGTCGGCTGAAGCTCGATGAGCTGATTTCGGGCCGCTGGACGCTGGAACAGATCAACGAGGCCATCGAGGATACGAAATCCGGCGCGGCCCGGCGCAATGTGATCATGATGAAGTGAGGCCATGAAGCTCGACACGCTCGATGTCATCGTGACCGCCCCGCCTGCACCGGGCTGGGGCGGGCGCTACTGGATCCTTGTGAAGGTGACGACGGATACGGGCGTGACGGGCTGGGGCGAATGCTATGCCGCCTCCGTCGGTCCCGTCGCGATGGAGGCGGTGATCCGCGACGTGTTCGAGCGGCATTTCGCGGGCGAGAATCCCGAGAATATCGAACTGCTGTTCCGCCGGGCCTATTCGGCGGGCTTTACCCAGCGGCCCGACCTGACGGTGATGGGCGCCGTTTCGGGGCTGGAGATCGCCTGCTGGGATATCCTTGGCAAGGATCGCGACCGGCCAGTCTGGGCCTTGCTGGGCGGCAGGATGAATGAACGGCTGCGGGCCTATTCCTACCTCTACCCCCTGCCCCGGCATGAGATCTCCGACTTCTGGGTCTCGCCGGAGATGGCCGCGGAATCGGCGGTTGATCTGGTCCGGCGCGGCTATACGGCGGTCAAGTTCGACCCCGCCGGACCCTATACGATCCGCGGCGGGCATATGCCGGCACTGAGCGATCTGGAGTTGTCGGTGCGGTTCTGCGCGGCGATCCGGGAGGCGGTCGGCACCAAGGCTGACCTGCTTTTCGGCACGCATGGGCAGTTCACGCCGGACGGGGCGCTACGTATGGCGCAGGCGATTGCAGCCTATGATCCACTGTGGTTCGAGGAGCCGGTGCCGCCGGATGATTTTGAGGCGATGCGGGTGGTCGCGACGGGAATACCGATCCCGGTCTCGGCCGGGGAACGGCTGACCACGAAACAGGAATTCGCGGCACTGCTGCGCGCCGGCGTGCGGATCCTGCAGCCCGCTTTGGGCCGGGCGGGCGGCATCTGGGAAGCCAAGAAGATCGCTGTTCTGGCCGAGGCGGCAGGCGCCCAGATCGCGCCGCATCTCTATGCCGGGCCGGTGGAATGGGCGGCCAATGTGCATCTGGCCGCCACCTGCCCCAACCTGCTGATGATCGAGACGATCGAGACGCCGTTTCACGACCAGCTGATCCGGGGCGGGATCCGGGTCGAGGGCGGGTTCGTCGCGCCGCCCGAGGCGCCCGGTCTGGGCATTGAGGTGGATGAAGCGCTGGCCCGGGCGCATCCCTACGAGGGATCGGCGCTGCACCTCGCCATGCAGGAAGCGCCCTGCGATTATGCATCTGGCAACCGGTTTCAGGGCGGCGCACCGCGCGAGGACGGCTAGGCGCTATCACTGGCGGGATGCGCGTGATATACCCGCCGCGGACAATTCAGGACAGGCCGTGTGACCGATACCGACGTAAAAGTTTCGCCCGCCGAGATGGAGGCCAGCGCCTGCAATGCGGCGGCCTTTCTCAAGACGCTTGCCCATGAGGGACGGCTGATGATCCTGTGCCATCTGGGCAGCGGTGAAAAATCCGTGGGCGAGCTTGAGAGCCTTCTGGGCATGCGTCAGGCCGCCGTGAGCCAGATGCTGGCGCGTCTGCGTGAAGAGGGCTTTGTGGCGACGCGGCGGGATGGCAAGACGGTCTATTACAGCCTCGCCAATGAGAATACGCAGGAAGTGATCGGCCTGCTGTACCGGCTCTTCTGTCAGCCTGCGGCAGCCTGAGGCGCGCGGCGAGCGTAAAGAACCCGTCGGATTTGGCGCCTGCGGCGGGCGGGCCGAGGGGGCGCTACCCCCTCTTGAGCCTGCGGCTCAATTCACCCCCGGGATATTTTCGGCAAGAAAAACGGGGACGGTTGTTTCCGCATCCAGTCAGGCGAGGCGGGATTTCAGCCCGCCGAGGTCCCGCATCATGGAGGAGAGGTCGACGCCAATGGCGGTGAAGGTCGTGCCGAGCTCCATGCAGCGGCGGGCGAAATCCTCGTTGAGAGTGAGGATACCCGAGGGCGTGCCCACGGCCTTGAGCCGGGCGATGGCATCTTCGATTGCCGCGATGACCTCCGGGTGGGACTGGTCACCAGGATGGCCCATGGAACCGGAGAGGTCGGCCGGGCCGATAAAAACCGCGTCGACCCCGTCAACGGCAGCGATCTCTTCCAGCCGGGCCATGGCGGAGATGGTTTCGACCTGAACGATGAGGCAAAGTTCCTCCTCCGCCCGGGTCATGTAGTCTTTGACAAGGCCATAGCGCCCGGCCCGGACGCCGCCTGCCATGCCGCGCATGCCGCGCGGCGGGTAGCGCAGGGCGTGGACTGCGGCGGCGGCCTCCTCCGGGGTCTGGACATAGGGGATCATGATGGTCTGGGCGCCCATGTCGAGGTAGCGCTTGATATAGGCCGGATCGTTGGACACGGCGCGCACGATGGCGGAGGTGTCGGGGAAACCGGCGATGGCCTGAAGGGCGGGCAGGACCTGATATGCCTCTGTCACCGCATGTTCGGTATCGACGAGGACCCAGTCGAACCCAAGGGCGGCGAGGGCTTCGGAGACGGTGGAGGAGGCGAGGGAATTCCACACGCCGATCTGCTGCTCTCCGGCGGCGATGGCGTGTTTGAAGCGGTTGCGGGGCAGGTCCATCTTTGTCTCCTTCAGTCGGCCAGAAGCGTCGCCATGCGGGCGATGGCCAGCAGGTAGCCCTGGGTTCCGCAGCCCGCGATCACCGCATCTGCGCGCAGTGAAACGTAGGAATGATGCCGGAAGCTCTCGCGCTTGTGGACGTTGGAGATATGCACCTCGATCACCGGCCCTTCGAAGGCGTTGAGCGCGTCGAGGATCGCCACGGAGGTATGGGTGTAGGCTGCCGGGTTGATGACGATGCCCTGCGCGGTGTCGCGGGCACGGTGGATCATCTCAACGATCTCGCCCTCGTGGTTGGACTGGTGAAATTCCGTTGTCAGCCCGTGGGTTGCGGCGGCGCCGGTGCAGGCGGCCTCCACATCGGCGAGGGTCTCGTGCCCGTAGATCTCTGGCTGGCGTTTGCCCAGCAGGTTGAGGTTGGGGCCGTTGAGGATGTGGATCGTCTTGGTCACGGGCGGTCTCCGGTCATTGCCGGATGGTTCTAGCATGGGGTCGGGGCGCGGCACAGGGGGTTGCGCGGTTGGGTCTGGGTCAAGCTGGATCTGCTGTTGAAGATTGCATACATGTGGATACATGAGCGAGTCTGTCATTGCCTTTCCGGCCGATCCAGAGGGTGCCAGCGTCTATGAGCGGCTGGTGGCTGCCCTGCGACGCGGAGACATCCGGCCCGGGGCGCGGCTGATGGAGGTCGAGCTGGCGGCGCGGTTCGAGACATCGCGCACGCCCGTCCGCGAGGCGCTGCGGCGGCTGGAGGCGGAGGGGCTGATCACCCATGTGCCACGTGCGGGCGCGACGGTGCGGCGGCTGGATTATGCCGAGATCGTCGAGCTGTACGAGATGCGCGCGGTGATCGAGGGCACGGCGGCGCGGCTGGCCGCGCGGGTGGCCTCTGCGGTGGAAATCGCGGCGCTGACGGAGATCAACCATGCGCTACGCGGCGCGCGGGGTTCGGAGGCGGCGGCGCTCAACCGGCAGTTTCACCGCCAGATGCTTGAGGCGGCGCGGAACCGGTTCCTGTCGCGCTCGGCCGAGACGCTGGAGCTGACGATGTCGATCCTCGGCCCCTCGACACTGGAGGATGAGGCGCGGGCGGAAGCGGCTCAGGCCGAACATGCGCTGGTGCTGGAGGCGCTGGTCGCACGGGACGGGGCCGCGGCGGAGATGGCGATGCGGGCGCATCTGGAGGGCGCGCAGGGTCAGCGGTTGCGGCAGATCGGGCGGGGTCCGGGATGAACCTGAGCGAGCCGTGGGATGTGGTGGTGGTAGGCGGCGGCAATGCCGCGCTCTGCGCCGCGATCACGGCGGCGGAGGCGGGCTGCCGCGTTGTCATATTTGAGGGGGCGCCAAAGCCCTATCGGGGCGGGAATTCCCGGCATACGCGGAATTTCCGCTGCATGCATGGCGGGCCGCTGTCGGTGCTGACCAATGCCTATGGTGAGGATGAGTATTACGACGACCTGATCCGGGTGACCAAGGGTGAGACGGATGAGGTGCTGGCCCGGCTGGCCATCCGCGGCTCTGAAGCGGCGCTGCCGTGGATGGAGGCGCGGGGGGTGCGGTTCCAGCCCTCGCTTTCGGGCACGCTGAGTCTGTCCAGGACGAATGCGTTTTTTCTGGGCGGCGGCAAGGCGCTGGTGAATGCCTATTATGCGCGGGCGGCGGATCTTGGGGTCACCGTCGTGTACGAGGCGCAGGTGCAGCATGTGGTGATCGAGGGTGGGGTGTTTACCGGGGTCGATGTCGCGGTCGCGGGTGGCGAGATGCAGCGGGTTACCGGCCGCGCCTGCGTGATCGCCTCTGGCGGGTTTCAGTCGGATCTGGACTGGCTGGCGCGGGCTTGGGGACCGGCGGCGCGGAACTTACTGATCCGGGGGACACCTTATAACCGGGGCATCGTGCTGAAGGACATGCTGGATCAGGGCGCGCAGAGCGTGGGCGATCCGACACAATGCCACGCCGTGGCAATTGACGGGCGGGCGCCGCAATTCGACGGCGGTATCGTCACGCGGCTGGATTGCGTGCCGTTTTCGGTGGTGGTGAACCGGGACGGGCAGCGGTTCTATGACGAGGGCGAGGATGTCTGGCCCAAGCGCTATGCGATCTGGGGGCGGCTGGTGGCGGCGCAGCCGGATCAGGTGGCCTATTCGGTGATCGACAGCCGGTCGCTGGATCTGTTCATGCCCTCGGTTTTCCCGCCGGTGGTGGCCCATACGGTGGCGGAGCTGGGGGAGAAGCTGGGGATCGACGGGGGCGCACTGGACCGAACGGTCCAGCAGTTCAATGCGGCGTGTCGGGAGGGGGCGTTGCATCCGACGGAGCTGGACGGGCTTTCGACCGAAGGCTTGACGCCGCCCAAGACCAACTGGGCCCGGCCCATCGTTGAGCCGCCCTTCTACGGGTATGCGCTGAGGCCCGGTGTGACGTTCACCTATCTTGGCCTGAAGGTGGATGAGACGGCGCAGGTCGCCGGTCCGGAGGGGAATTATCCGAATATCTGGGCGGCGGGAGAGACGATGGCCGGGTCGATCCTGGGCCAGGGGTACCTGGCGGGGTTCGGGATGACGATCGGCACGGTCTTTGGCCGGATCGCGGGACGGGAGGCGGCGGCCTATGCTGGATAGGGTGCAGGAGGCGCGGCGGCAGATCGAGATCTGCAATGCCTGCCGTTATTGCGAAGGCTACTGCGCGGTCTTTCCGGCGATCACCCGCGACCGCGCCTTTGCCGGTGGGGATATCACCCAGCTGGCCAATCTCTGCCACAACTGCCGGGGCTGCTATTACGCCTGCCAATATACCGAACCGCATGAATTTGCGCTGAACCTGCCCGGCGCGCTGGCCGAGGTGCGGGCGGACAGCTGGGAGCGGCTGGTCTGGCCCTCAGGCTTTGCGCGGGTTTTTCAGCGATATGGCGGGGCGATGGTGGCGGTGTTTTTGCTTGCGACGTTTTTCGTCGTGACCTGGTTTCGGCTGGATGTGGAAACCTTCTACGACCTGATTCCGCATGAGGTTCTGGTCGCGATCTTCCTGCCGGCCTTTGTGGCACCGCTCGCCCTGATCGCCTTGGCGCTGTGGCGGTACTGGCGGGAGGTTGGCGGGACGCGGATCACATGGGCGCAGCTCCGGGCGGCGCTGAGGGATGCCGCACGGCTGAAGAACCTTGATGGCGGACAGGGTCAGGGCTGCAATTTCGAGAGGGAAGAGCGGTATACCAAGGGACGCAGGGCGATGCATCAGGCAGTGCTCTACGGGTTTCTGATGTGCTTTGCATCGACCTGCGCCGGGACCGTGCTGCATTACGCGGGCTGGCCCGCGCCCTATGCGATCTGGTCCCTGCCCAAGCTGCTGGGCGTGCCGGGGGGCGTGTTGCTGACGCTGGGTGCTGTGGGGCTGGCCGTTCTGAAGCCGAAGGGCGACCGGAAGCTGGGCGCGCCCGGGGTCTGGGGCGGAGAGATGGGGTTCGTCTTGCTGCTGGGGTTCACCGGCGCCTCGGGCCTCGCGCTTTATGCCGCGCGGGGGACCGAGGCGCTTGGCTACATGATGGCGCTGCATCTGGGCAGCGTGCTGACGCTCTTCCTGCTCATGCCCTATTCCAAGATGGTGCACGGGTTCTTCAGGCTGGCGGCGCTGGTGCGGGATGCCCAGGGCAAGGGGCTTTAGCCCCTACCCGCCCCAGGTCGCCCGCATGATCCGCAGCCAGTTCCCATTGCAGAGCTTTGCGGTGAGTTCGGCCCCGACATGGGCCTCAAGCGCGTCGCGCAGGACGGAAAGGCCCGCGCAGCTCTTCATCCAGTCGGGCAGGATCGCGCCGTCGAAATCCGATCCGAATCCAACGCCGTCCTCGCCCAGGATCGACAGCAGGTGGTCGAGATGGCGCTGCAGGTCTTCGATGGGGCATTCGGGGATGAACTTGCCGTCGGGGCGCAGGAAACAGGTGCCGTAGTTGATGCCCACCATGCCGCCGGTGGCCGCGATGATGCGCAGCTCCTCATCCGTCAGGCAACGGGCGGAGGGGGTCACGGCATGGGCGTTGGAATGGGTGGCCACCAGCGGCGCGTCAGAGATCTCCGCCACGTCCCTGAGCCCGGCAAAATTCAGGTGGCTGAGATCGACCATGATCTTGCGGCGGTTGCATTCGCGGATCAGCCGCTTGCCATCCTCCGTCAGCCCCGGCCCGATGTCGGAAGTGGAGGGGAAGCGGAAGGGCACCCCGTGACCATAGGCCGTGGGCCGCGACCAGACCGGCCCGAGGGAGCGTAGGCCCGCCGCCTCAAGCTCATCAAGCTCGGCGAACTCGGGCCCTATGGCTTCGGCGCCTTCCATATGCAGCACGGCGGCGAGGGCGGGGCCGTCCAGCGCCGCCTCCACCTCTGCCGCTGTTCGGCAAGGTGTGATCACACCCAGGTCGGTCAGCGCGCGGAAATGGCCGATGCCGCGGCGGACCTCCTCCAGCGCGTGTCCATGATCGACGGCGGGAGGCAGGGGCACATCGTAGCTGGGCTGGCGCATCGCCGCCATATCGATGCCCTTGACCCCGGGCGTCGGCACGAAGAGCGCGAAGAACCCGCCGCCCAGCCCCCCTGCCCGCGCGCGCGGCAGGTCGATATGGCCGTTCTGATGGCCGTCGCGCACCTCCTCCGCCGTTACGCGGCCGGTGGTCATTTTCAGCAGCAGGTCGTTATGGCCGTCGAAGAAGGGGGGCATTATTTGCCCTCGCGGATCTGGGTGACGGTCTTGGCGATGGTCAGCGCCTCCGGGTCCAGCATGCAGTGAATGAGCGCCGGTTTCCCGCTGGCTTTGGCGGCCTCGAAGGTGGCAGCGAAATCGGCGCTGTCCTCCACCCGCGCACCAAAGGCGCCAAAGGACTGGGCCATGGCGGCGAAATCGGGGTTTTTCAGCAGCGTGGCGGAGACGCGGCCGGGGAAGTCGCGTTCCTGATGCATGCGGATCGTGCCCAGCATGCCATTGTCAAAGACCAGAACGATCAGCGGGATGTCATATTGCACGGCTGTTGCCAGCTCCTGCACCGTCATCATGATATCGCCGTCGCCCGCCACGCAGACCACGTCACGCTCGGGCCGGTGACGTTTGGCCATGACAGCGGCGGGCAGGCCGTAGCCCATGGAGCCGGAGGTCGGCGCCAGCTGCGTGCCATGTTCGCGGAACCGGTAGTGGCGGTTGATCCATGTCGCGAAATTGCCCGCGCCATTGGTGATCGCGGCGTCCGGGCCAAGCGTATCGCGAAGCCAGCAGACGACGTCGCCGGGCTGGAACTTGCCGGGCACCGGCAGGGGGTCGGTCGACCAGTCGAGATAGGCCTGACGCAGACCCTCCGTCCAGTCGGGGGCGCGGTTGGTGCCGGGCAGGTCGGCCACGGCTTCGGCAAACCCGCCTGCGGTGCCGATCATGCCGAGACCCGGGGAATAGACGCGCCCGATCTCCTCCGGATCGGCATGGAGGTGGATGATCCGGTCATCCGTCACGCCGATATCGAGCAGTTTGTAGCCCTGAGATGGGCTTTCCGACATGCGCCCGCCGAGCATCAGGATCAGGTCCGCATCTTTGACGGCCTTGGTCAGATGCGGGCTGGCGCCCAGCGACAGATCCCCGATGTATTGCGGATGATCGGCCGGAAAGCTGCCGCCCCGGCGGAACTGGATCATCACCGGCAGGCCATGACGTTCGGCAAAGCTGATCAGCCCGTCCCGCGCCGCGCCGCGCCAGTCCGGGCCGCCGATGATGGCGACGGGGCGTTCTGCCCTGGCGAGCCGTTCGGACATTTCGGCAATGGCATCGGTGGTCGGGCGTATCTCGATCGGCTTGGCCGGCGCGATGTCCGGCACATCCGCGAGGTCCGAGAGCATGTCCTCCGGAAGCGCGATCACCACCGGGCCGGGGCGGCCCTGCGTGGCGACGCGGAAGGCGCGGGCGATCAGTTCGGGGATGCGGGCGGCATTGTCGATCTGGAAGGCCCATTTGCACATGGTGCCGAAGACGGCGCCGTAATCCATCTCCTGAAAGGCTTCGCGATAGGTCATGTCTCGGGCGATCTGGCCGACAAAAAGGATCATCGGCGTGCTGTCCTGATGCGCGACATGGACCCCGGCGGCGGCATTGGTGGCCCCGGGCGCACGGGTGACGAAACAGATGCCGGGCCGGCCGGTCATCTTGCCATAGGCCTCCGCCATCATGGCGCCGCCGCCTTCCTGTCGGCAGGTCATGACGTCAATGCCGCTATCCAGCAGCGCATCCAGCACCTGAAGGTAGCTTTCGCCCGGCACGCAGGTGGCCCTGTCGACCCCCTGGGCAATGAGTTGATCCACGAGTATGCGCGCGCCGGTCCGTTCCATGAGGCCTCCTGATTATTCCGGTGCACCTTGGTCGCTCTGGCAGGGAAAGACCAGATGGTGCGCAGCGCTTAGATGCCAAGCCCGCTGAACCGGGCCATGTCGCCGAATTCACAAGCACAGCTGTCAGACCCTAGGTGCTTATGACTCCGGCAGGATTTGACCCTGAACCCGAATAGCCCCGGATTCATTGGTCGCCTCTGAGAACGTCTTTTTCCAGAAATTCAGGATGTGCCGGCTGACGCGCGATCCTTCAGCCACATTGTTGAAAGGTTAACTCGTTTCCATGATCTGTAGGCCGGCGTCTCTTCTTGAACCATCACTGAATTTAGCCCTGTGCGTCATGGCCACCTTGCCTCGAAATTTGCAAAGAAGGCCTCCGCGATACTCGAAGCGGTGTCTAAATCCGTCACATTCTCCTGTCTCGCACCGGTACCTGTCGAGCGTCGTCAAATCTTCAGGCACGCCGGCTTTCCGTCGGTCAGTTCTCTTTGGATGAGCCCTGGCGTTACGCCGGCAGGCTGCGCCTGAAAAAGTCCGAAAGCATCGTTACCGCAGGCGCGATCAATGAAGGATCGTCGTAAAAGTCGATCTGGCCCTTCGATTGCAGCCAGTCCTGCTCTTTCGGTCCGCCAAGCTTGTCGAAGAAACGACGGGCAAGCATCGGCGACAGCGCGTTTTCGGAATGGATCATCAGGGTTGGCACCGTGATTTTGTCGGCGGCGCCCTGCGCGTCGAAAGGCGTTGTGACCTCGCGTGACATGACCGCGAAGGCGTTTGTGTAGTTCGGGAACCGGGCCTCTCCGCCCCGGTCGGTGCCGTAGTAGTCAAACGCTTCGTCCATGGGCATGGCGCGATCCCCGTCCATGGCGACCGCTGGGATCATCTGCGCGTCACTGCCGGCCTCGAAGTCCAGCCGCGCCTGTCTGCCTGCCGCGATTGCCGCGTCATACCCCTCCCCCATCCAGTCCCGGGACTGGGCGGCGTCATGATAGAAGCCGGCAACGCCGCCGAACGCGGCGAAGCGAGGCTCTTGCGCGACCGCAGCCGCCATATAGCCCGCGCCGGCACAGACGCCGACGGCATAGACGGGAAGAACCGGATAGCGATCCGCCACGGCATCCACCGCGGCGCGGATATCGGCAATCTTCTGCCCCGGGTCTTCCAACTGGCGTGGCGACCCGCCGCTTTCGCCAAAGTGCCGATGGTCGAAGGCGAGGGCCGCGATCCCCTGTTTGGCAAGGGCGGCGGCATAGGCGCCGGGCGCCTGTTCCTTGACCGATGTCAGCGGCCCGGTGATCACGGCAACGCCAATGGCATCGCTTGCGGGCGTGTAAAGATCGCCGACAAGCCTGTCGTCGCCAATGAAGAATTCCATGCGCTCTTTCATGTTGGACCTTTCGTAAATGCCTGACACGTACTGCAGGGCGGTTTTCCGTGAACGTTCGTAGCGGGCCCATGTGACGGGATCGTCGCATCACATGGGCCAAACTGAAGGTCAGAGGAGGCCAAGGCGTTCCGCGTTCGGCCGGATCGACAGCTCCATCAGGAAGGCCAGCGCGTCGCCGGGCAGGTAGTCCCGCATTCCGGCGCTGACCGCGGCGCTGGCCTTATCCGGGTCGCTCCAGTCCTGCGCACGCAGCCTGGCCTCGAAGATGTCGATATAATCGCGTTGCCATTGCAGGAATCCCGGTGTGACCGGGCGGCCGTGGCCGACATGAAGGGTCGCGTCCTCGGCCAGGTCCGATTGCAGTCTGTCCAAGACCCTGACCCAGTCCGAATTGGTGTTGTCGGCCATGTAGGGATGCATCAGCGCATAGGCCAGATCACCCGCAAAGACGTGCTGATGGCCCCCGTCCAGGATAAAGAGACTGTCGTGAAACGACTCGGCCGGTCCGATGTCCTGCACGGTGAATGTCAGGCCGCCGCCGAAATCCAGCGTATCGCCATTGGCCACGACCTCGGTCGGGAAGACGCGGTTGCGGGGCCATTCCGCCCCGAACATGCCACCGATCAGCGCGTCCTTCGCCGCATCGTCGCGCAGGGCAATATCCCGCACCCCGGCGACAGAGATGACGGGAACATCCAGCCCTGCCGTAAGATTGCCCAGCCCCGCATAGTGATCGGGATGCGCATGTGTCAGCAGCACAGCGCGCAGCGGCTTGCCCGTCGCGTCGATCTGCGCGCGCAGGGCGAGAGAGCTTGTGACGGTCAGCGTACTGTCGACAACGACAAGCCCGTCATCCCCCTCGACGATATAGGCATTCACCGGAAAGGGGGCCGCCTGTTCGAACCGGGTGATGCGGGGCCCGGTCCCTGTCGTTTGCGCGGCACTTGGAGTGCCAAGCAAGGTCACGGCTCCAGCGCCAAGACCGCCGGCGAGGACGCCGCGACGGGTCAAGTTCTGAGTCAAGTTGGAGGTCATTTTCAAGTCCTTCAGGAAGATGGGAACTGGATCGGGACCAGCCTTCGCGCCGTTTCCAGTGCGTCACATATGGGCAGGCTTGGACATTCATCAAATTGATAATATGAATTGAATAAATAACCTCAGGAAATGATTGATGCTGCCAAGAAACCTCGATCTGAACCTGCTGCGCGTCTTCGACACACTGATGCAGGAGCGAAGCGTCACACGCACGGCGCAGCGGCTGAACATGACCCAGCCCAGTGCCAGCAATGCGCTGGACAGGTTGCGCGCCGTCCTTGGCGACCGTCTGCTGGAGCGGCGCGGTCGCACGATGGTCCCCAGCCAGTATGCAAGCCTTTTGTGGCCTGCAGTGCGACGGGCGATGGACGAACTGGATGCCGGGTTCGCGCAGGTCGACACCATCGACCCCGCCACGCTGGACACGCATCTTCGGATCGGCATGGACACTTATGCGAGCGCGGCTTTCGGTGCCACCGTCGCCGCGGCGATCCTCAACGCCGCCCCCAATGCCCGGGTCAGCATCCTGCCGGTCCGGATCGACGACAGCCTTGCACGGCTTCCCGACCTCGACATGGCCATCGGCACCCGGTTCTCGCCTGCCGTGGACGTAGAGGAGGAGGAGATCTTCCAGGAACGGTTTGTCGTGCTTATGCGGGACACCCACCCCATCATCGCAGGGACGGGCGAGCTGACGGTGGCTCAATATGCCGGGGCGCGCCATCTGCTTCTGTCCGACAAGGGGATCGTGTCGGGCAATGTCGACGCGGCCCTTGCTGGGCAGAGCCTGTCCCGGTCCACCGTTCTGGCCTCGCCGCTGTACGAAACGCTCGGCTCCGTCCTGGCCTCGACCGATTGCGTGGCGACCCTGGGGATGACAATCGCGCGCCGTCTGATGCGCCAGGACGCGCTTGTGATGCACGCGCCGCCTCTCGATGTTCCGGGGTTCCCCGTCTCGATGCTGTGGAATGGCCGCGACCGGCATTCCGCACGTCTGGCCTGGCTGAAGGCCCTCTGCCGCACATCCATCCTGGACCAGCAGGCCCAACAGACGGGATAATAGGCGGCCCGGCCCGTGGGTCGGTGTGCCGCCAGGGGTCCCTCGAGGTGCCACACCGGCACCCTAGTAGGCGTCGTGGAGCCGCCACCACCGATAGGGGCCGGTTTGAGAAACACCTTCGGGCGAGTCCTCCCAGTCTTCCTGTCTGCCAAGAGGCGTCAGATCCAGAAAGGTCCACGGGGTCCCCAGGGCTTCAACGCCGCGGGCGGTGGTGAAATAGGTCCGGTAGATATCCTCGCCATCGCGGAAAAAGACATTCAGGCCAAAGCCGCCCGTCACGCCGAAATCGGCGTTGAACTGATCCAGTGTGGACACGAAGGGAAACTCCCATCCCATTCGTTGCCGGAACGCCTGGATTTCATCAATCGGCGCTTTGGCGACAAACACGAGCGAGGTGTCGCGGGCATGAAGATGCGCCAGATGCGGGATCTGGTCGCCGACCATCGAACAGCCCGCACAGGGCGAGGTGTCGCCCGGTTTCAGCATATGGTGATAGACGATCAGCTGCCGCCGCCCTGCGAACAGGTCGGTCAGCCCGATGTGCCCCTCCGGCGTTTCAAAGCGATATGCCTGACCGACAGGCTCCCACGGCAGTTTTCGGCGTTCGGCCGCGAGCCTGTCATGGGCGCGGGTCAGCTCTTTTTCGGCTTCTCGCAGCTTGTCCAGCGCGGCCGTCCAGTCGTCCCGCGAGTTGGCCAGGGTGCCGATGCGTCCTTGAGGTGTCTCTGTCATTGCGTGGCCTCCTTGCGGCTGTCCGTCTCAAGGTAACGTCCCAACTGGTCCAGCAGCGCGCCCCAGCCATGTGTCCGGCCTTCGATGCCGTCGCTCGGGGGTATCACGCACATCTGTTCGATATGCCGCAGCCGGGTGCCGCCGCCGTGATCCTCGAAGAGCACGGTGACCAGAGAAACCGTATGGATACGCCCGTTCATCGCCATGGAGTAGCCGTAGACAATCCGTTCCCGCTCCGAGATTTCGAAGAAGGTCGCCTCCTTCGTGTGCTCACCCATATCGTTGCTGAATCCGCCCCGCTCTCTTCCGCCCTCGCGGAAATCAACCTCGGTCAGCCCGTCGCCGAACCAGGCCATCTTCTTTTCCGGCTCAGCCCAGGCGGCCCAGACATGATCCAGGCAGTTGGGATAGATACGTTCGAGGGTGAACTGGTCGTGATGCTGGCGCTCATCGCTCATTGTCAGTCTCCGATTGTAAGAACTCGCCCAGGCGGTCGAGGCTGGCTTCGACCCGTCTGCGATGCCAGTGCACCCATTCATCGATCTGGCTGATCGCATCCGGACGCAGCGATACGGTTCTGACCCGGCCTTTCTTGACCGAGGTCACAATGCCCGCATTTTCCAACACTCGAAGGTGTTTGAGAAAGGAGGGACGCGCCATATCGAACGGCCGGGACAGTTCGGAAACGGAGGCGGCCCCGGACGCGAGCCGTTCGACAACAGCCAGTCGCGTCGGGTCTGCCAGCGCCCCGAAGAGCGGGGGGAGAGAATGGCTATAGGTATCCATATGGCTACGTTATGGGTCATTGCCTGACCTGTCAACAAAAGGTATCCCTACAGCTACCTTTTGTGATTGCCGAAGCTGATTGTCCGGGCAGCCGGGTGCGATTGCAGTGTTGTGACAAAGGAGCAGCGCCGAGATGACAGACCTGTCTGCAACCAGCGGCAAAACCGCCTCGGCTCGTGGCATCTCACGTATTGTCATAGACCCTGAGACGGCCATACTTATCGCATCAACGCAATTGGTACCGGATCCACGCTATCAATTGTTGGCACCGACGCTCCTGCGGTCGCATGTTCTGGACAGGCTCTACACCCGGGTCCGCGATGGCGCGATGAGCGAAGAGGACGGGCTGAAGGTCAACGCTGGGTTCGCCAAGCTGAAGATCAGGTTTCTCGGAGATGCGGTCATGCGCCGGCGTGCCTGGGCGATTGCCGCCCGCGGATCGCTACCGTCGACCAGCATTGCCGAATACGTCTCGCTGACCCAATTGCAGGCGGACGCACTTGCGACGCGAGATGAAGCTTTTATCATTGTTTCAAATGGATTAGTGCCAACAATCGACCCGCATTCGCTGGCAGTAACCGCGTGAACGCGGGATCGGCGACCCGATAAGTCTAGGGTCCGGATCGAATCCGTGGTTCGACATCGTCACCCTGTCAAACAGCATGGCGTCCCCGAGAACCAGCTCAAATTGACTCGTCGCCGCGGAACGCGTTTGTCGCAAATTTTTACGGCAGGCTCCGGAACAAGAGCCTCGACGCACCACATCCAGAAGCCATCGCTTCATCTGGGCGACCACTGGATTGACCGATCCGCGGTTCCACGCGGAACGGGTGGGACACGCGTTGTACGAGAGTTGTACGGGCTTTGTACGGGCTCGCCCCGAAAATTTCGGTCTGCTCCTGCATTTTGCGACAAGCCTGGAGCATCTCAGAAATCGTAAGCTCTGTTAAAGCAGTTGTTGTGTACGATTTTTATGGTGACCCCGGCAGGATTCGAACCTGCAACCTGCCCCTTAGGAGGGGGCTGCTCTATCCAGTTGAGCCACGGGGCCGCGCCCGAACCTCTTAGCCAAAGCCGGATCGCTTGTCATGGGTATGACCACCATGTCGGGAAGTTTTTGTCGGCTCACAAAAGGGATTCATCAAGCCGGAAGCGGGTTGTTAAGACCTTGGCGTCACAAAGGGGTCGGCGAGCCAAGTGGTGGCGCGCGGCGAATCGTCAGGCGGGCTGTCCCGCCGCAAGACACATTGCAGAGGACCCGATGATAGCAAAGCCTACACAGTCTCCCCCCCTTCCGTCGGGCAAAGCGCGGCGCTTTTCCGCATTGGGCTGGCTTATCAATATGCGTCTGGCGCTGAAACTGCCCGTCTTTCTGATCGCCTCCGGCGCCATGGTCGCTACCGCGCTGACTGTCTCAGCCTATCTCGACGCTCAGGCAATCATGCTGAAAGAAATCGAACGTAATTTCAGAGACGATCTCAATGGCCAGGCCGCACAGATCAAGTCGTATTCCGACGAACTGGAACGGTCTTTGCGACTGACGGCACTCAATCCGACCACAACCGCAGCGGTCAAGGGATTCTCCCTTGCCTGGCGCACACTGGGCGGCGACAGAACGGAGCAGCTTCAGCAGGCCTATATCACCGAAAACCCAAACCCTTCCGGTCAAAAAGACAATCTTTTCGCGGCCAAAGGCGGGACGCAATATGACCGGGTCCATGAAAAGTACCACGGGTACTACCGGTCCATACTCAAATCAAACGGCTATTATGATCTGTTCCTGATCGACGCAGACGGGAATGTCGTTTATTCCGTTTTCAAAGAGTTCGACTTTGCGACCAACCTCCAGTCCGGTCGCTACAGAGAGAGCGGCCTCGGCGAAGCGTTCCGTGCCTCGAAAGACGCCCGACCTGGCGTCGTTTCCTTCATGGATTTTGATCCCTACGAACCCAGTAACGGGGCCGCTGCAGCTTTCCTTTCCACACCGGTTTTCCATGGATCCGACTTTGCCGGAGTTCTGGTTTTGCAACTGCCGGCGGACCGGATTTCCGACACGATCGCACAAACCGGCGACGAGCATTCAGATGTGAACATTTTCGCAATTGGTGAGGATTTCCTGAGCCGGTCTTCCCTGCCGGGTGACAATAACGGATTGCTGCAACCGGTTCAGCCTGAGCCTTATATGCGCAACGCGTTCGACGATACCCCCCCGGAGTTGCTTGCACATTCGAAACCGGATGGGTCGACCGAACATCTCATGGCCGGGACCGCATCCTTCCTCGGGGCGAAGTGGGTGCTCGTGGTCGCACAGGATGACCGCATCATGATGGCTCCGGTTATCGAGTTGCGGAATACGCTTTTGATACAGCTGGCGGGGTTGATGGTGGTTCTGGCCCTGGCGGGGTGGATTATCGGCCGATCGGTCTCCCGGCCCTTTGCGCTTGTAGGTGATCGGCTGCGGGGAGTTGCTGAAGGGGATTTGGTCAGCCCGGTGCCGCTGACCGACCGACAGGAAGATGCCGGCGATCTGGCCAGAAACCTTGAATCGCTGAGGGACCGGCTATCGGCTGCCGAAGAAGAACGGCAAATTCACGATGCCAAGGCGCGCGACCAGGAAATCGTGGTCAAACATTTGACCACAACAATCGGAGAGCTTGCCAAGGGGAACCTGACCGGGAAAATCGCAACTGCCTTCTCCCCTGAATATGATGACCTGCGCGTTGCATTCAACTCAGCCCTGGAGCGACTGGATGAGACAGTGTCCTCCCTCCTGGGCGCTGCGGACGAAATTGATGACAATGCGCGCCAGGTCGAGAATGCCTCGAACGAACTGAGCCAGAAAGCGATCGAGCAAGCCGCGAGTCTCGAGGAAACCGCCGCGGCAATTACGGAACTGTCCGCATCGGTCAAATCGACGGCGGATGCAGCATCCGATGCGGACACGATCATGCGGCGCGCCAAAGAAGATGCCCAGCAAAGCGGCGAAGTCGTTCAACATGCCATGTCGGCAATGGACAAGATATCCACCTCTTCCCAGAAAATCACGCAGGTAACGTCTGTGATCGAAGACCTTGCGTTCCAGACCAACCTGCTGGCCCTGAATGCGGGGGTCGAGGCCGCGCGTGCCGGCGAGGCTGGGCGAGGGTTTGCTGTTGTTGCCTCTGAAGTGCGTGCGCTTGCGCAAAGATCGTCAGACGCGGCCAAGGAAATCAACACCTTGATCCAGGAAAGCGCCGAAAACGTCGTGGGTGGCGTCGAACTTGTCGAAAAGGCAGGGACGTCGTTCGAAAGCCTTATCGGAGATTTCGATAAGGTGTCTGTTTCGGTTTCTTCGATCGCCACGGCGGCCCGGGAACAGGCGATCGGTCTGGACGAGATCAATTCCGCTGTTGATCAGCTCGATGGTGTCACGCAAAAGAACGCGGCCGTGGCGACCCAGGTACATGGGACTGGCAAGGTTATGGTTGCAGAGGCCGCCAAACTTCTGCAGGCGTCCAGTGCCTTCACGGTAAGCCATAAAAGCAAAAAAACAGCTTCGGCCCCCAATCACGCAGAACCTGCTTCAACTTCCAAATTGGTGAACGCTCCGATGGGTATGGATGCGAACAGGACCGATGACGAGTGGTCGGAATTCTGACAGCTGGCTTCGGACTGCCTTTGTGCGGCATGGAACCGGTCGATACGGCTTGATCCGTCTTAAGCTGCTGCGCTACGGTCAAAAGTGTCTCACGCAGGACTGCTCAATTGACCCAGAACGACCGCCGCCCTCTGACCCTCCGCGATGTTTCAGAAGCGTCCGGTGTTTCCGAAATGACCGTGAGCCGCGTTTTAAGGAACCGTGGCGACGTGTCTGAGGCGACACGAGACAAAGTGTTAAGGGCTGCAAAGATGCTCGGTTACGTCCCGAACAAAATCGCCGGCGCGCTGGCCAGCCAACGTGTGAACCTTGTCGCGGTGATCATTCCGTCAATGTCCAACCTTGTCTTTCCCGAAGTCATGACAGGGATCAGTAAGGTTCTGGAAGAAACAGAACTTCAGCCGGTGGTGGGCGTCACAGACTACCAACCTGAAAAAGAAGAAAAAGTTCTTTATGAAATGCTGTCCTGGCGCCCCTCGGGCGTGATCATCGCGGGTCTGGAACATACCGACCCTTCGCGCGCGATGATGGCGGCCGCGGGCATCCCGGTTGTCGAGATCATGGACACCGATGGCATACCGATTGACAGTGCCGTAGGCATCTCACACCGCCGTGCCGGTCGCGAAATGGGCAAAGCCATCCTCGCATCGGGATACCGGCGGATCGGTTACATGGGGACGACGCTTGGTCAGGATCACCGTGCCCGGAAAAGATTTGAAGGCTTTACGGAAGCGCTGGCCAAAGGCGGCGTCGAGATCGAAGATCAGGAATTTTATTCTGACGGGTCCGCTTTGGCCAAGGGTCGCGAAATGACCAAGGCCATGATGACACGATCGCCCGAACTTGATTTTCTTTATTATTCCAACGACATGATCGGGGCGGGCGGGTTGCTCTGGATGCGCGAACAGGGGTTCGACGTGCCCGGTCATGTTGGCATGGCCGGCTTTAACGATGTTCGCCTTCTTCAGGGATTGCCCGCCAAACTTGCCACGATGGACAGTTGCCGCGCCGAAATCGGCAGCCGCGCCGCTGAGATCATCCTCGGTCGTCTCGCGGGAACCGAGGCGCCCGGCCAGAAGGTCGAACTTTCGCCCAAAATCAACCCTGGCGATACCCTGCGTCCGGCCTGAGACCATGCGCCCGGTTTTGCAGAACTCTGCCGCCAGGCGATTGTTTCTGCACCGCCATCTGCTTGGCGACCGGCCGGCTGGCCCGGGTAAGGGCGAAGACCTGATGCAGGTGATCCGTGCGCTTGGATTCGTACAGGTGGATTCGGTCAGTACAGTCGCCCGCGCCCATCACATGATCCTGTTTGCGCGGCGCCCGGCCTATCGGCAGAACGCGTTGAAGCGCCTTCTTGAACGCGATCGGCAGCTGTTCGAACACTGGACGCATGATGCGTCGATTATTCCGCTGGATTATTATCGCCACTGGCATTTGCGTTTTGACCGACAGAAGGCGCGGCTGGCCGCCAAATGGGAGAATTGGCAGGGCACGGCCTATCTGGACGAGTTGAACAAGGTCCTTGACCATACGCGGGCGAATGGCGCCGTCCGGTCGAGCGATCTTTTGGATGACGACAGCCGCGGACAGTCGGGGGGCTGGTGGAACTGGCATCCCTCAAAAGCGGCGCTGGAATATCTGTGGCATACCGGGCAGTTGGCGGTCAGCAAACGGCAGGGGTTTCAAAAATACTACGACCTTCCCGAAACGACGTTTCCGGAGTTTCATGCGCAGCCGCGGCCTGTCGCCGAGGAGTCGATCGACTGGTTCTGTAACGGCGCGCTGGACCGGCTGGGATTTGCGACCTCGGGAGAGATCGCAGCCTTTTGGGCCCATGCCACGCCACAGGAATCCAAGGACTGGGTCGCGGCGGAGCTCTCGGCCGGTCGGATCGAAGAGGTTGACGTGATCGGTGCCGACGGAAAGGCGCGCAAGAGCGTGGCACGACCGGGCATCGTAGAGGAGGCCGCCGAATTGCCCCCGCCGCCTGCCCGCGTTCGGATCCTGAGCCCGTTCGATCCGGCGCTGCGGGGCCGGAACCGGGCAGAGCGGCTGTTCGGCTTTTTCTACCGGATTGAGATCTTCGTGCCGGAGGCAAAGCGGCAATATGGCTATTACGTCTTCCCGATCCTCGAAGGTGACCGCCTTATCGGGCGGATCGATATGAAAGCGGATCGTGACGCGCGGGTGCTCCGGGTGAGCAAGCTATGGCTGGAACCCGGCATCCGTGCCTCTGCCGGGCGGATCGCAAAGCTTGAGGCAGAGCTGGATCGTATGGCCCGCTTTGCGGACTGCGACAGCTATGATCTGGCGGCGGGCTGGGTGCAGTAAAAGACTGCGTTGCCCCTAATTCCCAACAAAAAAGGCCGCCCAGCTTGGCGGGCGGCCCTGTGTTTCATTTATTTCAGAATTTTCAGCACAAGCCGACAGAGCGCCCGGTCAGGACCTTCACCAGATGCGCGCGGTATTCGGCGGAGCCATGCATATCCGCGATCATGTCGTCGGCAGGCACAGTCAGCCCTTCGATTGCCCCGGCGGAGAAATCCGACGCCAGCGCCTCTTCGGCCTCCGTCCAGCGAAAGACCCCGTCGTTGGAGGCGCCGGTGACGCCGACGCCCACGCGATCCGCATATTTGGCGACGAAGACGCCGGTCAGCGGGAAGCGGGAGGCGGGCTGTTCGAACTTGTAGTAGTAGGACGCCTCCGGGATCGGGAATTTGACGGCGGTGATGATCTCACCCTCTTCCAGCGCCGTGGCGAACATGCCCTGGAAGTAGTCATCCGCCGCAATCTCGCGCCTGTCGGTGACGATGGTCGCCTGGCAGGCCATGGCCGCCGAGGGGTAGCAGGCCGAAGGGTCGTTGTTGGCAAGCGAGCCGCCGATGGTGCCGCGGTTGCGGACCGCCGGGTCGCCGATCAGGGAGGCGAGCCGCGCAAGGCCCGGGAAATCCGTGGCCTCCTTCGCGACCTGACCATGGGTGGTGGCGCCCTTGATGGTCATCACGCCGCCTGCGGAAGAGAGGCCGACGAGGTCGGAAATACCCAGCAGGCTGACCAGTTTCGACGGCATGTTCAGCCGCTGTTTCAGCGTCGGGATCAAAGTCTGACCGCCGGAGAGGGGCTGTGCGTCCTCCTCCTGCAGGGCGGCCAGCGCCTCGTCCAGCGTCTTGGGTTTGACGAATTCAAAGTTGTACATCTCGTGGCTCCCTGAGATCAGCTGTTCATGGCGGCCCAGACGCGGGACGGCGAAAGCGGCATGTCGATATGGTCGACACTGTGCCCCGCGCGGTTGAGCGCGTCCAGTACCGCATTGACCAAAGCGGGGGGTGATCCGATTGCGCCCGCCTCCCCGCAGCCCTTCACGCCCAAGGGGTTATGGGTGCAGGGGGTCTGGCAGGAATGGTCAACGGTGATCATCGGCAGGTCCTTGGCGCGCGGCATGGCATAATCCATATAGCTTGCCGAAAGGAGCTGGCCATTCTCGTCATAGACGCAGTTTTCCAGCATGGCCTGGCCGATGCCCTGCCCCACGCCGCCATGCACCTGGCCTTCGACGATCATCGGGTTGATGACATTGCCAAAATCGTCTGCGGCGGTGAAGTTCAGCACGTCGACCTTGCCGGTGCCCTCGTCCACCTCGACCTCGCAGATATAGGTGCCGGAGGGGTAGGTGAAGTTGGCCGGATCGTAGAAGGCCGTCTCCTCCAGCCCCGGTTCGACCGAATCGAGCGGGTAGTTATGCGGGACATAGGCGGCGAGGGTCACATCCCCCCAGGCCAGCGATTTATCGGTGCCGGCGACGGTGAACTGGCCGTCCTTCAGCTCGATATCCGCGTCAGACGCCTCCATGATATGGGCGGCGATCTTCTTGGCCTTGTTGATGACCTTTTCCGCCGCGCGGACCATGGCCGAGCCACCCACCGCGATGGAGCGGGAGCCGTAGGTGCCCATGCCCATCGGGGTGTTGGCGGTGTCGCCATGCACGATCTCCACCTGGTCGGCGGAGATGCCGATCATGTCGGCGATCACCTGCGGGAAGGTCGTCTCATGCCCCTGGCCGTGGCTGTGAGAGCCGGTCATGACCACGATGCCGCCCGTCGCATTCACACGAACCGTCGCGGATTCGTAGAGGCCCGCCCGGGCGCCAAGCTGACCGACGAGGTTCGAGGGCGCGATGCCGCAGGCCTCGATATAGTTGGAGATGCCAAAGCCGCGCAGCTTGCCGTTCTTCTTCGACTCGGCCGCGCGCGCCTCAAACCCGGCGCGGTCCGACAGCTCCAGCGCCTTGTCGAGCGTGGCGTGGTAATTGCCGGTGTCATATTCGACCGCCACGGGGGTGGCATAGGGGAACATGTCGGGCGTGATGAAGTTCTGGCGCCGCAGCTCTGCCGGATCGACGCCCAGCTCCCGCGCTGCCTTGTCGACGCAGCGTTCCAGCTGGAAGGTCGCCTCCGGTCGCCCTGCCCCGCGATAGGCATCGACGGGCACGGTATTGGTGAAGACCGCCTTCACGTTCACATAGATCAGCGGGGTCTTGTAGTTCCCGGCCATCAGCGTGCCATGCAGCCAGGTCGGGACGGAGGGCGCGAATGTGCTGAGATAGGCGCCCATGTTCGCGTAGGTTTCGGTGCGCAGCGCGGTGAAGTTGTTGTCCGCATCCAGCGCGATCTGGATCTTCGACACATGGTCGCGGCCATGGGCGTCGGAGATGAAGGCCTCCGACCGGCTGGAGGTCCATTTCACGGGACGCTTCAGCTGCTTGGCGGCGAAGGTGCAGAAGGCCTCTTCGGCATAGTGGAAAATCTTGGTGCCAAAGCCGCCGCCCACATCGGGCGCCACAACGCGCAGCTTGTGTTCCGGGATGCCGAGGACAAAGGCGCCCATCAGCAGGCGGATCACATGCGGGTTCTGCGAGGTGGTGTAGAGCGTGGAGCTGTCATCATGCGGGGCATAGTCGCCTACGGCCACGCGCGGCTCCATCGGGTTGGCGACGAGGCGGTTGTTGACCAGCTCCAGCGTGGTGACATGGGCGGCCTTTTCAAAGGCTTCCTCCACAGCCGCCTTGTTCTCCTCCACGAAGCCCCAGTCGTAGCAGAGGTTCGACGTCAGGTCGTCATGCACCTTGACGGAGCTGTCGGCGACGGCCTTTTTCATGTCGATCACGGCGGGCAGTTCGTCGATATCGACGACGATCGCCTCTGCCGCGTCACGGGCCTGTTCCAGCGTATCGGCCACCACGGCGGCGATGATTTCGCCCACGTGGCGGACCTTGCCTTCGGCGAGGATCGGGTGCTTGGGCTCCTGCATGGGCTGGCCATGCTTGTCCGTCACCTGCCAGCCGCAGGGCAGACCGCCGACACCGTCAAAATCCTTGGCGGTGAAGATGCGCAGCACGCCCGGCATCTCGGCGGCGGAGGCGGTGTCGACCGCCGTCAGCGTGCCATGGGCCACGTCGGAGCGCAGGAAGTACACATAGGCCTGGCCGCGCAGGTTGATGTCGTCCGTATACCGGCCGGTGCCGGTCAGGAACCGGATGTCTTCGCGCCGCTTGGTGCTGGCGCCGATACCGTCTTTGGGCATGGTCTCTCCTCCCAGAAAGTATGTCAGTTCGCTTGCGTATGGATCTTGGCGGGCTCCTCTTCCCGCGGGGGTCCGGCAGGCTTATTCGGCGGCGACCGCCGGGACCTCCTGCCCCGAAGCAGCAAGGATCGCACGCACGATATTGTGGTAGCCCGTGCAGCGGCAGATATTGCCATGCAGGTGCTCGCGGATCTCGGCCTCCGTCGGCTTGGGGTTCTCGGCCAGCAGGCCGGCTGCGGACATCACCATGCCCGGCGTGCAGAAACCGCACTGCAGGCCATGGTAGTCCTGAAACGCCTGCTGGATCTTGTTGAGCGAGCCGTCGGCATTGGCCTGGCCTTCGATCGTTGCCACATCGGCGCCGTCTGCCTCGGCGGCGAACATGGTGCAGGCCTTGACCTGCTTGCCGTCGACATGGACCGTGCAGGCGCCGCACTGGCTGGTGTCACAGCCGACATGGGTGCCGGTCAGGCCCAGCTCTTCGCGCAGGAACTGCACCAGAAGCGTGCGGCCCTCCACCTCTCCGGACATGGACTTGCCATTGACCGTCATGGTTACTTTCATGGATTTCTCCTCCCTGGCTTATTCTGCTGAGGATCGTCGGAGATCGCTCAGGACGTCATCCGTTTGAACCAGCCCTTTTTAGGCTGATCGTCACCTTCCGCCGGCGCCTCGTCCGAGGGGCCCGCGACGGCGTTGTCGAAATTCTCGAAGAATTGGTCGGCCATCTTCTTGGCGAAACCGTCGATAATACGGCTGCCGAGCTGGGCAAGCTTGCCACCCACCTTCGCCTCGACCTCGTAATGCAGACGCGTGCCGCCATCGATCTCTTCCAGGCGGACATTGGCGCCGCCCTTGGCGAAGCCTGCCGCGCCGCCCTTGCCTTCGCCGGTCAGGGTCAGGCTTTCATTCTCCACCATGTTGGAGATCGTGACCTCGCCTTTGAAGGTCGCCTTCACCGGCCCGACCTTCTGAACCACGGTCGCCTCGAACCCGTCCTGGGCGTTTCCGGTCAGTTCCGTACAGCCGGGCACGCATTCCTTAAGGACCTCGGGCGTCATCATGGCCTGATAGACGGTGGCGCGGTCAGCGGAGATGTCTCGGGAATCAGTAAGTTGCATCCGGGGCCTCCTAAGTTACCCTGACCCTAGCGTCAGATTTGCCGGGTGCAAATGGTACATATTTCGCATTGCAGACATTTCCAGCCGCCGCGCCCCGGATTGCGGAACAACTTTTGCGGTGCCGGAGGCGTCCCGCCCGGCCGCCGCAGCGCTGCTTGGTGGTCAAAAGAGCCCGCGTATTTGCAGCCTATTGCGAAGGCAGGCTGGCGCCGGTCATGCCGTGCCGCGATCTGACAGACGCTGTGCCACCCGGGCCATGGCACGGGCATAATCCGCAACGATCCTGTCTTCTGACGGATGATGCCCGCCGGAAATCACTTTGCGGCCGCGCACGATCACATCGCCGACCTGGAACCCCCGGCCGCCAAAGACGTGAAAATCCAGCTCCGTCTCCGGATCTGTCTGTGGCAGGGCGCCCGGCTCGGCCATGGTCAGTTCAACAAAGCTCGCCATGCCCCCGACCGCGATGCCCTGCTCCGGCCGCCCGGCAGCCCGGGCGCCGCCCTGTGCGGCACGGGACCAGAGATTCGTTGCGACATGGGGCATCTGCACCCCCGCCAGTACATTGCGCTGACGGTCCCGCAGGCGCTGACTGTATTCAAGCTGCTGCAGTTCCTGCGCTGCGACGGTGGCAATATTGGAATCCGACCCGATCCCGAAAATGCCGCCCTGCTCCAGAAACGCCGGGGCCGGAAATATGCCGTCGCCGAGGTTTGCTTCTGTCAGGGGACAGAGGCCGACGGTCGCGCCCGCACGGGCGATCATCGCCACTTCGTTCTCGTCGAGATGTGTCGCATGGATCAGGCACCAGCTGCGATCCACCTCGGCCAGGTCAAACAGCTGGCTGACCGGACGGCGCCCGGAGGATGCGAGCGAGCCCTCGACCTCTTTCGTCTGTTCGGCGACATGAATGTGAACCGGGCAACCCGGCAGGATATCCGCACGGATATTCATCAGAAGCCCGATCTCTTCGGGTGTCGCGGCGCGCAGGGAATGCGGGGCGATCCCAAGGGTATGCCCCGCCGCGGCGGCCGGCCCCTTCAGGTCTTCGATCATCCGGACATAGGTGTCGGGCCCAAGTATGAACCGGCGCTGGCCTTCGGTGGGCGGCAGACCGCCAAAATTCGAATGGGCGTAAAAGACCGGAAGATGGGTCAGATCGAGGCCGGTCGCACGCGCCGCCTCGAAAATGCCGAGCGACAGCTCCTCGGGCCGGGTGTAGTATCTGCCGTCGATATCGTTGTGCAGGTAGTGAAACTCCACCACCCCGGTATAGCCGCCCTTGAGCAGCGATAGGTACAGACGTTCGGCGATGGCCTGCGTGTCTTCCGGCGACAGGGTCAGGGCGAAGAAATACATGATATCGCGCCAGGACCAGAAACTGTCGACCGGGTTGCGCCTGACCTCGGACAGGCCGGCCATGGCATATTGAAACGCGTGGCTGTGCAGATCGGTGATCCCGGGCACAACTGGATTATCGTAAACCGGCAATTGGGCGGGATTGTCATCGCAATCGGCCGCCGCGATCAGGCCGCGATCATCAAAGCGAACGGACAGGTTGCGGACCCAGCCATCGGGTGTCAGGGCCTTTTTGAAATGCGCGCCGGCGAGACCCTGAAACGTCATCGTGTTTTCCTCTCGAATGCATCACCGCCGACCGAGCGCAGGAAGCGCCACGGGTGGGCCTTGGTGCCCCAGACCAATAATGGCAGATTTGATCGGATATGATCGGGTTTGCCCCTGCCGTGCGTAGCAAGTGATTGGCGTGACCGCAATCACGCTCATCCAAGGTGCAAATCTGATTGAAAATATTGGTCGGAGTGAGAGGATTCGAACCTCCGGCCCCTGCCTCCCGAAGACAGTGCTCTACCAGGCTGAGCTACACTCCGACCGTGAGGCAGCGGGGTAGCGACTTTGCATTTGCTTGGCAAGAGGGAACTGAGCTGCCTCTGCCGCAAAACAACTGGGGCCTGTGGTCATCGGTCCGGAACACCGCCGCGGGCCGATGACAGCTGGCGTGTGCGCGGACCGGCGAGGCCCGCGTCACCCGCGATGCCGTCAGTGTCCGCGCTGTCTCAAGTCGTTCAGGTGAAGGCGCCGCAGGATAGGCCCGATGCGCAGCGCCGCCGGCGTGCCGATCCGATTGCGCGAGCGCAGAACCGGCGTGTTGGCGGAGGCCCCGCCCCGGCTTTCACGGAAGACGATATACAGACCGCTTGCGATAACAACGCCTGCACCGATCAGCGTGGTTCTGGTGGGGGTTTCATCGAAGAAGAGGGCGCCAAACAGGATGGCCCAGAGGATCTGGGAATATTGCATGGGCGCGATCAGGGCGGCCTCTGCCCGCCGGTAGGCGGCAATGGCCAGGGACATAGCCGTGAAGGCCAGCAGCGCGATCAGGGCCAGCCCGCCAATGTGCATGATCGGCATCGGTCGATAGACGAAGGGCAGAATGGCTCCCATGATCAAAAAGTTTGCCATCAGAGGGTAGAGAAGCAGAACCACGGCGCGCTCTTCCGAGCCAATGCGCCGCATGACCACAGAAGAAAACGCCCCGCAGACGGCCGCCACCAGCGCGGCTGCATGGCCTAGGGTCAGGGGTTCTTTCCCGGGCTGAAGCACGATGACGATACCGATCAGACCGACAATGACGGCAATGCCGCGCCGCAGCCGGACCTTTTCGCCCAGGATGGGGATGGCGAGCACCGTGATCAACAGCGGCGAGGCAAAGAGGATCGCATAGGCATCGGCCAGCGGCAGGACCGAAAAGGCGTAGAACGCCGAAATGCTGGCCGTGATCGCGGCCATGGTCCGGGCGATGACCCATCTGGGATGCACCGGGCGCAGATTGCCGGCCGTGGCATCGCGCATCAGCACCAGCGTGCTGATCGGGAAGGAGAACAGGACCGAAAAGAAGATGATCTGGAAGGGCGCATAGGCCCCGCCCAGGGATTTGACCACCACGTCATGGGTCGAAAACAGAGCAAAGGCGAGAAGGGCCAGAAGGATCCCGGCCAGTGGTCCGCGCATGGCGACCTCCGTTCCGATCCTCCCTTTCGGGTATCGTACCGGCTGACCGGCGGGGATCAAGCCCCGCCGGCCGGAATGGTCAGAGCGTGGCGTCGAGCGCCTTGATCACGGCATCGCCCATCTCGGTCGTGGTGGCGGGGGTGATGCCTTCTTCGTTTAGCAGGTCGGCGGTGCGGATGCCGGAGGCCAGCACATCGTTGACGGCCTTTTCCAGCCGCGCGGCCTCTTCGCCCATGTCGAAGCTGTAGCGCAGCGCCATGGCAAAGCTGAGGATACAGGCGCAGGGGTTTGCCTTGCCCTGCCCGGCGATATCGGGGGCGGAGCCGTGCACCGGCTCGTACAATGCCTTGGGCCGGCCATTGGCCATCGGCGCGCCGAGCGATGCGGAGGGCAGCATGCCCAGCGATCCGGTCAACATGGCCGCCAGATCCGACAGCAGGTCGCCAAAGAGGTTGTCGGTGACGATGACGTCGAACTGCTTGGGCCAGCGGGTCAACTGCATGGCGCCGGCGTCTGCGTACATGTGGCTGAGCTCGACCTCGGGGTAATCCTTGCCGACCTCGGTCACGACTTCGCGCCAGAGGATGCCGGATTCCATGACATTGGCCTTTTCCATGGAGCAGAGTTTCTTGCCGCGCCGCATCGCCAGTTCAAAGGCAGACCGCGCCACCCGGTCGATCTCCGACTCGGTGTAGCGCTGCGTGTTGATGCCGACGCGCTCATTGCCTTCCTCGAAGATGCCGCGCGGTTCGCCGAAATAGACGCCGGAGGTCAGTTCGCGCACGATCATGATGTCGAGGCCCGCGACCACGTCCTTTTTGAGCGAGGAGAAATCGGCCAGCGCGTCAAAACACTGGGCCGGGCGCAGGTTGGAGAACAGGTCCATTTCCTTGCGCAGGCGCAGCAGCCCGCGCTCCGGCTTTACGGAAAAATCAAGGTTGTCGTATTTCGGCCCGCCCACGGCGCCCAGCAGGACGGCGTCGACCTCCTGCGCCTTGGCCATGGTGTCGTCATGCAGCGGCGTGCCGTGCTTGTCATAGGCGCAGCCGCCGACCAAATCCTCGAAGACGTCGAAGGTGATGCCACGCTTTGCCCCGAACCAGTCGATGATCTTGCGGACCTCGGCCATGACTTCGGGGCCGATCCCGTCACCGGGGAGGATAAGAAGCGAGGGGTTGGACATGGGGCGTTCCTTTCAGACGGCGGTTGGCCTCGGGTAAACTGCGCCGCGGGGAGGGTCAAGAAGCCGCCCACGCTGCAGGGCAGCGTCAGGGGCGCGCCTGTGTCAGCAAAGGCGCCAGCCCCTCTTCCAGTACCGACCAGGCGAGCGCCACCCGTGGATTGCGCCGCATCGCCTCATGCGCGGCCAGCCAGACGTCGAGCGGTGGCACCGGGACATCGGGTAGAATGGGCTCTACCAGCGGCTCTGACGCGGCGACGGCGCGCTGGCCAAAGCCGATGCCGCAGCCGGATCGGAGGAGCTGCCAGTAGGTCACCTGATCATCGCAGCGGATGGCAAAATCTTCCCGCGTGAGGGTCAGCCCCGCCCCCCGCATGCCACGCAGGATCAGGTCCGAAGTGTCAAAGCCGATCAGGTCATGGCCGGCGAGGTCCTGCATGCTCTGCGGCCGGCCGCGCCTGTCGAGATAGCTCTTTGCGGCAAAGGCGCCGATCTCCAGCGCACCGAGGCGGCGGGTCACGATATCCAGTTGTTCGGAGCGGTACATGCGTACGGCGATATCGGCCTCTCGATACAGCAGGTTTTCGGAACTGTCCGAGGGGATCAGGACAATGTCCATCTCCGGCGCCTTTTCTCTCAGGCGGGTGATGAGCGGCGGCAGGTGATGGTGCGCCACGATATGGGACGCGGTGATGCGCAACGTGCCGCGCAGCCCGTTGTCGCGGCCCGCGGCGGCCAGCCGGACCTCCGCCATGGCGTCGGCCATGCGTTGCGCGGCGGGCAGGATCGCCTGCCCCTGCGGCGTCAGGACGAGGCCGCGGGGCTGTCGGACAAACAGCTCCAACCCGCTGTGCGCCTCCAGCTGCTTGATCTGGCGCCCGAGCGTGGGTTGCGACAGGCCCAGCCTCCGCGCCGCCGCGGAGAGAGAGCCCTCCTCCGCAACTGCGAGGAAGATTTGCAGCAGGGACCAGTCGAGTCGGTCGAGGTGGCTATCCATTCAATTATGAATATCAAACCTGCACAATCTGACAATTCCCATTCAAACAGGAAGGGAGCACCTTTGGTCTTATCAAATGGAGTGTTGTTATGACCGCACAGATTTCGAAAGGCACCGCCCTGATCCTGGGGCCGACCGGCAAGTTCGGCCGGCATGCGCTGAATGCCTTTGCCGACCAAGGCTGGGACGTGATCGCCTTTGATCGCAAAAAGGATGACCTGATGACCGAAGCAGGCCGGGCACAGATCATCGTCATGGGCTGGCATCCGCCCGATTACTCCAGCTGGGGCAAAGAGATGCCGGCGATGCACCGCAAGGTGATCGAGGCGGCGCGCCAGTCCGGCGCCACCGTCATCCTGCCCGGCAATGTCTATGTTTACGGCAGTGGCACACCCGGGCCCTGGACCGGATCAACACCGCATAACGCCCGCAACAGCCTGGGCCGGATCCGGATCGAGGTCGAGCAGATGTACCGCGACGCCGGCGTCCGCACCATTCTTCTGCGCTGTGGCGATTTCATCGACGACCGGCCTTCGGGAAACTGGTTCGACCGGTTCATCACGCGGCCCGTGCCAAAGGCAAAGATCGCCTATCCCGGGCCGCTGGATGTGCCGCATGCATGGGCCTATCTGCCCGACGCCGCGCGTGTGGCTGCCATGCTGGCCGACCGGCGCGCGGACCTCGCGCGGTTTGAGGAGGTGCTTTTCCCCGGCTACACCCTGACGGGCCGCGAGATGGCCGCCAGCATTGGCCAGGCCATTGGTCAGCCCGTGGCCGCCGGGCGGATGTCCTGGCTGCCGCTTTGGATCGCGCGGCCCTTTGTGCCCGTCCTGCGCGGGGTATTCGAGATGCGATACCTCTGGTCGCTGCCGCATCGTCTGGACGGGGCCCGGCTGACCGAGCTGCTGCCCGGCTATCGCGATACGCCCCAGAGCTCGGCATTCTCCGCCGCGCTGGCGCATCTGTCTGCCCGGGGATCAGGGCGGCCAGGCAAGCTCCAGCAGCAGAGGCGCGTGACGGCTGAGAGCGGGGTCGATCTCTGACAGCTTCGCGGAACGCAGGGTCAGCCCGGCGGATGGCAAAAGGTAGTCGGTCCGCAGCCTGCCCGCGCCAGGCGTTCCGAAATCGGCTGTGGGACCCGCCAGATCGGGCGGGTCCTGCACAGCGGAATGGGCGAGCAGGTCGCGGATCGCGTCTTTCCGGCCTTCCCCATGCTCCGGGTCCAGATTGGCAACACCGGCGATGACAAAGGGCGGGTCTGGCGGCGGGCCGAACAGGCCGGCCAGACGATGGCGCCAGAAGGCAATCTCATCATGGTTCCGGCGGCCGTTCCGGTCCTCCGGCCCGTCAAAAACCGGCGGCGCGGCCTGAAAGATCAAGAGCGTCAGCGCAGCATCCCCGGTGTCCACAATGGCTTCGGCATGGGTTGTGGAGGACAGGCGCTGAAGTCCGTGGGCGGTCGCCTCCGGGCCGGTCCGGCCCGCAGCGTCGATGAATAACGATCCCGGCAGGTCGGACCACAGCAGCGCATTGTGATCCGTGATCCCGCGCAGCGGCCATTGCGACAGTATGGCAAGGGAGGACTGGCCTTCGTACCGTCCGTATCCCTGGGCATCCGCCGGCTCTCCGGTCCGGCCATTTTCGTTTAGATCCAGCCCCGTGGGCAGGCCGCTGTTGGACCGCGGCGCGGCGATATGGGCATAGGCCGGCCCGTTCGCCCCGGCGATCCGGTCGGCCAGCGCATGAAGCGTCCGGTGCTCTGCGTCAAAATCCAGGCCCGCCAGGATCACGATATTGGCGCGGGCGGCGGCAATCACCCGCGCGATGCCTTCTGTTCTCGGTGTGCCGCGCAGCAGGTCGCGCAGCAGCAGCCCGGGCCCTTCGGGTCGCATGTCGGTATGCCAGAACAGAATGCGCAGGCCGTCCGCCCGCAGAGGCGCAGACAAGAGGGACAGACATAGAGGCAGGACAAGAAATTGGGCGAGGACGCGTGTCCCTATCAGGCCGTTCAGGCGGCCTGCATGGCGTCTTCGCTGCGTGCCTCGGCATAGGCGCGGCGGCGCTTTTCCTCGATGATTTCGGCAATCCGCGCGAGCGCCACGCCACGGATAATCAGGTTCGCCGGAAGAAAGGCCCATGCCGCCATCACCCAGATCAGAGTATGCGGATTGCCGATACCGGAGACGTCGATAACCGAGGACGCCAGTTTGACCACCGCTGGCATAAGGAATGGCAGAAGAAACCCTAACACGATGTTAACGATCGAATCCCGTTTGAGACGGGAGATCACATCGCCGCCGCCGGTCGGGTCAAACAGAGGCAGGTTTATCCAGACGTTGAAAGCCCCGTAGCGGACCGGCCACCCATACACGCGAACGATCACGGAAAAGACGATCAGGCCGATTGCAGCCACGACATAAGCGATGCCAGCCGCATCCCGGACCATGTCGATGACCGTGGTCGGCGTATCCGCAGGCAAAGACAGGATGACCAGCCGCACCGGCGAATACGGGAAGTCGAGCGCATGCGCCATGAGTGTCGCCAGACGCATCAGAAGCGTGGCAATCGGGCTCTCCAATGCCGGGCCGGAGAGGTAGACCGTCAGCATCAGCACCATCCCGAACATGGTGAAATACCGCAGACGGTTCACCGGCGGGGCAAAGCGGAATTCGAGAATCGAGGGGAACTGGCTGGCATATTCCATGAAGGTGAACAGACCCGCTGCCAGAGCGACAAGCACGACCACCTGCGCCGCATCCGAGCCCACATCGGGCAACAGGAGCGACGGCGTCAGAATCGCTAACGCGATCAGGAATGCGCGCAAGAACGCGCCTGTCAGACGGACGATCACAGCTCTATCCCTTCAAACCGGGCCGGAGCAGCTTTGGCGCGCCCTCTTGTCCCAACTTGATGCCGCATTTGCGGTGCCTCATTATTGCCCCAATCTTGCCGCCTTTCCGCCAATGGCTCAAGACGCAGGTTTATAAGACCCCGGAATTGCGGCGATAACGCGGTAGAACTGGTGCCATCTTGCATCAATTCAGGCACGAAAAAGGGGCCATCGGGCCCCTTTTTACTATATTTTGTAGATAACTATTATCGTCCCCATAGGAGACCTGCCGCTCAGACCCAGGGCCGGGCCTGTGCTGCCTGAGACTCGAATGTGTCAATCGAGGCGGCCTTTTCCAGCGTCAGGCCGATGTCGTCGAGACCCTCAAGCAGGCAGCGTTTGCGGAACGGGTCGATGTCGAAGGTGATGACTTCGCCGTCCGACGTGGTGATGGTCTGCGCCTCCAGATCGATATCCATCCGCGCGTTGGAGCCCTTCTCCGCATCCGTCATCAGCAGGTCCACCTGCTCCTGCGGCAGGACCACCGGCAGCATGCCGTTCTTGAAGCAGTTGTTGTAGAAGATGTCGGCGAAAGAGGTCGAAACGATCACCTTGATCCCGAAATCCGCCAGTGCCCAGGGCGCGTGTTCGCGCGACGAGCCGCAGCCGAAATTGTCCCCGGCGACAAGGATCTGCGCGTCCCGGTAGGCGGGCTTGTTCAGGATGAAATCGGGGTTTTCATGGCCCTGACGATCGTAGCGCATCTCGTCAAAGGCATGCACGCCCAGACCGGACCGTTTGATCGTCTTCAGGAAGACCTTGGGGATGATCATGTCCGTGTCGATATTGACCAGCGGCATGGGGGCGGCGATGCCGCTGAGTTTCTCGAATTTATCCATCAGTTCATCTCCCGCACATCGGTGAGTTTGCCGGTGACCGCCGCCGCCGCCGCCATGGCGGGGGAGACAAGGTGCGTGCGGCCCTTGTAGCCCTGCCGCCCTTCGAAGTTACGGTTGGAGGTGGAGGCGCAGCGTTCGCCTTCCGAGAGCTGGTCGGGGTTCATCGCAAGGCACATGGAGCAGCCCGCAAGCCGCCATTCGAACCCGGCCTCCTGAAAGATCTGGGCCAGCCCCTCTTCCTCCGCCTGGGCGCGGACGAGGCCGGAGCCGGGCACGACCATGGCGCGCAGACCGTCCTTGATCTTTTTGCCCTTCAGCACGGCCGCGGCGGCGCGCAGATCCTCGATCCGGCCGTTGGTGCAGGAGCCGATAAAGACCGTGTCAATCTCGATATCCGACAGTTTCTGGCCGGGGGTCAGACCCATGTATTCGATGGCCCGGCGCGCGGCCTCGATCTTGCCGCCTTTGAAGCTTTCCGGCGTGGGGACAACGGCAGAGATCGGCAGCACATCCTCGGGCGAGGTGCCCCAGGTCACGACCGGCTCGATCTCCTCGCCCTTCAGGGTGATGACCTTGTCCCACTGGGCGTCATCGTCGGAGAAGAGCGTCTTCCACCAGCTCAGCGCGGCCTCCCACTGCGCCCCTTTCGGCGCATGGGGGCGACCCTTCACATACTCAAAGGTCTTCTCGTCCGGCGCGATCAGGCCGGCACGGGCGCCGCCTTCAATGGCCATGTTGCAGACGGTCATACGGCCTTCCATGGACAGATCGCGGATCGCCTCGCCGCAATATTCGATGACATAGCCGGTGCCGCCCGCGGTGCCGGTGGCGCCGATGACGGACAGGGTGATGTCCTTGGCGGTGACCCCGGGGCGCAGCTCGCCGGTGATCTCCACCTTCATGTTCTTGGATTTCTTCTGGATCAGCGTCTGGGTGGCCAGAACATGTTCGACCTCAGAGGTGCCGATGCCATGGGCCAGCGCGCCGAACGCACCATGGGTCGCCGTATGCGAGTCACCGCAGACCACGGTCATGCCCGGCAGGGTCCAGCCCTGTTCGGGGCCGACGATATGCACGATACCCTGACGGATATCGTTCACCGGGTAGTAGTTCACACCAAAATCCTTGGCGTTCTTGTCGAGCGCCTCGATCTGGATGCGGCTTTCCTCATTCTCGATGGCCGCGTTGCGGTCGCCGGTGGTGGGGACGTTGTGATCCGGCACGGCGATGGTCTTTTCCGGGGCGCGGACCTTGCGGTTCGACATGCGCAGACCTTCGAAAGCCTGCGGCGAGGTCACCTCATGCACGAGGTGGCGGTCGATATAGAGAAGGCAGGTGCCGTCTTCGGCCTCATGGGCGACATGGGCATCCCAGATCTTGTCGTAGAGCGTTTTGGGGGACATTGGTCCTCTCCCGTCAATTTTGAAAATGTCGAGACGATTGGATCGCGTCGCCCGTCAGGGGACGCGGCGCGGCGCTCATAGCGAGGCCAGCACCGTGTGGGTCGCACCGAAGAAACGCCAGGGCAGGCGCGCGCGGTCGTCCATATCGAAAATCCGTGTCATGCGCGCTGAGATACACCCGCCGCCCCTTTCCCGCAAGCCTCCTGCGTTGCCGATTATCATGACTGGTGATCGTCTGCCGCGTCGCCGTGAAGCCAACTCCGCGCGATATTAACATTGTCAAAAATGCGTACCGCGATCCGGGGCAGCCCGTAGGCGTTCGCCTCGATCATGCGTGCGATGCCCTGACCGTAGCTGTCGGGCACGGCATGCAAGGCAATACGGAACCGCGGGCCTATATCCTGGCGCATGGATTCAATGCAGGCATTACAGTGTATGAGGAGCTGACGCGCACTGTCGGAGGTCATCCTGGTCGAGCGCTGTTCGCTCAGATCCAGTAAAAGGCTCAGGGCGCGACCGGCAAACAATTGTTGTTCGGCACGGGACAGAAGGCTGGCCCTCTCTGCATCGGTCAGCGCGACAATCAGTTTCACTGTGAGGATGCCGGCCGCCTCAGGGCCGGAAATCTCCGCGCCGTTCCGCTGCATTCCTCACCTCCCCCGGGCAGGGTAAAACTGATCAAGCTTCACGTCCAGAAAAGCCGGGAATTGCAAAGGAAAACGTGCAATTGCACGGAACGACGCCTAGACTTGCAGGACCATGAATCCGGTCGATGACAACGATACCGCCGCAGTGGCCCTGGAAATAGCGACCCGGCTATATTCGGAGATCGCGATCTTCCTGAACGGGCTGCTGCGACCTTGGAACGGCTATCAGGTGGCGATTGCGCTGGTGCTGTTCCTTGCCGCATGGGGACTGGCACACCTGCTGACACCGCGATTTCGCGAATGGCTTCGCCTGCGCGACGGGTGGCCGAAGTGGCGGTTGCGGTTTGCGCTTCTTCTGCAGCGACGGCTGCGGCTGATCCTGTTTGTCGCGATGATCTGGCCGGTGGTCTGGGTGATGCGCGACGTGACCTGGCCATCGCGGTCCTATCTGCTGGCCGGGATCGGCAGCCTGGCCTTCGCCTGGCTGACAATCGCCCTTGTGACGCGGCTGATTGCGAATAATGCGCTCAGATGGGTTGTCAGGGCGGCCGGCTGGGTCTGGGTCACGCTGGTCATCCTCGGGCTTACGGACGAGGCGCAGCAGCTGTTCCAGAGCGTCGGCTTCACCCTTGGCGATGCGCGGATCACGCTGTGGACCATCCTTCAGGCCATCGTGATCCTCACCGCGCTGTTTACGGTGGCGCGCTTCATCAGCCATGCGTCGGCGGCCAATATCAGCCGGGTCGAGGATATCTCGCCGTCGATGCGGGTTCTGGTGGTGAAGTTCCTGCAGCTGCTTCTATACGGCATGGCGCTGTTCATCGGGCTCAAGGCGGTTGGCGTCGATCTGACCGGGCTTGCGGTGCTGTCGGGGGCGATTGGCGTGGGCCTCGGGTTTGGCCTGCAGAAGGTGGTGTCGAACCTCGTCTCGGGCATCATCATCCTGCTGGATAAATCGGTGAAGCCGGGCGATGTGATCTCGGTCGGCGAAACCTTCGGCTGGATCAATGCGCTTGGGGCGCGCTACGTGTCGATCACCACGCGGGACGGCAAGGAATACCTGATCCCGAATGAGGATCTGATCACCACGCAGGTGGTGAACTGGTCGCATTCGGACCAGTTCGTGCGGCTGGATATCTATTTCGGCACAGCCTATGCGGACGATCCCCATGCCGTCCGTCGCATCGCCATCGAGGCCGCCAAGGGCGTGGACCGGGTGCTCGTCCACAAGCCGCCGGTCTGCCATATCGTGGGGTTCGGCGACAGTTCGGTCGATTATATCCTGCGCTTCTGGATCACCGATCCGACCGGCGGGCTGACCAATATCCGGGGCAATGTGTACCTGGCGCTCTGGGATGCGTTCAAGGGAAACGGCATCTCCATCCCCTTCCCGCAGCGGGAGGTCCGGATGCTGAACGATCCGGCCCGGCTGCCCGAATGATGTGGCCGGGATGGGCCACATTTGGCACGACTGCAAACCCGGGATACCAGTTTCATTGAAATGACATGCGGGGCTTGTTACCTTTGAGCTATGTCCAGCGCCGGGACTCAGGCGGCGCGCAGCAAGGAGGACGATGTCCTGTCACTTGACATTGCCGCGGCAGATGCCGCTTCCAAAGGCGCTTGCATGACCGCGCCTGAGACACGCGACCATGAGGATCTGAGCGAAGACATTCTCGCCACCATCCTCAACTCCCTCGAAAGCGATAAGGCCGAAGAGATCGTGCAGATTGATCTGCGCGGGCGCTCCTCCATGGGCGACTTCATGGTCATCTGCTCCGGGCGCTCCTCGCGCCAGGTGGCGGCGCTGTCGGAAAAGCTGGTCGAGCGTATCAAGGAAACCTATGGCTTCACGGCCAAGGTCGAAGGCAAGGAAACCGGCGACTGGGTTCTCATCGACACTGGCGACGTGGTTGTGCACGTCTTCCGTCCGGAAGTGCGCGATTTCTACCAGCTGGAAAAGATGTGGATGCCCGCCCAGAGCGACGCCACACGCGCCTAAGCTGATCGCGTGAACCTGACGATCTGCGCTGTCGGGCGCCTGCGTAAGGGGCCCGAAGCCGAGCTGATTGACGATTACCTGACCCGCGCTTCCCGCACGGGCCGCGCCCTGGGGCTCGGTCCCGCTTCTGTCGTGGAGGTGGAGGACAAGAAGGGTGGCGGGCAGGAGGCGGAAGCGCTTCTGCTCGACAAGGCCCTGCCCGACCGCGCGACGGTGATCGCGCTTGATGAACGCGGACGCGTCATGACCTCCCCCGATTTTGCCCATCTGCTGGCCCGGCTGCGCGATCAGGGCGTGCCGGAGGCGGCCTTTGTCATCGGCGGCGCGGATGGCCTGACCGAGGCGATGCGCAGCCGCGCCGATCACCTGCTGTCCTTCGGCAAGATGGTCTGGCCGCATATGCTGGCCCGGGTGATGCTTTCGGAACAGATCTACCGCGCGACGACGATCCTCGCCGGATCGCCCTATCATCGGGCATGACGCGCTGTTACCGCAATCGCGGCGATGAGCGGCCTTCAATCCCGGGAATGAACCCGCTATCCAGTGCCGGCACAGCCGGAGACCCGCCATGACCATCCCTAAACCCGTCGTCCTCTGCATCCTCGACGGCTGGGGTCTGTCCGACCGGACGGAGGCGAACGCACCCTATCTGGCCGCGACGCCGACCTATGACCGGATCATGGCGACCTGCCCGCATGCGACACTGGTGACGCATGGCCCGGATGTCGGCCTGCCCAAGGGGCAGATGGGGAATTCCGAGGTTGGCCATACGAATATCGGCGCGGGCCGGGTGGTGGCGATGGATCTGGGCCAGATCGACCTCGCCATCGAGGACGGGTCGTTCGAGAAGAACGAAGCTTTGAACGCCTTCATCGCCGATCTGAAGAAGACCAAGGGCACCGCCCATATTATGGGGCTGGTGTCGGATGGCGGGGTGCACGGGCATCTGACGCATATCATCGCCGCCGTCCGCGCCGTGGCCGCCGCCGGCGTGCCGGTCGCACTACATGCGGTGACCGATGGGCGCGATGTGGCGCCGAAATCGGCCTATGGCTATCTGGGCGAGCTGGAAGAGGCGCTGCCGGAGCGGGCGAAGATCGCCACCGTCTCAGGCCGGTACTATGCCATGGACCGCGACAACCGGTGGGAGCGGATCTCAGAAGCCTATGCGGCGATGATCAAGGGCGAGGGCGTCAAATCCGCCACCGCCCATGCCGCCGTGACCCGCGCCTATGAGAACGGCGAGACGGATGAGTTTGTCACGCCTTCGGTCATCGGCGGCTATGCGGGCGCGAAGGATGGCGACGGCTTCTTCTGCCTCAACTTCCGCGCCGACCGCGCGCGGGAGATCCTGCGCGCCGTGGGGGAGCCGGGCTTCGATGCCTTCGACACCGGAACGCGGCCGGACTGGGCCGGGCTGCTGGGCATGGTCGACTATTCCGAGGACCACAACCGCTACATGACCACCTGCTATCCCAAGCAGCAGATCGTGAACACTCTTGGCGAATGGGTGGCCAAGCAAGGCCGCACCCAGTTCCGGCTGGCAGAGACGGAGAAATATCCCCATGTGACCTTCTTCCTCGACGGCGGGGTGGAGGTGCAGAAGGCCGGCGAGGACCGTTACATGCCGTTGTCGCCCAAGGTCGCGACCTATGATCTGCAACCAGAGATGTCCTCCGAAGAGGTGACGGAGAAGTTCGTCGTCGCCATCGAGCATGGCTATGACCTGATCGTCACCAATTTCGCCAATCCCGACATGGTCGGCCATACCGGCGATCTGAAGGCCGCGATTGCCGCCTGCGAGGCGGTGGACCGGGGGCTGGCACAGGTTGTGTCGGCGCTGGAAAAAGTGGGCGGCGCAATGATCCTGACCGCGGACCACGGCAATTGCGAGGTGATGGTGGATCCGGAAACGGGCGGGCCGCATACGGCGCATACGACGAACCTCGTTCCGGTTGCGCTCTTTGGCGGGCCTGCGGGGGCGGTGCTGCGGAATGGCAGACTGGCCGATCTGGCGCCAACGCTGCTGCAGCTGATGGGCCTGCCCCAGCCCGAGGAAATGACCGGGGAGAGCCTGCTGGCATGACACCGGCGCTCCGCAGCCTTGCCGCTCTGATGGCGCTGCTGCTGACGGCCCAGACGGCCGCCGGGCAGAGCGATCCGGCCAGTGCCGCCCGCGCGGCGGCGGAGGCGATCCATGCCGCCGGGGCTCAATTGTCAGAGGCCGAAAATGCCAGGGATCGGGTTGCCGCCCTCACGGAAACCACCCGCGCCTTCGAGGCGGGGCTCGCCGCGATGCGCGAGGGGCTGCGCCGTGTCTCGACCCGCGAGGCAGAGCTGGCGCAGGATCTGCGTGCGCGGGAGGATGAGGTGGCGCGCCTGCTGGGCACGCTACAGGTGATGGGCGGGCAGCGCTCTCCGGTTGTGCTGCTGCATCCGGCGGGGGCGCTTGGCACGGCGCGGGCGGCGATGATCGTGGCCGATGTCTCGCGCGGGCTGAACCAGCAGGCGGACGAGCTGCGCGATCGTCTGGACGAGGCGCGGGTGCTGCGCCAGCTGCAGCAGAGTGCGGCGGATACGCTGGCCGAAGGGCTGCGCGGCGTCCAGACAGCCCGGACGGAGCTGAGCCAGGCGGTGGCCGACCGCACCGACCTGCCCCGCAAGTTCACCGAAGACCCGATCAAGACCGCCCTTCTCATCGCCTCAACAGAAACGCTGGATGCTTTTGCCTCGGGGCTTACCGGCATCGCGGAGGAGGAGCAGGCGATCGCCCTGCCCTCCGTCACCGACCGCAAGGGCGACATTCCCCTGCCCGTCCTCGGCCGCGTCCTGCGCCGCGCCGGAGAGGCGGATGCGGCCGGCGTTACCCGCCCCGGCATTGTGGTGGCCACCCGGCCACGGGCGCTGGTCACGACCCCCACGGCAGCGACGATCCGCTACCGGGGGCCTTTGCTCGACTACGGAAATGTGATGATCCTTGAGCCGGAACCGGGGATTCTTTTCGTGTTCGCCGGGCTGGACGTGGTCTATGGTGCCGCCGGTAACGTGCTGGCCGCCGGGGCACCCGTCGGGCTCATGGGCGGGCCGGAGGCTGATCTGGGCGCGGTTTTGTCGGAGGCGCAGCCCGCATCGGGTGCAGGCCGCAGCGAAACACTCTATATCGAGGTCCGTGAGGACAATACCCCGCAGAACCCGGGTGACTGGTTCAGAGGCACAGAGGATTGAGAGCATGAAAAAGCATTTGGTCGCGGGTATCGTCGGCGTCACGGCAGGCCTTCTTGGCACCACGCAGGTCGCCGCGCCGCTGCTGGCGCAGGATGCCGCCAAGAACAGCAGCGTTTACGAACAGCTTGACCTCTTTGGCGATATTTTCGAGCGTATCCGCGCGCAATATGTCGAAGAAGTGGACGAGAAGAAGCTGATCGAGGCCGCGATCGACGGCATGCTGACCTCGCTCGACCCGCATTCCAGCTATCTCTCTCCCGATGACGCCGCGAATATGCGGGTCCAGACCCGCGGCGAATTTGGCGGGCTCGGCATCGAAGTGACGCAGGAAGAGGGCTTTGTGAAGGTCGTCTCGCCGATGGACGGCACGCCGGCGGCAGAGGCCGGGGTCGAGGCGGGCGATTTCATCACCCATGTCGATGGCGAGAGCCTGCTGGGCCTGACCCTGGACGATGCGGTCGAGATGATGCGCGGGCCGGTCGGGTCCGAAATCGTGGTGACCGTGGTTCGCGAAGGCGAATCGGAACCGTTCGACATCTCGATCATCCGCGACACGATCAAACTGACCGCCGCCCGCGTCCGGACGGAAGGTCACGCCATCGTCGCGCGTGTGACCACGTTCAACGATCAGACCACACCGAACCTGACCGAAGGGCTGGAGCGGGAAATCGAGGCGGCCGGCGGGCTGGCGAATGTGACCGGCGTCGTGCTTGATCTGCGCAACAACCCCGGCGGCCTGCTGACGCAGGCCATCCGGGTGTCCGATACCTTCCTCGACGCCGGCGAGATCGTTTCGACTCGGGGTCGCGCGCCCGAGGATGGCGAACGGTTCAACGCCACGGCCGGGGATATTATCGACGGCAAACCGATTGTCGTGCTGATCAACGGCGGCTCCGCCTCCGCGTCGGAAATCGTCGCGGGTGCGCTGCAGGACCACCGCCGGGCCATTGTCGTGGGGACCAAATCCTTTGGTAAGGGGTCGGTGCAGACGGTGATGCCGCTGCGGGGCGACGGCGCGATGCGGCTGACCACGGCGCGCTATTACACGCCGTCGGGACGGTCGATCCAGGCGCTTGGCGTGGCACCCGACATCATTGTTGAACAGCCGCGCGTTAACCCCGATGCGCCGGAGGCCGAAGAAGACAGCCCGGCAGCACGGCGGCGGTCGGAAGCCGACCTGCGCGGCGCGCTGAACAATGACAGCCTGACCGAGGATCAGAAGCGCCAGATGGAGGCAGAGCAGGCTGAGGCAGAGGCCTCTGCTGCGCTGCGCGACGAGGATTACCAGCTGGCCTATGCGGTCGACATCCTCAAGGGGCTCGTCGCGCTGCAGCCGCCGACGAAGTAAGACGATATCAAATCATGTGAGAGGACGGCCGGACCCGGCCGTCCTTTTTTATGGGTTCAAAGGCTGAGTGTACCGCGGATGCAGGGCGTCACCTCGCCGCCGACCCAGACCTCAGGTCCATCGCTGGTGATATGGACCCGCCCATCACGTCCCAGCTCCAGCCCCTGTGCCGCGATATAGTCGCGCGGGGCGATGCCCGCGCCGATCAGCCATTGCGCGACCGAGGCGTTGAGCGATCCGGTGACCGGATCCTCGTAGGCGCCCGTGAAGGCGCGCAGTTCGAAATCATATCCCGCGCCCGCCGCCGCCGGGGCCACAAGGCCGAATTTGTGCCCGGCAAAACCCGCGTAATTCGGTTGGATCGCCTTCAGCGTCGCCACGTCGCGCAGCAGGACGCCACACCAGCCGGGGCCGTTGTCGATCCATTCCACCGCCTCGATATCGGTGTCCGACAGGCCGAGCGCGGCAGGCAGGACCGACCGCACCTCGTCCCCGGCCGGACCGGAGCGGACGAGCGGCGGGGCGCGGAAGGCCAGCCGGGTGCCGTCGCGCCGAATCGGGATCAGACCGGCGGCACAGTGCTGAATGACCGTCTCTCCCCCGGGTTCGCCACCGGCGGCCAGCCAGGCGGCGCAGGATCCCAGCGTCGGATGCCCGGCAAAGGGCAGCTCCCGCGCGGGGGTGAAAATGCGCAGGCTGTAATCGGCCCTCGGCGCGGCGGGCGGCAGGAGGAAGGTGGTTTCCGACAGGTTCGTCCAGTTGGCAATGCGCGCCATGGTGGCGTCATCCAGGCCGGTGGCGTCATGGACCACGGCCAGCGGGTTGCCCCGCAACGGGGCGGAGGCAAAGACATCGAGCTGGGAGAAAGCAAAATCGGGCATGGGGGGCTCCTTTCGGCGCCACCCTCTGTACTGCGGCGACGGAAGGCAAGCCCCCTGCCGCGACGCCTGTCAGATCGCCGAGGAATGGCGGGCCCCCGCCATGTCATAGGCGTCAAAGGCGCGGGCGATCATGCGGGTCAGCGGGCGCGCCGCCACCGGAATACGCAGGCCCTGATCGTCGACGATCAGCAGGCCGTCAAAGCCTGCATTGACCCGGTCGAACATCGCCCGCGCGGTCCCGGGCGTCAGCCCCCAATCCCGCGACAGCTCCTCCGTCGAGATGGCGAAATCGCACATCAGCGCCTCGATGATGCGGCCACGCATGCGGTCCTCTCCGGCAAAGGCATGGCCCCGCGCGGTGGAGAACCGCCCCTCCCGGATCGCCGCGATATGGGCGGAGGTGGCGGGCGCATTCTGCGCATAGCCCTGCGGAAAGCGGGAGATGGAGGAGGCGCCGACGCCCAGCAGAACCTCGGAGGTATCGTCGGTATAGCCCTGGAAGTTACGCCGAAGCCGTCCGGCCCGCTGCGCCGTGGACAGCCCGTCAGACGGCAGGGCGAAATGGTCGATCCCGATCTCGTCATAGCCGTCCCAGGCAAAAAGCTTGCGCGCGGTCTCGAACAGGTCGAGCCGTTCGCGCGGCGTGGGCAGCGCGTCGGAGGGCAGCATGGACTGGCGCCGCGCCATCCAGGGCACATGGGCATAGCCGTAAAGCGCCACCCGGTCGGGCGAGAGCGCCAGCAGCTTCTGCACGGAATCGGTGATGCGGGCATTCGTCTGGTGCGGCAGGCCAAAGAGGATATCGGCATTGAGGGATTGCACCCCGGCGGCGCGGATCGCCTCTACCGCATCGCGGGTGACCTCAAAACTCTGCAACCGGCCGATGCTGGACTGGATGTCGGGGTCGAAATCCTGCACGCCAATGGAGGCGCGGTTCATGCCCGCCGCCGCCAGCGCGGCCAGCCGGTCCGCGTCGATCTCATTCGGGTCAATCTCGACGGAGAATTCATAGCCTTCGGCAAAGGGCGCCAGATCGGCAATGGCCCCGGCGAGGTCACGCATCATTCCCGCCGACAGCAGCGTGGGCGTGCCGCCGCCCCAGTGCAGCCGCGACAGGCGCACACCGCGGGGCAGATGTTCGGCCAGCAGCTTCAGCTCCGCGCGCAGCACTTCCAGATAGGCCTCGACCGGGCGGTCGCTCTGCGTGCCCTGGGTGCGGCAGGCGCAGAACCAGCAGAGCCTGCGGCAGAAGGGCACGTGCACATAAAGGGAGATCTCGCCGTTTTCCGGGATCGCCCTGATCCAGCTGGCAAATTCGCCTGCACCGACATTTGCCGCGAAATGCGGGGCGGTGGGATAGCTGGTGTACCGCGGCACTTTCGCGTCAAACAGTCCCAGCCGTTCAAGTTGCGCTTTCTGTATCATGCGTATACCTTTAGGGGCAGGGAAACCGGGTCCACCTTGACCCAGATCAAGCGCGCGATTGTTTCATGCTCCTGTCCGAAACACATCATGATCACATGGATTGCTCCGGCTGCCCGATCCGGCACCGCGCGGTCTGTGCCCGCTGCGATTCCGAAGAGCTGGAGCGGCTGGAAGAGATCAAGTATTACCGCAGCTTCCAGGCCGGGCAGAACATCATCTGGTCCGGCGATCCGCTGGAATTCGTGGGATCTGTCGTGTCCGGCATCGCCTCGCTCAGCCAGACGATGGAGGACGGGCGCACCCAGATGGTGGGCCTTTTGCTGCCGTCGGATTTCGTCGGACGTCCGGGGCGGGATTCGGCTGCCTATAATGTCGTGGCGACGACCGATCTGGTCATGTGCTGTTTCCGCAAGAAGCCGTTTGAACAGATGATGGAACGGACGCCGCATATCGCACAGCGCCTGCTACAGATGACGCTGGACGAGCTGGATGCCGCACGGGAGTGGATGCTGGTGCTGGGCCGCAAGACGGCGCGGGAAAAGATCGCCTCCCTGCTGGCGATCATCGCGCGGCGCAGCGCCTCTCTGTCCAAGAGCCATGCCGACGGGCGGATGGTCTTTGACCTGCCGCTGACGCGGGAGGCGATGGCGGATTACCTCGGCCTGACGCTGGAGACGGTGAGCCGCCAGATCTCCGCCCTGAAAAAGGACGGGGTGATCGTGCTGGAAGGCAAGCGCCACGTGATCGTGCCGGATATGGACCGCCTGATGGAAGAAGCGGGCGATGACAGCGACGGCGGTGTGCTGAACTGAGGCAGGGCCTCAGCCTGTCTTTATCTTCATGATTTATGGCCCCTGTGCCAGCTATATCATGTGCCAGATGTCGCTGCCCGGCGGTGCCGCCGGGCGGGTCGTCTGACCGATATCGCCCTCAATGCGCCATCAGCATCGGCAGTTCCGCCGCCTCCAGCATGTCGCGCGTCGCGCCGCCCAGCACGGCCTCCCGGAACCGGGAATGGCCATAGCCGCCCAAGACGACCAGCTCCGCCTCGATATCCTGTGCCTGCCGGATGAAGACATCGGCCACGCGCGGCATGGTCCGGGCCATCACGTCGATCTCCACCCGGATGCCGTGGCGGGAGAGCCATTGCGCCAGCATGCCGCCGGGATCGGAGCGGCCCGCGCCATGCACCGGCGGGTCAACGATCAGCACGCGGGTGGTCTGGGCCGTCTTCAGGAAAGGGATCGCCGCACGGACCGCCGCCAGCGACTCGGGGCTTTCGTTCCAGCAGATCAGCGCCGTTCCAAGCGCCTTGGGCAGCGGATCGGCCCCGGGCAGGACCAGCACCGGCGTGCGCGCGTCAAACAGCGCGGCCTCCAGCACGGCGGGCAGCTCATTGCCCAGATCCTTGCCATAGGGTTTCGGCAATAGCGCCAGATCGGCATAGCGCAGCCGGTCAGAGACCTTGCGCCCGATATCCATCATCTGCGCCAGCCCGGTGTCGAGCGACCAGCGGATCTCCTCCGCCTCCAGCAGCTTGCGGGCGGCGGCCTCCAGTCTCTGGCTTTCCTCCCGCGCTTCGGTGATGGCCTGCTGGACCAGCACCGCGCTGGCATCGGCGTAATAATAGCCCGCCTGCGTGCGGTCGACGCCCAGGGCCAGCACATCGAGATGCGCTTCAAGATTGCGGGCCGTAACGATGGCCGCGCCCAGCAGGGGCGGCAGGCCGGAGGGCTCGGTCAGAACGGTCGAGATGGTTTTGTAAGTCATGGCATCACCCGGTTTCATGGTTTTGTTCAGAATGCCGGATAGCTTTCTGTCGCACCTTGAGCCCGATCATGAAGAACGGGCTTTTGAATTGACGCAGATCAAGGCTCTCCGGCCGCGACGATTCCATTAAGCGTCCAGTCGAATAGCCGAAACGCGGGCCGCACCGCCCGCGAAGGACTGACGAAGGGACGCGAAATGACAAATGCAGTTAAGCTTGTCGCGCTCGGCCTGATTGCCCTCTTTGCGGCAATCGCGGCCAATTACGCGCGCGATCTGGCATATATGGTGAACGCGCTTGTGGTCATGCTGACCGCGGGCGGCCTGTTCCTGTGGACACTCCGCAATACCGGGGAGGAGGTCGTCTCCATCGACCGCTCCGGGGAGTATATGGACGAGGTGGTGCGCTACGGCGTGATCGCCACCGCCTTCTGGGGGGTCGTGGGCTTCCTCGTCGGCATTGTCATCGCCTTCCAGCTGGCCTTTCCGGTGCTCAATTTCGAATGGGCGCAGGGCTTTCTGAACTTCGGGCGGCTGCGTCCGCTGCATACCTCCGCCGTGATCTTCGCCTTTGGCGGCAATGCCCTGATCGCCACGTCCTTCTACGTGGTGCAGCGCACTTCCGCGACGCGGCTCTGGGGCGGGAACCTCGGGTGGTTCGTCTTCTGGGGCTATAACCTGTTCATCGTGCTGGCGGCGCTGAGCTATGTCCTCGGCGGGTCGCAGTCCAAGGAATATGCCGAACCCGAATGGTATGTCGACCTCTGGCTGACGATCGTCTGGGTGGCCTATCTGGCGGTCTTCCTCGGCACGATCATCATGCGCAAGGAACGCCACATCTACGTGGCGAACTGGTTCTACCTGTCGTTCATCGTAACCGTGGCCATGCTGCACGTGGTCAACAACCTCAGCATCCCGGTGTCCATCTTCGGGTCGAAATCGGTGCAGGTCTTTGCCGGTGTCCAGGATGCCATGACCCAGTGGTGGTACGGGCACAACGCCGTGGGCTTCTTCCTGACGGCAGGGTTCCTGGGCATGATGTACTACTTCATCCCGAAACAGGCCGAACGCCCAGTCTACAGCTACAAACTGTCGATCATCCACTTCTGGGCGCTGATCTTCATCTATATCTGGGCCGGTCCGCACCACCTGCATTACACCGCCCTGCCTGACTGGGCCTCGACCCTGGGCATGGTGTTCTCCGTCGTGCTGTGGATGCCCAGCTGGGGTGGCATGATCAACGGCCTGATGACGCTCTCGGGCGCATGGGACAAGCTGCGCACCGATCCGGTGATCCGGATGATGGTGATCGCGGTGGGCTTCTACGGCATGTCGACCTTCGAAGGCCCGATGATGTCGATCAAGGCGGTGAACTCGCTGTCGCATTACACCGACTGGACCATTGGGCATGTGCATTCCGGCGCGCTTGGATGGAACGGCATGATCACCTTCGGCGCGCTCTACTTCCTCGTGCCGAAACTCTGGCAGCGGGAGCGGCTCTATTCGCTGTCGATGGTCAGCTGGCACTTCTGGCTCGCCACGATCGGGATCGTTCTCTACGCCGCCTCGATGTGGGTGACGGGGATCATGGAAGGTCTGATGTGGCGCGAGGTGGACGCCAATGGCTTCCTCGTCAACAGCTTCGCCGACACGGTGGCCGCAAAGTTCCCGATGTACGTGGTGCGCGGTCTGGGCGGGGTCATGTACCTGACGGGCGCGATCATCATGTGCGCGAACCTCTACCTGACGGTGAAACGTCAGCCCGCCATCGAGAGCAGCAACGGCCTCGTGCCCGCGGAATAAGGAAACAGGACAATGGGAATTCTCGACAAACACAAGGTCCTGGAGAAGAACGCGACGCTCCTGCTCGCCCTCTCCTTCGCCGTGGTCACCGTGGGCGGCATCGTGGAAATCGCCCCCCTCTTCTACCTCGAAAACACCATCGAGGATGTGGAGGGGGTGCGCCCCTACACCCCGCTCGAACTGGCCGGGCGCGACATCTACATCCGGGAGGGCTGCTATGTTTGCCATTCCCAGATGATCCGTCCGATGCGGGACGAGGTGGAGCGCTATGGCCATTATTCGCTGGCGGCGGAGTCGAAATACGACCACCCGTTCCAGTGGGGATCGAAGCGGACCGGGCCCGACCTGGCCCGCGTCGGCGGCCGCTATTCGGATGAATGGCATGTCGACCACCTGCGCGACCCGCAGTCCGTCGTGCCGGAATCGGTGATGCCGAAATACGGCTTCCTGGAGAATACGCTGATCGATGGCGAATATATCCAGGACATCATGGCGACCCATCGCTTCGTCGGCGTCCCCTATACCGAGGAGATGCTGGAAAACGCCCAGCAGGATTTCGCTGTGCAGGCCGATCCGGACAAGGATTACGACGGTCTGATCGAACGCTACGGCGACAAGGCGCAGGTGCGCAATTTCGACGGGCGGCCCGGCATTTCCGAAATGGATGCGTTGATCGCCTATCTCCAGATGCTCGGCACGCTGGTCGATTTCTCGACCTTCACGCCCGACGCCAGCCGGTAAGGAGGCCCCCATGGATACCTATTCCATCCTGCGCGAATTCGCCGACAGCTGGATGCTGCTCGCCATGTTCGGCTTCTTCCTGGGCGTGATCCTCTGGGTCCTGCGTCCGGGCAGCCGCGCCACCTATGCCGAAACGGCCGGAATTCCGTTCCGGAACGAACAGAGCCCCGCCGGGGCCGACGCCAAGAAGGAGGCGTGAGATGAGCGATCTCAAGGACAAACACGGCACGACCGGCCACAGCTGGGACGGGATCGAGGAGCTGAACACGCCCCTGCCCCGCTGGTGGCTCTATACCTTCTACATCTGCATTGTCTGGGGCGTGATCTACACGATCCTTTACCCGGCCTGGCCGCTGGTGAACCGGGCGACCTCCGGGGTGCTGGGCTATTCGACACGCGGCGAGGTCGCTGCGGATATCGAGGCGGTGAACCAGTCCAACGCCGCGATCAACGAAAAGCTGGCCTCGGTCGACCTGGCAAGCGTCACCACCGATCCGGAGCTGAACGGCTATGCCGTCTCCGCAGGGTCGGCGGTCTTCAAGACCTGGTGCGCCCAGTGCCACGGCTCGGGTGCGGCGGGGGCCAAGGGGTATCCCAACCTGCTGGATGACGACTGGCTCTGGGGTGGCGATATCGAAGCGATCCATCACACGATCGCCAACGGTATCCGCAACGAGGATGGCGAGGACCCGCGGTATTCGGAAATGCCCGCCTTCGGCCGCGACGAGCTGCTGGAGAAGGGCGATGTGGAGGCCGTGGTGAATTACGTGCTCTCCCTTTCCGGTGACCCGGTCGATGCGTCCCTGGTTGAAACCGGCGCCACGGTCTTTGCCGACAATTGCGCCGCTTGCCATGCCGAAGACGGCACCGGCGACCGGGAGCAAGGCGCGCCGAACCTGACGGATGCGATCTGGCTCTATGGCGGCGATTACGACACGGTCTACCAGACGGTCTGGAATTCGCGCTTTGGCGTGATGCCGGCCTGGCAGACCCGCCTGACAGAGGCCCAGATCCGTGCGGTCACGGCCTATGTCCACCAGCTTGGCGGGGGGGAATAGGCTGTCATGTCGTCGCGCGTTCCCGGTCCCGAGGCTTATTATCTCGAACTTAGGGCAGCGCCGCCCGGTGGGGGCGGGTCGGCGCTGCCCTGCGGTGCCGCCGGGCGGGCGCTCTGACCAGACGTTACCTGAATTGGCGGGGGGATGCCCCCCGCCTGACGCCAACCCCGCAGGCCAAGTGCGGGGCGGCACCGGCAGTTTCTCCTGTTCGCGCGTTTCCTTGAAGCGTCCGGTGCCAATACTGGGAAAGGCCCTCGGATCTCCGGGGGCCTTTTTCATCTGTACCGGGGGGAAGCTTCAGCGGGTTATTCCGCGGCAAGTGGCGCGGCGCTGCGGCCGATCTCGGACACATCGGCGATGACGCCGGTGATCAGGTTGCAAAAGGCGTCGAAGTCCGGCCGCGGCTCGATCCTGGCTTCATCCATATAGAGCGCGCGGTCGATCTCGATCTGGATGGCGTGCTGGCGGCGCGAGGGGCGACCGTAATGCTGCGCGATATAGGCGCCGGCAAATGGCGAATTCCGCACGACCCTCAGACCGGCCCGTGTCAGGGCATCCTCGACCCGCGTCACAATCTCGGGCGTTGCGGCGGCACCGAAACGGTCGCCCAGCACCACATCGGGGCGCCGCACCCCGGCGCGGGATATGCAATCCACCGCCTCATGCGGCATGGAGTGGCAGTCGATCAGAATCGCCTCTCCGAACAGACGATGGGACTGGTCGATCTGGTTCTGCAGCGCCTCGTGATAGGGATACCAGGTGCGCAGCAGCCGCTGCCGGGCCTCTGTATAGGGCAGTTTACCGCGATAGATCGCCCGACCGTTGGACACGACGCGGGGGATCACGCCCAGCCCGGAGGCGACACGGGGGTTATGCGCGCCGCGCCGGATGCCCTCAACCACCGCCGGATCAAGCTCGTCCACACTGCGGTTGAGATCGACATAGGCGCGCGGCGCACGTGCCGCAAGAAGCGGCGCGCCGAATTCCGGCGCCGCCTCAAAAAGCCGGTCGACAAAGGCGTCTTCGGAACTGCGGATGGCATGCGCATCCAACAGGGATGACTTTAGAAAATGAGGCTCGTAGTCCTGCCCGGAATGGGGCGAGGAGAAGATCACCGAAGTCGTCCGGCGCGCGGGAAGCCTGAGGTCGAAAGTGGGCAATGGATCATTCCGTTCGGTCGGGCAAATATAGACTGAAAAATTCCCCGGCCAAAAGGCTTGATCCCCCTTTCGACTCTCATTATAGACACGCGGACCGGCGCGGGCACCCCGCGCCCCTTTTGATTAAGGGGCGAGGAACCGCAAGGGTACATGGGCGGTTAGCTCAGCGGTAGAGCACTTCGTTGACATCGAAGGGGTCACAAGTTCGATCCTTGTACCGCCCACCATGTTTCACCGGCCCCCGGCCATGACGGCCCCGGGTCAAATTGCGAATCAGGCGCTCGCCGCGCCGCGAAGAAGGAGATGGCCATGAAGGTCCGTAACTCGCTCCGCTCGCTGAAGCAGCGCCACCGCGATTGCCGCGTCGTGCGCCGCAAAGGCCGCGTCTATGTGATCAACAAGACGCAGCGCAAGTTCAAAGCCCGCCAGGGCTGAACCTGTTCAGCACAGCATGACGGAAGCCGCCCCCCTGGGCGGCTTTTGTTTTTTTCAGGTCGGTGCGTCCGGTGCGGAGCCCGGCGCAGGCATGCATCGGGCGGCGGAGTGGGGCTCCGCCCCCCGTCCTGCGGACTCCCCCCGGGATATTTTCAGCAAGAAAAAGCCGCGGTCATGTTTCGGGGTCTTTGGTGATCCGCAGCGGCTGGGTGGAGCCGTCCTTGGCTTCCCCCAGCACCAGCGTGCGATAGGGGAAGGGGATCTCGATCCCGCGTTCGTCGAAGACATCCTTGACCACAGCGTTATAGGCCCGGCCCACGCCCCATTGCTTGCCCGGCACGCATTTGATGCGGGCGCGGAAGTTGACGGAGCTGTCGCCGAAGCTGTTAAGCCCGAACCATTCGAAGGGGCCGACGATGGTGGCATCGACCTCCGGATCCGCGCGCAGGCGCTCGAAGGCGTCTTCCATGGCCTGCCGTACCTCTTCGGAGTTTTCCCGGTAGGCCACGCCCATGTCACAGACGAAATACCCGAAGTCGCGCACATAGTTCGATACCATGTCGACGGAGGAGAAGGGGATGAGGTGGAAGACCCCCGACACGTCGCGCAGCGAGACGGAGCGGATCGTCAGCTTCTCGATCGTGCCGGTGGTGCCGCCGACCGTAACCACATCGCCCACATTCATCGCATTCTCGAACTGGATGAAGATGCCGGTGATGATGTCCTGCACCAGTTTCTGGGCGCCAAAACCGATGGCCAGGCCCAGCACCCCGGCAGAGGCCAGAAGCGGCGCGATATCCAGCCCGATCTCCGACAGGACGAACATCAGTGTGACGATCAGCAGGGCGATGGTCGCGGCATTGCGCAGCAGCGTCAGCAGGGTCTGTTCCCGCGCCGTGGCGACATTGCCGAATTCCGGGTTGAGCCGGTAATCGACCCAGGAATTCAGCCCCAGCCAGACGAGGAAGGAGACCAGCAGAATCGCCGCGACCGACAGGGCGGAGCCGGTGATGCGCAGGCCCAGCTGGCTGGCCATCCAGGCCCGCAGATCGATAATGCTGAGCGAATTCAGAACAAACAGGATGACGAGGGCGAGGATCACCAGCCGCAGCACAAACAGCGCCTTGGGCACGAAACGGTTGATCCGGGATTCCAGCAGCGGCAGCCGCTGGTTCACATTATCGGGCAGGGCGATGCCGCGCACCATGATGCCGCCGATCAGCCCGGAAATGGCAAAGCCCAGCAGGCCGATCACCAGCACCTGACCGGAGGCGAGGAAGGTGTTCAGCACCGCATTGCCGGGGCTCACCAGCACCAGCACAAACATGGCAAAGAGATAGGCCAGTGCCGGCCAGTGCCAGTGCAGGGCCAGAAAGCTGGCGGCACCGCGCGGTTTGGGCGGTTCTTCCACGACGGGCTGAATGCTCTGGGTGTCTTCCCAACCGGCAAGCGCGGCGGCCTCCTCGGGCGCCAGCATGGCGACGTCGCGATTGGCGGCGGCGGTTTCCAGCGGCGGGGTTGGAGCGGGCGTGGGTTGCGGATCGCCCAGCATCCAGTCGGCCACCGCTCGACGGTTGCGCAGCACGAGGTAGACGGCGAAGGCCAGAACGAGGAAGGCAATCAGGGTGGAAATCGCGCGGCCTGCGGCGAAAGAGACCTGGGCATTGATGATCGGCACGATCAGCAGCTGGCCATAACCCACCATGGCAATGATCAGCCCCAGCCAACGCGACATGTAGCGCGCCGCCGCGTTGCCCACAGGGATCGGTCGCAGGCTGCGGGAGGAGGGCGACAGCACGAGGCGCAGCGCGACACGAGCCATTTCCACGATCAGGAAGGCATTGAGGTACAGCGTCTGGCGGATGCCGATCTGGCCGAAATTACCCAGAAGCAGCGTGGCGATGGCATAGCCCGCCGCCCAGGCCAGCAGGACGTTCAGCGTGTCAATCAGGGCGGAGGCGAGATAGAGCGCGATGGTCCGCATGACGCCGCCGTCGCGGGCGGAGGCCCCCATGCGCGCGTAGATCGTCTTGCCGATCCGGCGCAGAGCCATGAAGACGATGACCGTCGCGGCGATGACGAGCGCCAGCTCCTTGGCGGCGTCCAGCAGCACGGAGAGTTCTGATCCGCTGAGGCCATCGAAGACACCGGAAGACTGGGACAGCTGAGACCACAGGCGTTCGACCTTCGCCGCCGCCTCCTCGGCAATGCCTTGCGTAATAAGGGCAATCCGGCGGCCAAAGGAGATATCTTCGGCGGGCGCCACGGTACCTGCGGCCTCTGCCACGGTTTCGACCACCTGATCGTCCGTCGGTGCCGCCTCCGCGCCCGCAGCGCGCAGCTCGTCGATCAGCTGGGCACGGGCGGTGTCATCCTCGATCACATCGAGCAGCAGTTCGAGGCTCGATTTGCCTTCGGCGGTTTCGGCGGGCGCCTCGGCCGTGGTGCCTTCGCTCTGTGCGTCCTGAGCCTGGGCAAAGCCCCCGGCGATCAGCAGTGGCAGGATCAGCAGGAGGGCGAGGTGTCTCAGGCGTGTCGTCATGTGGCGCGGTTCGTCCCAGTTTATTCAGGTCTACGAGGCCAGGCACCTGTCGGATCACGCGAAGCTGCGAGCGGAGGAGATTGGCCAATTCTTCGGCCAGTTAACTAGCGCAACCAAAACGGGAAGCAAACCGCAGGCGGGCCGCGCCTGTGCAAGGCCCGCTGTGCGCGTACGGCACCGGATCAGTCGTAGCTGCGCTGATCCTCGATGACCTTGCCGTCATTGGGCAGGGTGCCGGGGGACAGGACCTCGATCCGGCCCTTCAGTTTCAGCACATCGGCGACGGTTTCGGCATAGGCTCGTTCGGAACCGCCCGTCCCCTCAACCTGCACAACCATCACATCCATCTCGCCCTCGCGCTGCGCGAGGATGCGGGCGCGCTTGACCTCCGGATGATGGGCGACGAACTGCGCCACCTGTTCGGGGCGCACGAACATGCCCTTGATCTTGGTGGTCTGGTCGGCGCGGCCCATCCAGCCCTTGATCCGCAGGTTTGTGCGGCCACAGGGGCTTTCGCCGGGCAGGACGGCGCTCAGATCGCCGGTCGCGAAGCGGATCAGCGGGTAGTCGGGGTTGAGCGTGGTCACCACGACCTCCCCCACCTGCCCCGGCGCGACCGGATCGCCGGTGCCGGGGGTGACAATCTCGGCGATGACGCCCTCGTCGACGATCATCCCCTCCATCGCCGGGCTCTCATAGGCGATATTGCCGAGGTCCGCCGTCGCATAGCTCTGCAGGCAGGCGATGCCCCGGTCGGCATATTCCTGACGGAGGGAGGGGAAGAGCGCCCCGCCCCCGACCGCCGCCTTGGTGAAGCTGAGCGTGACCCCCATCTCCGCCGCCTTGTCGAGGATCACCTTCAGATAGTCGGGCGTGCCCGCATAGGCGGTGCAGCCGATGTCGCGGGCGGCGGTCACCTGCAGCTCCGTCTGGCCGGTGCCTGCGGGCAGCACGGCAGCGCCGACCGCGCGCGCGCCGTTTTCAAAGATCATCCCGGCGGGGGTCAGGTGGTAGCCAAAGCAGTTCTGCACGATATCGCCCTTGCCAATGCCTGCGGCATGCAGAAAACGGCCCATGCGCCACCAGTCATGGCCCACCCCGCCCGGTTCGTAGATCGGGCCGGGCGACTGGAAGACATGGGCAAAGCCGGAGGTCGGCAGCGTGGTCAGCCCGCCAAATGGCGGCGCGGATTTCTGCGCCTCCCCCAGCGCGGATTTGCGCAGCACCGGCAGGGCGGCCAGATCGGCAATGGTGGTCACCTGCGACGGCTCCACATCGGCCAGCACTGTCGCATAGCCCGGCAGCGCCTTCGCCGCCGCAATCTGGCGCGGCAGGTCGCGGGCCAGCGCCTCCGCCCGCTGATCGGCAGAGCGGGTTTCCAGCGTGTCGAAATGTGTCATCCGGTGTCTCCCATGATCGCGGTGGTGCAGCATCGTCTCAGCTCAGCCAGCGCTTGCGGCGGCGGTAGGAGCGGACGTCGCGGAAGGATTTGCGGCCCTCGTCGGACATGCCGAGGTAGAATTCCTTCACATCCGGATTCTCCCGCAGCTCCTTGGCGGGGCCGTCCATCACGATGCGGCCGGATTCGAGGATATAGCCGTAATGCGCGAACCGCAGGGCCACGTTGGTGTTCTGTTCCGCCAGCAGGAAGGTCAGCCCTTCCTTTTCGTTCAGGTCCTTCACGATGCCGAAGATCTGTTCGACCAGCTGCGGGGCCAGACCCATCGACGGCTCGTCCAGCAGCACGCTTTCGGGGCGGGACATGATGGCGCGGCCGATGGCGACCATCTGCTGTTCGCCGCCGGAGGTATATCCGGCCTGCGACTTACGACGTTCCTTGAGGCGGGGGAAATACTGGTAGACCATATCCAGATCGGCCTCGATATCCGCGCGCGATGCGCCGCGGGTGTAGGAGCCGGTCAGCAGGTTCTCCTCCACCGTCAGGTGTTCGAAACAGTGGCGGCCCTCCATCACCTGGATGACGCCCTTTTTGACAAGCTGGGCGGGGTCCAGATCGGCGACACGTTCGCCGCGATAGAGGATCTGGCCCTTCGTCACCTCGCCGCGTTCGGATTTCAGCAGGTTGGACACGGCCTTGAGCGTCGTGGTCTTGCCTGCACCATTGCCGCCCAGCAGCGCCGTAATGCCACCCTTGGGCACCTTCAGGGACACGCCCTTCAGCACGAGGATGACGGAGTTATAGATCACCTCGATATTGCTCACCTGCAGCAGCGCCTCTTCGGCGGCGGGGGCGGGCGCGGTGGCGGTCGTGTCGTTCAGCGCGGGCTGGGTCATCGCGATGTCCTCGGTTCTGTCTCTGCGGGTCTCTGCCCGGCTTGGGGGGGGATCCGGGGCCACGCGGGCCCCGGATCCTTCGTTTCGTGAGTGGGCTTAGTTACACTCGCGCGGGGTAATGCCCGCCTCGGCCGCATAGGCCATCGAGTCCTCTTCGATCAGCGGATCGATCACCTCCAGATCGGGCTCCATGAAGTCCGACACGGGGGTCCAGGTCTTGTCGCCTGCCGACCACTGCTGGATGAAGGCCGTGCGCGGGGCGGAGTGCTGTTCGCAGCTCAGCTTGAAGCCACCGGTGAATTCCGGCAGGCCCAGCTCTGTCCAGCGGGCATCGGTGATCTCAAGGCTTTCCATCGCGTCGCGCAGTTCGGCGGCGGTGATGGCGGCATGGCCGGTCGCATCCTGCGCCTGCTTGATCGCCTCGGCTACCACGGCAGCGGCATAGACGCCCCGGTTGTAGCCGACCTCGCCGAATTTCGACCCGTCACCGGCATTCTTGCCGGCGTCGATCACGGTCGACTTGATCGCCTGCATCGCCGGGTAATCGGTGCCAGCGCCGTGCCAGGTGATCGCCTTGTAGCCATCGGCGCCGTCGCCTACAGGCACAACGTCCCCTTCAGAGCCGGACCACCAGACGCCGATGAAGTGATCCATCGGGAAGCGGATGTTGGAGGCCTCCTGAATTGCCACCTGGTTCATCACGCCCCAGCCCCACATGAAGACATAATCGGGACGGTCGCGACGGATTTGCAGCCACTGCGACTTCTGCTCCTGGCCCGGGTGATCGACGGGGATCAGGCTCAGGTCAAAGCCGTGCTTTTCAGAGAGCGCCTCAAGCGTGCGGATCGGTTCCTTGCCATAGGCGGAGTTGTGGTAGACCAGCGCGATCTTCTTGCCCTCAAGGCTGCCGCCCTCCTGCTCCATGGCGTATTTCGTCATGATGGAGGCGGCGTCCCAGTAGGTGCCGGGCAGGTTGAAGACCCATTCGAAGACCTTGCCGTTCACGGCGGAGGTCCGGCCATAGGCCACGGACCACAGCGGGATCTTGTCGGCTGAGACCTTGGGGATCAGCTGATAGGTGATGCCGGTGGACTGCGGGATATAGATCAGCGCCCCATTGCCCTTGGTCTGCTCGTAGCATTCCACACCTTTTTCGGTGTTATAGCCGGTCTCGCATTCCTGAACGGCGATCTTCTCTCCTCCGATGCCGCCGTCACGCTCGTTGAGGAGCGTCATGTAATCCGAGAAACCGTCGGCATAGGGAATGCCCGAGGGGGCATAGGGGCCGGTCCGGTAATTCAGTGCCGGGATCACGAGGTCGGCCAGTGCCGGCGCCGCGCCCAGGATCGTCGCGGTCAGTGCCGCAAGCAGTTTCGTTTTCATCGGGTCATTCCTCCCTGGTTTTCCGATGGGTTTCGTCTGGCGGTTTTCCCCCGCCTTCTGGTTGCTGGCCCGCCTCAGTGCGGGAAGGGCCAGAGCCTGAGTTTCTCCTTCGAGACGCGCCAGAGCTGGGCAAGGCCATGCGGCTCTGCGATCAGGAAGACGATGATGAGCAGCCCGAGGATCATAATCTCCAGATGCGCGGCGAGGTCGGAGGGCCAGCCCAGCTGACCGACCAGCACGTTTTTCAGCAGCACCGGCAGCAGCACGATGAAGGCCGCACCCGCGAAGGAGCCGAAGATGGACCCCAGCCCGCCGATGATGATCATGAAGAGGACGAGGAAGGACTTGTTGATCCCGTAGACCTCGCCCACCTCGACCGCGCCGAGGTAGACCGCGAAGAAGAGCGCGCCAGCGATGCCTACGAAGAAGGACGAGACGCCGAAGGCGGTGAGTTTCGACACCAGCGGGTTCACCCCGATGATCTCTGCCGCGATATCCATGTCGCGGATCGCCATCCATTTCCGCCCCTGCGTGCCCCGCGTCAGGTTGCGGGCGAGGATCGCCGTCAGCACCGTGAAGACGAGGCAGAAGAGGTAGGTCGCCCAGGCCTCTGTATGGGGGCCCGTGACGGGGATGCCGATGACGGTGCGTTCGGGGGCGGAGATCTGGCCGGAGGCGGAGTTATTGTAGAACCACGGCACCCGGTTGAAGAGCCAGACAAGGAAGAACTGCGCCGCCAGCGTCGCCACGGCGAGGTAGAAGCCCTTGATCCGCAGCGACGGCAGGCCGAAGAGCATGCCGACCAGCGCGGTGATCCCGCCCGCGAGGATGATGTGGAAGAAGATGTTCACCTCCGGGAAGGCGGTCATCAGCTTGTAGGTGGCATAGGCGCCCACCGCCATGAAACCGCCCGTGCCCAGCGACACCTGCCCGCAATAGCCCACGAGGATGTTCAGCCCGATGGCCGCGATCGAATAGATCAGGAAGGGCAGGAAGATGGCGCTGACCCAGTAGTCATTGATGACGAAGGGAATGATGGCAAAGGCCACCACCAACACCGCGTAATAGCGGTAGCGGTCGAACTTGATCGGAAAGGTCTGGTTGTCGTCGACATAGCTTGTCTTGAAGTCGCCGGCCTCGCGGTAAAACATGTCAGACCTCGCTGGAGTTGCGGGCCGGCAGGGCAAGGATATCGCCCCGGCGGCAGAGGTTGAGGTAGGAGCGGATGCCGGTGGCCAGACCGACAAAGGCGATCAGCGCATAGGCCGACATCTGGCCCGCATTTCCGGGATGTTCGGTGGCCGCGAGGAAGGTGAAGACCCAGAAGGCGGACCAGGCGATGACATTGAGCGTGGCAAGGGATTTCATGTTTCAGACCCTTTCGATGATGCGTTCGCCAAACAGGCCCTGCGGCCGGAAGACGAGGAAGAGGAGCGCCAGCACATAGGCGAACCAGTTTTCGGTGGCGCCGCCGACCAGCGGGCCGATGGCGAATTCAAAGAGCTTTTCGCCCACCCCGATGATCAGCCCGCCGACGATGGCGCCGGGGATGGAGGTGAAGCCGCCCAGCATGAGCACCGGCAGAGCCTTGAGCGCGATCAGCGAGAGCGAGAACTGAACGCCGGATTTCGACCCCCACATGATGCCCGCGACAAGGGCGACAAAGCCCGCGATGGACCAGACCAGCACCCAGATGAAGTTGAGCGAGATGCCAACCGAGAGCGCCGCCTGATGGTCATCGGCCACGGCGCGCAGGGCCCGGCCCTGCTTGGTATATTGCGAGAAGATCATCAGCGCGATCACGAGAACCGTGGCGATGGCCGTGGCCCAGAGGTCGAGGTTGTCGATGAAGAAGCCATAGCCGAAGGCGTTGAAGGTCAGCTCGTCGATGGCACCGTTGATGCCCTGCGGCAGGCCGACGTTCATGTTCTTGATATCGGCGCCCCACATCAGATCGCCGAAGCCCTCCATGAAATAGGCGAGGCCGATGGTGGCCATGAAGAGGATGATCGGCTCCTGATTCACGAGGTGGCGCATGATGAAATGGTTCACCGCCCAGGCCAGCAGGACCATGATCCCGATGGTCAGCGCGATGGAGACCACCGCGTTCAGATGCCAGCCGAAGTGATGCACATTGGTGCCGAAGACGGCGTTGATCAGATGACCGAAGGGCACCTGCCCCTCCATGATCCCCACCAGCGTAAGCGCCGCGAAGAGCGCCATGACGCCCTGCGCATAGTTGAAGATGCCGGAGGCCTTGTAGATCAGAACGAAGCCCAGGGCGACGAGGGCATAGAGAACCCCGGCCATGAGACCGTTCAGAAAGACCTCCATTCCGAACAAGAGCTGATCAGGCATTGCGGCGATCTCCGGTAATTGGCGGTTGAGGCGACTCGGCACAGCCCCTATGTTGACGCTGCGTAAACACAGGGATGAGGACTGCGCTCAGATGGCACAGACTGTCAGAATGGGGGCGCGCGGCGGTGATGTTTCCCTGGTGCAAATCAAGGTGAACATCCGACAGAAGCCCACGCCGCGGCTGTCTGTGGACGGGATCTTCGGTCCCAAGACCGATGCCGGCGTCAAGGCATTTCAACGCGCGCGCGGGCTTGTCGCGGATGGTATCGTCGGGCCCAAGACCCATGCCGCGCTGGACGCATCCCCGGCGCTGACCCAGGTCGAGCATCGCATCACCCATATTCCGCAACCCACCCGGACAACCTGCTGGGCGGCCTCCACGGCGATGATGACCCGGTCCAACGTGCCGGCGGTTATCGCCAAGACGCCGAGCGACATGATCGCCTGGGATGGCGGCCTGCTGAACAGCAGTGAATCGCATCAGGCGATCGTGACCGGAACGCGCTATGGCAATATCCATGGACTGCGCTGTTATGCGCCGATGTCCTGGGCGACCGGGGCCTTCGTCGGATTGATCCAACGCGGCCCGATCATGCTGGATATGCTCTGGCGTGCCGCTGATTACACTGCGGGCAACGGGTCTCCGGGGCATATGGTGGTGATCGGCGGCGTGATCTCGGATGGTGGACCTTCCGGCGCCACGACCTGGGTCAAGCTTCTTGACCCCTGGCCGCCGGGTCGCGGACGGATTTCCTGGCATCAGTACGACGTCTGGATGCGCGAAGTTCCCACCCGCACCTACAGGGTGTTCGAGCGCAAGTAGCGCGCGGTCGGTCACAGGGTCAGTCATGCGCCACCCCCAGGTAGGCGTCGATGACGTCCTGATTGGCACGCACCTCGTCCGGCGTGCCATCGCCGATCTTCTTGCCGTAATCCATCACGACGACGCGGTCGCTGAGGTCCATGACGACGCCCATGTCGTGCTCGATCAACGCGATAGTCGTGCCGAATTCGTCATTCACATCGAGGATGAAGCGGGACATGTCCTCCTTCTCCTCGACGTTCATGCCCGCCATGGGTTCGTCCAGCAGCAGGAGCGAGGGTTCGGCGGCCAGCGCACGGGCCAGCTCCACCCGTTTCTTCAGCCCATAGGGCAGGCGCGCGACGGGTGTCTTGCGGATGTTCTGGATTTCGAGGAAGTCGATGACCTTTTCGACCACTTCCCGGTTCTCGACCTCTTCCCGTTCGGCCCGCCCCTTCCAGAGCGCCTGCTGAAAGATATTGGTCTTCATATTGTTGAGCCGCCCGGTCATGACGTTGTCGAGCACCGTCATCCCTTCGAAGAGCGCGATGTTCTGGAAGGTGCGGGCAATCCCCTGCCGCGCCACCTGATAGGGTTTCATCTGCGGCCGGGGCTGGCCCTGATAGAGCACCTGCCCCTCCTGCGGGACATAAAAGCCCGAGATCACATTCAGCATCGAGGATTTGCCGGCGCCGTTCGGGCCGATGATGGCGCGGATCTCGCCCTCGCGGATGTCAAAGGAGATGTCCTTGATCGCCACCACGCCACCGAAACGCAGGGTGATGTTCTTCATCTCCATCACCACGCCGCCGATCTTGCGGCCGTCGGCGGTGGTGTAGCCTTCGCTCTGGTCCAGCATCAGATTTCCTTCCCAAATTGCGCGGCACATCCGCGGGATGGCGGGCGGGGCGTCGCCGCAGGCGCGCGTTGCCCGGTCATTCCGCCGCCACCTTGTGACGGGCGACCGGCGCGACCTTCGCGTCGCGGATTTCCAGATCGGCGGAGATATAGCCCTTGCGGCCGTCCTCGTAGGTGACCTCTGTCCGGGTCTGGATGCGTGGCGATCCATCGTAGAGCGCCGCGATCAGGTCGGCGTATTTCTCGCCAATGACCGCGCGGCGGACCTTGCGGGTGCGGGTCATCTCGCCATCATCGGCATCCAGTTCCTTGTGCAGCACGAGGAAGCGGTGGATCTGGCAGCCCGAGAGCATCTCGTCCTCGGCGACGGAGGCGTTGACCTCCTCCACATGCTGCTGGATCGCAGCCAGCACCTTGGGATGGCCCGCGAGCTCCTGATAGGAGGAATAGGCGATGTTGTGACGCTCCGCCCAGTTGCCCACGGCCGAAAGGTCGATGTTTATGAAAGCGGTGCAGCGGTCACGCCCGGCGCCAAAGACCACGGCCTCCAGGATGTTGGGATAGAACTTCAGCTTGTTCTCGACATATTTGGGCGCGAACATGGAGCCGTCCGCCATTTTGCCCACGTCCTTGGCGCGGTCGATGATGCGCAGGTGGCCCGAGCCTTCCTCGATGAACCCGGCATCGCCGGTGGCGACCCAGCCTTCTGGGTCCTTGGTCTTGGCCGTGCTTTCGTCGTTCTTGTAGTAATATTCAAAGACGCCGGGGCTGCGATAGAAGACCTCGCCATTCTCGTCGATCTTCAGTTCTACCCCCGGAGAGGCGACGCCCACGGTATCCGCGCGCACCTCGCCATCGGGCTGCTGGGTGATGAAGACCGAGGCCTCCGTCTGGCCGTAGAGCTGTTTCAGGTTGATACCGAGCGAACGGTAGAAGGAGAAGATCTCCGGCCCGATCGCCTCCCCTGCCGTATAGCCGACGCGGACGCGGCTGAGGCCCAGCGTGTTCTTGAGCGGGCCGTAGATAAAGAGGTTGCCGAGCGCGTATTTGAACCGGTCGCCCGCGCTGACGGGCTTGCCGTCGAGGATCGCGGGGCCGACCTTGCGGGCATGGTCCATAAAGGTCTTGAAGAGCCACTTCTTAAGCCGCGTGCTGTCCTCCATCCGGATCATCACGGTGGTCAGCTGGGTTTCAAAGACGCGCGGCGGGGCGAAGTAATAGGTCGGCCCGATTTCCCGCAGGTCGGTCAGCAGGGTTTCTTCGCTTTCGGGGCAGTTGACGCAGAAGCCGGACCAGTAGGCCTGCCCGATGGAGAAGATGAAATCGCCGACCCAGGCCATGGGCAGGTAGGCCAGCACTTCTTCGCCCGCCGAGAGGTGGTCGAAATCCGACGACGCCTTTGACGTCTCGATGATATTGCGGTTCGACAGGACCACGCCCTTGGGCTTGCCCGTCGTGCCGGAGGTGTAGAGCATGACGCAGGTGTCGTCATAGGTGATGGCGGCGTTGCGGCGGTCCAGCTCTCCGCCCAGGTCAGCCTCCGCGGCGCGGCCATCGGCCTGCACCTGGGTATAGGCATGCATCGTGGCGTGGTCGTATTTCCTGAGCCCCCGCGGATCGAGGTAGATCATGTGTTCGAACTGGTGCAGCACCTCCTGCACCTCGATCACCTTGTCGACCTGTTCCTGATCCTCGGCGATGACAAAGCGCGCGCCGCAATGGTCAAGGACATAGGCCATCTCCTCTGCCGCGCTGTCCTGATAGACGGGCACGGGCACGGCGCCGACCATCTGGGCGGCGACCATGGACCAGTAGAGATGCGGGCGGTTCGATCCGATGATGGCGATGAAATCGCCCTTGTTCACGCCCAGTTTCAGCAGGCCCAGTGCAAGCGCGCGGATCTCCTCCCGCGTTTCGGCCCAGCTCCAGCTTTGCCAGATGCCGAATTCCTTCTCGCGGTAGGCCGCCTTCTTGCCGTGGATATTCGCGTTGCGGTCGAGCAGTGCCGGAATCGACACCACACCACCCGCGCCATGCGACGCAGAAACCATACGATCTTTCCTCCCCTTTCCCGGTCTCCTCAAACCGGGGTGCGCCCCCTTGGCGGACGTCTCCCCCTTTTCGGGGTGGAGAGAGAGTTGCGGGGAATCGTTGCGGCAGTTTTACCGAAATCTATCGAATTGTAACAAACCCGCCGCGCTTCCCCGGTCGCGCGGTGAGTGTTAGAACCGTGCAGGGGATAGTGGAGGGATATCATGGATTTCGCGGCGCGGGACGCGATGCTGCGGGCGGGGCTGAACCTGATCCCGCAGGCCATGTCGATCTATGACGACGAGCTGCGGCTGGTCGTCTGCAACCGATCCTTCCGGGAAATGTTCCGCCTGCCGCTGAGCCTGACCCAGCCCGGCGCCAGTTTCGAGGCGACGATCCGGCATCTGGCGGAAGTGGGCGATTATGCCGATGTCGAGGATTACGAGGCGATGATCGCCGAACGGGTTGCGCAGGCCCATGCGCCGCAGCCGCATTACATGGAACGCCTGCGCCCGAATGGCCGGCTGATCTCGGTTGAGGGGACGCCATTGCCGCAGGGCGGCTGGGTTACGGTTTATACCGATATCACCGATGTCAAACGGCAGGAGGAGCTGCTGCGGAGCCGCTCGGAAGAGCTTTCGGGTCAGTTGCTGAACCATGCGGAGGATCTGGCCGCCGCCAACCGCAAGCTGCAGGCGACCAATGCCGCGCTGGAAGAGGCCCGGCAGGAGCTGACCCAGATGGAGGCGCGGATCCGGCTGGTGAACGAGATGATGCCGGCCCATATCGCCCATATCGCGGCGGATGGCACCTATACCTATTCGAACCTGCGGTTGAATTCGATCATGCCGGGGCGGCCGTCCAATATCGTCGGGCTGCATATGGCAGAGGTTCTGGGAACGCAGGCCTATGCCGCCGTCCGGCCCTATGTGGAGGCCGCCTATCAGGGGCGCAGTTCGGTGTTCGAGTTTACCGATGCGGCCAGTTCGCGGCGGATCCGGACGGCGCTGACGCCCGATGGCCATGACGGCGCCTATATCCTGTCCACCGATGTGACGGAGGAGGCGCAGACCCGCGCGGCGCTGCAACAGTCGCGGCGGCGGCAGCTGGCGGCGCAGCTGACCAGCGGTCTGGCGCATGATTTCTCCAACCTGCTGACGATTATTCTGGGCGCGCAATCGCGGCTGTCGCGGACGGGCCTGCCGGAGGAGTCGCAGGCGCTGGTCAATGCCACGCTGTCGGCGGCGCGGCGGGGCGGGGAGATGCTGAATTCGCTGGGGGAGATGGTGTCGGAACGGCGGCCTGCGCCCGCGCCGGTGGAAGTTGGGCAGTTTCTGACGGATCTGGAGACTCTGGCGGCCCCGGTCGTCGGTGAAGGCGTGCGGCTGGACCTGCGCGACCGGACCGGCGGGGCGCGGGTGATGATGGATACGGCCATTGTACAGGATTGCCTGCTGAACCTGATCCTGAACGCCAAGGATGCGGTGGCGGGGCGCGGGCGGATCACGCTGTCGGCGCGGAACCGCAGCGATACCTGGCTGGAATTCACCGCGCAGGACAATGGCCCCGGCTTTTCCGAGGCGGCGCTGGAACATGCGATGGACCCGTTTTTTACCACCAAGGGGGATGCGGGCACGGGGCTGGGCCTGCCGTCGGTCTATGACATGAGCCAGACTTTGGGCGGGCAGGTGAAGATCGCCAATGCGCCCACGGGCGGGGCCATCGTGACCTTGCAGCTGCCCTGGCGACCCGCGCCGCTGGCCGCGACGCCTGGCCTGGCGCTGCTGGTGGAGGACAGCCTGGACCTGCGGCAGAATATCCGGGGCATGCTGCGGGAGCAGGGCTATTCGGTGATCGAGGCGACCTCTGTCGAGGAGGCGCGGGACCTGATCCGGCAGGTGCCGGGGCTGACGCTAGTGCTGTCCGATATCTCTCTGGAGGGGTCGTTGACGGGGATCGATCTGTTCGACAGCCTGCCGGAGGGGGCACCGCCCTGCTATATGATGACCTCCCTGCGCAATGATCATCCGCTATACGCGGCGGCGGCGCAGCGCGCGCCGGTGTTGCGCAAACCCTTCGGCAAGGTCGCGCTTGCCCATCTTCTGAGAACGGGAACGCTGCTGGCATGACCACCGATACACCTCTTGTGACGATCCTTGATGACGAGCCGGAGATCCGGGCGATGCTGTCCTCGGCCCTGGAGGAGGCGGGGTATCGGACAATGGGCTTTTCCCGCGCGACGGAATTCGAGGCGGCGCTGCAGACGATCACGCCGGACCTTTGCCTGCTGGATCTGTCGCTGCCCGATCGGGACGGGCTGACGCTGATCCATCGTCTGGCGCTGGAGAAGGGCGCGACGGTTATCATCATCTCGGGCCGGGCGCAGGTACAGGATCGCGTGACCGGGCTTGAACTGGGGGCGGATGACTACATCATCAAACCCTTCGATCCGGCCGAGGTGGTGGCCCGGGTCCGGGCGCGTCTGCGCCGGGACAGGCCCGCCACGACGGCCACTCAGACCGCGCAGTTCGCCGGATGGACCGCGCATTTCGACAGTTTCGTGCTGGAAGACGAGAGCGGGGCAGAGGTGCCCTTTTCCCATGCGGAGGGTGAGGTGTTGCGGCTGTTTCTGGAAAGACCGAAGCGCCTGATCTCCCGCGCGGTGATGCAGGAGGCGCTTGGCGGCGCGGCGGGAGAGAGTTTCGACCGCGCCATGGATGTGCGGATCTCGCGGCTGAGGACCAAGCTGCGGGAGGATCCGAAGAACCCGCGTCTGATCAAGACGATCTATGGCGCGGGTTATATTTTCCTGGGGGATGTACGATGGACGTGACCCATTATGCGCTGGTCACCGGGCCGTTTGTCGGGCGGACCTCCCTGTCGGCGGTGGCGCTGGCCCTGCGGGAGGCGGGCGCCAAGGTGACGGAGCCCGACCCGCATGCGGCCTTTCCCGATGCCCTGCCGTCGCTTGAGACATGGGCGGAGGCGCTGATGGAGATGATCCCGTCCAGCCCGGCGCCGATCCTTGTGGGCTATAGCGTGGCGACTGTCCTGGCGGCCTGGCTGGCGCCGAAGGTGGGGGCGAAGGCGGTGATCTTCCTTGATGGGGAGATCCCGGCGGAGAATGGTCCGAACCCGATCTTCTCGGACCGTGTGACGCGCCATCTGAGCGGCAAGGTCGAGGACGCGACCCTGCCCCACTGGTCCGACTGGTGGACCGGGCTGGGGCTGGAGGAAGGGTTGGGCACCGGGCCACTGGGCCGCGACCGCGCCGATCTGGTGCCGATCCTCAGGGCAGAGGAACGGCGGTTTCCGGCGGACTGGCTGGGGCAATCGCTTGATATGCCGCAGTGGCGGGACATGCCGGTGGGCTATGTCCGGCTCTCGCCCTTTTACGATCAGGCGCTGCAGGATGCTGAAATGCTGGGCTGGCCTGTCGCCCATGTCGACGGCAGCCACCTGCACACGGTGCTCAACGGGGTTGAGACGGCCGGGGCGCTGATGGCCGTGGCCGGGGAGCTGCTGGGCTAGCCCTCAGGCCGCGATTTCGGCAACCGCATGGGCGAGGATCTGCAGGCCCGCGACGAGGTCCTCTTCCCGCGTGTCCTCCTCAAAGGCATGGGAAATGCCGTTGATCGAGGGGACAAAGAGCATCGCCACCGGCATATGGGCGGAGACGGAGGTGGAATCATGCAGCGCACCTGAGGGCATCTTGCGCCAACGGCCCGGTGCGATCGTTTCCGCGCCCCGCGCCAGTGCCGCCTGAAAACCGTCATCCATCGGCACCGGGTCGAGGCTGAGCATGCCGGAGGTTTCCAGCTTCAGCCCCTTCTCGCGCGCGACCTCTTCTGCCGCCTCGCGGATCACCTCTTCCATCCGGTCGAGGCGCGGTTTTTCCCCGTCACGCCACTGCATGGAGAAGGTGCAGCGCCCGGGCACGATGGAATGCGATCCGGGGTAGAGGTCGACATGGCCGGTGGTCCAGACGGTCGAGGGGGTGACGAGGTTGCGGAACCTCTGGGCGATCAGGTTCTGGAAGGCGACCATGCCCTGATAGGCGTCCTTGCGCAGGTGCATGGGCGTCGTGCCCGCATGGTTCTGTTCGCCCGAAAAGGTGATGCGCATGTCGCGGATGCCGACGATGGAGCTGACGACGCCCGCCGCTTCGCCGGCCTTGTCGAGCCAGGGGCCCTGTTCGATATGGCATTCGACAAACCCCTTGAAGCGGGACGGGTCGGGGAAGTCGCTGGTAAGGTCCGCCATGCGCGCGCGCGCCTCGCCAAAGGTCACACCATCGGTATCGGTCAGCCTGTCGGCATCTTCGAGAGAGGTGAAGCCGCCCCAGATGCGGCTGCCGGTGGTCACGCCAAAGCGCCCCTCCTCATCCTGGAACGACACGGCAGAGACGGGCAGGCCGGCCTCTGCCCCCGCGCGGGCCAGTTCCAGCCCGCAGATGACGCCAAGCGCCCCGTCGAGCCAGCCGCCCTCTGGCTGGGTGTCGGAATGGGAGCCTATGAGCAGGGATTTTCCTTCGGCCAGACCCCAGACGGTCCCGACGGGATCGATCTGGGCGGTCAGCCCTGCGCCGGTATATTGCTCGGTCAGCCATTTGCGCGACTCGATATCGGGGTCGGAAAAGGCCCGCCGGACGACCCCCTTGCCCACGCCGGAGGCCCCGAAGCTGCGCAGTTTGTGAAGGTCGGCGAGGAAACGGTCCGGATTGACGGGCAGCATGGGGTCCCTTTCGGCAACTGGTGACTTGGGTATCTGGGCATCTCTGGCGCAATTATCATGATAAATGCGTCGTGTATGTTCAAGGGTGCGCAGATTTTGCCCGGGCATACCAGAGCCCGCCTGCCGTAGCTGCCTGTCTTCTGGACGCTGGGTCAGGCCCGGGCAGAAAACAGCCGGAAATAGGCCCAGCCCGGCAGGAACCTTGCCAGCCGGAAGATCAGGGAGAAGCCGGAGGGAAATGCGCGGGCGAAGCTGGGGGAGTTCATATGCTCGAAGGCCTTGGTCGCGGCCTCCTCCGGTTCCATCATCGCGGGCATCTTGAAGTCGTTCTTTTCGGTCAGGCGGGTGCGGATATAGCCCGGGTTCAACAGCTGCACCTCGATCCCGGTGTTCTGCAGGTCACAGCGCAGGCTTTCGGCCAGCGACATGATCGCCGCCTTGGTCGCGGTATAGGGGGCCGAGCCCGGCAGGCCGCCATAGGCGGTGAGCGACCCGGTCAGCACGATATGGCCATGGCCGCGCGCCTTCATGCCGGGCAGGACGGCACCGACGGCCCGCATGCAGCCGAGGAAGTTGGTATCGCCGATGACCTCGGCCTTTTCGGTATCCCAATCTTCGGCGCCGAAGGGCCAGTAGGCACCGGCGAGGTAGATCATGCCGTCGATCTCTCCGGCCTGCTGCGCGGCCTGTTCGACGGCGGCGCGGTCGGTGACGTCAAGCGGCAGGATTCGGGACTGGCCCGGCAGGCTGTCGGCGACCTGACGAAGCTTGTCTTCGCTGCGGGCCGACAGGATCACGCTGACGCCGACCTTTGACAGCTGGTGCGCCAGCGCCGCGCCGAAGCCTTCGCTCGCGCCGATCAGCCAATAGGTCTTGCCCTGCCAGTCTGTCATCTTGCCTCTCCTTTTGGTGTCGGGGGGTTAACGCGGGGTCCGGGGCGGGGTTCCTCAGCGGGAGACCTCCGTCGCCGGGGCGGGCGGTCTGTTGCGATAACGAGCGCGCTTGATGAAGAGTTTGAGCGCCTGCCAATGGATCAGCGCCAGAACCCGGCGGGAGCCGAAGGGGCGGCGCAGGCAGGCACCGAGGATGGCGCGGTTGGTCAGCGGTTCCAGCGGGCCGGTGAGGGTGGCGATCAGACCGCCCTCGGCCTCGCGATCATAGTCGATACGGATACGTATGTTCTGGTCTGTGATGTCGAAGGTGAAGGCATAGGTGCCGGTCTGCGGCTGGAAGGGCGAGACGTGCAGGACCTTGCGGGCGGAGAGCACGTCCTTGGGGCCGATGGGGCCCTGATCGTCGCGGTGGCACAGGTAGGAATGGCGGTCGCCGAAAGTATTGGTGACCTCCGCGATCACGACCCTCAGGTCGCCCCGGTCATCCTCGCAGAGCCAGAATGAGACCGGGTTGAAGACATGGCCCAGCACGCGCGGCTGGGTCAGCAGACGGATGCGGGCGGGGCGGGGCAGATGCGCCTCCGCCAGCACCTCGCGCACCCATGCGGCGCCCCTGCCCTCTTTCGGCGGGCCGCCATGGTCACTGTCGTGCAGCGATGTGAGGTTGCCCCGGTTGCGGGAGAAGAGGCGCGGGCGAGGCCCGTCATTCTCGGCATCCAGCAGGACGTAATCCACCCCGTAGCGGAAGGCGTTCCGGATCTGGCCCTTTCGGCCGTGCCAGGTCTGGCCGCGCAGATGCAGGGGGCGGGCGAGGTTGGTCATTCGGCTGCCATGTCGGGCAGTGCGGGCGCGGCGCGCAGCGCCTCCACCACCGCCGTCGCGGAGGCGAGGCCGTCTTCGTGGAAGCCGTTGCGCATCCAGGCGCCGCAGAACCAGGTGCCGTTGCGGCCGTTGAGCGCCTGCATATCCTTCTGCGCGGCGAGGGCTGCGGCATCGTAGACGGGGTGGCGCAGGGTGACCTCGTCATGGATGCGAGCCGGGTCGATGCGGCGGGTGGCGTTGAGCGTGACAAAGAGCGGGTCGTCCATCGGGATCGGCTGCAGGCGGTTCATCCAGTAGGTCAGGTCGATCGTGTCGCCGGGATGGCCGATGGCGTCGCGATAATTCCAAGAGGCCCAGGCGTGGCGGTTGCGGGGCATGACCGATGCGTCGGAATGCAGCACCACCGTGTTGGGCTGGTAACGGATGGCGCCCAGAGCCGCTGCCTCCGCTACGGTCGGGTCCGACAGCAGGCGGAGGCTGTCGTCGGAATGGGTGGCGAGGATGACCTCGTCGAAACCCTCCCATTCGCTGCCGTATAGTTTGACCTCGGGCCCCATCAGCGTACGCCGGATGGCCTGCACGGGGCTGGCGGTGCGGATGTCGACACCGGTACGGCGCAGCGCCGCCTCGACCCGCCGGACATATTCGACCGATCCGCCCTCAACCGTGTACCACTGGTGCTGACCGGTATGGCTGAGCAGGGCGTGGTTCTCGAAAAACCGGATCATGGCATCGGCGGGAAAGTCGAGGATGCGGTCCTTGGGCGTGGACCAGATCGCGCCGGAGAGCGGCAGCAGGTAATAGTCCCGGAACCAGTCGCCAGTGCCCAGCTGGTCCAGCAACCCGCCAATGGTCATACCGGAAGCGCGGGAGGCCTCCAGCGCCCGGGCGTTGAACCGCATCACGTCGCGCAGCATCCCGAGGAACCGGGGATTGGCGATGTTGCGGGACTGGGCAAAGACAGCCCGCAGATTAGACAGACCGTATTCGATGCGCCCGCCCATGACGGAGGCGCCAAAGCTCATATCGCTTTTCACAACAGGCACGTTCAGGTCGTCGAAAAGCCGCGTCAGCAGCGGATAATTCGGGTAGTTGAAGACGATGAACCCGGTATCGACCGGCTGATCGCCACGCTTGCCCGCCATGATCGTGCGGGCGTGGCCGCCCAGGCGCAGCTCTGCCTCGATCAGGGTCACGTCATCCGTATCCGACAGCATGAGGGCCGCGCCGAGGCCTGAGATACCAGCGCCAATAATAGCGATGCGGCGACGCGCGACACGCGGGGATTCAAATGGCATGGGTCGTCCTTTATCTTTGCGATCCATAAGAGCTACGTGCCCCGTCGCCAAACGGATGCACCGGCAGGAAAAAATCTTTTCTGCGGTCGCAAGTGATCCGGTTGCGCCCGGGCGGCGTAGTCTGGACATGTTGCAGCAAGTGACCACACAACCCCGTGGGGCAGCCTCGCCCCTGAGCTCGCCGCGTGTTAGAACGCAGGCACGGGAAAAGGGGCATACGCTGGTGACGGCGCAGAACGGCGCAAAGCAGATGAAGACGTGGATCGAGGAAATACACCTGATCCGCGATGCCCGCGACCGCGCCGCCTTCGCCCGGCTCTTTGCGCATTTCGCGCCCCGGGTGAAAGGGTTCCTGATCAAGTCGGGTGCCGAGCCTTCGGTGGCGGAGGATTGTGCGCAGGATGTGATGGTCTCGGTCTGGCGGAAGGCGCATCAGTTCGATGCCTCCCGCGCCTCTGTGGCGACCTGGATATTCACGATCGCGCGGAACCGGCGGATCGACCTGCTGCGCCGCGACCGGCGACCGGAGCCCGAAGACCTTGGCTGGGGGCCGGAGCCCGACCTGCCGCAGGAGGCGGAGCTGGAGCTGCAGCAGGAGAGTGAACAACTGGGCAAGGCGCTGGCCGCCCTGCCTGCGAAACAACGTGAATTGATCGAGAAGGCCTATTTCGGCGACCTGTCGCATCGGGAGATCGCCGATATGACGGGTCTGCCGCTGGGCACGATCAAATCGCGGATCAGACTGGCGCTGGAGAAACTGCGCCACGCGATGGATTAAGATTATGGACGGTATCAAACATCATCTCACGGAAGAGCTGCTGATCGGCTATGCGGCGGGCACCCTGCCCGAGGCCTTCAACCTTGTCGTCGCCTCGCATGTGTCGATGTGCGACACCTGCCGCGCGGCGCTGGAAAGCTACGAATCGGTTGGCGGCGCGATGCTGGAAGAGGCGGGCGTGACGCTGGCGGAGGGGTCGCTGGACCTGTGTCTGGCACGTCTGGATGACGAGGTCGGGCCGATTGCGGCGCGGCCGGCGCCGGGCGTCCTGCCCCAGCCCCTGCGCGATTATGTTGGCGGCGATGTGGATGCGATCCGCTGGCGGGCGGTTGGCGGCGGGGTCCGGCAGGCGATCCTGCCGACGTCCAAAGCGGCCTCTGCCCGGCTGCTGTTTATTCCGGCGGGGGCGGCCGTACCCGATCACGGGCATCGCGGGACGGAGCTGACGATGGTTCTGCAGGGTGCCTTTGCCGATGAAACCGACCGCTTCGGGCGGGGCGATGTGGAAGTGGCCAACGAGGATCTGGAGCATCAGCCGATTGCGGAGGCCGGGGCGGATTGCATCTGTCTGGCCGCCACGGATGCGCCCTTGCGGTTCCGGTCGCTGCTGCCGCGTCTGGCGCAGCCCTTCCTCAAGATTTAATCGCGGGCGGCGGTCAAGCGGGCGACGGCTGCGCCTGCATCCTGTTCCAGCGTATCCTCGGGCGCCAGTTCCTCGAAATCGAAATTGTCGAGCTTGGCGGCGCGTTTGCCGGCCCGCTCCGCCGCGATTCCAATCCCTTCGACGTCGCGCCGGGCCTGATCGAAATGGGTGTCGAGCTTTTGCACCCGCTCGACCACGATCTCCACATCGCGGTGCAGCTGGCGCAGCATATTGCGGATGGCGCCCGCCTGTTCGCGCATCCGCGCATCCTTGAGGATGGCGCGCATCGTGTTCAGCGTGGCCATGCAGGTGGTAGGAGAGACGATCCAGACCCGGGCGTTGAACCCTTCGCGCACAACGTCGGGGAAATTGGCGTGCAGCTCGGCATAGACGGCCTCCGACGGCAGGAACATCAGCGCGCCATCGGCGGTTTCGCCCTCGATCACGTATTTCTCTGAGATCGCCTTGATATGCGCTTTGACGGAGGCGCGGAATTGCTGACCGGCGGCGCGGGCCTCCGCCTCCGTGGCGGCGTTGCGCAGGGCCTCATAGGCCTCCAGCGGGAATTTCGCGTCGATGACGATGGGGCCCGGCGGGTTGGGCAGATGGATCATGCAATCCGCCCGCTTCCCATTCGACAGCGTCGCCTGCAGCGTGTAGCTGTCCTTTGGCAGCGCCTTGGAGACGATGTCGTTGAGCTGGATTTCTCCAAAGGCGCCACGGGTTTGCTTGTTTGACAGAATGTCCTGAAGCGACAGAACATCGCCCGACAGCTTGGTGATATTCTCCTGCGCCTTGTCGATCGTGGCGAGGCGCGCCTGCAGCTCCGTCAGGCTTTTGGTGGTCTTTTCCGACCCGCCCATGAGCTGCTTGTTCACATGTTCCTGCATGTCGGTCATGGCGCGGGCGGTCTTCATCGCATTCTCGTGCAGGCGGTCGCTCATCTGCTGCTGGACGGCGGCGAGGCGCGTTTCCATCGCCTGCAGCACCTGCGCCTGTCCGGTGGATTGCGCGTTGGAGACGGAGGTCAGACCGCCCGTCAGCTGCTCCTGCCCCCGGCCGAGGCCTTCGACGGCGCGGCCCAGCTGGTCCATCTGATAGATCAGCGGCTCCGACGCGCGGGCGGTGCGCGACACGCCGCGCAGGGCGGCGATCAGCAGGATGACGATCAGCAGCGCCAGCGCCCCGCCGATCAGCAGGGCCAGGGTGACGGGGTCGTTCAGGTCAAGGGTGGTGGTGCCGATCTGGATCATGTGCGTCCGAACAGCCGTTCGATATCAGAGAGTTTCAGCTCAACATAGGTGGGGCGGCCGTGGTTGCACTGGCCCGAGAGCGGGGTGGCCTCGATCTCCCGCAGGAGCGCGTTCATCTCGTCCACCCGCATCCGGCGGCCGGAGCGGATGGAGCCGTGACAGGCCACGCGGCTGAGGATCGCGTCGATCCGGGCCTTGAGCGTCGTGCTGTCGCCGGCATCGGCCAGCTCGTCGAGGATGTCGAGGACCAGCGCCCTGGCATCGACCTCTCCCAGGATCGCGGGAGTTTCCCGCACCGCCACGGCAGTACCGCCGAAGGGTTCGATGGTCAGACCGAGGACGGAGAGCGCTTCCGCCGCCTCTTCCAGCCGGGCGCAGTCCCCGGCGGAGAGTTCGATGATTTCAGGAATGAGCAAAGCCTGCGCCGCGACGCCACGTTCGGCCATTTGCGCCTTCAGCTTTTCATAGACCAGTCGTTCATGGGCGGCGTGCTGATCAACCAGCACCATGCCGCGTTCCGTCTGGGCGATGATGTAATTCTCATGCACCTGCGCGCGGGCGGCGCCCAGCGGGTAGCTTTCCAGCGGGGCAATGTCTTCGGCAACCGGCTCCGGCGCAGGTTCATACCGCACCGATGGCAGGTCGGAAAACCCGGCAAAGGCCTCGGGCGCCTGCCCCTGATAGCTGACAGTTCGGGCCTGCAGGGAGGGCCGGTCCATCTGGTAGACCCTCGGTGCCACCGGTTCAGGCCGCATCGCCCCCAGCGTCGCCTCGGCCACGGTCGAGGAGGCCCGGTGCCCCGCCCCCGCCAAAGCATGGCGCAGGCCCGAGACGATCAGCCCTCGCGCGATGCCCGGATCGCGGAACCGCACCTCCGATTTCGCGGGATGCACGTTGACGTCCACAAGCTCCGGATCGCAGTCGATAAAGAGCGCGGCCGCCGGGTGCCGGTCGCGCGACAGCACATCCATATATGCCGCGCGCAGGGCGCCGGTCAGCAGCTTGTCCCTGACAGGCCGCCCGTTCACAAACAGGAACTGCGCCACTGCCGCGCCGCGCGAATAGGTCGGCAGGGCGGCATAGCCGGTCATGTGCAGCCCTTCCCGTTCCGCATCGATGCGCAGAGAATTCTCGGCGAACTCGCGCCCGAGGATCGCGGCCAGCCGCCCGTGCAAAGCGTCGAACATGTCGCCGCTTTCGGGATCGGCGCGGAAGACCACCCGGCCCTCGCCGCCGCCCGTCGCATCGCGCAGGGTGAAGCCGACATAGGGCTCCGCCATGGCGAGCCGCTTGACGATATCGGTGACCGCCTGCCCCTCTGCCCGGTCGGTACGCAGGAATTTCAGCCGGGCGGGCGTGGCGTAGAAGAGATCGCGCAGCTCGACGACCGTGCCCGCCGACAGGGCCGCGGGCCGCACCGGCTCCATCCGGCCACCGCTGACCGCAATCTCCGCCGCAGGCGCGCCAGCGACGCGGGAGGTGATGCGCAGACGGCCGACCGCGCCCAGCGACGGCAGTGCCTCCCCGCGAAAGCCGAAGGTATGGATGTTGAGCAGGTCAGAGCCGTCGATCTTCGATGTCGCATGGCGCGAGAGCGCCAGCGGCAGCGCGTCGCCGTCGATCCCGCAGCCATCGTCGCGGACCCGGATCAGCCCCTTGCCGCCATCGGCAATCGTGACCTCGATCCGGCTGGCCCCGGCGTCCAGCGCATTCTCCAGCAGTTCCTTGACGGCAGAGGCCGGGCGCTCCACTACCTCCCCCGCCGCAATCCGGTTGATCGCAGCCTCGTCGAGCTGCCGGATGACAGGACGGATATCGCTTATATTGGGGTCGGGTCTCAGCATGACCCCAGACCTAGCATGGGCGCTTTGATTCGACCATGCGCTTCCGCCGCCAGATCAAGGCCAGAGCGCAAACATGGCACGCTCGGGTCACGCATTCGCAACAACCTTCGGGTCATTGTACGCCTGCCCCTTTTCACGATAAGGGACGCAACATATAGTGGCAGCAGCAGAACATCCCGCGACAGGCGGGGCATCCGGGGGTCAGAATTTGGCGCATATCATAGTCGTGGGGAATGAAAAGGGCGGCGCGGGCAAATCCACCGTGTCCATGCATGTGGCGACGGCCCTGTCGCGCATGGGCCACAAGGTCTCGACGCTGGATCTGGACCTGCGGCAGAAAACGCTCGGGCGCTATGTCTCCAACAGAGAGACATTCCTGAAGAAACAGGATCTTACCCTCCCGACGCCGGAATATTCCGAGCTCCCCGAAGTTGACAAGGACAGGCTCCAGCCGGGTGAAAACCCCTATGATCACCGGCTCTCAGCCGCGATCTCGGATCTGGAAACCCGGTCGGATTTTGTGCTGATCGACTGCCCCGGTTCACATACACGGCTCAGCCAGGTGGCGCATAGCCTCGCGGATACGCTGATCACCCCGCTCAACGACAGTTTCATCGATTTCGACCTGCTGGCGCATATCGACAATGATGGCGAGCGGATCCTCGGGCCTTCGGTCTATTCCGAAATGGTCTGGAATGCGCGGCAGCTGCGCGCCCAGGCCGGCCTCAAGCCGATCGACTGGGTTGTCCTGCGCAACCGCCTCGGCGCCCAGCAGATGGTCAACAAGGCCAAGATGGAAAAGGCTCTCGAACGCCTCTCCAAACGCATCGGGTTCCGCGTCATCCCGGGCTTCAACGAACGTGTCATTTTCAGAGAGCTTTTCCCGCGCGGCCTGACCCTGCTCGACCTTAAGGATATCGGCGTTCAACAGCTCAATATCTCCAATGTGGCCGCACGGCAGGAGCTGCGCGACCTGATCAAGGCGCTCAACCTGCCCGGTGTAACCGTCGACTTCTGACGCCGCCCGGGGCTGGACAGCGCGCCCGCCCCCCTTCATCTTTCCGGAAATACTCCCGCCGGAGGCATCCCCCGCCTCCGCCCGCGCCTCCGTTTAAAAGGGTGAGCCCGATGACCCCCTTCCTCCGCATGGCCCAGAACAACGCATGGGCCAATGCCACGCTCTATGCCGCCATGACCCCGCTCGACACCACGGGTTTTGCCGCCCCGCGCCCCGGCTTCTTCCCGTCGCTGCAAGCGACAATGAACCATATTTACGAGGTCGATCTCTATTATATCGATGCACTTCAGGAAGGCGGCCGTGGCCGCCGTGTCTATGACCGGGCAGAGGTCGCGGATCCCCAGACCCTCGCTGCGCTGCAGGCAGAGGCGGACGACCGACTCATCGCCTTTTGCGCTGCCCTGGCGGAGACCCGGGCCCTATCCCGCGTCCGGACGGAGCGCGCGCATGATCCCGAGGTGACGGAGCGGGTGGATATGCTGCTGCTGCATCTTTTCCAGCATCAGATCCATCACCGGGGTCAGGCGCATGTGCAACTTCAGGAGGCCGGCATCGCGCCGCCGCAGCTTGATGAGTTTTTCCTTGATGACGACCGGGCGCCGGGCGCCCGGATCTATTGGGCGTAAATCCGGTCAGCCGCCGAAGCGGCGCTCCCAGAACCGCAGAACCCGCACGCGGATGGCCCAGAAGATCGCAAACATGGTCAGCAGGATCACGATATTCAGCCAGGGGATGATCCTGGCATCCGGATCGGCCACAGCCTTGACCGAAATGGCGTTCGGGAAGACCGTCCAAAGCTCCATCCGCCAGCCGTAATGGGTGACCTTGACCCATTGCGGCGCTTCCTTGGTGGATTTCAGATCCGTCGCCTCGGTCTGCAGGTTGGAATTGTCGAATTTGAAATAGGGCGGCCAGCCCCAGCCGGTATCCTCATTGCGGTAGACGCGCGGCTTGCCGTCACGGTTGACCGACTGAATAAAGAAGACCTCGCGATTGACCTGCCCCGCCGCGGTCCCGGCATCGCCGCGCGCCCAGAACATCGGGTTTTCGCCAACATCCATCCGCTTGGCGTAGGTATCAGTGATCCGCACCACGTCATGCTGCGGCAGCGTGTAATGCAGAAAGGCCGCGATCACGGCAAAGATGATCAGGTAGATGATCCATTTGATGTAATACATGCGTCTTCGTCCTGCGCTGACCGGCCTGCTTTCCGGCCTAGTGGAAACTCATCCTCTGGGCAACGGGGTGGATATAGCCCTGTCCCCGGGATTTTCCCACCTGCGCAGGAAAGTCGCGGCTTGCGGGGGCATGACGCGCCGGGCAGTCTGACCCGGGTGACTCAGAAAGGTGGAACCAGATGACGATATACCGCGTGACCGCCGACGGCCCGGGAGAGGTGGAGAGACCCGCGCCCGCCAAGGTGATTTCCGGTGACCCGGTTTTCACGACCTGGAACCAGGAGGAGCGCGACGGGCTCTATTGCGGGGTCTGGGAGGCGACGCCGGGAAAATGGCGCATCTCCTACACCGAATGGGAATACTTCCGGCTGCTCACGGGCCGGTCGGTAGTGACAGAGGATGGCGGCGCGCCGGTCGAGCTGGGCCCGGGCGACGCCTTTGTCATTACACCCGGGTTCGCAGGCACCTGGGAGGTATTGGAGACGACCCGGAAGGATTACGTGATCCGGCTCTGACCAGGTGTGATCACACGCGTGCCTTGGCGGTGTGCCAGAGCAGCGCGCCCGCCTCGATTCCCAGTCCTTTGGCCTTTGTGAGCATCTCCGACCGTGGCCCCGAGGGCGCCACCGGCAGCGCGGCACCCTGCCCGCCGATCAGCGCCTGCGCCATGGCCCGGCCGAACTGCGTCCCGGGCGCGATGCCCCGCCCGGCATAGCCATAGGCGGCCAGCGCATTGGGGCCCAGGCTTTCGATCTTGGGCATGTGGTCGGCGGTCATGACGATGCGCCCCCACCAGCCATGCCGGAACTCTGCCTTAACCTCCGGGTAGAGGCGGCGCATCATCCGGCGCGCCCAGCCTTGGTGCAGGGTCGCGCCGGGATGGTCGAGCCGCCCGATGGCGCCGATCAGCAGCCGTCCCGCCTGATCGCGCCGGACGGAGGTCATGACGGTCGCCGTATCCCAGCATCCCTCCCCGCCTGGCAGGATATGGTCCGTGCCGGGCAGCGGATCGGTGGCGAACTGGCAGAACCCCATGGGGATCAGATCCGGCCCCCCCGGCCCTTCGTGATAGCCGTTGGTGGCGCGGATCAGGGCCCCCGCCTGCACGGTCACATTGCCCGCATGGATGACCCAGCTGCCGCCGTCATGTCGGATGTCGCTGACCGGAGATCGGTCGTGCAGCACCGCCCCCGCCCGCCGCGCCGCATGGGCCAGCCCGCGCGCGTAGGAAAGCGGCTGGATCGTCCCGGCCCGGTGATCCAGCAGGGCGCCGTAAAAGCGGGTTGTGCCGGTGCGGCGGGCGGTCTCCGCCGCGCTCAGCAATTCCACCGGGGCGCCGCGCGCGGCCTGCTGGCGGTGACGGTCGGTGATGTCGCGCAGGCCTGCGGCGGAATGGGCGAGGTGCAGGGTGCCATTGCGGGTGGCCTCGCAGGTGATGCCGTGCTTTGCGATCAGGGAAAAAACCAGCTCCGGCGCGTCTGCCAGGGATTGCATCAGGGTCTGACCTTCGCGGGGGCCGAGGGTCGCCTCCACCTCCTCCGGCGGGGTCCAGAGGCCCGCGTTGACGAGGCCGACGTTGCGGCCTGACCCGCCATGGCCGATCTGATGCGCCTCCAGCAGAATAACGCGAGCGCCCGCTTCTGCCGCATGCAGCGCTGCCGACAGGCCGGTGAAACCGCCGCCGATAACGCAGAGGTCGCAGCTGGCGTTTTCGGTCAGCGGAGAGAGGTCCGGCGCCGGGGCCGCAGTGGCCGTCCAGAGGTTGCCGTTGGTGAGTGCGTCCGACATGGCTTGATCCTGATTTCCGCAGGCGAGAGTAGCAGCGGTTTCGGCGAAGGCCATGGGGCTTGCGCAGGTCGGCAAAGAGAGGCAGCACAGCGCTATGGATATGACATTCAGACAGGCGGCCACGGCGGATATCGGCCCGATTGTGCGGCTGTGGGAGGCGGCCTGGCACGATGCGCATGGCGCGCTCGTGCCGTCGGAGGTGCTGCGGCACCGCACGCCGGAAAGTTTCGTCGAGCGGACCCGCAAGCATCTGGACGGGTTCCGTCTGCTTCTGGATGGCGCGGCGCTCATGGGCTTTCACCTGTGTCTCGACGACGAGATCTCCCAGTTCTACCTCGCACCTCAGGCGCGGGGCACGGGGGCTGCGGCGCGGTTGATGACGGATGCGGAGGCGGTGCTGGCCGCGCGCGGCTATCGCGACATCTGGCTGGCCTGTGCGGAGGGCAATGACCGCGCCCGCCGGTTCTATGAAAAGACCGGGTTCCGCTGTGCCCGCACGACAGAGATGCCGCTGGGCACGGAGCAGGACCCGGCCCCGATCCGGATCTGGCGGATGGAAAAACGCCTGAGCTGAGCGCCCTTCCCTGCCCCGCCCGGCCCAGTCAGACGACGTTATGTGCCGGGCCATAGGGGAAGCCGGTGATATTCTCGTTCCCCTCTGCCGTGATCAGCAGGATGTCGTGTTCGCGGTAACCGCCCGCCCCGGGCAGGCCCTGCGGCAGGGTCAGCATCGGCTCCATCGAGATGACCATGCCCGGCTCCAGCACAGTGTCGATATCCTCGCGCAGCTCCAGCCCGGCCTCGCGGCCGTAGTAATGCGAGAGGACGCCAAAGCTGTGGCCATAGCCGAAGGTGCGGTATTGCAGCAGGTCACGCTCCGCGAAGAAGTCGTTGATCTGCGCGGTGATGGCGGCGCAGGACATGCCGGGTTTGAGCAGCGACATGCCCAGCTCATGCGCCTCCACATTGGCCTGCCAGATGGCGAGGCTGGCCGCGTCGACCTCGCCCATGAAGAGCGTGCGTTCAAGCGCCGTGTAATAGCCGGAGATCATGGGGAAGGAATTGAGCGACAGGATATCGCCCGGCTCCGGGCGGCGGGCGGTGACGGGGTTATGGGCGCCGTCGGTGTTGAGGCCGGACTGGAACCAGACCCAGGTGTCGCGATATTCGGCATCGGGGAAGGCATCGGCAATCGCCAGTTCCATCGCGTTGCGGCCGGCCATAGCGATGTCGATCTCCCGCGCGCCGGGGCGGATGGCGTCGCGGATGGCATAGCCGCCGATATCGGCGATGCGGGCGCCCTCGCGGATCAGGGCGATCTCTGCGGGCGATTTGTGCATGCGCTGGCGCATCACCTGCGGGGCGATGTCGATCTGGGCAAGCGGGGAAAGGAAATCCTCCAACTTGTCCCGCTGGGTGATCGTGAGGTGATCGCCCTCATAGCCGATGACGCGGTTCTCGCCCGTCACATGGGTGACGGCGCGCCAGAAATTGTCGCGCGCCCAGTCGGTATAGGTGAGGCTGGCGCCATGGCTGCGCCGCCAAGGCTGGCCCGCGTCGATCCCGGCGGAGATGGTAACGCAGTCGGTTTCTGTCACCACGAGGCCATAGGGGCGGCCGAAAGAGCAGTAGAGGAAGCCGGAGTAATAGGCGACCGAATGCATGGAGGTCAGTACGACGGCCTGAATGTTCTGGTCGTCCATGATGCGGCGGAGGGTGCGCAGGCGGGCCTCATATTCGATTTCCGCGAAGGGGAGCGGGGCCTTGTCGCCGTTATGGACGGGGTGATAGGCGGGGCGGCCGTTGAGGTCGCGGGACGTCAGGGGGGCAGTGGTCACGGGAGGTTCTCCTGATCGGGCCCCGGCGTACAGGGCGGGCGGGCCGGAGATCGGGCGACGCCATCGCCCGGGCCTGCTGTCTGGCTAGCACCCGGACGTGCCGCTGTCACCGGATTTCGTGGGTTGCGCCCGGTGACGCGCGGGTGAATTGTGCCGCTCGTCAATGGTTTGAACGGAGAGTGGGATGCGCGGTCTGAAACGGGTCAATCTGGACGAGAAGCTGGCGATGTTTTCGTCGCACTGGGATCCGCATGTCGTGGCGCAGTATAATGGCAACGATGTGATGGTGGTGAAGTTTCAGGGCGACTTCCCGTTCCACCACCATGCCGATACGGATGATTTCTTCCTGATCCTGGAGGGCGAGGTGGTGCTGGACGGCGAGGGCGGCGACAGCGTGACGCTAGGTGTGGGAGACCTGTGTGTCGTGCCGAAGGGTATGGAACACCGGCCGCGCGCCGTGGCGGAGGCCAAGGTGCTGCTGATCGAGCCTGCGGGGGAGCCGAACACGGGCGATCCGGCAACGGCGGCGAAGAAGCCGCATATCTGAGCGCCTGCGGCGGGCGGGGGAAGGGGGCGCTGCCCCATCTTGAGCCTGCGGCTCAATTCACCCCCGGAGTATTTCTGGAAAGATGAAGAGGAACCCCATGCGACCCGGTAAGACGAATATGATCACGGATGTGCCGGGCCTGAGGGTTGGCAATGCCTCGGACCCCTTGGTGAAGACCGGGGTGTCGGTGCTGCTGGGGGACGGGCCGCTGACGGCGGGTGTGCATGTGATGGGCGGCGCGCCCGGCACGCGGGAGACCGATCTGCTGGCGCCGGACAAGCAGGTGCAGGAGGTGGATGCGCTGGTTCTGTCGGGGGGCTCTGCCTTTGGGCTGGACGCGGGCTCGGGGGTGGCGGACGGGCTGCGGGAGATGGGGCGCGGGCTGAATGCCGGGGGTATGATCGTGCCCATCGTGCCGGGGGCGATCATCTTTGACCTGCTGAACGGCGGCGACAAGGACTGGGCGGAGAACCCTTACAAGCGGCTGGGGCGTGAGGCGCTGGCCGCTGCCGGGACGGAATTTTCTATAGGGACCGAGGGCGCGGGCACCGGGGCGCTGACGGCGCAGCTGAAGGGCGGGCTGGGGTCTGCCTCGGTCGTGCTGCCCTCTGGCGTGACGGTGGGGGCGCTGGTAGCGGTCAATGCGATCGGGTCGGCCATCGTGGGGGACGGGCCGGAATTCTGGGCCGCGCCCTGGGAAGTTGGCGTCGAGTTCGGCGGGCGCGGCGTGGCGCGGGATTATCCCGATCCGCATGTGCCGGTGACCAAGATGGGCAAGCTGCAGAAGAACACGACCATCGGGATCGTGGCGACGGATGCCGCGCTGAGCCAGGCGCAGTGCACCCGGCTGGCGGTGGCCGCGCATGACGGCTTTGCTCGGGCGCTGGTGCCGTCACATACATTGATGGACGGCGATCTGATTTTTGCCGCCGCGACCGGGGCCCGGCCGATGGAGGCGCCGCTGACCGATGCGGTCCTGCTGGGCCATGTGGCGGCGATCTGTATGGCGCGGGCCATTGCGCGCGGCGTTTTTGCCGCGCAGTCGGTGGCGGGCGACCCCTTTCCCTGCTGGAAGTCACAATTCGGCTGAGCGCTGGCACTGGACAGAGGCCGCGCTAAGTGGTCCAACATCTGCGCAACCTGCGGCCCCTTTCTGCCGGGCCGCCTATTCAAGGAGGATGCCATGCTTGACCAGTCCACCGATCTGAAATCCCTTCTCAAGGACCCTTCGCTGTTTGTCGAGGCCGCGTATCTCGCCGGGGAGTGGGTGCAGGGCGACGAGGGCACCTTCGACGTGACGAACCCGGCGCGGGGCGATGTGATTGCCAAGGTTGCCGATCTGAGCCGCGCGCAGATCGCCACGGCCATCGACAAGGCCTATGAGGCGCAGAAGGATTGGGCCAGCTGGACCGGCAAGGAACGCGCCGCTGTCCTGCGCAAATGGTTCGATCTGATGATGGAGCATCAGGACGACCTGGGTACGATCCTGACCGCCGAACAGGGCAAGCCGCTGGCCGAGGCAAAGGGGGAGATTGCCTATGGCGCGTCTTTCATCGAATTCTTCGCGGAAGAGGCCAAGCGGGTGTACGGCGAAACGATCCCCGGCCATCAGCGCGACAAGCGGATCATGGTGCTGAAGCAGCCCATCGGGGTGGCGGCGTCGATCACGCCGTGGAACTTTCCCAATGCGATGATCACCCGGAAAGCCGCGCCGGCGCTGGCGGCGGGCTGTTCCTTTGTCGGCCGTCCGGCGAAGGAGACGCCATTGTCTGCCCTCGTGATGGGCGTGCTGGCGGAGCGTGCGGGGATCCCCAAGGGGGTGTTTTCGATCGTGACCTCCTCGCGGTCGTCCGATGCGGGCAAGGAGTTCTGCGAGAATCCGAAGGTGCGGAAACTGACCTTCACCGGCTCGACCGAGGTGGGGCGCATCCTGCTGAAGCAGGCCGCCGATCAGGTGATGAAATGCTCCATGGAGCTGGGTGGCAATGCGCCCTTCATCGTGTTCGACGATGCCGATCTGGATGCGGCCGTTGAGGGCGCGATCATGTGCAAGTTCCGCAACAACGGCCAGACCTGTGTCTGCGCCAACCGGATCTACGTGCAGGCCGGGGTCTATGACGCCTTTGCCGAGAAGCTGAAGGCGAAGGTAGAGAAGATGAAGGTCGGCGACGGGCTGGAGGCCGGGACGGACCTCGGGCCGCTGATCAACTCCGACGCCATCACCAAGGTGCAGGAGCATCTGGCGGATGCGACTTCCAAGGGTGCCTCCGTCATTCTGGGCGACGGCAAGCCGTTGCAGGGAGCGGGGAATTTCCTGCCGCCGACCATCGTGACCGGGATGACGCAGGAGATGCAGGTGGCCACGGATGAGACCTTCGGACCGCTTGCCCCACTCTTCAAGTTCGAGGATGTGGATGATGTGATCGCCATGGCCAATGACACGATCTTTGGCCTGGCGTCGTATTTCTACGCCAAGGATCTGAGCCGGGTCTACAAGGTGGCCGAGGCGCTGGAATACGGCATCGTCGGTGTGAACACCGGGATCATCTCGACCGAGGTGGCGCCGTTTGGCGGGGTCAAGCAATCCGGGCTGGGTCGCGAGGGCTCTCACCACGGGATCGAAGATTACCTCGAGATGAAATATGTCTGCATGAGCGTGTGACGTGCAATGCGGCGGGTTCGCCCTGCCGCCCCCAAAAGCCTGATGCGGGCCTGCGGGCCCGTGTCGCCACGGCGCGACCCGCCCCGCGCGCCGGATGCGCGAAAACCCATATACAGACGCTGCCGATTGCGTTAGAGGGGCGCTTTCCCCCGGCCCGGCCGGCGAGGGTGCGTGGCACCCGGGGCCCCATGCAGATCGGTTTCCAGATGATCCAGACCCTTTCCGATGCGCTTGCCGAGCGCGGTTATGACACGCTCACCCCCGTTCAGGAGGCCGTGACGAACCCCGAATTGCAGCATGTCGATCTGCTGGTCTCGGCCCAGACCGGGTCGGGCAAGACGGTGGGCTTTGGCCTGGCCATCGCGGAGACGCTGCTGGAAGGGGCGGAGATTTTCGGGCCTGCCGCAGCCCCGCTGGCGCTGATCGTGGCGCCGACGCGGGAGCTGGCGTTTCAGGTCATGCGGGAGCTGCAGTGGCTCTATTCCAAGGCGGGCGCGCGTGTCTCCTCCTGCGTCGGCGGGATGGACATGCGCGACGAGCGGCGCGCGCTGGAGCGCGGGGCGCATATCGTCGTCGGCACGCCCGGGCGTCTGACCGACCATATCCGGCGCGGATCGCTCGACCTGACCGCGATCCGGGCCGTGGTGCTGGACGAGGCGGATGAGATGCTGGACCTCGGCTTCCGCGAGGATCTGGAGTTCATGCTGGGCGAGGCGCCGGAGGACCGGCGGACGCTGCTCTTCTCCGCCACTGTGCCGCCGATGATCGTGACGCTGGCGCAGCAGTATCAGCGCGATGCCGTGCGGGTCACGACGATTTCGGACAAGGGGCAGCATGCCGATATCTCCTATCAGGCGCTGAGGGTGGCACAGCAGGATGCGGAGAATGCGATCATCAATGTGCTGCGATATCACGAGGCGCAGAATGCCATCGTCTTTGCCAATACCCGCGCGACGGTGAACCGGCTGACGGCGCGGTTTTCCAACCGGGGATTCTCGGTTGTCTGCCTGTCGGGCGAGCTGAGCCAGACGGAGCGGAGCCATGCGCTGCAAGCGATGCGCGACGGGCGGGCGCGGGTCTGCGTCGCGACCGATGTGGCGGCGCGCGGGATCGACCTGCCGAACCTGGAACTGGTGATCCATGCCGAACTGCCGACCAATTCGGAGACTTTGCTGCACCGGTCCGGACGGACGGGGCGCGCGGGGCGCAAGGGTGTCTCGGCGCTGATCGTGCCGCCGAAATCGGTGAAGAAGGCCGAGCGGCTGTTGAAATTCGCCAAGGTTGCGGCGGAATGGACCACGGCGCCCGAGGCTGAGGAGATTCTGGCGCGGGATGAGGAGCGTCTGCTGGGCGATCCGTCCTGGCAGGAGCCCCTGTCGGAGGCGGAGACGGAATTTGCCGCGCGCCTGCTGGCGGAACAGTCGCCGGAGGCGGTGGCCGCGGCCTTCCTGCGGCTCTTCCGGGCCGGGCATTCGGCGCCGGAGGATCTGTCTGATCCCGATACGCGGCCGGAACGGGCCGAGCGGAAAGAGCGGGCGCCGTTCGGGCCGAGCCGCTGGTTTTCGCTGTCGGTCGGGCGCAATGACCGGGCGGAGGCACGCTGGCTGCTGCCGTTGCTGCTGCGCCACGGGAATATGGAGAAGGCCGCGATCGGGGCGATCCGCGTGCGCGATGACGAGACCTTTGTCGAAATCGCCGAGCCGGCGGTGGAGAGCTTTGTCGCCTCGCTGGGCGATGGCGGCGTGATTGAGGATGGCGTCGCTGCCAAGCTGCTGGACGGGGAGCCGGACCTTGGCCGCCCCTCCGGCCCGCCGCGTGACCGGGGCGAGCGTCGTGGCCCGCCTGCGGATCGTGGTCCCGGGCGGGAGCGCGGCCCCAAGCGGGAGCCGCGTCCGGCCCCTGCCCCAAGGGCCCCGCGCGAAGAGCCGTCAGCGATGGCGGACCGGGATTCCTCCCCTGCCCCGGCTGCTGCGGCCCGTCCGCCGCACGAAGAGCGCTCCGAGCGGCGGGTCTGGTCGGATCCGAAGCCGAAACGTGAGGACCGGCCCGAGGGCGACCGTGGCCCGCGCAAACCGGCGGGCGAGCGGAACAAGCCGGCCTGGAAAGGCGACCGGAAGGAAGACGGTCCGCGCGGCCGTGGTCCGGCGGGAAAACCCGGTGGAAAGCCGGGCGGCAAGCCGTGGAAATCTTCCGGCGAGGGTGCGGGCGGCGACCGCCCGGCCCGCGATGGTGGCAAGCCCTACAAGGGTGGTAAGGGTCCCGGGAAGCCGGGCGGCGGCAAGCCGGAGGGGTTCAAGGGTAAATCCGAAGGTTTCAGGGGAAAGCCGGACGGATTTAAGGGTAAGGGCAAGCCGGGTGGCTCTGCGGGCGGGCCAAAGAAGGCGGGCGGGCCTGCGAGGGCCGCCGCCACTGACACGTCGAAACGGTTTACGCCGCCGGGCAAGCCAGTGAAAGCGGGGCCGGGCGGCAAGAAGGCCGGGGGCATGCAGCCGCCCAAGCGGCGCAAGCCCTAAGGCGGACGGAGCGAGGGGGCGCTGCCCCCTCGCACTCCCCCGGAGTATTTTTGGAAAGATGAAGGGGCGGGCCGGTTTTTTGGTTGGCCGGGGCGGGCTCAGAATTGAGCCGGTTTACGGGCAGGTGCGGGGGGTGTCCGGGTGCGTCAGGTTACCCTGACTGCCCCCGGTGACAGGTGCTGCTTTCGCAGTTGAAACGCGGGGCGCGGCCGGCGGAGCGGCGTGTCAGTGCGCTTCGGCCCAGTTCTTTCCCTGACCGGCATCGACGACCAGCGGCACGTCGATCTGCACGGCGGGGGCGGCGGCGGTTTCCATGACCTTCCGGGCGGCGGCGGTGACCTCGTCTACTGCGCCTTCCTCGACCTCGAAGACCAGTTCGTCATGGACCTGCAGCAGCATCTTGGCGGGCAGGCCTTCGATGGCGGCGGGCATGCGGATCATGGCACGGCGGATAATATCGGCGGCCGTGCCCTGAATGGGCGCGTTGATGGCGGCGCGCTTGGCAAAGCCGGCGCGGGGGCCTTTGGCGTCGATCTCGGGCGTATGGATGCGGCGGCCGAAGAGGGTCTGGACATAGCCGTGTTCCTTGCCGAAGGCCGTGGTCGCATCCATGTAGTCGCGGATGCCGGGGAAGCGTTCGAAATAGCGGTCGATGAAGCCCTGCGCCTCGGCCCGCGGGATGCGCAGGTTGCGGGCGAGGCCGAAGCCCGAGATGCCGTAAATGACGCCGAAGTTGATGGCCTTGGCCTGGCGGCGGACCTCTGGCGTCATCTCCTCCATCGGGACATTGAACATTTCCGACGCGGTGGCGGCGTGAATGTCCTGACCTTCGTCGAAGGCCTGTTTGAGGGCCGGGATATCGGCGATATGGGCGAGAATGCGCAGCTCGATCTGGGAATAGTCGAGTGAGAGCAGCACCTTGCCTTCATCGGCGATAAACGCCTCCCGGATGCGGCGGCCCTCTTCGGAGCGGACGGGGATGTTCTGCAGGTTGGGATCGGTGGAGGCGAGGCGGCCGGTGTTGGCGCCGGTCTGGACATAGCTGGTGTGGACGCGGCCCGTCTCGGGGTTGATGTGGTCCTGCAGGGCGTCGGTATAGGTCGATTTCAGCTTGCTGAGCTGGCGCCAGTCGAGGATGCGCGCGGGCAGGTCATGTTCGGTCGCGAGGTCTTCGAGGATATCGGCACCGGTGGCATAGGCGCCGGTCTTGCCCTTCTTGCCGCCCTCCAGCCCCATCTTGTCAAAGAGGATCTCGCCCAGCTGTTTGGGGGAGCCGACGTTGAAGGTCTCGCCCGCCAGCTCGTGGATCTCCGCCTCCAGCGCGGCCATCTTCTGGGCAAAGGCATTGGACATGCGGGAGAGCGTGTCGCGGTCGACCTTGATGCCGTGCATCTCCATCTGCGCCAGCACCGGCGACAGGGGTCGTTCCAGCGTCTCGTAGACAGTCGTGACCTTTTTGACGTGCAGCTGCGGCTTCAGGGTCTGCCAGAGGCGCAGGGTGATGTCGGCATCCTCGGCCGCGTATTGCGTGGCCTTGTCGATGGAAACATGGTCGAAGGTGATCATCGATTTGCCGGAGCCCAGCAGGTCTTTGATCGGGATGGGCTGGTGGCCGAGGTAGCGGTCCGACAGCGTGTCCATGCCGTGGGTATGAAGCCCGGCGTTCAGCGCGTAGCTGAGCAGCATGGTGTCGTCGAAGGGGGCGACGGTGATCCCGTAGCGTTTCAGGATCTTGGCGTCGTATTTCATGTTCTGACCGATCTTGAGGATCGCGTCGTCCTCCAGCACCGGTTTCAGCATGTCGAGCGCCTGAGCCTCCGGCATCTGGCCTTCGACCAGCTCGTTGGAGGCGAAGAGCCCCTCGCCTTCGGTCGCCTTGTGGGTCAACGGGATGTAACAGGCGAGGCCCGGTTCCGTGGCGAGGCAAATACCGACGAGATCGGCCTTCATCTCGTCGAGCCCGGTGGTTTCCGTGTCGACGGCCACGTAGCCGCGTTCGCGGATGCGGGTGATCCAGGTCTGAAGCTGGTCGGCGGTGGTGACGGTTTCGTATCTGGACGGGTCGATGGCGGGCATTTCGACCGTTTCGGGGGCATCTTCGCCGCCCTTTGTGTTGACCTCCGGCAGGGCGGGGGCCTCCACCCCCATCTGATCGGCGATGCGTTTGGTGAGGGTGCGGAACTCCATCTCGTTGAGGAAGCCGAGCAGGGTGTCGGGGTCCGGATCCTTCACTTCGAGATCGTCGAGGGTGAAGTCGAGCGGGGTTTCGCAGTCGAGCTGGACGAGTTTCTTGGACAGCTCGATCTGTTCGCGGTTCTCGATCAGGGTTTCGCGGCGCTTGGGCTGCTTGATCTCTCCGGCGCGGTCGAGAAGGTCTTCCAGCGTGCCGTATTCGTTGATCAGAAGCGCGGCGGTCTTGATACCGATGCCGGGCGCGCCGGGGACATTGTCGACCGAGTCGCCCGCCAGCGCCTGCACGTCGACCACACGGTCGGGAAAGACGCCGAACTTCTCGAAGACGCCGTCGCGGTCGATGCGGAGGTTCTTCATCGCGTCCAGCATCTCCACCCCGTCGCCGACGAGCTGCATCAGGTCCTTGTCCGAGGAGATGATGGTAACCCGGCCCCCCGCGTCACGGGCCTGACAGGACAGGGTCGCGATGATGTCGTCGGCCTCATAGCCCTCCAGCTCCTTGCAGGCGATGTTGAAGGCGATTGTGGCCTGCCGGGTCAACGGGATCTGGGGGCGCAGGTCTTCGGGCATCGCCTCCCTGTTGGCCTTGTAGAGGTCGTACATGTCATTGCGGAAGGTATGGCTGCCCTTGTCGAAGATCACGGCGACGTGGGTCGGCGCATCGGGGCCTGTGTTCTTTGAGATCTGTGACCAAAGCATGTTGCAGAACAAACTTACCGCGCCGGTTGGCAACCCATCGGACCGCGAATTGTATTTGGCATCTCTATTCACGGCTTGGAAATAGGCGCGGAAGATGAAGGCCGATCCGTCGATCAGGTGCAGGTGGCAGCCCTTGCCGAACTGTTGGGTCATCTTGGCCTCCGATGTCGTGGTCCCGGAGGTTCTGCCATGTTCGGGGACGGCCCGCCACCCGGAGTTTGCGGATCAGCCCCGGCGCAGGGTCATGGCCAGCGCCAGCGCCATGAGCGGCGGCAGCAGGGCGAGGACCGACAGGGCCAGCAACGTGCCCCCTGCCCCGTAGCCCGCCATCAGCGCCCCCGCGATCCAGGGACCGGAGGCGGAGGCGATCTGCGACATGGGGGCCAGCCGGCCCATGATCCGGGGATAGTCGCCGGGCCCGAAGATCGCCAGCGGCAGGGCGCCGCGCGCGATGGACCAGAGCCCGTTGCCCATGCCGAAGGCCACGATGGCCATGGCAAAGTTCATCCCGGCGCCAAGCGCCCAGATGCCCGCGGCGACCAGCGCCGTGCAGGCGGCCATGGTCCAGACCGGATGATGACGGCCCCGGCCCGCCATTTCCAGCAGGCGGGCGCCGACCTGCGCCGGGCCCATCAGCGTGCCGATGCCGACCGCGACGGCCATGGTCGCGCCCTGCGAGACGAGGATCGGGATCAGGGTCGTGGTCAGGATGGTGGCAATGGTGGCGAGCAGCGCGCCGGAGAGGCCGATGATCCAGAACCGCGGGTCGGTATAGAGGCCCGGCGGGCGCGCGCCAGCGTCGGGTTTGGCGATGTCGAAGGGGGTTTCAGCGCGCGGGATCCCCAGCAGGCAGAGCGGCAGGGTCACAATGAGATGCGTCGCGGCATAGACCAGCAGGGCGCCACGCCAGCCGAGCGCCTCGACCAGCAGGGCAGAGACGGGCCAGCAGACGGTGCTGGCAAAGCCGCCGAAAAGGGTCAGCAGGGTGATGGCGCTGCGTGCGCCGCTGCCATAGAGGCGCCCGAGTGCGGAGAAGGCCGCATCATAAAGCCCTGCAGCCATGCCCAGCCCGGTGACAGCCCAGGCCAGCAGGTAGACCCAGATATTGGGGGCCAGCGCCATCAGCGTCAGCCCGGCGGCCAGCGCCAGCATGCCCGCCGCCAGAACCCGACGGCCGCCGTGACGCTGGATCAATGTGCCGACCTTTGGCGAACAGAGGCCGGAGATCAGCAGGCCAAGAGAGAAGCCAGCGGATATCCAGGGCATAGGCCAGCCGGTCTGTTCCGCCATAGGGCCGAAGAAGACCCCGGCGAGGTAGAAGCTGCTGCCCCAGGACAGGATCATGACGATGCCGAGGACGGTGACGGTCCGGGCACGCTGGCCTCCGGCGGGGGACAGGTCGGGCGTGTCGGGCGGCATGTCGGCGGGGAGCGGCATCGGGGAAACTCTCAGGCGTCCCCGATGCCTAGCGCGAAATCGCGCCGGGGGAAACGGGCCGCGCGGGGCGGCCCGTCCGGAGGGTTATTCCAGCACCGGCGCCGCCATCTGGGGCGCATTGGCGGGCATCGCCGGGGCCTTGAGCAGCAGCGCCGCCAGCCCCACGACGACATAGGCCGTGAGGTTGTAGAGCATGGCCGTCGACAGGGCATCGACAAAGGCGGCATGTTGCTCCACCCCCGCAGCCTGGGCTGTGCCCAGCGTGGCAAAGAAGATCTGGGAGACAACCGCGATGCCAAGCGCGCCGCCCGCCTGCTGGATCGACTGCAGCGCGCCGGACCCGGCGCCCGCATCCTTGACCGGCACCCCGGCGAGGATGGTCTGGAACAGCGGCGCGATGGAGAGCGCGAGGCCAACACCCGCCATGAAGAGACACGGCATGAGCGTGGTCGTGTCGATCTCTGTCCCGGTGCCCAGCACGATGCTGCGCATCCAGAACATGCCGAGAAAGAGCAGGGCCAGCCCCGTGACGATGCGCTGTTTCAGCCAGCGCGCGCCAAGCCGGCCCGAGGCGATGGAGCCGATCAGCACGCCCAGCGGGAAGGGCACGGTGGCCAGGCCCGACTGCTGCGGATTGAGCCCGTAGCCCAGCTGCAGGAAGAGCGCGAGCACGAGGAAGACCGCCGGAAGGGCCGAGAAATAGATCATCGACATGCCGCTGCCGAGGGCAAAGTTCCAGGCCCGCATCAGGCTGGTCGGGATCACCTGCGGGCGGCCCAGACGTTCCTGCCGCGCCTCCCACAGGACAAAGCCGACGAACAGCGGGACGGAGGCGGCCATCATGACAAAGCACCAGACGGGCCAGCCCAGCATGCGCCCCTCGACCAGCGGAAAGACTAGCGCCAGCAGCGACAGGGCGACGATGCCAATCCCGGTCCAGTCGTTGCGCAGGCTTCGGTTGCCGGGCAGGTCGGGCAGCAGGCGGGCCGCAGCGATCAGGGCAAAAAGCCCGATCGGCAGGTTGATGAGGAAGATCGGACGCCAGCCCAGACCCCAGAGATCGGCCTGGATCAGCGTTCCGCCCAGAACCGGGCCGGTGACCGATGCAAGGCCCGCCGTCAGACCAAAAAGCGAGAAGGCCCCGGCCCGCTGACCGGGCGCAAAAAGGGTCTGCGCAATGGCCATGACCTGCGGCATCATCACCGCCCCGGCTGCACCCTGGAGCAGCCGCGCCGCGACCAGCGCGTCGATATTGGGCGCGACGCCGCAGAGGACGGAGGCGAGCGTGAAACCCGCGACGCCGATCAGGAAAAGGCGCTTGCGCCCGACAATATCGCCGTAGCGCCCCATGGGCAGCAGGCCCACGGCAAAGACAAGGATATAGCCCGCCACGACCCATTCGATCTGGCTTTCTGTGGCGCCCAGCCCGTGCTGGAGCGAGGGCAGCGCGACGTTGACGATGGTCACGTCGATCAGGTTCATGAATTGCGCGATCAGGATCGTCAGGAAGGCCGCCCAGCGGGTGCGGTTCGTGATCGTCTCATGGATGGGCAGGTCGTCCGGGACGGAATTTGCGGTCGTGTCAGTCATTCGGGGAGTCCTTCGATAAGCGGGTCGGGGTCCGTCGCGTAACTGCGCAGGATCTCGGCGGCATGCTGGCGGAAGTTGAGGTGAGATTGCTCGGGCGAGCCGAGGGCAACCAGAGACATGATAAAGGTGCGCGCCGCGGCGGGCGGATCGATATTGGCCCGCAGAGACCCATCTTCCCGGCCTTTGGTCATGAGCGTTTCAATGACCGTCAGCCAGTGCTGTTTCAGCGGCAGGATATGGCGCGCAATGGCCGGATCGTTGGGCGCGCGGCGTGACAGGGACGCCATGACGGGATGGATGTCGGGTCTGGACAGCCGGATTGACCGGAAATCCCGCATTTCCTGCAACAACCCTTCGGCGGCCGTCATGTCGTCACGGGGAGCCTGATCGTATTGCGCCCTGAAATCCTCGACGATGGAGGCGGCGATGACCGCGATCAGCCCCTCTTTGCCGCCAACGTGGTAGTCCAGCGTTGCAACGTTAATACCTGCACGCTCTGCCACATCGCGCATACGCAGGCCTTCGAACCCTTTTTCCGCAATCTCGGCACGGGCGGCCTCTGCCACTTCGCGACGGCGGCGAATTGCGGTGGGGCTGTCGGTAGTTGTCGACGACGTCATGGCGGGATCCGGTGAGTCCTAAATTTTTCCATCAAACGTTTGATTGAAAAATGCGACGCCCGCAAGCCGGCCTTCCCTCACAAATGGAAAAGGCGGCTTTTCACCTAAGAAAAGCCGCCCGAAGAACGTCCGATACTATGTAGGGTCAGGCGGTGCCTTCAAAGCCCTTCAGCACGTATTTCGCATCGCAATAGCCACATTCGACAAAGCCGGTCTCCTCCGGGATGGTCAGCCAGACGCGGGGATGGCCAAGCGCGCCTTCTCCACCATCGCAACACACCTTGCGGGTCTCGACGATTTTTGTTTCCGGGGCATCAAGTGCCATGAGCCACATCCTTTCGCAATCGGCCATGCTGGGCCGCAATATGGTCGAAAGGCGCGGGGCGGGCAAGTCCCAGGCCGGTCCTGCCAGCAGCTTTCAGGCGCGCCGCGCCCGGGCCTGAAAGCAATTGTTCCGGGCTGAGCGGATATCAACGAAATCTACATCTTCTCGTTCGAAAATGGCGGCGATGGCCGGGGCCAGTTCTGTCGATGGCGCGATGCGGCCCGTGCCATAGGCGATCCGTTCGGTGCCGAAATAGCCCTTGATCAGGTAATCGGGGGACGTCTGAAGGATTGGCGGGATTTCGTCATCCCCGCCGCTCCAGGCGTCGCAGTCGTCGGCACAGAGGAAGATCGGGCCGGTTTCCGCATAGGGCTGCGGGTCGGCGAATGGACGCAGGGCTAGAATCAGCATGCCGGCGCCTTCGGGGATATCCTGCAGGCAATGTCGGCAGGGGTTCGCCTTGCCATCGCTGATCGCATGTTCCGGTTTCTGCCCGTAGGCGTCGGTCCCGCCCTTGCGGAGGGCGGTTACCATGTCCGTCGGCAGGGGATGGATGTGAAAGGTCATCTGACAGCTCCTTCAATGTACGTATCGCCACAGTGCCGAGGCGCTGTCCCTGCGGCGATCCGAATGCTGCGCAATTGCGCCCGCTTGTCCTCGGACCTTGCAGCCGTCGGCACGATCGTCCCTAATCGCGGGAAGGCGAGGCGGGAGGCAGCATGCTCGACGGTATCCGAATTATTGAGATCGAGGGGATCGGCCCGGGCCCGTTTGCGGCGATGACTCTGGCCGATCTGGGAGCAGAGGTCATCGTGATCCACCGGCCTTCTACACCAGCTGCGCGCCGGGACCAGCCGGCCAATCCGCTGGACCGGGGGAAACGGTCAATCCTGCTCGATCTCAAGGATCCCGCCGATCTGGAGGTAGCGAAAAAGCTTATCGCCTCGGCCCACGGGCTGATCGAGGGGATGCGGCCGGGCGTGATGGAGCGGCTGGGTCTTGGCCCCGATGATGTGCGGGGGCTGAACCCCAGACTTGTTTATGGACGGATGACCGGCTGGGGGCAGGACGGGCCGCGGGCGACGCAGGCCGGGCACGATCTGAACTACATCGGCCTGTCGGGCGCGCTGTGGTATTCGGGGCTTCCGGGGACGCCGCCGATGTCGCCCGCGACGCTGGTGGGCGATATCGGTGGCGGCGCGTTGTACCTTGTCATCGGTATGCTGGCCGCGCTGATCCGCGCGCGGGACACCGGCGTGGGGTCCGTGGTCGATGCTGCGATCGTCGATGGCTCGGCGCATATGATGAACCTGCTGATGTCCATGGCCTCGGTCGGTGGCACCGTGACGGCCCGGGGCCAGAGCCGCCTCGACGGGCCGCACTGGTCGCGCAGTTACCGATGTGCCGATGACGCCTATATCGCGGTTCAGGCGCTGGAGCCGAAGTTCTACGCAATTTTCCTTGACCGGCTGGGCCTGTCCGAAGACCCCGAATTTATGAGACAGAATGACAAGCCCCTGTGGCCACGGCTCGCGCGGCGGCTGGAAGAGATATTTGCAGGCCAGCCGCGGCGGCACTGGGACGATCTTTTTGACGGGCTGGACGCCTGTGTCGCCCCGGTTCTGCCCCCGCGCGACAGCAAACGGGACCCGCATATGGCGGCCCGCGAGGTCTGGTTCGGTCAGGGAGACGTGCTGCAGGCCGCCGCCGCGCCCCGGTTCGATGGCAAAAAACCGGGGCCGCCGAAGGAGGCGCCAGAGCGCGGCGCCCATAGCGATGCAATTCGGAAAGAGCTGGAGCTGTGATAGGGGTGGCGCCGGCGTGCACCCGGCGGTCCAGGTCGGCCTTGGGCGCTAAAAAGGTGCGATGCCGTGACGTCTGACCGGTCTCCCGTGGTCCTGCTGGGCCTGCTGCTTCTGGCGGGCATGACGGCGGCCGCGCAATTTGCCAAAATCTCGGTAATTTTTCCGGAAATTCGGGCGATCTACCCGGGGGCCGGGCCGGGCGTCGGTTTCCTTCTGTCGGTCATTTCGCTGACCGGGGTGGCCACGGGACTGGTCGCGGGGATGCTGGTGGCACAGATCGGGTTCCGGCGTGTCGTGATCCGGGCGCTGTTGCTGGGTGCGGTGATCTCGACCCTGCAGTCGGCCTTTCCGCCCCTGCCGGTCATGTTGGTCACACGGGTGATCGAGGGGCTCAGCCATATCGCGCTTGTCGTTGCCCTGCCGACGCTGATTGCTCAGCTGGCTACGCCCCGGCACCGGCCCTTTGTGATGACCCTCTGGGGAAGCTATTTTGGCGTGACCTACGCGCTGATGGCCTGGGCGGGCGTGACGCTTGCCGACAGGTTCGGGCCCGCGTCGCTGTTCCTTGTTCATGCGGCCCTGATGGCGGGGCTGGCAGGTGCCCTTGCGATCGCTCTGCCGCGCGGCACCATCACGATCACCCCGCGCCCGCTGCCGTCGTTCAGAGAGGTCCTGGCCTCACATCCCCGGATCTACGGCTCTGCCTGGATCGCGGCGCCTGCACTTGGATGGTTCTTTTACACGCTGACCTTCGTGGCGCTTCTGACCGTGCTGCCACCATATCTGCCGGATGCGACACGGAATGCGCTGTCCTTCTGGATGCCGCTGGCAGGGATCATCGTCTCCGTGACACTGGGGGCCCGGCTTTTGCGGCATATCCCGGCGGTCCGGATCGTGCTGCTGGGGCTGGCCCTGGCGGTGCTGTCTGTGCTGGGTATGGCGATCTGGCCCGGAGCCTTTGTGCCGGCGATCGCCCTGTTCGGCTCTCTAGGGCTGGTACAGGGGGCGAGTTTTGTCGCCATTCCGCAGCTGAACCCCCTGCCCGAAGATCAGGCGCTGGCCAATGGCGCGCTGGCCCAGATGGGCAATCTGGGCAATCTGCTAGGGACGCCGGTCCTGCTGGCGATGACGGCGCCACTGGGCTATTCCGGCGCGCTTCTGTTTGCTGTTCTGGCCTATGCCGGCTGCGCAGCCGTGCATCTTCTGTCGGCGCTGCGACGACGTCGATGAGGGGCTTGCTCCTACACATTCAATATTCTATATATGTCTTTGCCCCGATTCATTGCAGGTTGCCTCCATGCCCGAATTCCGATCCTTGCGCCGCTACCTGCCAATCCTCGACTGGTCGCGCGGGTATGATCGAAACACGCTGACATCGGATCTGATGGCAGCGGTGATTGTGACCGTCATGCTGATCCCGCAGTCGCTGGCCTATGCGCTTCTGGCGGGGCTTCCGCCCGAGATGGGGCTTTATGCATCGATCCTGCCGCTTGTCGCTTATGCGATTTTCGGCACATCGCGGGCGCTGGCCGTCGGGCCGGTGGCCGTGGTGTCGCTGATGACCGCCGCGGCCGCGGGCAATATCGCGGCACAGGGATCGGCGGAGTATATCGTCGCGGCCATCACCCTGGCCTTCCTCTCCGGGCTGATGCTGCTGGCGCTTGGCGTGTTCCGGCTGGGTTTTCTGGCGAATTTCCTGTCGCATCCCGTGATTGCCGGGTTTATAACCGCATCTGGTATCCTGATCGCGACCTCGCAGCTGAAACATATTCTCGGCGTCAGTGCCTCCGGGCATAATCTGATCGAGATGGGCGAAAGCCTGATTGCGCATCTGGGCGAGGTGAATGTGATCACACTGGTGATCGGCGTCACGGCAACCGCGTTCCTGTTCTGGGTCCGAAAAGGGTTCAAACCGCTTTTGCTGAAGGCCGGACTGCCGCCGCGCCTGGCGGACCTGCTGGCCAAGGCCGGACCGGTCATGGCCGTGGCTGTATCAATCCTGGCCGTGGCGATTTTCGGGCTGGACCAGAAAGGTGTTCGCATCGTGGGCGATGTGCCTATGGGGCTGCCGCCGCTGACAGCGCCGTCCTTCTCCCCGTCGCTCTGGGGGCAGCTGTTCCTGTCGGCGCTGCTGATCTCCATCATCGGGTTTGTCGAGTCGGTCTCGGTCGCGCAGACGCTGGCCGCAAAGAAACGCCAGCGGATCAAGCCGGATCAGGAGCTGATCGGTCTGGGTGCCTCGAATATCGCGGCGGCTTTGACCGGCGGTTATCCGGTGACGGGCGGTTTTGCCCGGTCGGTGGTGAATTTCGACGCAGGTGCAGAGACGCCGGCGGCCGGTGCCTTTACCGCTGTTGGGATCCTGGTGGCGGCAATGCTGCTGACACCGCTTCTGTACCTGCTGCCCAATGCCGTGCTGGCGGCGACGATCATCGTGGCGGTGCTGAGCCTTGTCGATTTCTCTCTGCTCAGACGGGCCTGGACCTATAATAAGGTCGATTTCGCGGCCGTTTCCGCGACGATCCTGCTGACGCTTCTGCTGGGCGTGGAGGTTGGCGTGTCAGCCGGTGTGGGCCTGTCGATCCTGCTGTTTCTTTACAAGACCTCGCGCCCGCATGTGGCTGAGGTCGGGCTGGTGCCGGGCACCCAGCATTTCCGCAATATCAACCGTCACAACGTCACGACCGATGCCTCGCTGCTGACCATGCGGATCGACGAGAGCCTGTACTTTGCCAATGCGGCCTTCCTGCAGGACCTGATCTACGACCGGGTCGTCTGCGAGCAGCCGATCAAGAACGTGGTGCTGATGTGTTCCGCCGTGAATGAGATCGACCTGTCCGCGCTGGAGACGCTGGAAGCGATCAACACGCGGCTGGGGGAGATGGGCATCACCCTGCATCTGAGCGAGGTGAAGGGCCCGGTGATGGACCGGCTGAAGCGGTCGCATTTCCTGCAGGAGATGACAGGCCGTGTCTTCCTGTCGCAATATGACGCCTGGGCGGAGCTGACAGGCGAAGGCACCGGCGGGCGCCGCGCGGCGGAGTGAGCGGCGCGCGTTGACGAAGAGGCCGGCCCCGCCTATCTGCGGGGCATGAGCTGGCAGGGCATCATAGAGGGCGAGGCACAGAGATGGGGCGCAGAGGGCGCGGCCCATGTGTTGCATGTCGGCGCCGCCGGAGTGCCGGTGGACCGCGTGCCGGGGCCGCTGCTGCCGGAGGTATTGCAGCAGGGTGGTGGCGCAGTGCATCTGCCGCCGCTGGGCCCCCTGCCTGCCCCCGAACGGCTGGCGCTGATCGGATTTCACCAGATGAACCCGAACTGGGACGGGGTTGCGGTGGTCGTGACCGACCGCGCGACGCTCTGGGTGACGCTTTCTGCCGATGAGGTGATCCATATCCAGGGCAGTGCCACGCCCGCGCTGATCGGGGCCCTCGGGTTGCCGGAGGCAGGGGAGGGATTCGGCCCGGCGCTCGACCGGCCGGAACGGCTGCCCTTGCTGTTGCATGATGCTGCGAACGGGACGGAACAAGCCGCGCTGCTGATCGGCGCGGATATCGGGGCAACCCGGACGATCTGGCTGGGCCAGCAGGCGGTGCTGATCGCCGAGGGGGCGCTGGCCAAGGGCTATGGCCACGGGCTGAGCGCCGCCCATGTGCCGGTGACACTGACCCGACAGACCGCGCTGAGAGAGGCCGGTTTCGCCGCGCTGGCAGCGAAACACCTGCCCTCAGCCTGACCCGGCGGCGCGCTTGCCAAGGTGCCGGACCCGTGCAACGCTGCCGCCGGAAGCACCCGGGAGGACATCATGCAGAGCAAGCTCGAACAGATGAGCGCACAGCTGCCGCAGATGGTGGAGCCGCGCAATCCCGGCATGGCGCTGGACCTCGACTGGGTCATGTCGGCGCAGGCCAATACATCCGCCATCGAACGCCGCTGTGCGACCCTGCCGGGGCGGCGGTCGGTCAAGAAGGACGACCAGGCGGCCTGGCTGCTGCGGGCGATCACGCTGATCGACCTGACGACCCTGTCGGGCGACGATACCGAAGAGCGCGTGCGGCGGCTCTGCGCCAAGGCGCGGCAGCCGGTCCGGGCGGATATTCTGGAAAAGCTGGGTGTGAGCGGGATCACCACCGGGGCCGTCTGCGTCTATCACGAGATGGTGCCGGCGGCCGTGGCGGCGCTGAAAGGGTCGGGCATTCCGGTCGCGGCGGTGTCCACCGGGTTTCCGGCGGGGCTGTCGCCCTTTCACCTGCGGGTGGCAGAGATCGGGGAGAGCGTGAAAGCGGGCGCGGAGGAGATCGATATCGTGATCTCCCGCCGCCATGTGCTGTCGGGCGACTGGCAGGCGCTGTATGACGAGATGCGCGAATTCCGCGCCGCCTGTGGCGAGGCCCATGTGAAGGCGATCCTTGCGACCGGGGAGCTGGGGACCCTGCGCAATGTCGCGCGCGCCTCTCTCGTCTGCATGATGGCGGGGGCGGATTTCATCAAGACCTCCACCGGCAAGGAGGGGGTGAATGCCACCCTGCCCGTGTCGCTGGTTATGATCCGCGCGATCCGGGACTATTACGACCGGACCGGGTTCCGGGTGGGCTACAAGCCGGCGGGCGGGATTTCCAAGGCCAAAGATGCGCTGGTCTACCTGTCGCTGCTGAAAGAGGAGCTGGGGGATCGGTGGCTGAGGCCGGACCTGTTCCGGTTCGGCGCGTCGTCGCTTCTGGGCGATATAGAGCGGCAGCTGGAACACCATGTGACCGGCGCCTATTCGGCGGCGTGGCGCCATGCGGCGGGCTGAAGGCCGTTTGAGTTTTTCTGGAAAGATGAAGGGGATTTCGGGATGGGCGTGAAGGAGATCTTCGAGACCATGGACTATGGCCCTGCCCCAGAGGCGGCGGGCGAGGCGCTGGCCTGGATCGTGGATCAGGGCAGCCGGTTCGGTCAGTTCATCGACGGCAAGTTCACCGCGACCGGAGAGACCTTTGAGAGCCGGAATCCGGCGACGGGGGAGGTGCTGGCGCATATTTCGCAGGCGACGGCCAAGGAGGTCGATGCGGCGATGGCGGCGGCGCGGCGGGCGCAGCCGAAATGGGCCAAGCTGGGCGGGCACGGGCGGGCGCGGGTGCTTTATGCGCTGGCGCGGATGATGCAGAAACATGCGCGGCTGCTGGCCGTGCTGGAGACGATGGACAATGGCAAGCCGATCCGGGAGAGCCGTGATATCGACCTGCCGCTGGTGGCGCGGCATTTCTACTACCACGCGGGGCTGGCGCAGCTGATGGAGGCGGAGGCGCCGGGGATGGAGCCTCTGGGCGTCTGCGGTCAGGTGATCCCGTGGAACTTTCCGCTGCTGATGCTGGCGTGGAAAGTGGCGCCGGCGCTTGCGGCGGGGAATACGGTGGTGCTGAAACCGGCGGAATATACCTCTCTGACGGCCCTGTGTTTTGCTGACATCTGCCGTCAGGCCGGGGTGCCGAAGGGCGTGGTCAACATCGTCACCGGCGATGGTGCCGTGGGTGAGATGATCGTGACCCATGAGGAGGTGGACAAGGTGGCCTTCACCGGCTCCACCGAGGTGGGGCGCAAGATCCGGGTGGCAACCGCCGGACAGGGCAAGGCGCTGACTTTGGAGCTGGGGGGCAAGGGGCCCTATGTGGTCTTTGACGATGCCGATCTGGATTCTGCTGTCGAGGGGCTGGTCGATGCGATCTGGTTCAACCAGGGGCAGGTCTGCTGTGCCGGGTCGCGCCTGCTGGTGCAGGAGGGCGTGGCCGAGCGGTTCCATGCCAAGCTGCGGGCCCGGATGGACAAGCTGCGGGTCGGCGATCCGCTGGACAAATGCATTGATGTGGGCGCCGTGGTGGACCCCGTGCAGCTGGAGACGATCCGGAGCATGGTCGCGGGGTCGGGCGGGGAGATATACCGGGCCGCCTGTGACGTTCCAGAGGGATGCTACTACCCGCCGACGCTGATCACCGGGCTCGCGCCATCGGACCGGCTGATGCAGGAGGAGATCTTCGGGCCTGTCCTCGTCTCCTGCAGCTTCCGGACGCCGGAGGAGGCGGTGGCGCTGGCGAATAACACGCGCTATGGGCTGGCGGCCTCGGTCTGGACTGAAAATGTGAACCTCGCTCTGGGCATCGCGCCAAAGCTGGTCGCGGGCGTGGTCTGGATCAACGGGACCAATATGTTCGACGCGGCGGCCGGGTTCGGCGGTGTGCGGGAGAGCGGCTTTGGCCGCGAGGGCGGCTGGGAAGGGCTGTCGGCCTATCTGCGCCCGGTGCGGAAGCTCAAGCCCGTCAAGCCGGTGCTGCCGGTCGCGGGCGATATGGATCTGCCCGGCGACGGGGCGCTGGACCGGACGGCAAAGCTCTACATCGGGGGCAAACAGGCGCGGCCCGATGGCGGCTATTCCAAGATGATCTATGCCAAGTCCGGCACGCCGCTGGGCCATGTCGGTATCGGCAGCCGCAAGGATATCCGCAATGCGGTGGAGGCGGCGCAGGGCGCAAAGGGCTGGTCGGGCACAACCGGGCATCTCAGGGCCCAGATCCTTTATTACATCGCGGAGAACCTCGAGGCGCGCGAGGCTGAGTTCGCCGCCCGGATCGATGCGATGTGCGGCGGCAAGGGGGGCGCCACGGAGGTGGAGACCGCTGTGAAGCGGCTTTTCACCTATGCGGCCTGGGCCGATAAATACGCGGGCGATCTGCGGTCCGTGCCGATCCGGGGCATGGCGCTGGCGGTGCGCGAACCGGTCGGCGTGATCGGGGCGATCTGTCCGGATGAGGCACCGCTCTTGGGGCTGGTGTCGGTCATGGGACCGGCGATTGCCATGGGCAACCGGGTGGTGCTGGTGCCGTCGGAGGCCTATCCGCTGACGGCCACGGATTTCTACCAGGTGCTGGATACATCCGACGTGCCCGGCGGGGTGGTCAATATCGTGACCGGCAGCCATGCGGAGCTGGGCGGAACGCTGGCCGCGCATCTGGATGTGGAGGCGGTCTGGTGCTTTTCCTCCACCGATCTGTCAGAGGAGATCGAAGCGGCGAGCGCTGGCAATCTCAAACGCGTCTGGGTCAATAACGGCATGGCGCGGGACTGGGCCGGGAAGGATGGCGAGGGCCGGACCTTTCTGGATCAGGCGACAGAGGTAAAGACTGTCTGGGTGCCTTACGGCGAATAATCCGCCCCGCCTCACCGCCATGCAGGGCGGTGCGGCGGCAGCGTGACGAGATCGCGGACGCGCTGAGCTTACATGTCGATCTTCATGACTTCGGCCACTTCGACCGAGCCTCCGCCCGTCACCATCGGATTGCCTTTGGCCATTTCGCAGGCCTCCTCCATCGTGTCCGCCTCGACAATCGAATAGCCAAAGGCGGCATTTTCGACCCGGTCCAGCACACCGTCCTTGGTCACGGATTTGGAGATTCCGACCGGTTCGCCCGGATCAACCAGTTTGGGTCCAAGACCTTCCATCCAGCGGCCCCAGGCCGCCATGGCCTCCGCCGCCTGTTCGGGATCGGGGCGCATGGGCTGATCGGCATGATATACATAGAGAAATCTGGGCATAACGTTTCCTTTGCCTGGTTAAAAACGGGGCCCCGGCCAGATGTTCGGGCGACGCGTTGAGCGTGAATCTATTCCTGTAACGACGCATTCGGTTCGAGGAAAAAGTCGAGCTTGCGCAGGGTCGACACCCAGCCGCGGCTGTGGCTTTGCGCGGCATCCACGCCGGAGAGGTTGCGATGTATCAGCCTGAGCCGGGCGCCGGCTGCGGTTTCCAGAACGGCAAAGGTAACGTGGCTTTCCTCGCCACGGCGTCCCGACGGATCATGCCAGGCCCAGGTGAAGGCGAGGGAGCCCTTGCCTGCCTCGGGCGGTGTAACCTGCGTGACCTGACCTGAGACATGAAAGCGGTCGCCGCTTTCCTTGCCAACCATGACGCAGAACCAGGGGCCGGTGCGCCGGAAGTCCATATCGCAGTCATCGATATAGGTGCCTTCGGGGCCCAGCCACTGGATCAGCTGGACGGGCTCTGTCACGGCGCGCCACAGGCGTGTCAGAGTGACGGGATAATCGCGGATGAACTCGACATCCGCCGTTTCAGACAGGGTCATATGTCATCTCCTTCCGGGTCGAGCGCGAGCAGCTGGTCGAAGCGGTCGAGGCTCTGTTGCCAGAACTGGCTGTGATCCATCGTCCAGCGATGGACCTGTTGCAGGGCGTCGGGCCGGACCGAATAATACCGATGGGTCCCCTGAATACGCTGTTCGATGACCCCGGCCGTGCGCAGGACCTTCAGATGACGGGACACCGCAGGGGCGGATATTTCCGTGCTCTCGGCCAGTGCTCCGGCGGGCAATTCGCCCTGAGACAGGAGCTTCTCGACAAGCGACAGACGTGTCGCGTCGGAGAGGGCGGAAAATATGGTGCTCAGTCTGTTCATACCGACAGGCTGAGCCGATTCTTTATTTTACTCAAATGTTAATTAACAAATTGAAGAATTTAAGGTCAGATCTGGAATTCCGCGCGGCTGTAGCCCTGAAGGTAAAGCAGCGCAGTCAGATCCCCATGATTGATGCGAATGTCGCATTCCGCCGCCACGGAGGGCTTGGCATGCAGCGCCACCCCTGCCCCGGCCCGGCCCAGCATGCCAAGGTCATTGGCACCGTCGCCGACCGCGATGACATCGGCCTCGGCTATGCCAAGCTTTGCGGTGATTTCTTCCAGCGCCTGCACCTTGGCGTCGCGCCCGAGGATCGGGCGGCCGACCTCTCCGGTCAGTTTTCCATCTGCGGCCAGAAGGGTATTGGCGCGGTTTTCGTCAAAGCCGAGACGAGCGGCGATCATGCCGGTGAAGGCGGTAAAGCCACCCGAGACAAGTGCACAATAGGCTCCATGCGCCTTCATGGTGGCCAGCAGTTCGGGTCCGCCGGGCATCAGTGTGATACGCGTTTCGATGACCTCGGCGATCACGGATTCGGGCAGGTCACGAAGGAGGCTGACACGTTCGGTCAGCGCCCCTTCGAAGTCGAGCTCGCCATTCATGGCGCGGGCTGTGATCTCTTTGACACGGGCGCCGACACCGGCAACTTCGGCCAGCTCGTCGATGCATTCCTGCCGGATCATGGTGCTGTCCATATCCGCCAGAAGCATCTTCTTGCGACGGTTTTCGGCAGGCAGGATGTTGAGGTCGATGCCCTTGGTCTGAAAATCCTGCCAGCGGGCGCGGAGGTCGTTCGGCACCTGGTCCAGGCTGAATTCGGCGGCCTGACCGGGCGCCAGCCAGATCACATCGCGGCCACCCCAAGCTTTGCGCAGCGCCTCCGGGGCGGAGGGGTCAAGCATGGTGGGTTTGGCGGTGAGGCTGACGATCTGCATGGGCGCTCCGTGGCTGAGTCGGGGCCTGCATACTGGGGTCTGCGCCGCTGGGCCAGAGGGGACGGGGGCGCTGCCCCCGGGCGCGATGCGCCTCCCCCGGGATATTTCGGGACCAAAGAAGCGGGGGCGGGGGGATGCAGTCGGTTATGAGGCAAATTGGAATCAAATCCGACAGGCCAAAGCTCAAATACGACATCTGCGCTGTTGCGTGCGTCCGGAAAGGGGCTTATACGCGGCGGCGGGACACCCTTCCCCAACGAAGGGCGCTTATCTGGAAGGATACCAGCAATGGCTATCGACGCTCCGGCAACGCGGCCGGTTAATCCGCGTTTCTCCTCTGGCCCCTGTGCCAAGATCCCTACTTTTGAATTGGTCAAATTGTCTGATGCCGCGCTCGGTCGGTCGCACCGTGCTGCCATCGGCAAGGAAAAGCTGCTCGCCGCGATCGAAGAGACGCGCGATCTGCTGGGCGTTCCGGCCGATTACAAGATCGGCATCGTGCCCGCCTCTGACACCGGCGCGGTGGAAATGGCGATGTGGTCGCTGCTCGGCGCGCGCAAGGCCACAATGATTGCCTGGGAAAGCTTCGGCGCTGGCTGGGTCACCGATGTGGTCAAGCAGCTGAAGATCGACGCCGAGGTCAAGGAAGCCGGCTATGGCGAGATCGTCGATTTCGCGACGGTGGATTTCGACACCGACGTGGTTTTCACCTGGAACGGCACCACCTCCGGCGTGCGGCTGCCCAACGGCGATGCGATCCCGGCGGACCGCAAGGGTCTGACGATCTGTGACGCAACCTCTGCGGCTTTTGCGCAGGATCTGGCCTGGGACAAACTCGATGTCGTGACCTTCTCCTGGCAGAAGGTGATGGGCGGCGAGGCGGCACATGGGATGCTGATCCTGTCGCCGCGGGCTGTTGAACGGCTGGAAAGCTACACCCCCGCCTGGCCGATGCCGAAAATCTTCCGCATGACCAAAGGCGGCAAGCTGATTGACGGCATCTTCAAGGGCGAGACGATCAACACCCCGTCGATGCTGGCGGTCGAGGATTACCTCGTGGCGCTGGCCTGGGGTCGTGAGGTTGGTGGGCTGAAGGGCCTGATGGGCCGCGCCGATGCCAATGCCAAGGTGCTGTGGGATTTCTGCGACCGGACTCCCTGGCTGGCCAATCTGGCGGTGGATCCGGCGACGCGGTCCAATACCTCCGTCTGTCTGAAGTTCACCGATGACCGGATCAAGGACGGCGCCACCTTTGCCAAGGCCGTGGCCAAGCGGCTGGAGAAGGAAGGCGTGGCGCTGGATATTGGCGCCTATCGCGATGCTCCGGCCGGTCTGCGGATCTGGTGTGGCGCGACGGTGGAGACCTCCGATGTTGAGGCGCTGCTGCCCTGGCTCGAATGGGCCTTCGAGGCGGAGATTGCGGCCCAGACGGAAGCGGCCTGATCGGGATGGGTGCAGAGCACCCATCCTGCCCCTCCGCCGGGCTTTTCCGAACCATCCGTAGGATGGGTGCTTTGCACCCATCATGCCGACCCAACGGGTCATTCCAACACAACGCAGGACGGGTGCTGTGTACCCGTTTTCCCCGATAAAACACACAAGGAGCGCCTGACATGGCCCCCAGAGTTCTCATTTCCGACAAGCTGTCGGACGCCGCCGTCCAAATCTTCAAAGACCGTGGCATCGAAGTTGATTTCCAACCGAACCTCGGCAAGGACAAGGACAAGCTGGCCGAGGTGATCGGCCAGTATGACGGCCTCGCCATCCGGTCCGCGACCAAGGTGACTGCCGCCCTGCTGGAGCATGCCGACAAGCTGAAAGTCGTCGGCCGCGCCGGGATCGGCACCGACAATGTCGACAAGGACGCCGCCTCCAAGAAGGGCGTCATCGTCATGAACACCCCCTTCGGCAATATGATCACCACGGCCGAGCATGCCATTGCGATGATGTTCGCCGTGGCGCGCCAGATTCCCGAGGCCAGCGAATCCACCCATGCCGGCAAATGGGAGAAGTCGAAATTCATGGGTGTCGAGCTGACCGGCAAGACCCTGGGCGTCATTGGCGCCGGCAATATCGGCGGCATCGTCTGCGACCGCGCCCGTGGTCTGAAGATGAAGGTCGTGGCCTACGATCCCTTCCTGGGCGAAGAAAAGGCCGCGAAGATGGGCGTGGAGAAGGTCGAGCTCGACGAGCTGCTGACCCGCTCCGATTTCATCACGCTGCATGTGCCGCTGACCGATCAGACGAAGAACATCCTGTCGGCTGAAAACCTTGCCAAGACCAAGAAAGGCGTGCGGATCATCAACTGTGCCCGTGGCGGTCTGGTCGACGAAGAGGCGCTGGCAGAGCTGCTGAAATCCGGCCATGTCGCCGGCGCGGCTTTCGACGTTTTCTCGGAAGAGCCGGCAACCGAGAACGTGCTTTTCAACCTGCCCAACGTGGTCTGCACGCCGCATCTCGGCGCCTCGACGTCTGAGGCGCAGGAAAATGTCGCGCTGCAGGTGGCGGAGCAGATGTCGAACTATCTGATCGACGGTGCTGTGGAGAATGCGCTGAACATGCCCTCCATGACCGCCGAAGAGGCCAAGGTCATGGGCCCCTGGGTCAAGCTTGCCGCGCATCTGGGGTCCTTCATCGGCCAGATGACCGATGAGCCGATCAAGGCGATCAACATCCTCTATGACGGTGTCGTGGCAGAGATGAACCTGGCGGCGCTCAACTGCTCCGTCATCGCGGGGATCATGAAAAAGTCCAACCCGGATGTGAACCTCGTCTCTGCCCCCGTTGTGGCGAAGGAGCGTGGCATCCAGATCTCGACCACCAATCAGGACAAGTCCGGCGCGTTCGACGGTTATGTCAAAGTGACCGTGGTGACGGAAAAGCGCGAGCGCTCCATCGCGGGCACCTGTTTCTCCGACGGCAAGCCGCGCTTCATCCAGATCAAGGGCATCAATATCGATGCCGAGGTGGGCAGCCATATGCTCTACACCACCAATGAGGACGTGCCGGGCATCATCGGGACGCTGGGCAGCACGCTGGGTCAGAATGGCGCGAATATCGCGAACTTTACCCTGGGTCGTGCGGCGCAGGGCGGCGAAGCGATCGCGCTGCTCTATCTGGACGAGGCCCCGTCGGCCGGGGCGCTTTCCGCCCTGAAGGACACGGGCAAGTTCCGCCAGATCAAGCCGCTTGTCTTCGACGTGGCCTGAGCCGGTCCTGCCTTCTGATCTATGACGCCGCCCGGCCCCCGGGCGGCGTTTTTCTTTGGTCGCGCGTCAGGCCGGAGCCCGGCCCTTGGTGACTAGTACGATCAGGAAAATCACCATGGACAGGATGGTCAGGAGGGAGCCGATCTTGGCCAGCGCCTCTCCGGCCTGGTTGATCGCCATGGCGATCCCCGGGACGATCAGCACAACGCCCGCAATGGCGACGGCGGCCTGTATCTTGGCGATCATGCTGGCGCCCGCATTCGGAACCAGATGATAAAAGGTGCCGAACAGGGCAAGGCTGACCCAGCCCAGCAGGTTAAGATGGGCGTGGGCCGGTGACAGCGTGTGATCGCCGGAAGCCGACATGACAATGCCCCAGGCCATGCCGATCACGGCGCAGATCGCGGCCACGGCAAACAGAATAAATGGTAGTCCCTTCAATGTCTTTCTCCTCCATATCCCGGTCAGGGGATGTGATATGGGTTGGACCGGCGATGCCTTTCTGACCGCCAGCTGATCGGGGATCGCTCTCATACCCAATGAAACCATGGACCCCCTGAAATCCCCTGACGGACAGAATAACCGGAAAAAAACTGAGGCTGTCACGTCTTCTGCGAAGGTTGTGCGTCACCCCGGCCAAAGGTGATCTGACCCTGAACCGGCAAAGCTTGTCCGCCTGGCCTTCACATGTCCGGCAAGTCCCGGATCGCTCTGGACATTTCCCGCCAAAGGCCGGAGACCTTGCGGCATGACGATCTATGCAATCGGCGATATCCACGGCCAGCTGGCAGAGCTTGACCGCGTACTCTCCCTCATCGAGCGGGACGGGAACCCGCAGGCCGAGGTCATATTCCTGGGCGACTATACCGACCGTGGGCCGGACAGCCGGGGCGTTCTGGACCGGCTGATGGCCGGGCAGAAGGACGGGCGGACCTGGACCTGCCTCAAAGGCAATCACGACCGCATGTTCCAGCGCTTTCTGCAGGACGGCACCGTGGCCGATCACAATATCAAATCGGGCCTGCCGTGGGACAATCACCGGCTGGGCGGGCGGGCGACGCTGGAGAGCTACGGGATTGCCGCGCATAGTGACCGCAGCCCGGCGGAGCTGTTCGCAGCGGCGCAAACGGACGTGCCGGAGGCGCATCTGGCCTTTCTTGCCGGCCTGCCGCTTCATGCAGAACGCGACGGGCTGCTGTTTGTTCACGCCGGTATCCGGCCCGGCCTGAAGCTCGACGCCCAGATCGAGGACGACCTGATCTGGATCCGCGAACCTTTCCTGTCGGACCCCCAGCCGCATCCCTGGCTGGTCGTACATGGCCACACCGCACTGGACGCGCCGGAGCATTTCGGCAACCGCGTCGATCTGGACGGCGGCGCGGGGTATGGACGCCCCCTGTCGGCGGCGGTTTTTGAGGGGGAGGAGGTTTTCCTTCTGTCCCATCAGGGCCGGGTGCCGCTGCGCCCGACCAGCTGACATATGGTAGGCCAGATTGCGCTCCGGCGCGGGTTGGGGCATCAAATGGGCAAGACGGCCTTCGGGGCCGATGTCTGAAGGGGAGAGGATCATGGAAGATATTGTTATTCTGAGCGGCGCACGCACCGCGATTGGCACTTTTGGCGGTAGCCTCGCCGGGACCACACCGATCCAGCTGGGCACCGTTGCGGCCAAGGCTGCGCTGGAACGGGCGGGGGTCGAAGGCGCGCAGATCGGCCACGTTGCCTATGGCACGGTGATCAACACAGAACCGCGCGATATGTACCTCAGCCGCGTTGCCGCGATGGATGCGGGCGTGCCCGATACGACACCCGCGATGAACGTGAACCGGCTCTGCGGGTCCGGGGCACAGGCCATTGTGTCCGTGGTGCAGTCGCTGATGCTGGGCGATGCCGATTTCGGCCTGGCCGGCGGGGCGGAATGCATGTCCCGTTCGCCCTTTGTGGTGCCGGATCAGCGGTGGGGCCAGAAGATGGGCGATGCGCGGGTGCTTGACATGATGCTTGGCGCGCTGAACTGCCCCTTCGGCACCGGGCATATGGGTGTGACCGCCGAGAATGTGTCGAAAGAGCATGACATCAGCCGGGAGGCGCAGGATGCCTTCTCCCTCGAAAGCCAGAAGCGCGCCTTTGCCGCGATCGAGGCGGGCCGGTTCAAGGATCAGATCGTGCCGGTCATGGTCAAGGTCAAGCGTGACGAGGTGGCCTTTGAACAGGACGAACACCTTAAACCCGCGACGACGCTGGAAGGTCTGGCGTCCCTGCGTCCCGCCTTTGCCAAAGACGGCTCGGTCACCGCAGGCAATGCCTCGGGCATCAACGACGGCGCAGCGGCGCTGGTGCTGGCCCGCGCCTCCGCCGCGGAAAAGGCCGGTCTGACCCCCCGCGCCCGCGTTCTGGGCTATGCCCATGCAGGTGTCCGTCCGGAAGTCATGGGTGTGGGCCCGATCCCGGCCGTGGAGATGCTCTGCAAGCGCACCGGGCTCGACGTGTCCGATTTCGACGTGATCGAATCGAACGAAGCCTTCGCGGCGCAGGCGCTGGCGGTGAACAAGGGTCTGGGCCTCGATCCCGCGAAGGTGAACCCGAATGGCGGGGCCATTGCCCTCGGCCATCCGGTGGGCGCAACCGGCGCCATCATCACCGTCAAGGCGCTCTACGAGCTGGAACGGATCGGCGGCTCCAAGGCCCTGATCACAATGTGTATTGGAGGCGGTCAGGGGATTGCCCTGGCCATCGAGCGTATCTGAACCATTTGGTCTGACGGCGGCCGGGCGAGGAGGTCTTCGCCCGGTCTTCAGCGCCAGCCTGCACTGGGCCCCGGGCCTGGCCTGATCGCGGTGAGGCCGGCGACACCGTATTCCCCCTGCCCCGAAGAGCGTAGTCCCGGTCAACAGAGACCGGAGCGCAGTGCCTTGCCTGTCCTGCGCATCTACTGCAGCTCGATCGACACCCTGGCGCTTTGCCCGGAGGCGTCGATCACCGTCAGATCGGTGAAGCCCTGGGTCAGACCTGACAGAAGAACCTCCCGCGATCTGACGCCAACCATGACCGGCCGGCCGTTGGCAAGCCAGGCGAAAGGCGGTGTGCCCTCCCGCACCTTGGCGGGAAGCGGCCCGTCGCGGAACAGGCTGGCGCCGTCCGGCGGAAAGGTCAGTTGCAGGCTGTTCCCGGATGCGCGGTAGCCATCGCGCGGACGGAACCGCTGCAATGGTTCAGGCAGACGTGCCGCGCCAACCAGCAGGGTTGCCGGCGGTGGCGGGGGCAGCGGTGTCAGCGATGGTTTCAGCCGGTCGAACGCCTGAAACAGGACCGGCGCGGCGAAGGTCGCACCAGAGGCGCCGGGAACCGGCGTGCCGTCCGGGCGGCCGATCCAGACACCGATCACATGTTGTCCGTCATAGCCGACAGCCCAGGCGTCCCGATATCCGTAGCTGGTACCGGTCTTGTAGGCGATCGGGGCCGCAGAGCCGCCGGGTTGTGGTAACAGGCCGGCCAGAATATGCCCGACCTGCCATGCGGCCACAGGTGTGATCACATGGCTGGGCGCGGGTGGCGCGCCGTGACGCATATGCAGGGGGATGGCGTCTCCTCCCCGCGCGAAGGCGGCGTAGAGCTGCGTCAGATCCGTGAGCGTCATACCAAGCCCGCCCAGCGACACCGCCAGCCCCGGCCTGCCACCCGGCACAACCGGAGCAGCGCCAGCCCGGCGCAAAGCCGCAATCAGATTATGTGGCCCCAGTTCGGCGGTCAGCTGGACCGCAGGCAGGTTCAACGACAGACGCAGCGCCTCGGCGATGCGCACGTCGCCCCGGAACCGGCCGTCGAAGTTCTGCGGGGCATAGCCGTCAAAGTTCATCGGCCGGTCGGCGATCAGCGTTTCGGGATGGACCAGACCCGCATCAAACGCCAGACCATAGACTAGCGGTTTGAGGGTCGAGCCGGGCGATCGCACCGCTCTGGTCATATCGACAAACCCCTGCCCTTCGGCATCGCCGATCCCCTGAGAGCCGACGCTGGCCAGAATCTCTCCGGTGTAGTGATCCGCGACAAGGATGGCAATCGACAGGTTCGCCGGTTTATCCCGCAAGCTCCGCCGTGCCAGCGCCTCCAGCCGGGCCTGAAGCGGGGCATCGAGGGTCAGCTCCTGAACGGTCTGATCCGGCGCCATCAGCAATGCATGTTGCGTGAGATGCGGGGCCAGGGCCGGAAAGCCGTGCCGGCGGGCGGGCGCAGGTTCAGATGTCGCAACCGTCGCGGCTTCTGTGGTCAGCACGCCATGGGCAACAAGGCGGTTCAGGACCCGGTCACGCGCGGCGCGCGCCGTTTCCGGATGCCGGTCCGGGCGGCGCGTTTCCGGGGATTGCGGCAGTGCCACCAGCATCGCGGACTCTGCCGTGGTCAGCCGGTGCGGTTCCTTGCCAAAATAAGACAGCGAGGCGGCGCGCAGCCCTTCAAGATTGCCGCCCATCGGCGCAAGGTGAAGGTAGAGCCCCAGGATCTCGGATTTCGTCAGCTGGCGTTCGAGCGCCAGGGCCAGGCGCGCCTGCCGAAGTTTGCCGCGCCAGCTGCCGGTGCCGGAGGCCTCCAGCAGCCGGGCGACCTGCATCGTCAGGGTGGACCCGCCGGACACGATCCCGCCCGTGCGAACGGCCTGCCAGGCCGCACGGGCCAGGGCCAGGACGTCGACACCGGGATGGCTGTAGAACCTGCGATCCTCATAGCCTGTCAACATCCGCAGATACCCGGGATCGGCCTGTTCGACAGTCATGGCAAGGCGCCAGCGGCCATCTGCAACGGTGAAGACACGCAGCAGCTCGCCGTTGCGGTCCCGGATTTCGGCCGAGGTTTCAAGCGCGAGCGGTGGCAGGTCGGTCCGGTCGATCCAGCGATCGGTCAGATCCCGCAGCGCCGCGCCGGACCACAGCAGAAGCACCAGCGCCAGTAATGCGGCGGCGGGACGGGTCATGGTCCGACCGTGACCTGCCCCGTTCCGGTCCAGGCCCTGTAGCGCGGGCGATACATGTCCTCCACCGTGGCGGCGGAATGGCGATAGGTCCCGGGTGAGATCGCGCGGACGATATAGGCCAGCTGAAAGGCATCGCTGCCCTGCCAGTCCACCGCCGCGACAAAGCGGTCTGCGCGGAATTCGCTGTGCTGGGCCTCTGCCGGGCGCAGCCAGGCCAGGTCTTTGAGATCGCCGGCCCTGATGAGATTCGGATTATCGATTTCAAACCCTGCCGGCAGCGGGTCGTCGACCATCAGCCGGGCGCCGACCGTTTCAAACGGCCGGACGGTCAGGACCGTCACCATGCGCGTCCCGCGGGCAACCGTCGCCGGATCGACCGGGGCGCCTTCCAGCGAGAAATAGGCGCGGTCTATCGCATATCCGTATCCGCCCGCCTCTGGCGGCACCTCCGGCACGCCGGATGTGGTCAGGGTGATCTCTGTCCCGGCGGTGCCGCCGTTGAACAGCGCCATCGGGGCAAGCGCGCCGGAGCGGTCGACCCGCATGACCGGCCCTGCCAGCGGAGCGCCGTCCAGCGTCAGACCTGCCAGAGCGGGTTCATCGACCAATGCCCGTGCGGCGAGCAGGGTCCAGGTGCTTTCCTGGGTGGACATCGCCCCGCCCTGTCCGGACACCCGGTTGATCAAATCTGCCCTGTCCACGGCATCCGATCCTGCCTCGACCGCGAGGGTCAGCAGGCCGGCGGTATCGCGCAGGCGGGTTCCGTAATCGGCCCGCAGCAGTGGCTTTTCCTCATCGCCAGTGTCTGCGGAGAGTTTGCGCGCCGCGATCCGGAACATGGCATCCGCACGGGTCTGGTCGCCGTACATGGCAAGCGCTGCCGCCAGTTGCGCGGCGGCCAGCGGGGTTGCGAAATCATTGCCCTTGGTATCGGCAAAGTATCGCAGGTCGCCCATGCTGGCCGCGCCTTCCCGCGCGAGGACCAGCAGAGCATAGGCGATATCTTCGCCGCCGTTTTCCGTTCCGGCATCGAAATCCGGCGCGTAGTTCACGCGGTTGCGCAGATTGTCCAGTGCCATGCGGAACGCGGTCTCAGGCACATCGTAGCCCTGCTTGCCTGCGCGCGACAGAAAGTCCGTGACATAGGCGTCCAGCCAGAAGTCCCCGCCAACGGCACGCCACAGGCCAAAAGCGCCGGTGCTGGTCTGCCGGGCGAGTATGCGGTCGATGGACTGCGTCACGCGCGCACCGGCACCTGCCGGCCCAGCGAGGCCGACAGATTCGGCCAGAGAAGACAGATAGAGCAGCGGCAGGGCCCTGGAGGTCACCTGTTCGGTGCAGCCATACGGGTAGCGGTCCAGCGACTGGAGCAGGGCCGGTGCGTCGAACCGGGCCAGCGCACCGGCCGAAATCAGGATATCGCCACCACCGCCCTGGAACCCGGCAAAGGCATTGTCGTCCAGCGTCAGGGTATCGCCGGGGTCCAGCGTGATGCGTTGTGTGCGGGTGGTTTCCGGGTCGTTCCGACGGACGGGCAGGACCAGCGTCTTGGTCAGGACTTTTCCGCCCGGTGTTGTCAGGACGACCGAGATGCGATGATCCCCCGGTTCGGACGCGGTCACAGGTATGCTCAGCCTGTGTCGTATCCCCTGTTCCAGATCGAAACCGGAGGGGACCGGACCACCAAGTTCCACCCCCGTTGCGCTGATATCCAGCCCAGCCCGTCCGACAGGGCCGCTCGCATGGACCATTTCCAGCGTAATAGCGGAACGGTCGCCGGGCTGGAGGAACCGCGGCAGGGTCGCCGTCACCACAACTGGATCGCGGATCAAAACGTCTGCCTGGGCCGCGCCGACCGCCGTGTCGGACCAGACGACGGCCATCAGCCTGACCGTGCCGTTGAACTCCGGCAGGTCAAAGGCGATATCCGCTGTCCCGTCCGCGCCGATTTCCACCGGCCCGCTGAACAGGGCCACCAGGTCCTCTACCGGCGGAGGCCCGTCTTGCCGGATCTGGCCAAGCGCATCGCCGCCTGAGCGGACCCGGCCCATCGCCCCCTGCGTGCTGTCGATCAGGCGCCCGTACAGGTCACGGATATCCATTCCAAGCCGCCGCTGGCCAAAGTAGTGGTCGCCCGGAGCCGGCGCTTCAAAGCCGGTCAGGTTCAGGATACCCACGTCCACGGCGGCCAGAGTGGCATAGACCGTTTCGCCCTCCGGTGCCGCGTCCAGACGGATTTTGGCGGTCAGCGGTTTGCGCGGTTCTGCCTGATCGGGGGCGTCAATCGTGACGCTCAGCGCCTTGTCTCCGGGTTCGACCGGCGCATACTGGATGCCAAGGCTGCGGGCCGGCATCTGTCCGGCGGACGTATCCATCGGGCGAATGACGCTGGCCGCGACATAGGCCCCTGCCCCCCAATCCTCTGTCACAGGCAGGTCAATGGTGGTCTCTTCGGCGCCAACCGGGACCGTCCAGTTGCCGATCAGGTGATCCGACATCACCGTCACCAGAGCCGTGCCCGGATAGCGTGGCGCAAGGCGAAGCCGCGCGGTATCGCCGACGGCATAGCCCGGCTGGTCCAGCGACAGCTCAAGCAGATCAGGCGTGGCGGAGGCATCGGCCGGGGCATACCATCCGGCATCGAAACTGACGCTGGTCGAGACATAGGCGCCGTCAGACCGGTCCACCACCAATTCGTAGTGCCCCCATTCAGTTGGAACCTCCACCGGGACGGGGCCGTCCGGATCAAGTATCGCCGTGCCGGCGCTGATCCTTGTCCGCGTTGTATAGGGCTCCCAGTTCCAGTTGCCGTATTGCTGATACCACTGGTAGCGCGTTTCGACACGGTTGAGGCTCCATCGCACCTGCATAGGCTGCGGCTGTAGATCGGGTCCGATTGCGATCAGGTTGAACCGGGCCGTGGCGCCTTCCTGAACGGTGCCATCGAACAGGGGACGGATGCCGATGGCCGGGCCGGCGGGGCCGACCAGCCGGGTGATCGACCGCTCCACCGGCCGGCCCGACCCTTCAAGCACGCGCGCGATGGCCGTCAGGGCAAAGGGTGCGCCGAGGTCTTCGTCCGGAAAGGCCGCAGGCAGGGCGATACTCACATGGCCGGTATCGTCGGTGGTGGCGCTGAACGTCCTGTTGCGGGCATAGGTCTGGGCATCGTGGCGGCCAAAACTATAGCCCGGAAAGGTCTCTATCTGGCGGGCAGAGACCAACCTCAGATCGCCCTCCACCGTCAGGCCGGAGGCGGGCGCGCCAAACAGAAAATCCGACTGCAGGTCCAGCTCCGGCAGGTCGTCGGCAAAGAGCGGACCCTGCGGCAGGTCCAGTGTGACATCAATGCGTTCGGGCAGGAAATCCTCGACCAGAACCTTGGCGGAGGCCAGGGCCGGTTCGTCCAGGTCAGCCTTGATGTCGATGGTCCAGGTGCCGCGCGGTGCGGTCGGCCCGAGCGGCATCGTCAGAACATATCCGCCCGCGCGATCCCCGGTCAGAGCCATCCGGGCGTATTCGACACTGTCGGGCCGGGTCAGGATCGCCGTCAGCGGGAGGCCGGAGATCGCCTTTTGCGTCCTGTCGCGGGCCAGGATCGTCAGGTTGATGTCCTCTCCGGCGCGGTAGGCGCCGCGGTCGGTGGCCAGAAAGACATCAATCGCCGGTCCCGCCGGGCGACCGGACACGCCCCGGTCCGACAGATCGAAGGCCGGGTCTTTCAGCGACAGAAAGGCCAGGTCATCGCCCAGCGTGGCAGTTACCAGCGCCGGGCTGGCCCCGCCCGTGCCGCGCGTCAGACCTTCGGGGAACAGGACGTGACCATCGGCGTCGCTCGTCGCGGTGGACAAAACGCGGTTCGCCTGCCCCAGCAGGCTGACCTCGACCCCCGGTACGGGCTGTGCATCCCCCAGGGCGCGCAGAAACACATGCAGGCCGTCATGGCCCAGATATGTGGTTATGCCCAGATCGGTGACGATGAACCACTGGAAGGCCGGCTGATCGTCAGCCGACCTCTCCATCGCGGCCTCCAACACATAGAGGCCGGGCGCCTGTCCCGCCAGCGCCTCGCCAAGGGGCAGGCGTGTGGTCACATCCTCATTGAGGTCCTGCGCCACCTCTGCGGTGCCGTCCCAGACGATTTCGCCGACATCGCCGACAAAAGAGTCCAATTCCCAGTCGGACAGCCGCCGCCCGAAATAGCCGTCCTGAAAGGATCTGAGGATATTGCGGTCCGTCACCCGCATGAGACGCAGCGCCAGCGTGTCCAGGTTGACCGTCGTCACCGGAACCGCGGCCTCGCCGGCCGCCGGCAGGACAAAGGCCCGCCCGGGGAACACGACCCTGGGATCGCGGTCGCGGACATAGGCGCTCAGGTCCACATCCTTTGCCAGCACCTCGCCCGAGGCGGCGGGCAACCCTTCGCGGAACGTGAAATTGTAGCGTGTCCCATGGTCCAGCCCGCTGATGCAGAGCTGTTGTCCGGAGGCCTCCACCGCCAGCGACGTGTCGGGAAGGCGGACGTAATCGGCATAGGTGACGCCGGTCTTGGCCAGCGGCTCGGTGAACTGGGCGCAGATGCGGGGGTCGGAGAGGTTGCTTTCAACGGTATGGTCGGCGATCCGGAAGCCATATTTGCCGATCGCATCGTCCAGCATGGCCGCGATATCGTCCCGGGGCCGGATGGTTTCGGCCAGCCGCAGGACCGGGATCATATCGCGGCCGCGATTGTTCAGCCTCAGCGTTTCGGCAATCTGGATCAGGGCCGCCGTCCGCGCCGGATCACCGGGCGCGCGCAGATACCCGTTCACGGCGGCCGTCAGGCTGCGTTTCAGATATGTCGTGCGGAATGAGTCCGCACGCGGCAGCGCCTGGACCAGGAGACGCGAATAATCCAGCCAGAGATCCGCCTGATCGGATTGTGCGACCGCCCCGCCCATCCACCGCATGGCGCTGAGCAGATCGTTGTCCGCTTCGCGCTGGCGCGATGTCTCGACCAGGGTATCGGCAGTGTACCCGCCGGCCTGATGCATTTCACCAATGGTTGCGGCCAGATCATACGCGTTGCGAAGTGTCGCCTCGCCCAGCATGGTCAGGTCTGCGGCCCGCGTGGCGGCACGGGCGATATCCGCCTCTGAGGCAATTCGGATCACAGCCGATCTTGCGCCCAGATAGGTGTCCTGACGGGTGACTGCCGATTTTGGGAAACAGGAATTATTCCGGGTATTAAAGGTAAAAGCGACGCAGGACGTGTCGGCGATACAGGCGTTGCGGCAGGCGTCGAAACGGGTGTCGAAAATCTGCGTCAGATCCGTACCGGCCAGGTCGCGGTCCGGGGTCACAATCGCCCGCCGCTCCGGCATGATATCCTGCGCCATGGCGGGCTGAAGCGCGGCCAGCGACAGGAAAATTCTGGTCAGAATACGGGTAAATTGGCCGGTCATTGCACGCTCCTTCAGTCGGGGAACAGGTTGCACGGGCGGTTCCGCCGAAACAAGGATTCTTCCCTGCCCGCTTTCCGGTGAACGTTTATTTTACCAAGATGTCAGACCTTCTCCCGAACGGGGGAAACGGAGGGCTGAATGGATCTCGCGGCCAAGCTTGCGGATGAGCGAAGATCACGCCTTGCAGCCGAACGTCTGCTTGAACAGAAGCAGGCGGAGCTGCATGCCGCCAACCGCAAGCTGGGCCGTCACGCCCGCCAGCTGTCAGAGGAGATCCACCTGACGCGGGCGCAGGTCCAGACTGTTCAGGACGAAAACCAGCGCGTGAAACTGGATCTGTCGGCCGCCAATGAAAAGGTCCAGGTGGCAGAGCGGCGGCTCTGGCAGTCGATCGCGGCCCTGCAGGACGGGTTCGCATTTTTCGATGCGGACGGGCTGATGCTGGCCGCCAATGATGCCTGGATGGGAGCCTTTGACGGGCTGGAAGAGGTCGCACCGGGCGTCAGCTATATCAAGCTGTTGCAGCTTGCCACAGAGGAGGGCGTGGTCGATATCGGGTCCGCTGCGGCCGCCGACTGGCGGTCCATGATGATCGACCATTGGGTCGCGGCCCGGTCGGAACCCTTCACGCTGAAGCTCTGGAACGGTGTCTCGCTCCGGATGTCGGTTCACAGGGGGCATGAAGGCGATATCGTCTGCCTTGCCACGGATATTTCGGCCTCTGTCCGATATGAGCGCAAACTGCAGAATGCGCAGCGGAAAGCAGAGGCCGCAAACCGCGCCAAGAGCGCATTTCTGGCCAATATGAGCCATGAAATCCGAACGCCGATGCATGGCGTCGTCGGCATGTCGGAGCTGTTGTCGGAAACCGCCCTGACCGAAGATCAGAAGCTCTATGTCGATACGATCCGAAATTCCGGGGAGGCGTTGCTGGCGATTATCAACGACGTGCTCGACTATTCCAAGATCGAGGCTGAGAAGCTGACGCTGTCACCGGAGCCGTTCGATCTGGAGCGCTGTATTCACGAGGTCGTGATGTTGTTGCAGCCCGCGGCCCGGGACAAGGGGTTGGACCTTGTTGTCGATTACGACCTGTTTCTGCCCACCCGGTTCATCGGCGACCCGGTACGGATACGGCAGGTGCTGACCAATCTTCTGGGCAATGCGGTAAAGTTCACGTCAGCGGGGCATGTCGTGATCCGGGTCGCCGGTCTGCCCCGGCCGGACAGGAATATCTGTCAGATCCACGTCTCGGTCGAGGATACGGGCATCGGTATCGCGAAAGACCAGCAGGCCATCATTTTCGGAGAGTTTAATCAGGTTGAGGCAAGTTCAAGCCGCAAATTCGAAGGCTCCGGACTGGGGCTGACAATCACCCAGCGGCTGATCGGACTGATGCAGGGCGAGATCTGGCTGGACAGCGAGCCGGACGTGGGATCGGTGTTCGGGTTCAAGATCGACCTGCCCCTGAGCGATGCGTCGGAATCAGAGGTATTGCCGCCCAGCCTGGCGGGTCCGATACGGAATATCGTTTTGGTTGGCACAAATGACGTCACCCGGGCCGTGCTGGAAAAGCAGCTGCGTGCCCTTGGCGGCCAGGTGTCCTATTGCGATGGCGGCAAGGCCGCGCTTGGCCTGATCGATAAGAGCACCGGCCTCGTTCTGACCGAACATCATATGGACGGTATGGACGGGCTGGAACTAACCCAAGCGCTGAGAGATGCGGGACGCGATGTTCCTGTAATCATGCTGAGCCCCAACGTGACCTATGCAGAGATGGACCCGGCCAGCCGCCATCTGAGCGCTATTTTGCAATGGCCGGCACCGCGGCGGGACCTGTTTGCGGCCCTGGCCGACCTGTCTGGAAAATACGTCGCCCCGGTGCCTGCATCCGCTGATGCCGGGATCGGGACCGATCCAGCCGCAGGCGACAGAAACGGCATCGTCGTATTGGCGGCAGAGGATAACGCAACAAACAGGCTGGTTCTGACCAAAATGCTGGCCGGCCTTCCGATCGATCTTCGTTTCGCGGAAGACGGCGCCCAGGCCGTCGCGATGTGGACAGAAATCCATCCCGACCTTGTCCTTATGGATATCTCCATGCCTGGCGTTGACGGGCTGGAGGCAACCCGCCAGATCCGGCAACAGGAACAGAAGCGCGGGCTTGGCCGTACGCCAGTTTTTGCCATGACCGCGCATGTCGTCGGCACGGTGTCCGGCGACTTCGCAGAGGCCGGGATGGACGGACATCTTCCGAAACCTACCCGAAAAGCCGATCTGCTGAAACTGATCGAAGGTATCGGCCACCCTGTCGCGATGGCGCCGTCCGCGAAACTGAATGCGAAGGCGATATGAGGGCTTTTGCCGGTTTTTCACCGGCGAACAGAGTATAACTTCCGAAACGTGAACAATTCGGGTAAACTTGGAAACAATAAGAGCGATAAAACAGGCAAGCAGTCCCATGCGTTCAATGATCCCGATGGCTCTCGTATCGATTCTGGCTCTTTTGTCGCCGGAAGGACGGGCGGCGGACCGGCTGGACCACTCACTGCGTCCGGTCGCGCGGCCGGGCACGGCGCAGCTGTCCAGGTTTGTCCCCGCAGCAGAGACGGCCGCCGGCATCGCCGGGGCCACATTGGCCGTACTGGGCCGGAACAGCGCCGAGCCTGCGGCGCGTGCGGCGATACCGCGCCCGAGACTGCGACCGGCCTCTGCCGTTCATGTTGCGCAGGATGCGGGCGCTGCAGACCTTGATGTGACGCCGGACGGGTTCGTGGCCTGGACCCGGGCATTCCGGGGCCGCGCCCTGGCTGCCGGCGTATCGGGACGGACCTTTGACCGTGTGTTTCAAGAGGTCCGTTACCTGCCCGAGGTGGTTCGCCTAGACGGGCGCCAATCGGAATTTACGAAGACGACCGGCCAGTATCTGGAAAGTGCGGTGTCTGACACGCGCGTCGCCAAAGGGTCTGAAAAGGCACGGGAATATGACGGCACGCTGTCGGCCATCCAATCGGCCTACGGCGTCGACAAGAGGGTTGTTGCCGCGATCTGGGGGATGGAAACGAACTTTGGCGGACATCGTGGAAATACGCATACGCCGTCGGCGCTGGCGACACTTGCCTTTGACGGCCGCCGGGGCGCCTTTTTCGAAGCGCAGCTGATCGAGGTTCTCAAGATCCTTGAACGGGGGGATACGACCTCTGAAAATATGAAGGGGAGCTGGGCCGGGGCGATGGGGCATACTCAGTTCATGCCGACCTCCTATCAGAGCTATGCGGTGGATTTCACCGGCGACGGGCGGCGCGATATCTGGTCGGATAACCCGGCGGATGCGCTGGCCTCCACGGCGGCTTATCTGAACCGTATGGGCTGGGTTTCCGGCATGCCCTGGGGGCGCGAGGTGTTGCTTCCTTCCGGGTTTGATTTTGGCAGCGTCGCTGGAGAGCGTATGCCCTCTGACTGGGCGCGGCTGGGGGTTCGGGGCACTGACGGAAAGGCGGTTCCGGATTTCGGGTCGGCGCGGCTTTTGCTGCCGGCGGGCGCCAAGGGGGCGGCATTTCTTGTCTTCAAGAATTTCGATGTGATCAAACGCTACAATAATTCGGACGCCTATGCGCTTGGCGTCGGGCATCTTGCGGACCGGATCGGCGGCGCGGGCCCGCTGCGCACGGCCTGGCCGCAGGAAGACCGCGGATTGAAGCGTGAAGAGCGCGAGGAAATTCAGGCCCGTCTGACCCATGCCGGATATTCGACCGGTGGCGTGGATGGCCGGATCGGCCCGAATACCGTGTCTGCCATCCGGTCCTATCAGCGGTCTTCTGGGCTGACACCGGACGGATATCCTTCGATTGCGCTGTTGAAGCATCTGCGCCGCTGACGGCGGCGGGATCTGTGGCTGAGCGACCGGAGGGCGCAGCCCTCCGGACCTCCCGGGATATTTTTTGCAAGAAAAAGAGGGGGCGGGTGTTCTAGCCGGCAGGGGGAGGCGTCTTTTGCCCTGTCCGGTGCAGGGCCGTGTAGCCCGGCGTCAGCCTGTCCCGCAGGAAGGCGACGGGGTGGGCCTTGAGCGAGAGGCGCAGGGCGACGAAATCCTCCACCACCGCCTCTCCCGGCGTCATCTCGGGCAGGAGGGCGGCGGGTTCGGTGATGCCCTCCCCATCCATATCGCCGTCGAAGAGCGGCAGGGGGCGGCCGGGACGCAGGGCCTTGGCATCCCAGATGGCCTGACGTCGGGCGAGACCCAGGGGGGCGAAGGCATCGGCTTCGGCCAGGCGTTCGATCTGCGCGGGGGCGATGCCGGCGCGGCGCCAGACATCGGCGACGGAGTGATAGCCATTGCCACGGGCGGCGGTGATCCAGTCTGCCTCCTCCTGCCCGATGCCCCTGATCTGGCGAAACCCGAGGCGGAGGGCGAGGCGCGTGCCCTCCCGTTCCATCGTATTGTCCCAGTCAGAGGCGTTGATATCGACCGGGCGGACCTCCACCCCGTGTTCGCGGGCGTCACGCACGATCTGGGCCGGGGCGTAGAAGCCCATGGGCTGGGCGTTGAGGAGCGCACAGGCGAAGATGCCGGGATGGTGGCGTTTGATCCAGCTTGAGGCGTAGACCAGCAGGGCAAAGCTGGCGGCATGGCTTTCGGGGAAACCGTAGGAGCCGAAGCCCTCGATCTGGCTGAAACAGCGTTCGGCGAAGTCTGTGTCATAGCCATTGCGCTCCATGCCCTTCATGAAGCGGGTGCGGAATTCGCTGACATTGCCGTGCTTCTTGAAGGTGGCGAGGGAGCGGCGGAGGCGGTCGGCCTCCTCCGGCGTGAAGCCCGCGCCGATGATGGCGATCTGCATCGCCTGTTCCTGAAAGAGCGGCACGCCGAGGGTTTTGCCCAGCACCTGACCAAGCGCGTCGGAGGGGAATTGCACGACCTCCTCCCCGTTGCGGCGGCGGATATAGGGGTGGACCATATCGCCCTGTATGGGTCCGGGGCGGATGATCGCGACCTCGATCACCAGATCGTAGAAGCAGCGGGGCCGCATCCGGGGCAGGAAGTTCATCTGGGCGCGGGATTCGACCTGAAAGACGCCGATCGTGTCGGCCTTGCAGAGCATGTCATAGACCTTTGAATCCTCTGCCGGGATGGTGGCGAGGCTCAGGTCGGTGTTTTCATGCCGGACCAGCAGGTCGAAGGCCTTGCGGATGCAGGTCAGCATGCCAAGCGCCAGCACGTCGACCTTGAGGATGCCCAGCGTGTCAATGTCATCCTTGTCCCAGCAGATGACTGTGCGGTCCTCCATCGTGGCGTTTTCGATGGGGACGAGTTCATCAAGGCGCCCTTCGGTCATGATGAACCCGCCCACATGCTGCGAAAGATGGCGTGGAAAGCCTTCGATTTCGTGAATCAGCGCCATGGTCTGTTTCAGGCGCGGGTCGGTGGGATCGAGGCCGATCTCGCGCATGCGCTGATCCTCCAGCCCGCCAGCAGCGAAAAACCCCCAGAGTTGCGACGAGAGCGCGGAGATCGTATCCTGCGTCAGCCCCATGGCGGCGCCGACCTCCCGGATGGCGCGTTTGCCCCGGTAATGGATGACGGTGGCGCAGAGGCCGGCGCGGTGGCGGCCGTAGCGTTCGTAGATGTGCTGGATCACCTCCTCCCGGCGTTCATGTTCGAAATCAACGTCGATATCGGGGGGCTCGTCCCGGGCCTCCGACACGAAACGTTCGAAGACCATGGTGCCGATCTCGGGCGAGACGGAGGTGACGCCGAGGCAATAGCAGACGACCGAATTGGCCGCAGACCCCCTGCCCTGACAAAGGATATCGCGGGAGCGGGCGAAGGCCACTACATCATGCACGGTCAGGAAATAGGGTTCGTATTTCAGCTTGGCGATGAGGGTAAGCTCATGATCGAGCATCCGTTTCACCCGGTCGGGGGCGCCGAAGGGATAGCGCCAGGCGAGACCCTTGCGGGCGAGACGGGCGAGACGGACGGTCGGGGTTTCGCCCTCGGCAATCTCCGACGGGTATTCGTAGCGCAGTTCATCGAGGGAGAAGGTGAGCTCCTCCGCGAGCTGGACCGTTCGGTCTACTGCGGCGGCATGGGGACCGAGGAGGCGGCGCAGTTCGGCCTCCGACCGGAGACGCTGTTCGCCATTGGCCAGCGCGTCGCGGCCCAGGGCATCGACGGTGCGACCGGTGCGGATGGCGGTCATGACATCGGCCAGTTTGCGGCGGCGACCGTGGTGCATCAGGGGCCGGGCAGAGGCCAGGGTGGGCAGGTCCAGATCGGCGGCGAGCCGGGCCTGTGCATCGAACCGGGCGCTGTCCTGACCGTCATAGGCGGGGGCCAGTGCGAGGGACATCTGCGCGCCAAGGCGGCGCGTCAGCCGGCGCGCCCGTGTCAGCCAGTCGCCCGCGCCGCGTGGACAGGTCAGCGCCTGTGGCGGGTGCAGGATCAGCCGGACCTCTGCAAGACCATTGTCCAGCAGATCCTCTGGGTGGAGAAAGCACTCCCCCTTGGGCGCACGCAGGCGGCCTCTGGACAGAAGCCGGCACAGGCGGGCCCAGCCCGTGCGCGTTTCCGGCAGGGCCGTCATTTCCATACCGTCCGTGAGGGCGAGCCGGGCAGCCGGGATCAGGCGCGGGGCGATCATCGGGGGCGGGACATGGCCCGGGAGATGCGGCCCGATGGGACCATTTTTCATGTCCCAGTCAAGACGCTCAGCTATCTGGCGACGCAGATCCCGGGCACGCTGATGGGCCCGGACAATTCCGGCGACGGAGTTTGTATCGGCAATGGCGACAGCCGATAGCCCAAGTTCGAGGGCGCGCTGCATGTAATCCTCCGGATGGGAGGCCCCTGTGAGGAAGGTGAAATTCGACGTGGCAGAAAGCTCGGGAAACATGCGCTGGCCGGAGTTGAAGCGAGTCGCAGTATATTCACGATTTGTTCTTTTTTGAACCCTATCCTGATGAGGCCGACCCGCGGCGAGACGCCTGCGATCACACTGGACAGGGATGGACCAAATGGGGCCGGAAAGAAGAGGGATCGACGCGTTCAGGCCCGACGCAGGATGCGGGTAAGCCCAAACAGGGCAACCGCCGTGACCACGATGGACGGGCCCGCCGGGCTGTCCCACTGATAGGACAGGCCGAGCCCGCCGAGTGCCGACAGCGCGCCAATAGCCATGGCCCAGCCCAGCATCGCTTCGGGCGTACGGGAGAGAGGACGGGCCGCCGCGGCCGGGATGATCAGAAGGGCCGTGATGAGCAATGCGCCAACCACCTTGATCGCAAGCGCGACCAGCAGTGCGAGAGAGAGCGTCAGAATACGCCTGTCCCGATCCGGATTGCAGCCGGCGGACCAGGCGAGATCCGGGTTCACCGTTGCCGTCAGCAGGGCCTGCCAGCGCCAACCAATGACAGCCGCAATGAACAGCGCCCCGCCCCAGATCACCGCGACATCCAGCCACCCGACCGCCAGAATGTCACCGAACAGGTAAGCCTCCAGGTTCAGGCGGGCGCCCGGCAGGAAGCTGACAGCGATCAGCCCGATGGCAAGCGCGCCATGCGACAGGACCCCAAGGAGGCTGTCGGCGCCGATGCGGGCGCCTCCGCGATCAAGGGTGGCGACGACCAGGGCCATAAGGAGGGCGACACCGAGGACACCAATCGACACCGGCAGGTGCAGCAGCAATGACAGCGCGACACCCAGAATGGCGGCATGGGCTGTGGCGTCGCCGAAATAGGCCATGCGGCGCCAGACGACAAACACGCCGAGAAACGGTGCGGAAAGCGCAACACCGAGCCCGGCAAGAGCTGCGCGAACCATAAAATCTGCGAACACTCCGGTCATCCTGCGCGACGGCCGGCCTTTTCCGGCGATCTGTCATCGGGCGCAAGGGGATCGCCGTGGCGGTGCCCGCTGCCGTGATCGTGACCATGTCGATCTTCCCGCGCATGATCATGTGCGTGATCATGTGCATGGTCGTGGGAATGGTCGTGAATATGCCGGTAGAGCGCGAGCGCTCCATGCGTTCCGGTCCCAAAGAGCGCCCTGTATTCCGGCGCGGAGCTGACGATCTCGGGCGTGCCTTCGCAACAGACATGACCGTTGAGGCAGATCACCCGGTCGGATGCGCTCATGACAACGTGAAGCTCGTGGCTCACCATCAGGACGGCCGTGCCGTGCCGGGCGCGAAGCTCCGCAATCAAAGCATAAAAATCGGCTGAACCACGTTGATCCATCCCCTGCGTCACCTCGTCCAGAACCAGCATGTGCGGGTGACTGAGCAGCGCGCGCGCCAGAAGCGCACGCTGGTATTGCCCGCCCGAAAGGCTGGACAAGGGCGCGTCGGCAAGCGGGGCGATGCCAACGGTCTCAAGCACCTCCTGCCGGTCACGTGTAGATACGCGCCGTGGCAGTCCGAGAAACCTGGACACTGTCAGCGGCAGGGTAGGATCGATCGAAAGCTTCTGAGGTACATAGCCCAGGCTCAACCCCGGCTGACGGGTAATGCGGCCGGACAGCGGTGCTATCGCGCCGACAAGCAGACGCACCAGCGTCGACTTGCCTGACCCGTTCGGGCCGACAACCGTTACGATCTCTCCGCTGTCGATGTGAAAATCGACGCCCGTCAGAACCGGGTCGGCGCCGAACCCTGCGGAAACGTTCCGCGCCTCGATCAGTCTTGTCATGCCGCACCACCGGCAATGCAACCGGCGCAGAGCCCCTCGGCCTCCATCGTGGTCCGCTCAATCCGGAACCCGTTGGGGATCTCTGGCAGAGCGGCCGGGACCTCGGCCACAAGCCGGCAGTTGCGGCAGATCAGGAAGGCGGCGGAATGCCCCTGAGACGCTGGATGGCGGCAGGCGATAAAGGCGTTCAGCCGTTCGATCCGGTGGACAAGCCCATGATCGCTGAGAAAGCCGAGCGCGCGATAGGCCACGGGTGGTTTATCGCCCAGACCTTCGGCATCGAGACGCGCCAGAACGTCATAGGCCCCCATCGGGCGATGCTCTTCCAGCAGAATTTCCAGCACACGCCGGCGCACGGGCGTCAGACGTGCGCCCGCGACTCGGCAGACCTCTTCGGCCTCTGCCATCACGCCGGATATGCAGCTTTGGTGGTCGTGCGGCCTGAATTCACGCAGAACGGAAGAATTTGCTTGGGTCATATTGCGATCTTATCACGACCGATTTAAGGACGAAATGTTATTTCATAACAAAACGGAGCTTTTGATGTCTGCCCTTGCAAAACTGTCCGCCGCCGCCTGGTTTATGGCGCTGCCGGCATTTGCGGACGTGCCGGAGGTGGTAGCCGACATACCGCCGGTTGCGTCGCTTGTCGCACAGGTCATGCAGGGGATCGGGGCGCCGGACCTTCTTCTTCAGCCGGGCAGCTCTCCGCATGGGCATCAGATGCGCCCCTCCGAAGCGGCCGCCCTGTCGCGCGCCGACCTTGTCGTCTGGATCGGGGCCGCACAATCGCCCTGGCTGAAACAGGCGCTGGACCAGCTCGCCGCGGAGAGCGCATCATTGCCGTTGCTGGAGGTTCCCGGCACGCATCTTCGCCTGTTCGGATTCCAGGCCCACGAGGATGCAGATGGGGAGGATGGTCATGACCATGAGAGCCCGGATCATGACGAAGCGCCGGGCGATCCACATATCGCCCATGTCACCGGAGACGGCCACGCCCACCACGGGGTCGATACGCATGCCTGGCTGGACCCACGAAACGCGGTCATATGGCTGAATGCAATCGCTCAGCAGCTGTCAGTGATCGACCCGGATCATGCAACGCAATACACGGAAAATGCCAAGGCGGCGCAGGCAGATATCATGTCGCTCGATGCCGATATCCGGGCGGAGTTCGATGGTGTCACAGGGGCGATCGTGACCTATCACGACGCCTATGGGTACTTTACGGATTATTATGGGATCCGGTCTGCGGGAACCGTGACCGACGGGACGGCGGCACATCCGGGCGCCAAGCGCATGGCCGAACTGCGCAGCCGGCTGGAGGCGCTGTCCGTTCAATGTCTCTTTACTGAACCTCAGTTCGACGCCAGCGGGGCAACCGGTCTCGCCTCGGCGCTAGGGCTCAGATCCGGTCAGCTTGACCCGGTCGGATCGACCCTTGCGCAGGGTCCGGATCTGTATCGCGACCTGCTTCGCCTTACGGCGGATACGATTGCCGGGTGCCTGAAGGAGGAGTGATCAGCGTATCAGGATCGCCCTGAAGTCATTCACATTTGTTCCAGTGGGGCCAGGTACGAACAAGCCCTGGCATGCCGCGAATGCCGTCCAGGCGTCATTGGCGGACAGTGCCTCGGCCGGATCGATGCCGGCGGCACGGATGCTGGCCGCCGTGTGCCCGTCAGCAAAGGCGCCCGCGTTATCTTCGCTTCCGTCGATACCGTCCGTATCGGCGGCAAGGGCGGCCAGACCATCCATCCCTTCGGCGGCAAGGGCAAAGGACAGCAGAAATTCGCTGTTGCGGCCTCCGCGCCCGACCTGTCGGAGGGTGACCGTTGTCTCTCCGCCGGAGAGCAGCAGGCAGGGGGTAGCAAAGGGGCGGTTGCGGGTCTTCACCTCGCGCGCGAGGGCCGCATGTACACGGGCCACTTCGCGCGCCTCGCCCTCTATGGCATCGGACAGAATATGCGCCGCGATCCCACGGCTTTCGGCCAGGCGGGCCGCCGCTTCGAGCGATTGCGCAGCCGAGGCGATCACCTGCACGGAATTGGCCGACAGCGTGGGATGGTCGGGCGCCGGCGCGTCTTCGGGCGCGTCCTCCAGGTATCGCTGCAGGTTTTCCGGCAGGTCTATGTTATGGGCGCGAATCGCCGCGAGTGCCGTGGCGCGGGTCGCAGGCCCCGGCACGGTGGGTCCGGAGGCGACCTCGGCCGGGTCATCGCCCGGCACGTCTGAGACGACCAAGCTCACAACCCGGGCCGGCGCCGCCGCGAGGGCAAGCCTGCCGCCCTTGACCCGGCTCGCCTGTTTGCGGATGGCATTCATCGCGCCGATCGGCGCACCAGAGGCCAGAAGGACCTTGTTCAGCGCCTGCTCGTCTTCGAGCGTCAGGCCGACCGGAGGGGCCGCCAGCAGGGCAGAGCCGCCGCCGGTGATCAGCGCCACGACGAGGTCGTCCTCGGTCAGATCGCCAAGCAGGCTGAGAATTTCCTCTGTTGCAGCGGCCCCGGAGGCATCAGGCACCGGATGCGCCGCCTCCACGACCTTGAGATGACGGCAGGGTACTGCGTATCCGTAGCGGGTCACGACAATCCCTTCGACCGGACCTTGCCAGAGGTCCTCAAACGCACGGGCCAACTGCGCGGCGCCCTTGCCCGCCCCGATCACAATCGTGCGGCCGCGTGGCGGATCCGGCAAATGCCCCTCAAGCGCCTTCACCGGATCGGCGGCGGCTACGGCGGCATCGAACAGATCGGTCAAAAAGGCTTTGTCTTCAGGTGTCATAGGGCCAGCGTAGCGATACTGTGGCAAGCTGCAACCACGATGGAGCCGGAGCATGCCGGCCTTGTCTGTGAGGCCGCGTTCACATCGCCGGCCCGCATTGCCAATGGTGCTTTCCGGGCGTAGGCTCCCGGCCAACCGCCAGACAGGAGCCCGATATGGACGACGCTTTCCGAGACAATGACATCTCTAAAATTGTTGCCGCAGATCGCGCCCATGTCTGGCACCACCTGACACAGCACAAACCGTTTGAAACGGGTGAACCGCGGATCATCACCGAGGGGAAGGGCATCCATGTCTGGGATCAGCATGGAACCCGGCTGCTGGATGCGGTGTCCGGCGGTGTCTGGACCGTGAATGTCGGCTATGGCCGGGAATCGATTGCAAATGCTGTCCGGGACCAGCTGATCAAGCTGAACTATTTTGCGGGCGCTGCGGGGACCATTCCGGGTGCCATCTTTGCCGAAAAGCTGATCGAGAAAATGCCCGGGCTCAGCCGCGTCTACTATTGCAACTCCGGTTCGGAAGCGAATGAAAAGGCGTTCAAGATGGTCCGTCAGATTGCGCATAAGCGCTATGGCGGCCGCAAGACAAAGATCCTGTACCGCGACCGCGACTACCACGGCACAACGATCGGCACGCTGTCCGCCGGCGGTCAGGCCCAGCGAAATGCACAATATGGCCCGCTGGCCCCGGATTTTGTTGCGGTGCCCCATTGCCTTGAATACCGCGCCGCAGATCAGGGCGCCCCGTCCGAAAATTACGGCGAATGGGCCGCGGACCAGATCGAAAAGGTGATCCTCGCCGAAGGGCCCGATACCGTCGGCGCAATCTGCCTTGAGCCGATCACGGCGGGCGGCGGCGTCATCACCCCGCCCGAAGGCTACTGGCCCCGGGTTCAGGAAATCTGCCGCAAATACGATGTGCTGCTGCATATCGACGAGGTGGTCTGCGGCCTTGGGCGGACCGGCACCTGGTTCGGATATCAGCATTACGGGATCGAGCCCGATTTCGTGACCATGGCCAAAGGCGTTGCCTCCGGTTACGCCGCGATTGCCTGCTGCGTCACGACCGAGGCCGTCTTTGAGATGTTCAAGGATGATGCAGAGGACCCGCTGAATTATTTCCGCGACATCTCGACCTTTGGGGGGTGCACGGCCGGTCCGGCCGCCGCCATCGAAAACATGCGGATCATCGAGGATGAGAAGCTGCTTGATAACACCGTGGCCATGGGCGCGCGCCTCATGGAGAATTTCGCCGCTCTGACCGAGAAACACGCGGTCGCCGGTCAGGTCCGCGGCAAGGGCCTATTCGCCGGGATCGAACTGGTGGCGGATCGCACAACCCGCGCCCCCGTCGACGAAAAGCAGGCGGCACAGGTTGTTGCGGAATGCGCCAAGCGGCGGGTCATCATCGGTGTCACCAACCGGTCGGTCCCGGGCTATAACAATACGCTGACGTTCAGCCCTGCCCTGATTGCGACCGCGGATCAGATCGACGAGATCTCCAACGCGGTTGACGAAAGCTTGACGGCCGTCTTCGGCTGATGCCGTCCTGCTTTAGTTGGTATTGATCCGCATTTGCTGCGCAGAGTCGGCAGATGTGACCCAGGTAATTGACCTGCAGGCTCAGAAGGGGTGAGCCCCTGCCCCGGATCGCCGGATTACTCCGGCGACACCATCCGCCCCATCCGGCGGCCGCCCAGAACATGCAGATGGAAATGCGGCACTTCCTGCACGCCATGCTCGCCCGCATTTGAAATGAAGCGGGCACCCGGGCCGCCATCTGCGGCCGTGGCGCCGGTCTGCTGACAGACCTTGGCCAGAACGCGGTGGAAATCGACGATCTCCGCCTCCGATGCCTCGGCCGCGAAATGGTCGTAGGTCACATAGGCGCCCTTGGGGATGATCAGGACATGGACCGGCGCCTGTGGCCGGATATCTTCAAAGGCCAGCGTGTGGTCTGTTTCCAGAACAGTCTTGTTCGGAATTTCGCCGCGCAGGATTTTGGCAAAGATGTTCTGGTCGTCATAGGCGTAGGACATGGGCATCCTCAATCAAACAGGAAAGGTGTCTGGGCCAATTCATGGGCGACATCTTCGGGAACCGCAAGGAAACGCATCAGCGCCTGCGCGTTCTGTTCCACGGTGCCGCCCTGCCTGAGCCGGTAGAAATTGTCGAAACCGGCATCTCTCAGCGCATCGCTTTCCGAAGCGATGGCGTCCCGGACGGAGGGCAGGATCTGGCGCATGATCTCCGACCCGGACTGGCTGCCCGCCAGACCGATCCTGCGGGCATGTCCAAGAACGTAGTCATCGTCAAATTCACAATCGATTTCGAGCAGTGTCGTCACCGACCGGTCGGAACAGAAGTCGCTGAGAAGGTCCAGGCTGCCCGGATCGAGGCAGATGACCATGCGGCTGGTTTCATGAAAATCGAACAGCATCCGCATCAGGGACCGGCGATGCCGGGTCCGTTTGGACAGGCTGCTCTGAATTCCGCCCAGATCGGGAAGGTCACACTCTTCCTCGTGAAACAGATATTCCGTCACCGGCAATCCGACCTTTTCGTGGATTGCCTGGACCAGCCGTTTCGCAACATGCCACTTCTTGCATATCACGATCAGGAGTTCGCGTTCCCGCCCGAGCGAGCTTTCGTTTTCCCAGAACCGGGGCGCAAACCGGCGCCCGATCCGGCCACGCCCGGTGATGAAGTTGAACAGCGACCGGCCTTCGTTGGTGATATGGAAGTCCATGTTCTGTTCGCTGTAGAGCTTGCCCAGTCGCGCCTTGAGCTCTGTCGCGCCTGGGCTGATCTTGCGTGCAAACAGGAAATCCTGTCCCAACAGCATTTCATAGTGGTCGTTATAGAAGGTCACCGGCATGCCGTAGTCGGTGAACATCAGAAAGGTCAGCGACCGCGACACGATCTCGTTCGCGGGGACAAGATGGCGCACAAGCGTCTGAAAGAATGTCTCGTCGGGAATCCAGGTCGTCCGGAAAAACCGCATCACGTCGCGTCGCCTGGCGATGAAATCCATGATGGCCTCGACGGTGGCGCGGCGCAGGCACCACCATTGGCTGCCGATCTGTATCTGTAAATCCTCGGGGATCCGACGCTCAAGCCGCAGTCTGCGCTGCCATTCGATGCTTTCGTAAAACAGCCACTTCTGTTTGCGTTCGTTGAAATAGTGCCGGTAGATCAGCCGCTCTTCCTGGATGCCGGTCTTGATCCAGTTGCTGTCAAAGAAATCAAAGCTTTCGACGAAGTCGACATCTCTGCGATCCAGAAAATCATGCGCATATTCCGCCGTTTTGATCGGCATGCAGTCGCCCGACACCATGTACAGGTGCGTGGCTCTTGGAAAATCTTCCAGCGCGGCCTTCACGGCCTGGATCGTGGCGTCGACCAGCGACCACTCGCCCCAGCCGCAGCGGACGCGCCGGCGGGCAAAAGTCACCCTGGCATTATCGGCCAGAGCGGTACGGATACGGGCATAGTCTTCGGCGGCGGCACTTTTGTCGAAATGGATCGCGACCGCATCTCCGACTGCGGTCAGGCGCTTCGCCTGCTCCACCACCGCATCCGGGTCTTTGTGGCAAAGAAGAATATAGGCGATGAGAGCCATGCCGGGATCGGGTGCCTGTTATTTATGTCTTTGTTTATATCCTTATGCGCGAAGACCGATTGATAAAACCATCATTCTTTGATTTTTTATGTGAACCAAGAACAAACCCGGCAAGGGATTTCGGAGGCAAGCAGATGGGCTTTCCAGGCGTCTGGATGACAGAAAGCGAAAGCGTGGTCTATCGCGTGGTGCCGAAATGCGCCTGTTCGACCATCGGCCAGATCATGTTCTATTCAGACCACGGCCGCTTCTTCGACGGAGATATCCACGATTCCAGCGAGGGGCTGCACAAATGGGCTCAGGACTGGTCGCAGGGCCCGATCGAACAGAACGTCAGCGCGCATCGCAGTTTTGCCTTCACCTGTGTCCGGAACCCCTACACCAGGGTGCTGTCGTCCTTTTTCGACAAAATCTGTGGTATTCAGAGGAATGGGAACAGGTATCGCGGCAACCTGGTGCCGCTGCTGATACAGAAGTATGGCATCGAAGTGGGTGGCGATGACGGAAAGCAGGAATTCGACCAGATCAAGTCGTTCCGCCGGTTTCTGCTGTTTGCGCGTGACACGATCCGCTGGCGGCGGCCGATGGAGCCGGACATCCACTGGTCGGCCATGTCGGGCCATGTCTCCACCTTCATCAACAACGGCGGGCGCTACGACAAGATTTTCTGGACGGAGCAGTTCAACGACGGCATGCAGCAGGTTCTCGACCGGATCGAGACCCCGCATGCCATCGATCTTGGCACCATACCGCGGTTCAATGAAAGCGAAGGCCACGGTCCGAAACGGGCGCATCCCGTCGAAGACTATTTCGACGACCTGTCGATGCATCTGATGTACGAGATCTATCAAAAGGATTTCGACCTGTTCAAATACGACGCCCAGGATCCGTCGAACAAGATGCCGATCGGTGAGATCGACCTGGACGAGGTGCATGCCAAGCTGGGCGACTGAGCTTCAGGCTGTCTCAAGGTAGCCGGCAACGATCCGGTCGAGACGCCCCAGCACATCCTCCATATCCGTCTCGCCAGCCATCACGGCGCTGTCGACCAGCGCGGCCGTCACGGCACATAGATCACGCGCCGCGATATCAGGCCTGGGCACATTGTGACGGGTCAGGACACCCGCGACCAGCGGCTCCACCGCACCTTTTATTGCTGCGATTTCTTCCGTCTGCGGAAGGCTCTCTTCGATCAGCTCCAGCATTCGGGCACGGTCCGGGGCGGCCAGGTGGTGGCGCACCGATGCCTCCAGCAGGGCGCGGGTGATGTCCGGGAGCGTGGCATGACGGTTCAGGGCCGCCGCCTCTTCCAGATCCTGCAGCATGTCATGTCGCATACGGCGGATCAGTTCCAGCCAGATCGCCTCTTTCGACGGGAAGTACTGGTAGAGCGAACCGATGGAGACGCCGGCGCGGTCCGCGATCCGGTTGGTGGTGGCGCGGGCGCCTTCGGATAGCAAAAGCTGAGCCGCGGCTTCGAGGATGGCCTCGCAGGTCACCAAGGCCCGGCTCTGAAGCGGCCGTTTTCGTGGAGAAAGCTGTTGTTTGGGCATCGGCGGCTCCGGCAAGGCGGGATGCGAGTATAATATGTGAGATTTTGCTCATATTTCTATCTCATCTTTTATGGTGCAAGGAATTTCGCAATGCTGACCACCTTTCTTCTGCTCACCGCGCGACCGGGCTGGCTGGCGCTTCCGCGTGAGGAGCGACGGCAGATCGCCGGGGCCGCACTGGCCGAGACCGGGTTCGATACCATCCGACATTTCGATGCGGAGGCCTTTTCCGCCTTCTGTTCCGACGTGGTGATGGTCACCGCACCGGACGCTGCCGCCCAGAACAGGGCGATGGAACGCCTGCGGGACACGCCGATCTTCGCCGCACCCTATTTCGACCTCGTGGCGGTTCTGCCCACGATCGAGGACGGGTTCCGTCAGTATGAAGCGGAGGCAGGGCTGTGAGCGGGCCGTTCGCAGGGCGCAAGGTGGTTCTGACCGGGGCCACGCGGGGCATCGGCGCCTGTATGGCACAGCAGTTGATTGACGGCGGCGCCCATCTGGTTCTGCCCGTGCGGAGCCCGAAGGCGCTTGGACCGCTGCTGGACCGTCATGCGGCGCAGATCACGATTTTACAGACTGACCTGTCCGACCCGGCGGAGGTGCTGCAGCTTGCCGGCCGCATCGCCACGGATCACCCCGATTGCGCCGGGCTGATCAACAATGCCGCCGTGATGGTTCATACGCTTTACACGGGGCGTGATCCGGCGCTTGACCGGATCGCGCCGGAAGTGGCGCTGAACCTGACCGCCCCGATGATCCTGTCGGCGCGACTGCTGCCGGTTCTGGCCCGCCAGAGCGGCGCGTTCCTGTGCAATGTGACCTCCGGGCTGGCGCTGTCGGCCAAGACGGAAGCGGCGGTCTATTCGGGCACCAAGGCGGGGCTGCGGAATTTCACCCGGGGTCTGCGCAATCAGGTGCGTCAGGCGGGTTGGGACATAACGGTAACAGAGGCGCTGCTGCCGGTTGTGGACACCACCCTGTCGAGCGGCGGGCCAGAGGGGAAGATGCCGCCCGAAGTGGCCGCCCGTCATATCCTGTCTGGCATCGGGCGACAGGAGACCGAGACCTTTATCGGCAAGGCCCGGCTGCTGGCGGCGATCCTGCGGGCCTCACCGGCGCTCGGGCACCGGATGATGGCCCGCATGTAAGATTAGCGGTTGAGCTTAGGCGAGGCGCGGTCGATCTTGAGCTCCGCATCGGAGAAACGGAAGGGGCCCCGCACGCCGGGGATCCCTTCCGGGTCGATCCGCATGCCACGGGCGATGACCTGCGGGTCTTCGAAGACCTCATCCATATTGTTGATCGGCCCCGCGGGGATGCCCTTATCCTCGCATTGCGCCAGCAGGTCTGTCTTGGTGAAGGTCAGACAGGCCGCCTGGATACGGCGGATCATCTCAGGCCGGTTGGCGACCCGGGCGGAATTGTCGATATAATCCGGGTCACCCTTCATATCGGGCAGGCCCAGCACATCGCAGAGCCGCTGATACTGGCCGTCATTGCCCGTAGCGATGATGATATGGCCGTCGGAGACCTCGAACACCTGATAGGGGGTGAGGTTGGGATGGTAGTTGCCCGTCCGCTCCGGCGGATTGCCGGTGGAGAGGTAGTTCATCGCCTGATTGGCCGTGACGGAGACAGCGGTATCCAGCAGCGACATATCGATATGCTGGCCGCGTCCGGTACTGGCGCGCTGATGCAGGGCGGCAAGGATCGCGGTGGCGGAATAGACGCCGGTGAAGAGGTCGGTTATCGCGACGCCCGCGCGCAGCGGCTGACCGTCCGGTTCGCCGGTCAGGGACATCAGCCCTGACATGCCCTGAATGATGTAGTCGTAGCCCGCACGATGCGCATAGGGGCCGGTCTGGCCGAAGCCGGTGATCGAACAATAGATCAGGCGCGGGTTCACCTGCGCAAGGCTCTCGTAATCCAGCCCGTATTTCTTCAGCCCGCCGAGCTTGAAATTCTCGATCAGGATATCGGCATCGGCCACCAGTTCGCGGACCAGCTGCTGGCCCTCCTCGGTGCGGAAATCGGCGGTGACAGAGGTCTTGCCCCGGTTGCAGGAATGGAAATAGGCCGCCGACCGGTCACCTTCGCGTTCGATGAAGGGCGGGCCCCAGCGACGGGTATCGTCGCCTTCCGGGCTTTCCACCTTGATCACCTCTGCGCCGAGGTCAGACAGCGTCTGACCGGCCCAGGGGCCGGCCAGGATACGGGCGAGTTCGACGACCTTCAGGCCAGCAAGCGGCGTGGACATCAGCCCTCCAGCTTGGCGTCGAGGATCGCGGCCAGATCGTCGTAGGTCATGTTCGAATGCTTTTCGCCGTCGATGATCAGCGTGGGCGTGCCGGTGATCTCATCCGCCGTTGCGTTCTTCTGGTACCAGGCGACGAGTTCACGCGCCTTGTCCTCATCGGCCAGGCAGGCGTCGAGCTCTTCCTTCTCAAGGCCGGAGATCATGCCGATCTTGCGCAGCCGCTGGGAGATGCCCTGCGGGTTGCCGTCGCCGATCCAGTCCTTCTGCTGGTCGAACATCATGTCGGCCACACCGAAAAACCGCTCCGGCCCGGCACAACGGGCGACCATGGCGGCCCAGAGGCCAAACTGGTCGAAATAGACGTCGCGAAAGACGAATTTGACCTTGCCGGTGTCGATATAGTTGGTCTTCAGCTTGTCATAGACATTGGCATGGAAATTGGCGCAATGCGGGCAGGTGAAGGAGGCATATTCGGTCAGTGTGACCGGCGCCTCGGGGCTGCCGAGCATCATTTCGGTTACGCCGGAGGTGTCGACCTCCGCCTCGCCCGCGACGGGCGTGACCGTGGCGATGGAGGTGGTGCCGGGCGCGCTGCCCTGACCGAAATACCACGCAGCGCCGGCGGCTGCGACGGCGGCTGCGCCACCGACGATGAAAAGTCTGCGGTCCATTTAGGATCCTTCCTGTTTCTTCTGTTTGCTTAGGACATTCCTGGCCAGCGCCTCAAGGGCCGATCTTAGGTCGTCGTTGCCGACGCCTTCCGCGACCGTTCTGGCCTCTGCCGCAACTTCGGGGCTGTGAGTCTTGGGTGTGACCCCTTGCGGTTTTGTCGAAAAGGCTACCTGCCCCTCGGCAAAGCCGGTGGCGGCGGTCTGGGTGACGCGGACGCGGGAGATGGCGTTGTAGCCGTAGACGGCATTCACCTTCTCGCGCAGGCGTTCCTTCTGCATCTCGACCATGGGCGCCATGGGGCCGGTGGTCAGAACAGTGAGCGTCGCGCCAAAGCCACCCTGACGGCCGTATTTGACATCGACGGGCCGCGCCATGGAGGCCAGATCGCCCGCGATCTCCTCCCAATGGGTGAGCAGGCGCGTGACCGCAAAACCGCGCGTCTCGCCGGCCTTGCGGATCTGGGTCTCCAGCAATTTCGACGTGCGGGCAAAGCCGTATGTCGTCGTTTCGCGTCTGGCCATCTTTTGCCTTTCGGGTTCGGGCTCTATCCTAGTCGGATATGCGTGGGCCGCACCAGTGGGGCGGGCTCGCGTCCCCATAAAGAATACGTGACGGTTTGACATAATGACAGCAGGCGCAGAGGCCCGGGATCTTTTGGAGTGGTATGACGTGCATGCGCGCGATCTGCCGTGGCGCGTGCCGCCCGGGGCGACGCACCGGGCCGATCCCTATCGCGTCTGGCTGTCAGAGATCATGCTGCAACAGACCACGGTTGCCGCTGTGCGGGCCTACTTTCTGCGCTTCACGACGCTCTGGCCCGATGTCACCGCGCTGGCGGCGGCGCCGGATGAGCAGGTGATGGGGGAATGGGCCGGGCTTGGCTATTACGCCCGCGCCCGCAACCTGCTGAAATGTGCGCGCGTTGTGGCCAGAGAGCTGGGCGGGATGTTTCCGGATACGGAGGAGGGGTTGCGGGCGCTGCCGGGGATCGGGCCCTATACGGCCGCCGCGATTTCGGCCATCGCCTTTGACCGGCCGTCGGTGGTGATGGATGGAAATGTGGAGCGGGTTATGGCCCGGCTGCATGACATCCACACCCCCCTGCCCGCCGCCAAACTGGCGCTGAAGGCGGCGGCGGCGGCTTTGACCCCTTCTGCGAGACCCGGCGACTACGCACAGGCGGTGATGGACCTGGGCGCCACGATCTGCACGCCCCGCTCGCCCGCCTGCGGCATCTGTCCGTGGCGCGACCCCTGTGTCGCACGGGCACGCGGAACGGCGCCCGAACTGCCCGCCAAGACACCGAAAAAGGCCAAGCCGGTGCGGCTGGGCATCGCCTATGTCGCGCGGACGCCGGAGGGCTGGCTGCTGGAGCGGCGGCCGGAAAGCGGGCTGCTGGGCGGCATGCTGGGCTGGCCCGGGACGGTCTGGGCCGAAGATGTGCCGGTCGAAATGCCGCCGGTGGCGGGCCCCTGGCGCGGTCTTGGTGCGGAGGTCCGGCATACCTTCACCCATTTCCACCTGCGGCTGGCGCTGCGGGTTGCCTTTCTGGAGACGGAAGAGGTGCCGGAGCCGCTGCGCGTCGTGCCGCACCACCAGTTCCGTCCAGGCGATCTGCCCACGGTCATGCGAAAGGCATTTGACCTTGCGCAAGGCGCGTTGGAGACTTCTGGCGACAGTTAGGCGTCAGACCTATGCCGGAGCAGATGATGACCCACCCTTTCGCCAGTTTTCGCAGCGCCCTGCCCTTCTGGATGACGCTGATCAACGTGCCTCTGGCCCTGATCGGCACGATCTGGGGCGGGCTCTGGGTGCTGTTGCTGCCGGTCTATGGGTTCGTGCTGGTCACCGTGCTCGACAGCCTGGCCGGGCTGAACGAGGAGAATGCCGATCCGGAGACGGCGGAGGCCGATCTGAAATGGTATCGCGCCATCACCCTGATCTGGGTGCCGGTGCAGTTCGTGACGCTTTTCTTCGTCATCGGCTATGTCGCCTGGCACCGGCATCTGAACGGGTGGGAGGTGCTTGGCCTGATGTACGGCATCGGGATCATGACCGGGGCCGCTGGCATCGTCTATGCGCATGAGCTGCTGCATCAGCGGAACCGGCTGGAGCGCTGGCTGGGCGATATCCTGCTGGCGATGGTGCTCTATTCCCATTTCCGGTCGGAACATCTGCTGGTGCATCACCTGCATGTGGGCACGCCGCGCGACGCGGTGACGGCGCGGTACAATGAAAGCTTTTTGCGGTTCTTCCCCCGCGTGCTGATGGAATGCCCCCCAAGCGCCTGGCGGGCGGAGGTGGCGATGCTGCGGCGTCGCGGCGCGGGGCCGTTCGACCGGCGCAACCCCTTCTGGCGTTATGGGGCGCTGCAGCTTGGTATGCTGATCTGCGCGCTGATCGTGGGCGGCTGGTATGGGCTGCTGCTATTCCTGATGCAGGCGTTTTTCGCCGTCTGGATGCTGGAGCTGACGAATTACGTCGAACATTACGGTCTGACGCGGAAATATCTGGGCAATGGCCGGTTCGAACATGTCAAACCACATCATTCCTGGAATGCGGCGCATACCGTGTCGAACTGGATGCTGATCAATCTGCAACGCCATTCGGACCATCACTACAAGCCCGACCGCCGCTTCCCGCTGCTGCAGACCTATGGTGCGGATCAGGCACCACAGCTGCCCTACGGCTATCCGCTGATGGCAAGCCTTGCGATGGCGCCGCCGCTCTGGCGCCGGATGATGAACCCGAAGGTCCGGAAGTGGCGCGCGATGTATTACCCGGAGATCACCGACTGGGCGCCCTATAAGCGCGGCAGACATGAAGATCTGGCCAGCTGAGAACAGGCTTGCGACTTCCACAGGCGGGTTTTGCCAATAAAGCGGCCCTGTCTGCGATGAGACAGGGCCCAGTTGGGCGCCCTCCCGGCGGTATCGGGGGCACCGGCAATTTCGTCTGATGTGTGGTCTTTGTCCGGCGTGCCGGGCTCAGTTCATCTCCGCCCGGATCTGCTGACGCAGAAGGTCGATCGGGATGGTCTGGCCGTCCTTGCGGAAATGCCAGTAGGTCCAGCCGTTGCAGGACGGCGCGCCTTCGATATGCGCCCCGACCTGATGGATCGAACCGTTGAACCCGTCGGTGGCCAGCGTGCCGTCGGCGCGAACGCGGGCGGCCTGGCCGCGCTGGTTCACCAGCATCTCACCCGGGCGCAGCATGCCACGCTCGACCAGCTGGCCAAAGGGCACACGCGGTTCGGCGCGTTTGGAGGTGGAGACCTGAAGCGCCTCGCGGTCGAACTTGCGGACACGGGCGATGCGGGCCTCGGCCACCTTGCGATAGGCCTCCTCCCGCTCGATCCCGATGAATTCGCGGCCCAGCATCTTGGCCACGGCGCCGGTGGTTCCGGTGCCGAAGAACGGGTCGAGGATCACGTCGCCGGGATTGGTCGAACCGACCAGCACGCGATGCAGCAGCGCCTCGGGCTTCTGGGTCGGATGGGCCTTTTCGCCGTTGGCATCCTTCAGCCGCTCACCGCCATTGCAGATCGGCAGCACCCAGTCGGAGCGCATCTGCACGCCTTCATTCAGCGACTTCAGCGCCTCGTAGTTGAAGGTGTATTTGGCACCCTCCCCTTTCGAGGCCCAGATCATCGTCTCATGCGCATTGGTCAGGCGCTTGCCGCGGAAGTTCGGCATCGGGTTCGACTTGCGCCAGACCACGTCGTTCAGGATCCAGTAGCCGGCATCCTGAAGCGCGGCGCCGACGCGGAAGATATTGTGGTAGGAGCCGATCACCCAGATGGCGCCATTGGGCTTGAGCAGCCGCTTGGCCGCCGCCAGCCATTCCCGCGTGAACTGGTCATAGGCCGCGAAGGAGGCGAACTGGTCCCAGTGGTCATCCACCGCGTCGACCTCGGAATTATCCGGGCGATGCAGGGAGCCTTTCAACTGCAGGTTGTAGGGCGGGTCCGCAAAGATCAGGTCGACCGAATTGGCCGGGAGGGAGTTCATCACCTCCACGCAATCGCCGGACAGAATGGTGTTCAGCGGCAGGGCGGGTGCCGCTTTCAGCGTTTTGTTCGTCATTTTTGCCTCTTATCCGGCCCCGTTTGCGGGTGCTCGTTAGATAACAAAAAGATGAGTCAAAGCTGATTCGCGGTCAATTTCTTTTTTGATTCAAGGGGTTATAAATCAGGCTTTACACAAGATATTGTGGACCGGCTTGAACGACCGCCTATGGTGTGGGGTCACCCCTAGGTCAGAGAGCGCTGAAATATGGCTTTTTGAGGGATATCCGGCGTTGCTCTCCCAGCCGTAGCCGGGAAACTGTTGCGCCAAATCCCGCATGATCGCGTCGCGCGCGATCTTGGCCGCGATGGAGGCGGCCGCGATCGAGACGGATCTTGCGTCGCCCTTGATCACCGCCGTGGCGGGCAGGGTCAGGTCGCGCGGGATCAGGTTGCCGTCGATCAGCACATGGTCCGGGGTCTGGCGCAGCCCGGCGATGGCACGCGTCATGGCGAGGTGGGAGGCGCGGAGGATGTTGATCTCGTCGATCTCCGCCACACTGGCATGGGCGACGCAGACATCGGCGGTGGCCATGATGTCTTCCAGCAGGGCGAGACGGCGCTTTTCCGTCAGCTTCTTGCTGTCGTTCAGCCCTTCGGGGATGCGCACGGGGTCGAGGATCACGGCGGCGGCGGTCACGGGGCCCGCCAGCGGGCCACGGCCGACCTCGTCCACACCGGCGATCAGGGCGTGGCCTCGGGCGATCAGATCCTGTTCGAGGGAGAAATCGGGGGTGCTCATGCTCCGGGGATACACTGTGCCCCCGACATAAAAAAGGGGAGGAAGAGGCCATGCCCCTCTCCCTCCCCGCTCCGCGCGGTCGAACTGGGTGTCGCCGCCGGAGCGTTTCGGGACCTGTTCAGGCGTTGAAACCATACCGGCGCAGACAGGTCCGTTCGTAAAAGAGGCGCGGCCCGGCGGAGGTGTTGCGACGCACACAATCGCTGGGCAGAGTGCCGCGAACGCTCTCCTGAGCGCAGCGCAGCCCATAACCGGTTGTCCATCCGCCGCGGGTGCTGACGTTGCGCAGGCAATTGCGGGGGATGGTGCCGCGGACACGGTCATGGGACGGGTTGCGGCGATCATAGCCGGGCCGCTCCGTGCGGCGGTCGATGGGTTTTTGATAGGTCCGCCCCCAATGATACCCGTTCGGATCAGGGCGGGGATGGTAGCGTTCCGGTTCCCGGTGGTTGTCCCGATTATTGGCATTGGCGATGGCACCGCCGATGATTGCCAGCGCCGTGGCCCCGACAATGATGCGGGTAATGTCTCGGTTGTCGGCCTGAGCCGTGCTGACGTTGACCGAAGTTACCGCGACGGCTGCGGCGAGAATGGTGGCAAGTATGCGGCGGGTCATTGGGGTCTCCTTTTCCGGCGCGGTGTCGGTGCGGTATGTGGTGCATCCCAAAGGCGTCGGCCCGTGCAGCGATGCGACATGAGGAAAAGATGCGCCCTGCCCCAGAAATCGGGCAATAACAGGCGGGGGTTATCGGATAACATCGCGGCCCAGCCCCTTTGGTTATTGAATGACAGCCGGGGGATGGGCACATTCCCGCCCATGAGACAGATGCTTGCCATACTTGGTGTCACGGCCCTGCTGCTGACCGCCCCCGCCGTGGCCCAGGCCGCCTGTGTCGCCGAGTTCAAGGCGAAGCAGGACAATCCCCTGCGGCTGCATTACGGTAGCCAGCAGGTGTCCTCCTGCGATCCTGCCGCCGCCGCGCAGGAGCTGCGCGCGATCCTGGCGCAGAAGGGATGGACGCTGCTGAAGATCGTGTCTCTCAAAGGGTAGTCACTTGAGTGCTCCGCTGAACGGCCCTTCCGGGTCTCAGGAATTTGCCGCAGATGTGCGGCGGGTCGGCACGCGGGTGATGGCCGCCGCCGCCGCGGTCATCGGGCTGATGGGCGTGATCGGTGGCATCCTGCTGTTCGTCACCCTGCCCGATGGCGGGCTGTTCAATGCGAAGGTGGAGCAGCTTTTCGTCTCCAACGACTCGCTCACCGGCGATGCGGAACTGCGGCTGCTGGAGATCCTCGCCCAGTCCGGCACGACCTTTGCCGAAACGCTGTCGAGCTACCGGATCGTCATCTTTGTCCTGCTGGTTTTCACCACCGCCCTGCTAATCGCCGCGCTGGCGCTGCTTGTGATCCTTGCCGCGCTGAACCGACGGATGGCCGCGATCGAACGGTCGGGGATCGAGGTCAACTCCCTCGTCATCAGCCGGGAGGAGAAGATGGTCTATCTCAACAACCACGGCTTCAAGCTGACCGATGCAGCGATGGAGACGCTGTCGATCCTTGCGGAAGCCCGGATGGATGACGAGACGCTGACGGGCGCGCAGATCGAGGCGATGATCTCTGGCCGCAATGTCACGGATTGCGAAGAGGCGGCGGGCGCGACGCGGATCAAGCGACTGCGCGACACTCTGGGCAACCAGCTGGTCAGTGAGCTCTTGGTGCGCAATATCGCCCGGCGCGGCTATATGCTGGCCGTGGGCAAGGATGTGATCCGGGTTCTCTAGACCGGGTCGGCGTCGAGGCGGACGATCCCCTCCCCCAGTCCCGAGGACGGGTAGCGTTGCAGGACCAGCGGGTCATGGCCGGGGATGACATGGGCATCCGAGGTGGCAAGCTCCCGCAGGGTCCGGAAGGCGCGGACGGCATCGCCGACATTGGCGACGATGGGAAAGGGTGCGGCTTTCTCGAAATTCTCGTAGTAATGCGTGGCGTCGGAGGCGAGGACGACCCAGCCGCGCCGCGTCTTCACCCGCACCACCTGAAGCCCGCCGGAATGCCCGCCGACCCAGTGGAGGGAGAGGCCCGGCGCGATCTCCTTCGATCCGTCATGGAAGCAGACGCGGCCTTCGAAGACGCGTTTGACCATGTGCTGGACGTCTTCGACCTCAAAAGGCCGGTTCATCGTGTGGTTGCACATGCAGGGGCCGGTGGCGAAGGCCATCTCCTTTTCCTGCAGGTGGTATCTGGCCTGCGGGAAGAGGTCGTGATTGCCCGCATGGTCCCAGTGCAGGTGGGTGATGATGACGTCTTTGACCGTAGCGGGGTCGGTGCCGGTGGCCTCCAACGCCGCATGGATGGGCCGCAGCAGGGTGCGGTTGCGCCGGTCCGCCACGGTCTGGTCAAACCCGGTATCGACGACAAAGGTGCCGTGGTCACCGGTGATCACCCAGATGAAGAAGTCGAGCGGCATGGGCCCGTCATGGTCATCCAGATGCAGGAAATTGTCGCGCCGCATCCGGTCCATCTGGCCATAGCGGATCGCGTGGATCTCGTAGGTCATGCGGGTCCTCCCTCCCTCATGACGGCATCATGGCGTGGGGAGGGGGGTTGCGAAAGGGCTCAGGCGGTCTGAGAGGCCCGTCGCGTCGCGCGGATCCGCAGGAGGAAGGCCAACAGGAAGACCGCCGTCAGGATCAGGATGATCGTCGCCGCCGGGGAACTGTCGAGCCAGAAGCTGGCGTAGACGCCTGAAATCATGGCGAAAAGACAGGTCATCACCGCCACGATCAGCATTGCGCCGAAGCTGCGCACCAGCAGGAAGGCCACGGCGCCCGGGGCGATCAGCAGGCCGACGGCCAGGATCAGTCCGGTGGCCGTGAGCGTTGCCACGATGGTCAGCGACAGGATCGTCAGCAGGCCGTAATGCAGCAGCCCCACCGGCAGGCCGGAGGCCCGGGCCTGTGCCGGATCGAAGGCATGCAGCATCAGGTCCTTCCATTTCGCCACCAGCGCGACGGTCACGATCATCGCGATGGGTCCGGCCGTCCAGAAATCCTCCGGGCCGACGCCCAGCATATTGCCGAAGAGGATATGGTCGAGATGCACGTTGCTGGGGATGGAGACGTAGATCACGATGCCCAGGGCGAACATTCCGGAAAAGACCACGCCCATGACCGTGTCCTGTTTCACCCGGCTGTTTTCGCTGAGATATCCGGTGGCGAGGGAGGTCACCATGCCGGCAAGGAAGGCCCCAAGGATCAGCGGCGCGCCAATGATATAGGCCAGCACGATGCCCGGCAGCACCGCATGGCTGACCGCATCGCCCATCAGCGCCCAGCCCTTGAGGACGAGGAAGCATGACAGCAGCGCCGTGGGGATGGCGACGATGGCCGCGATCAGGAAGGCGTTCTGCATGAAGGGGAACTGGAAGGGCAGCAGCAGGGTCTGCAGCAGGGTCAGATCGTCGATCATGTCGTGCCCTCCAGCGCCGCGGCGGCGCGGCGGCGGGCGGCGAGGATCCCGTGGGTCGGGGCCCAGATGAAGGTGGCGAGGAAGATCAGGGTTTGAAGGCAGACGATGATGCCGCCCGTCGCCCCGTCGAGGAAGAAACTGACATAGGCGCCGACAAAGCTGGTGAGCGTGCCGATGGCGACGGAGGTCAGGATCAGCCGCGGGAAGCGGTCGCAGAGCAGATAGGCCGTGGCGCCGGGGGTGACGACCAGCGCGATAACGAGGAAGGCGCCCACGGTCTGCATGGCCGCTACGATGCAGGCCGAGAGAAGCACGAAGAAGATGCCCTTCAGCAGCGGCGGGTTCAGACCGATGGTGCGGGCATGAGTCTCGTCAAAGAAGACGACCAGAAGATCGCGCCATTTGGCCAGCAGGATGGCGAGCGACACGACCCCGATGATTACCAGCTGCAGCGTGTCAGACGGCGAGATGGCGAGGATATTGCCCATGGTTATGGTCTGGATCGACACCGCCACCGGGTTGACGGAGATCATGAAGAGGCCGAGGCCGAAGAACCCCGTGAAGATCAGCCCGATGACGACATCCGTCTTCAGCCCCGACCGGTTCGACAGAAACAGCATCGCGGCCGCGGCCAGCCCGCCCGACAGGAAGGCGCCCAGAGCAAAGGGCAGACCCAGCATATAGGCCCCCGCCACGCCGGGCACGACGGAATGGGAGAGCGCATCGCCGATCAGCGACCAGCCCTTGAGCATCAGATAGGCCGAGAGGAACGCACAGACCCCGCCGACCAGCGCCGCGACCAGCATGGCGCTGAGCATGTAGCCGTAGATGAACGGGTCGAGCAGGATCATTCGCCGGGCGTCCGCGTCTGGGTCCGGTCGCCGAACTGCACGAGCGGGCGTTCGTCGTCGGAATAGATCGTGACCTCATGCGGGTCTTCGACACCCTCGGGGTCGTGCCGGGCGAAGGTGAAATGGCGCAGGACACCGCCAAAGGCCGCTTCGAGGTTGTCGCGGGTAAAAGTCGTCTCGGTCGGGCCATAGCCCAGAACGGTGCCCTTCACCATCACCACGCGGTCGCAGAATTCCGGGACGGAGCCGAGGTCATGGGTTGAGACCAGCATGACCCGCCCCTCCTCCCGCAGCTCGCGCAGGAGGGTGATGATCTGCTCTTCGGTCTTCACATCGACGCCGGTGAAGGGCTCGTCCAGCAGAATGACCTTGCCGTTCTGCGCCAGCGCCCGGGCGAGGAAGACGCGTTTCTTCTGCCCGCCCGAGAGCTCTCCGATCTGGCGGTGGCGGTAGTCCTGCATATTGACGCGGGCCAGCGCCGCATCGACCGCGTCGCGGTCGGCCTGCCGGGGACGGCGGAAGAAGCCCATATGGCCGTAACGGCCCATCATCACCACGTCTTCGACCAGCACGGGGAAGGACCAGTCGACCTCCTCCGACTGGGGGACGTAGGCGACGAGGTTGCGGCTCAGCGCCTCCCTGACCGTCATGCCAAGCAGGCGGATTTCGCCCTGCGCACTGGCGACAAAGCCCATGATCGCCTTGAACAGGGTCGATTTACCGGCGCCGTTGACGCCGACGAGGGCCGTCACCGTGCCTTGCGGGATCTCAAAAGATGCGTTGCGCAGGGCGGTGTGGCCGTTGCGATAGGTGACGGTCAGATTTCGGGTGACGATGCCCGGCACCTTCGCATCCACCTGCCCGAAGCGGTTCTGCGCGTTCATTCGGTTTCTCCCGTCAGCCCGTCCGCAACTGTCTGAACGGTCACTCTGAGCAGGTCCAGATAGCTGGGCACCGGCCCGTCCGGTTCCGACAGGCTGTCGACATAAAGCACACCGCCATAGCGCGCGCCGGTCTCTCGGGCGACCTGTTCGGCGGGGGCCTGATTGACCGTGCTTTCGCAGAAGACAGCTGGGACGCGATGCGCCCGGACCCCGTCGATCACGGCGCGGACCTGCTGCGGCGTGCCGGTCTGGTCAGCGTTCATCGGCCAGAGGTAGAGTTCCTGCAGACCGAAATCGCGGGCGAGGTAGCTGAAGGCGCCCTCGCAGGTGACCAGCCAGCGTTGGCTTTCGGGGATGGTGGCGATGCGGTCGCGCAGCGGCTCCAGCGTGTCGCGGAGGGTCTGGGCGTAGGCTTCGGCATTGGCGCGGTAGGTGGCGGCGTTGGCCGGGTCCTGTTCGGACAGGGCCTTTTCGATATTGGCGATGTAGATCAGGGCGTTGTACAGACCCATCCAGGCATGCGGATTGGGTTTGCCCTCATATCCGCCACGGGTGATCAGGATGGGCTCGATCCCTTCTGACAGGGTCGCCGTCGGCACGTTTTTCAGGTTGCGCAGGAACTGTTCAAACCAGAGCTCCAGGTTCAGCCCGTTCCACAGCACCAGATCGGCGTCGAGCGCGCCGAGGATGTCGCGCGGCGTCGGCTCATAGCCGTGGATTTCCGCCCCCGGCTTGGTGATCGACACGACGTCGGCGGCATCGCCCGCCACCTGCTGCGCCATATCGGCCAGCACGGTGAACGTCGTCACGACCTTCAGCCGGTCAGCGCTGGCGTGCTGCACGCCTGTACCCAGCATGGTTGTGGCCATCGCGAGGATGGCGGCAAACCTTAGCATCCGAAACTCCTTTTTGACATGTAAATGATAATCGTTCGCAACTGTCAAGGACTTCGGGCCCGCTTGGGCTGAGAGCACCCGGGACCGAAGCGGCAGGCATAAAAAAGGCGATTGTATATTTGACAAACCCAACCGGGACTCCTATATCTAACACATAGAGATAAGGAAGCCCGCCATGTCCGTTCTGTCCAAAGCCTACATGCACGACGAAGCCGCAGCGTTTGCGCACGTCGAAAGCATCCTGTGGCCGGACGGCCCGGTCTGCCCGCACTGCGGCGTGGTCGATAGCGCCTACAAGCTTGAGGGCGTCCGCACGAAGGCCAGTAAGAAGAACCCGGAAGGCAAAGAGCGCTTCGGCCTGTGGAAGTGCCGTGAGTGCCGCAAGCAGTTCACCGTTCGCAAAGGCACGATCTTCGAGGAAAGCCACATCGAAATGTTCAAGTGGCTGCAAGCGATCCACCTGATGGTATCCAGCAAGAAGGGCATCAGCAGCCATCAGCTTCACCGCGTCCTTGAGATTACGCACAAGTCCGCATGGTTCATGTCTCACCGTATCCGTGAGGCAATGCGCAATGACGGTTCCGTTGACTTCGGCTCCAACGGCGGCACGGTTGAAGTTGATGAAACGTTCATCGGCAATGACCGGACCATCAAACCGAAGCACACCAAGAAGGGCCGTGGCTACGCGCACAAGCACAAGCTGCTGACGCTGGTGGATCGCAACACCGGCCACGCCAAGAGCATCGTTGTGGACGACCTCAAGCAGTCCACGCTTCTGCCGATCCTCAAGGCGAACATCGCCGCCGAAGCCGTGATCTACACGGACGAGGCCGGTCAGTATAAAAACCTTTCCCGCGACTTCGCCGGTCATGACTTTGTGCGTCACGGTCAGGGCGAGTATGGCCGCGGCGTCGTCCACACCAACACGATTGAGGGTTATTTCAGCGTGTTCAAGCGCGGCATGAAGGGCGTCTATCAACACTGCGCCAAGAAACACCTGCATCGCTATGCGGCTGAGTTTGAGTTTCGTTACAATAACCGCTCGGCAAATGGGGTTGAGGACGCCGAACGTGGCGAGATTGCGCTTCGCGCCATGGCAGGGAAAAGGCTGTCATATGCAGCGCCTACTGCATGAAATGATTGATTCCGCTGGCAATATAAAAATTGCCAGCGGAATCACTATATTGTATGAAGGTGGTGCGGATGACCGGGATCGAACCGGCACGGGCGTCAGAGCTGTAGGAGGCTCGCCCGGTGGCATCCAAAGCCACTGTGTCTACCTATTCCACCACATCCGCAGTGTGGCCCGCCCCTCGCCAGCATATCGCGTGGCAGGAGCGGGATGGTCCCTCCGCCGTGAGGCGGTCAGGCGATCAATTCAAGGCGGCGGCATTGGATTTACCTCCATAGCTGTTTCCTCAAGAAGAAGCGGAGGTGTCACCCTCCAAGGTATCGTCCTCCGCTTCTTCAAAATCCTCACCGGGGAAGGGGCGATCAGAAAACCACCAACCAACGCCTCGGCGAACTTTAAACTCTTCCGAGTTGGAAAGCCTTGCAGAGAGAGTGGCTATGGGGTCTTTGCCTCCAACCTCGATACCCCGCTCCTGGATCAAGGGAAGAAGGTCACGGGTTTCCACCGGCATGCCAAGCTCGTCAAGTATTTCCCTTGCGGCGATCCGAGTTGGGGCCATCGTCGGGGCGGGCCTAGACCTAACGCCCCCCCCGCCACCAGCATAGATAAGTGTCCTTGTGGGTTTCGCTTGCGCCGCCCCAACATTAGATGCGGCAAGCGCCTCGGCATGCTTGACGAGCGCCAGAAGGTGGTCGCGCTCGGCATCAATCGCGCGAAGCCTGCTACGGGCATCCATGAGAAGTTTGTGATAGTCCAGCATCGGTTGGCCCTCCAAGGTCCGATTCCACCATATGCTGAGTTTAGACGTGAGACAAGCCATTTGTGACGTGTGGCGTGAGAGGCCGTGAGAATGGAAAATGAAAGCAAGAAGCCCCAACTCGACAAATTCAAAGAAGCCGCTCGTGAACTCGGGACGGACGACGATGAGGACCGCTTTGAGGAGCGGCTCAAGAAGCTTGTGAAGCAGAAGCCGGACGAGAAGAAAGACGACTGACGCGGATCGCGCTTGCCGTCACGTAACCCGCTCAATCTGCGGGTTTGTCAAATATACAATCGCCATAAAAAAAGGCGCCCTTCCGGCGCCTTTTTACCTGCTGCGGTCGTCTCGGACCCGTTTTATTTGGTGAGGATCAGCTTGCCTGCTTTGGTGATACGAAGCGTGTAGACCTGACCGTCCAGGTCGATTTCCGCCATTTTGCTATCCCCGGTGAGCCGCCGTGCCTCATATCGGGGTTTGTCGGAGGCCGCGGGGCGCAAAGATTGTTCCTGCATCACACTGACCAATTCAAAGGCGCAGGCTGTTCGCGATGCGCAAAACGCAGAAGATGATCCTCGATGATGAACTTCGCCTTTTTCAGACCGTCGTCATCCGGACCGCTGACTTCTATCGAAAGACCCTGAGCATCCGCGGCCAGGCTGGCAGGCCCCGGCGGCAGCTGCGCCTTGCCGGTCTGGCTGTCATATTCAACAGCAACCTTATGGGCGAAATGCTTGCAGAGTTGCTGAAGATAGCGGGACGCATTCGCCGTCTCAAACCGGGTCGTGGCAGTTCTCATCACATTCACCTTATCTCGATTCTTTTAGTAAGGTATTTCATTGACCTCCATTTGCCAAGACCATAGAAGGCAAAAAACATGCCCAGCGCATTCAATCCCCAAGCCAGGCGTTTCCGGAGATACCTATGCCCCCCCTTATCCGTCCTCTTGTCACCGCCACTTTCATGATGCTGGGCGCTCTGGCCGCTGCGGCGGACCCGGTCACGTTCCAGACCGCGACGGGGCCGATGACTTTGCCGGAAAAACCGCAGCAGATCGTGGCGCTGGATGTTTCGGCTGTCGATACGCTCGCCGCGCTTGGCCACCCGCCGGCGGGCAGCGTCGCGCCGACCTATGTGTCCTATCTGGACCCCGAGGCAACCGGCGCCGCGCCAGTCGGATCCTTCTTCGATCCGGATTTCGAAGCGATCGCGGCCCTGCGTCCGGATCTGATCATTGTCGGATCGCGGGCGGCCTCGCAGGCGGATGCCCTGAGCCGGATCGCGCCGGTGGCTGATATGAGCATTGGCACGGATGCCTTTGCAGATGGGAAGGCGCGGCTGGCGGCCTATGGGGTTCTGCTTGGCCGGGAGGACGCCGCACAGGCGCTGTCAGACGCGCTGGATGCGCGGATGGCGGACCTCCGCAGCCAGGTCCAGTCCGTGGGCGGCACAGCCCTGATTTTGATGACCAACGGACCGAAACTGTCGGTGTTCGGACCGGCGAGCCGATTCGGATGGCTTCATACAGAGCTTGGCTTTGCCCCTGCCGTGGAGGGGATCAGCGACAACCGGCACGGAGAGGCCGTATCCTTTGAATATATCGCGCAGACCAATCCCGATACGATGATCGTGGTCGACCGGGGCGCGGCCATCGGGGATGGCAGCGCCGCGGCGCAGGCAACGCTCGACACACCGCTGGTTGCTGGAACTGCGGCCGCCCAGGAGGGGCGGATGATCTATCTGTCTCCGGCGGAGCTCTATATCGCCCCCGGCGGTGTGCAGTCGATGAACCGCACGCTGGACGAGATCGAGGCAGCGCTCGGGGCTGGTTAAGATGCGCCTGCTCGCGGTCGCCGGGCTGGCCCTGCTCTGCCTCCTGTCCCTGACGCTTGGCGTGACCGGGACGGGCCTCTTCGACATCTGGCGCGGCGAAAATGCCGGGTTGTTCTGGGAGAGCCGCCTGCCCCGCACGCTTGCTGCGGTTCTGTCCGGCGGCGGCCTGGCTGTTTCGGGCCATATCATGCAGCACCTGGCGCGGAACCGCTTTGTCGAACCGATGACGGCCGGCGCAGGTCAGAGCGCGGCGCTTGGGTTGCTGCTGTGTACCGCCGTTCTGCCGGGCGCCGCAATTGGCTGGAAAATGGTGGCAGCAGCCGTGGCAGCCATGGCGGGAAGTCTCGGGCTGATGGCCCTTATCAGACCCCTTCCCCCGACCCAGCCGCTGCTCGTGCCGCTTGTGGCGCTGGTCTACGGCGGAATGATCGGGGCTGTTGTCACGTTTTTTGCCTACCAGGGCGATATGATGCAGTTCCTCGGCACCTGGATGACCGGAGAATTCTCCGGCGTGCTGCGCGGCCGGTATGAACTGCTCTGGCTGGTCGGGATCACCTCGGCCCTGGCCTATGGCCTGGCCGATCAGCTGACGCTGCTGAGCCTTGGCAGGCCAACGGCGCTGGCCCTTGGGCTGAATGTGCGGCGCGTGACCGGGCTGGCGCTGGTGACCGTGTCGGCGGTCACGGCCATGGTGGTGGTGACAGTGGGCGCGATCCCGTTTGTCGGTCTGGTGGTGCCGAACCTGACGGCAAGGCTGACGGGCGACAACCTGCGCCGGTCGCTGCCGCTGACTGCCCTGGGGGGCGGTATCCTTGTGCTGGGGGCCGATATCCTCAGTCGCTGGCTGCGGGCCCCTTACGAGGTTCCGGTCGCGACAACCGTGTCGGTCATCGGAGCGGTCGTGTTTCTGTTCATGATCAATCAACGGCCTGCGCGTGGCTAGGCGGCTGGGTTTTCTGGCCGTGATTCTGGCCACCGTCAGCCTGCTGTTTGTCGTGGTGGCGGCGCGGGCGCCGTGGGAATTCCTGCTGCCATTCCGGCTGATGAAACTGGCGGCGCTGATCATCGTGGGCGCGTCGCTGGCCGTAGCAACCGTGCTGTTTCAGACGCTGACTGCCAACCGGATCCTGACCCCGTCCCTGCTGGGATTTGACGCGCTCTACATGCTGATCGTGACGCTGCTTATCCAGCTTCTGGGCGCGGCCGGGTTCAATGCGCTCTCGCCGCTTGGTCTTTTTCTTATGACCGTGGTTGCGATGTCGGGGCTGGGCCTTGGCCTGTTCACGGCCCTGATGCGGATGGCGCAGAAGGACATGATCCGGCTGGTGCTGACCGGCATCGTGATCGGCCTGCTGATCCGGTCGATGACCGAATTCATCCAGAGGATCATCGACCCCAGCGAATTCCAGATGGTGCAGTCCATGTCCTTTGCCCGGTTCACCCAGGCCGACCCGCAGATGCTGCTTCTGGCCGGGCTTGCCGTTCTGCCCGCCTTGGCCGGAGCCTGGGCCTTGCGGCACCGGCTGGATGTCCTGACCCTTGGCGAGGATGCGGCGATCGGGCTTGGCGAACGGCCGTCTCGTGTTCGCAGGCAAGCGATGCTGGCGATTTGCACCCTGGTTGCCGTTGCGACGGCGCTGGTGGGCCCGTTGTCGGCGGGCGGGTTCGCGCCGTCCAGCTTCTTCGGCATTATCGTTGCTGCCTTCGCGCGGATGGTGACGCCGACCCACCGGCACGCGATCCTTTTGCCCTGTGCGGCGATCATCGGGGCGCTGGTTCTGAGCGGCGGCCAGTTTGTTCTGGAGCGGCTGCTGTCCCTGGATACGCCGCTCATGGTGGTGATCGAATTGATCGGCGGCTTTATCTTCCTTGCCATTCTCTTGAAAAGGCGCCTCGCATGATCCGGATCCGCAATCTGCACTATAGCGTCGGGCAGACCCCCATCCTCAACGGGGTCGATCTCGATATACCGGAGGGCGGGGTGACGGCGATCATCGGCCCCAATGGCGCGGGAAAATCCACGCTGCTGTCGCTGATCGCGCGCCTGCTGCCTCTGCAACAGGGAGAGATCGACATTGGCGGCCACCTCATCGGGCAGGTGTCCGACCGGGACCTGGCCCGTATCCTCGCCATCATGCCGCAGAGCTCTGACATCACCGCCCGACTGACGATCGAGGATCTGGTGGGTTTTGGACGCTACCCCTGGCATCGCGGCCGCCCCCGCGACGAAGACCGCCAGAAGGTGGCCGCCGCGCTGGGCAGGTTCGGCCTGACCGACCTGCGCCGCCGGTTTATCGACGAGGTTTCCGGCGGCCAGAAGCAAAGGGCGCTGGCTGCAACCGCCTTTGTCCAGGAAACGCCTTTTCTGTTGCTGGACGAGCCGTTGAACAACCTCGATATCGCGGCGTCGCGCGATCTCATGCGGATATTGAACGAGATGAGCGACAAGGACGGCAAAGCCATTGTCGTGGTGATGCACGACATCAATTACGCCATCGCGTTTGCCGACAGGCTGGTGGTGATGAAGGAGGGCCGCGTCGTGGCGCAGGGCCATCCCGCCGAAATTGTGACCGGGCTGATGATCCGTGATGTTTTTTCGACCGAAGTCGATGTCGAGCAGGTCAGGGGGCGGCCAATTGTCTTGGTATGACAAGGCGATGGGTTTAGTTGACTATTTAAATAGGTTATTATATCGGCAAGCCAAAGCCAGCAAGACGGCAAGTTTTGACCGTCCCGCGAGCCATTGTCAGAGTTTGGGTTTCGGGACATGATCAATCAGAAAAAATTCGCTCTTTTTGCCAGTGTGGCTGTTATCTATCCGATGACACCTATTCTGGCGCAAAACACCATCGAACTGGATGCGATCCGCGTGGAATCGCAAGCTGCGCAGGGGCTTCTTGGCAATGCCGAGATATCCGAAGAAGACCTTGAGGATCGCAATCCACAGACCATGACGGATGTGTTCGACGGCCAGACAGCTGTCACGGCCTCTGGTGGCGCACCGATTGCCCAGAAGGTCTTTGTTCACGGTGTTGAAGAAAGCATGCTGAACGTCACGATTGACGGGGCGCGGCAGAATAAGTCGGCCTTTCACCACACCGGCAATGTGCTGATCGATCCGACCCTGCTGAAACAGGTCGAGGTTACCTCGGGCCTTGCACCGGCCGACAGCGGCCCTGGCGCGCTGGCCGGATCCATCGCCTATGAGACAAAGGATGCGCGCGACCTGCTGGAGCCGGGCAAAACCTTCGGCGGCAGCGCCACGCTGGGTTACGCCGACAATGGCGACACCTTCCGCCGCAGCCTGACGCTGTTCGGGGCGCAGGGCGGGTTCGAATATCTGCTGAGCGGGACCCGCTCTAACGGGGACAATTACGAGGACGGGGCGGGCAGCGTTCTGCTGGGCACCGGCGCGGATCTGGACAATCTCGTCGCGAAATTCGCCTATACGACGGACACGGGCAAACGGCTGGAGTTTTCCGCCGATCATACCAAGGATGCGGGGCCGCGTGCCGGGCAAACCCGGGACGGTGTCAATTTCTACATCCGGCCCGATTTTGCCGATGTCGGGGGCGACGTGGTCGAGGTCTATGCGGAATCGATCCGCCGGTCCTATACCTTTACCTACACGGACGAGGCGCCCGACGGCATCTGGGCCCCCACGGTCCAGCTGACCTATAACGAGCAGGAACTGGACGGCGATCAGGTCACCAAAGGGCTGAACACCAGCCTCAGCGGTACGATCAAAAACGACTTCATGCTGGGCAGCGGCGTCCTGACCGCCGGTCTGGATTTCTTCCGCGATACGGCAGAGGCGACGGGCGCTGTCACCGCGGGAACAGATTCCAAGGAAACCCTGGAAAATATCGGTGTCTTTGCCCAGATGCGGCAGGATATCGGGTCCCGCGTGTCGCTGAGCTATGGTCTGCGGGCCGATCTGCAACGGTTCTCCACCCCCGATGGGCAGACCTTCAAAGACGGGGGCGTCAGCGTCAATTTCGCCGCCGATGTCGTTCTGACCGACCGGCTGACGCTGAATATCGGGGCCGCCTCTGTCTGGGGAGGCTATGAGCTGAGCGAGGCCTCGCTGATCAATTCGAGCTCTGGTGCTTCGGTTCTGGCGCCCTGGGCCTATTCCAATATCCGGTCCTCCCGCGCGAATAACGCCCGGATCGGGCTGCGCTATGATACCGGGCCGTGGTCGGCAAGTGCGGCCCTGTTCTATACAGAGATCAAGGACGCGCCCTATCTGTTCACACCGGACCGCACGGATTCCTCGACCGGCACGTCCTACCCGACGATCACGACCAAAGGTGTGGATGCCTCGGTCCGGTATTCCTCCGGCGCGGGATATATTCAGGCGAATTATACCTATGCCGACGTTCAGCTCGACGGGGCGCAGATCGGGTCGACCTCCTATTACTGGGGCCGTCCGATGGGGCATCTCTTCGGCCTGACCGCCGCGTTTGAGGTGACACCGGGACTGACGCTCGGCGGGACAGCGGAAATCGCGCTCGACAATAACGATGGCGCGGTCGCGCTGCCCGGCTATGAGGTGGTGAACCTCTTTGCCAGCTATAAACCGCGGCAATTCGACAATCTGGAATTGCGACTCGACGTCCGGAATGTCTTTGACGAAACCTACAGCAAGCGAAGCGCCGACGGGATCGACTTCTCCCGGGTCACTCCTCTGACCGAACCGGGCCGGACGATTGCTGTCTCACTTACGACAAGGTTCTGATCCATGACACCTCGCCTCCTGTTTCTTAGTTCCGGCAGCCTGTTTCTGGCAGGTCATGTCGCCGCGCAGGAGGCGACCGACACCGGCACCGGTACGGTTCCGACCGGTACGGTGCCGGACCCCTCTGTCGCGCCGGCCGGACCTGAAACGCCGCTTGATGTCGCCCTCGGGTTTCTTATCGACGGGGGGCCGGCCATCTGGGCCATTGCTGCGCTGTCGGTGCTGACCCTTGCGCTTATCCTATGGAAAACATGGCACCTTTACCGCTCCGGGGCCTGGTCGCGTCGTCCTGCCCGTGCGGCGGTCGAAGCCTGGGAAAGCCGTCGCCCTGGCGCGGCGCTCGATCAGCTGAAGGGGCGTCACGGGCTGCGCAGCCGTCTGGCGCGGGCCGCGATGCAGGCGCGACTGGATCACGATCCGGAGACCGCGCGCGAGGAAACCACCCGGGTCGCGCGGCGGCTTATGGCAGATCAGCAGGCCGGCCTCCGGGCCTTGGAGCTGATCGCGACCATTGCGCCGCTTCTGGGTCTTCTGGGGACCGTTCTGGGCATGATCTCGGCCTTTCAGGCATTGCAGGAGGCCGGATCGCGGGCCGATCCGGCGCTGCTGGCCGGCGGCATCTGGGAGGCCTTGCTGACCACGGCGGCGGGTATGGCCGTTGCGATCCCTGCCTCGGCGGCGCTGACCTGGTTTGAAGCCATTATTGAGTCTGCACGCGCCGACATGGAAGATTTCGCGGCACGGATATTTGTGACCGACCAGCCGCAGGAGCTGCAGAAGGCTGAAGAATGATGCTGTTCCCCGAACAGAGAGCCAGACGCAAGCCCAGCCTCACGCCTTTGATCGACGTGGTTTTTCTGTTGCTCGTGTTCTTTATGCTCGCGTCCCGTTTCGGGATTGAAACGGTCCTGCCGTTGCCTCTCGCCTCCGGCGGGTCGGGCTATTCCGGGCCGCCGCGCCTTGTCGATATCGCGCCGGACGGGCTGCGGCTGAACGGCCAGCCCGTTGCGCTGGATCAGCTGGCGGCGGCACTTGAGCCGCTGACAGACACAAAATCCGACGCAATTATCCTCCGCGGGCGTGATGACGCCGACCTGCAGGCCGTCGTGACCGTGTCCGAAGCGCTTCGTGATGCCGGGTTCCTGTCGGTGGTGCTGGTCGAATGATGGATTTTGCCGCGCCCCGGAAAAAGAACCGCGCGGAATCGACCGTGCCCATGATCAATGTCGTTTTCCTGCTTCTGATCTTTTTTCTGATGACAGCCGAACTCGCGCCGCCGGACCCGGTCGAGGTAACTCCGCCCACCGGCGCAGGCCAGACCGCCGACGGAGCGCCGCCGGTTCTTTATCTGGCCGCCGACGGGACCCTCGCCTATGGGGAGCTGCGGGGGGAGAACGCCGTCGCGGCCTTTGCCGGGCTGGGGGCGGAGGGGGCGCAGTTGCGTGCCGATAGTGGCGTCGAGGCCAGCAAGGTTGCCCGGGCCCTGAAAGAGTTGGGTCAACAGGGGCTTACCTCTGTCTCGCTTGTCATGGTGCCGGAATGAAGCTCAGCTTTCCGATATTCCTGCTGATAGCGGCCGTTCTGCACCTGGCAGCGTTCGCCTCATGGTCAGAGGTGGAGGGCGGCGCTGAAACCGGCGGTCAGGGTGGCACGTCCGACGTCAGCCTGATGGCTGCAACCCCCGGCGTCGAAGCCATGGTCGAGGCATGGGACCGACCGCCCGAAACCGCTGAGACACCCGATGCGCCGGTCCCGCAGCCACCGGACAGCAGCGACCCTGCGCCTGCCGCATCAACCTTTGCGGATGCCGCTCCGTCCGTTGCTTTTGCCGGTCTGCCCGAGCTGTCCGAGCCCGCAATCACCTTGCCCAAGGTCGTAGAGCCGGTCACGCCGCAAATCGGCCAGATCGCCATTCCGGACCCGGCGCCACAACTTGATCCGCCGGAGGCCGCGCCTCAGGTCACCGCCCGGTCTGCTCCGGCGCGCCCTGAACGCCCGGCCGCGCCGGCTGCTCTCGCCCCCACGCGCACCGAAAGTTTGCCGGATATGGATCGCACTCCTCCCGCGCCGCAGATCATCGTGGACGCCATTCCCCAGACCAGCCGCCGCCCGGCAGAGCGGCCAAAATCGCTTGAAACGCCGGAACCCAAGCCCCCTGCCCCGGCGCCACGTCAAGCAAGTCGCACGCCAGAGCCGTCGCCCTCGGCGCGTGGCGACAGCGCGGCGGCAAGGCCAGCCGCCACTGCCGCCGGCTCGGGCGGGTCCGCACAGGCCGGCACAGCGCAGAATTCCGGCGCCAAAACGGTATCCAAGGCTGCGCAGCAGCGCGCGATATCGAAATGGGGAGCCCAGATTCGCGCCCGGATCGAACGGCGGAAACGTCATCCGGGCGGCAGCGGTGGCCGAGTCGTCGTCCGTCTCAGCGTTGCGAATTCGGGTCAGGTCACCGGCGCGGGCATCGCACGATCTTCGGGAAATGGCCGGCTGGACAATGCGGCGCTGGCGGCTGTGCGATCGGCCGGACGCATGCCGCGCGCCCCTGCCGAGATACAGGCCGGCGTCAGCACATTCAGCCTGCCAATGGATTTCAACTGAGACCGTAAAGGTGTAACCGGATCCGGCGCCGTGCCCTGTCGTATGTTCATACTGCAGGCGCTGACGCGACGCGTTACGACGGACCCGGGCCGGGCAAGACCTCTGTGGACGCCGGAGCGGGAAGGCCAGGACCGAAGCTTGCAATGGCAAGGGCCCTCACCGCATTAAACGGCGACATCCGGCAATATCAGTGAAAATAGTGGTGAGCCGTGCAGGATTCGAACCTGCGACCCACTGATTAAAAGTCAGTTGCTCTACCAACTGAGCTAACGGCCCACTAGAGCCGCCCTATTAGATATGCCGTGACAGGGGGTCAACCCCGTATTCCGTGGAATCTGCGGTTTTCGTTGCGGAAAATCTTCTTCCGGCGCGGCCGGCGTTGCGCTGTCTCTTTTAAAGGTCGGGTTTCGCCTTTATATGCGGGCCGATGCAGGTACGCGCGATCCCCTCCGCCGGCCTCCCCTTCCGCAAGATGCACGGGGCCGGCAACGATTTTGTCATCCTCGACAGCCGGGGCATGGCCCCTGTCTGCACGCCTGATCTGGCGCAAAAGCTGGGCGACCGGAATCGCGGTGTGGGATTCGACCAGCTGGCCGAGATCCGGGATGGCGAGAATACCGACATCACACTCGATTTCTGGAACTCCGACGGCTCGCGCGCCGGGGCCTGCGGTAATGCCACCCGCTGTGTCGCCTCCATGGTGATGGCGGAGACGGGGGCGGAGACGGTGACGATCCGTACTGAACGCGGTGTGCTCAAAGGGATGACCTGCGACGGGGCGATCTGGGTGAACCTCGGCGCGCCGGTGCTGGACTGGCGGACGCTGCCGCTGTCGCGGGATGTCGACCTGCTGCACCTGCCGATCGACGGCGATCCGGTGGCCGTGGGAATGGGCAATCCGCATGCCGTCTTCTTTGTCGACGATATCGCGGATGTGGATGTGGCGGCGCGGGGCGCTGTGGTCGAACATGATCCGCTGTATCCGCAGGCTACAAACGTCGAATTCGTCGAAGTCCGGTCGCGGGACGAGGTGCGGATGCGGGTCTGGGAACGCGGGACGGGAATCACCCTCGCCTGCGGGTCGGGTGCCTGTGCGGCGGCTGTGGCGGCGCATCAGCGCGGTCTGACGGACCGGCACATCCGGATGGAAGTCGACGGCGGCTGGCTGGAGCTCGACTGGCGCGAAGACGGGGTCTGGATGACCGGACCGGTGGCACATGTGTTTGACGCGGTGCTGACGGCGGAGTGGCTGGGGCTATGAGCAATCCGCCGATCTTTGCCACGCTCGGCTGCCGGCTGAATGCCTATGAGACCGAGGCGATGAAGGAACTGGCCGCGGAAGCCGGGGTCGAGAATGCCGTGGTCGTGAACACCTGTGCCGTGACCGCCGAGGCCGTGCGCAAGGCGCGGCAGGATATCCGGCGGCTGCGGCGGGAGAACCCTGCGGCCAAGATCATCGTGACGGGCTGCGCCGCACAGACCGAACCGGAGACTTTTGCGCAGATGGCCGAAGTCGACCATGTGATCGGCAATTCGGAGAAGATGCAGGCGGCGACATGGAAGGGCCTCGCCCCCGATCTGATCGGGGAGACGGAGCGCGTCATCGTCGACGACATCATGTCGGTGACCGAAACGGCGGGCCATCTGATCGACGGATTCGGGCGGCACCGGGCCTATGTGCAGGTCCAGAACGGCTGCGATCATCGCTGCACCTTCTGCATTATTCCCTATGGCCGGGGCAATTCTCGGTCCGTCCCGGCGGGGGTCGTCGTGGATCAGATCAAGCGGCTGAGGGATCGCGGGTTCAACGAGGTGGTGCTGACCGGGGTCGATCTGACCTCCTGGGGGGCCGATCTGCCGGGCGGGCCGCGGCTGGGCGATCTGGTCCGGCGGATCCTGAAGCTGGTGCCGGACCTGCCGCGGCTGCGGATTTCGTCAATCGATTCGATCGAGGCGGATCCGGCGCTGATGGAGGCCATCGCGACGGAGCCCCGGCTGATGCCGCATCTGCACCTGTCGCTACAGGCAGGCGACGACATGATCCTCAAGCGGATGAAGCGGCGGCACCTGCGGGACGATGCGATCCGGTTCTGCGAGGAGGCCGTAAAGCTGCGGCCGGAGATGACCTTTGGCGCCGATATCATCGCCGGATTCCCGACGGAGACGGAGGCGATGTTCGAGAACTCCCTGCGTCTGGTCGAGGAGTGCCAGCTGACCTGGCTGCATGTCTTCCCCTATTCGCCCCGCCCGGGCACGCCCGCCGCGCGGATGCCGCAGGTCAAGGGCCCGGCGATCAAGGCGCGCGCCGCGCGGCTGCGCGCGGCCGGGGAGGCGCGGGTCGCGGCGCATCTGGCGGCGCAGGTGGGTACGGTGCAGAAAGTGCTGATCGAGGGCCCGCGCATGGGCCGGACAGAGCAGTTCGCCGAGGTGCATTTTGCCGAGGATCAGCCCGAGGGGCAGATCATCACGGTTTCGATTGCCTCTCATGACGGAAATTCACTGGCAGCGTGAGGCTGGCCCGGCCTAGGGTCGGGCGGCGGGCGCCGGAGGCTCTGCCTCCGGACCTCCGGAGTATTTTTGCCAAGATGAAGGAGGGGCGTATGCACCCCAATCCGATCTACCGTTCATCCGAGCGCGACGCCTGTCTGGAGTTTGCGCGGGAGGTGGGGTTTGGCGTACTGGCGATTTCAGTGGCGGAGGCGGCGCCGCTGATCTCGCATGTGCCCTTCGTGGTGACGGAGAGCGGGGATGTGGAGATGCATCTGGTGCGGTCCAACCCGATCACCCGGGCGGCGGGTGGACCGGTGGCGGCGCGGCTGGCCGTGCAGGGGCCACATGGTTATGTCTCGCCTGACTGGTACGGGATGGAGCATCAGGTGCCGACGTGGAACTACGTGGCCGTGCATCTGACCGGTGTGCTGGAACCCTTGCCGGATGAGGCGTTGCGGGGGGCGCTGGACCGGCTTTCCGATGTGTTTGAGACGCGGCTGCAGCCGAAACCTGTCTGGACGTCGGACAAGATGCCGGAGGAGGCGATGGCACGGCTGATGCGGATGATCCGGCCGTATCGACTTCGGGTCGAGGCGGCGGAGGGGACCTGGAAGCTGGCGCAGAACAAACCGGAGGCGGCGCGACTGGGCGCGGCGGAGGGGCTGGCGGCGTCCGGGATCGGTGCGGAGGTGCAGAGCCTCGCCGCTCTCATGCGCGACTGGCGCGAAGTTTGACGGGATTTACACCGGGCAGGGCCGCTCCTAGGCTCGGCGCGGAATGGGCCGGTCTGCCCGGCACCCAGAGGAGAACCCCATGAAACTGATCTATTCCCCGGCCTCGCCCTTTGCCCGCAAGGTCGCCGTCACCATCGCCGAATGCGGGCTTGGCGCGCAGGTGGAGTTCGTCTCTGTCGCGACGACGCCGGTCAAGACCGATCCACAGCTCAAGGCGGCGAACCCGCTGGGCAAGCTGCCGGCGCTGGTGCGGGAGGACGGGCCGGCGATCTATGACAGCCGGGTGATCTGCCGCTATCTGAACGATCTGGGCGGGGGCACACTCTATCCGCAGGGCCGGATCTGGGATGTGCTGACGCTGGAGGCGACCGCCGACGGGATCATGGAGGCCGGGATCCTGATGGTTTATGAGCGCCGGGTGCGGCCCGAAGACAAGGTCTTTGACGATTGGATCGAAGCGCAGTGGGGCAAGGCCATGTCGGCCATTCAGGCGGTCAATGACCGCTGGATGGCGCAGCTGGCCGGTCCGGTGGATGCGGCACAGATCGCTGTTGGCTGTGCGCTTGGCTATATGGATTTCCGGATGGGTGACCGCGGCTGGCGTACAAGCTGTCCGGAGCTGGCCGCGTGGTACGAAGACTTTGCCAAACGTCCGTCGATGGCAGGTTCAGCCCCGGCCTGAAGGCATCGGAGCGGGGCGCGCGCCTTACTCGCAGGCGCGCCCCCGGATCAGAAGCTGAAGCCGACGCCCACGTTCAGCGCATTGGTGATGATCCGGGTTTCCAGCGACCCGCCACCTGTCAGGTCCGCCTCGTTCTGAGACCAGGTGAACTGATATTCTCCGAACACGGACCAGCGGTCGGTGATGGCATATTTGGCGCCGGCCGTGACCCGGGCCGCCGGGCCTGTCACCTGATAGCCAAAGGTGCGGTTGCTGCCCTCGGTGACATCGACATGCGGCATGGCGATTCCCACGCCGCCGCTGACATAGGGGGTGAAGTTGCCCCAGGCGCCCGGCCAGCGCTTTGACACATTGGCCGTGATGATATTATGGCCATCGGTGAATTCCAGCCGCGAGAATCCGGCAGGCATTTCCGAGGCAGGCGCATAGGCCTTGTCATGTGTGACCTCTAGCCCGAAGCCGATATTGTCGCCGCGCCACCACGTTGCGCGCAGACCGTAGTAGATCGGCGCGTCAAAGCTGTTGCCATCCCAGCCGATCAGATTGTCGAAGGGGGTGCCGCCGGAAGAGGCGCCGCGGTTGCCACGAACCCGGCTGTGCGGCGAGGTCTGATAGCCTGAATAAAAGCTCAGCTCGATTTCCGCCGATGCGGGGCTGACAGAGCCGACAACGCCCACCGTGGACAGGATGAGAAGGGCTGCGGTGCTTATCGCAGATCGATTATTCATGGTACGCAACGTTCCGGAGCGGCTTTCAGTTGATGTCTGACTACACCCTCAGACATGGCGGCTCAAGCGCGACAGATGATCACCCCCGTGGCTTATGGGCGATTGTATGCTGGACGCAGCGAAAAAGCACGGTTAAACACCGGCTCGGACGGGTATGATCGCAGGATTACGCCCCGAAATTCATATCTGGCCTCCCGGCCGAAGGATGGAGCAAACCTCGTGTCCCACGCAGAAGATCACGAAGGCACCCGGAGGGACTTCCTCTACTATGCCACAGCCGGCGCCGGTGCCGTCGCAACAGGTGCGGCTGTCTGGCCGCTTGTCAACCAGATGAACCCCTCCGCGGATGTGCAGGCGCTGTCCTCGATCCGTGTTGATGTTTCGGGCATTGCCCAGGGTACGCAGCTGACAGTCAAATGGCGCGGCAAGCCGGTGTTCATCCGGCGCCGGACACAGGAAGAAATCGATGCGGCCAATCAGGTGGAGATGAGCCAGCTCGTCGACACCGATGCGCGCAACGAAAACATCGATGCCGGGTCCCAGGCGACCGATGCCAACCGCACACTGGCGCCCGAAGGGTCCGACAGCGAGGAATGGCTGGTGATGATGGGCGTTTGTACGCACCTTGGCTGTGTGCCGCTGGGCAATGCCTCGGGTGACTTCGGCGGCTGGTTCTGCCCCTGCCACGGCTCTCACTACGACACGGCCGGCCGTATCCGCAAAGGTCCCGCGCCGCAGAACCTTCATATCCCGCTCGCCCGTTTCGACGGCGAGACTGAAATCGTCCTGGGCTGAGGGAGGACCGCATGTCTGGAATTCCGCACGATCATTACGAGCCCAAGACCAAGGGCGAGAAATGGCTTAACTCCCGTCTGCCGGTCATCGGGCTGCTTTACGACACCCTGATGATCCCGACGCCGAAAAACCTGAACTGGTGGTGGATCTGGGGCATCGTCCTGGCCTTCTGCCTGGCGCTGCAGATCGCAACCGGCATCGTGCTGGTGATGCACTACACGCCGCATGTGGATTACGCCTTCGCCTCTGTCGAGCATATCATGCGCGACGTGAATGGCGGCTTCATGCTGCGCTACCTGCATGCCAACGGCGCATCGCTGTTCTTCTTTGCCGTCTATATCCACATCTTCCGCGGCCTGTTCTACGGCTCCTACAAAGCCCCGCGTGAGATCACCTGGATTGTCGGCATGATCATCTACCTGCTGATGATGGGCACGGGCTTCATGGGCTACGTTCTGCCCTGGGGTCAGATGTCCTTCTGGGGGGCCACTGTGATCACCGGCCTCTTTGGCGCAATCCCCTTCATCGGGGAGCCGATCCAGACCTGGCTGCTGGGCGGGCCCGCTGTGGACAATGCCACGCTGAACCGCTTCTTCTCCCTGCACTACCTGCTGCCCTTCGTCATCGCCGGGCTGGTGATCGTGCATATCTGGGCCTTCCACTCCACCGGCAACAACAACCCGACGGGTGTGCCAGTGCGGACCGGCTCCAAGGAAGAAGCCAAGAAAGACACCCTGCCCTTCTGGCCCTACTTCGTGATCAAGGATCTCGTCGGTCTGGCCATCGTGCTGGTGGTGTTCTTCGCCATCGTCGGCTTCATGCCCAACTATCTAGGTCACCCCGACAACTACATCGAGGCAAATGCGCTCGCCACGCCTGCGCATATCGTGCCGGAATGGTACTTCCTGCCCTTCTACGCCATCCTGCGCGCCTTCACCGGCGACGTCTGGATCGTGATGTTCTTCAGCTGGATCACCGGCGGCATCGTGGATGCAAAGTTCTTCGGCGTGCTGGCGATGTTCGGTGCCATCGCGGTCATGGCGCTGGTGCCCTGGCTCGACACCTCCTCGGTGCGCTCCGGCCGGTTCCGCCCGATGTTCAAGTGGTGGTTCTACCTGCTGCTGCTGGATTTCGTGGTGCTGATGTGGTGTGGCGCGATGCCGGCAGAACCGCCCTATTCGACCATCTCGCTAATCGGTGCGACCTACTGGTTCGCTTACTTCTTGGTCGTCCTGCCGATCCTCGGCGTGATCGAGAAGCCGCTGCCGCAACCGGCGACCATCGAGGACGACTTCAACGACCATTACGCCCCCAAGGCGCCGGCCGAATAAGGAGGACAGAGATCATGTTCCGCAAAGTTACTCTCTCTGCCCTTGCAGCCCTCGGCCTGACGGCCGGGGCGGCCTTCGCGGCCGGCGGTGAAGAAGCGCATATCCATGATGTGGATTTCAGCTTCGAAGGCCCATTCGGTGCCTTTGACCAGATGCAGCTGCAGCGCGGCCTGCAGATCTACACGGAAGTCTGCTCGGCCTGCCACGGCCTGCGCTATGTCCCGATCCGGACGCTCGCCGACCATGGTGGCCCGCAGCTCCCCGAAGATCAGGTGCGCGCCTATGCGTCCCAGAACTTCACGGTCTATGACGAAGAGCTGGAAGACGATCGTTCGGCGATCCCGTCGGACCACTTCCCGCAGTCGAGCCTGCCGAATGCGCCTGACCTGTCGCTGATGGCCAAGGCCCGCGCCGGTTTCCACGGCCCCTATGGCACCGGGATCAACCAGTTCTTCAAAGGCATCGGCGGCCCCGAGTACATCGTCAACCTGTTGACGGGCTACACCGGCGAGACCAAGGAAGAGGCCGGCACGACCTATTACGAGAACAAGGCCTTCCCGGGTGGCTGGATCGCCATGGCGCCACCGCTGGCCGGTGAGGATGTGGAATTCGCCGATGGCCATTCCAATGAGCTGCACCATGAGGCCGAGGATATCGCGGCCTTCCTGATGTGGACGGCGGAGCCCAAGATGATGGCACGCAAGCATGCAGGCTTTGTCGCGGTGACCTTCCTGATCCTGCTGTCGGTGCTGCTCTACCTGACGAACAAGCGTCTCTGGGCCCCTTACAAGGGCAAGAAGCACGCCTGACGCCCGCCCCGGCAGTATCGTTAAGAACAGCCCCCGTCGAAAGACGGGGGCCTTTTTGTCCGGTTTGGTGGCCGGGGCCACGGCCCTTGCGGCCCGAGCAAAGTAGATCGCGTGCGCCGAAGGCGCTCCTTTGGATCAGAGGCGATAGGGGACGGACGGAGAACTTAGGCGACCGTATCAGCCAAGGTATCTCTGCATCGCTTCTGACGGGGCCCGGAGCGCCTGCGCTGTCGCCACCGGCGCCTCTGCCCGCCCCTCGTCCACAAAAATGATCTGCTCCGCGATGCGGCGGGCATCTTCCGGCGCATGGCTGACCATCAGCAGGGTTGCCTGTGTCTGACGGCAAAGGTCCGAGACGAGCCCGAGCATCTCCTGACGCAGTGCTGGTCCAAGAGCTGAGAAGGGTTCGTCCAGTAGCAAAAGAGGCCGGTCCATGACAAGAACCCGCGCCAGGGCGGCCCGGCTCTGTTGCCCGCCTGACAGGCTGCTCGGGGTTCGGTCTTCCATGCCCGACAATCCGACCCGCGTCAGCGCTTCGGACACGCGGGCGCGGTCCGTGCCGGACAGTTTCCGTGCCTGCGACAGGCCCAGCGCCACGTTGCGGCCGATATCAAGATGCGGGAACAGATTGCCGTCCTGGAACAGCATCGCCACCGGCCGCTGGCCCGGAGGCATCCCGGTAAGCTCTCGGTTGTTCCAGAAGATGCGGCCGCTGTCCGGGGTCACGAAGCCGGCGATGGCATTCATCAACGTCGACTTTCCGGCCCCCGAAGGTCCGATCAAGGCGACGCGCGCGCCGGGTGCAACCTGCCAGTCCGCGCTGAGGCGGAACCCGCCTTGCCGGAGGACGAGGTTTTCAAGTACGAGCATGGCGCCCCGCTGTATCGAAAAGGATAAAAAGACCGAAGGTCAGCCCGGCAAGCACCAGGCTTGCGCCGGCTGCCGCCTCGGTTTGATAGGCGCCCATGAGTCTGTAGATAAACAGGGGCAGCGTGGCCGTATCGGGCGGAGGAAACAGGGCGATGACGCCCAGATCGCCCATCGACAATGCAGCGGCAAGGCCCATGGAGAACCCAAGCGCCGGTCTGATGCGCGGCAGAATGAGCCAGCGGAGGCGCGCCCAGCCGGTCATGTCCAGACTATCGGCCAGCCGCCCGTAATCCGCCTCGGCCGCTCGGATCCCGGGGGCAATCGCCCTGAGCACAAACGGTAGCGCGGCGGCCGCGTTTAGGGCCGACGTGATAAGCAGAATGTGGTTGCCGGGGAAAGCAAACGGGCGGATCAACAGGAATAATCCTGTTCCAAGCACCAGCGGCGAGGCGGCAAGCGCCAGCAGCGCAAGGCCTTCGAAGCTGCGCCGCTGCGGGAGCGCGAGGCAGAAGGCAAGCAGCACGGACAGGACCCCGGAGGAGAGCGCAACGGCCAGAGAGGTCGCCGCCGCCCGGCCAATGCCCGCCGGCAGGTCGATCAGATTGGCCGCACCACGCCAAGTTACGAGAAGAATCGGCAACAGGATGAACAGGGTGGACAGGGTGATCCAGATCGCATCCAGAATGGTTTGGCCGACCGCCCCGTCCCATCTCTGGACCGTTCGGTCCAGCCCGACCCCAGAGCCGTCGGGAACTGCTAAGGTCATGGCGAGGCCGGCGGCAATTGCCACGATCACGATCTGTACGACAGACAGCATGGCCGCCCGCCCAAGGTCAAAATCAAAACTGAACGCCTGATAAATCGAAAGCTCGATAGTTGTCGCCTTCGGACCGCCGCCCAGGATTAGCACAACTGCGAAGCTCGACAGGCAGATGGCAAATATCACGGCCAGAATTCCGGGAATGCGCTGTCGCAACATGCGCAGCTCCAGGACCCGGAAGAGCGAGGCAGAAGACAGACCAAGCTGTGCTGCCAGACGGAAATGTTCCGTCGGAATACCCCGCCAGCCCTCCAGCAACAGTCGCGTCGCCAGGGGGAGATTGAAGAAGACATGGGCCAGCAGAACGCCGTGCAGTCCAAAAATGCTGACGGGCTCCAGCCCGACCGCGCCGAGCCCGGCATTGAGCAGCCCGTTTCGTCCGAAGATGGTCAGCAGCCCGGCGATGGCCACGATCACCGGCAGGATAAACGGCGCGCCGAGCAAGAGGATCAAGAGCCCTCGCCCCGGAAACCGGCGCCGCGCGATGGCCCGGGCCAAGGGCACAGCCAGCGCGGTGCTGATCAGCGCCGACAGGGCCGCCTGCAGGGTGGTAAAGCGCAGGGCGGACCAGTCGGCCGCGGAAAGCCGGCCCGCGCCCCCCGCATGGGCCAGCACCGCGACAAGCGGCGCGACGACAAGAGCGGCGACGAACAGGGCCGCCGCCGCTCCTGCGGTTAGCGCGAAAGGGCTGCGCGCCATTCTTCCAGGGCCACGGGCCGCAGCTCGTCAACCTCTTCCGGCGGCAGCAACAGGGCCTTTTCGGGCTGGATCAGGTCCTCAAATCCCTTGGGCAGGCCATCCGCCGGATCGACAGCCGGATACATCCAGTTGGTCGTGGGAATCACCGATTGAGCCGCGTCGGACACGAGATATCCGAGGAACTGCCGCCCCAGATCGGTCTGGCTGGACCCGGCGACGAGGCCCGCGACCTCGACCTGCAGATAATGTCCCTCTGTGAAGGGAAGCGCGACCTTGCTGTCGTCCTCTTCGGCGATGATGTGATAGGCGGGCGAGGTGGTGTAGGACAGGACGAGATCGACCTCTCCATCGGTGAACATGCCATAGGCTTCGGACCAGCCCGGCGTCACGGTGACGATATTGTCGGACAGGCGGCTCCAGATGTCCGCGGCTGCGTCGCCATAGGCCTGTTTGACCCAGAACAGCAGGCCAAGGCCCGGCGTGGACGACCGCGGATCCTGGATGACGACTGTCAGATCACTGTCCGCCAGCTCTTTGAAAGAGGCGGGCATGGCGGCGCCCCGCTGACCGATAAAGGCAAAATATCCCCAGTCGAACGGGACGAAATCGGGATCGGACCAGCTGATCGGCAAGGCGTAGTCAGCCTCGATCTGCGCCGGTGCGAAGAGGCCGGTCTCGCGGGCCGCCCCAATAAGATTGGTGTCGAGCCCGAGAACCACGTCTGCCTCGGTCCTGTCACCTTCCAGGCGAAGCCGTGACAGCAGGGCGGCCCCGTCACCTGCGGTGACGAATTTCAGGTCGCAGCCGCATACAGCCTCAAACCCGGCCTCGATCTGGGGGCCCGGCCCCCATTCCGTGGCGAAACTGTCGTAGGTGTATATCGTAAGGGTCGGCGTCTCTGCCACGGCCTGCGTGGCAAGGACAAGACCCGCGGCGGTGATAAGATGTTTCATGACATCCTCCATTGCTACGGGCGAAAGGAGGATGCGGATGCCTGAGCAGACCGCTGGACCTTCCCTCCGCCGGTTCTAACCGGTTCAGGTTCAACGGGTTCGCGTTATGCATCTCAGCCCTGACGGGCACCCCGAGGTAGGGCAGAGGGTAGTTTGAGCTGCAGGGGATGGCAAGAGGTGGAGAGCACGGGGGGAGGCCCAGTCTGACCGGTATTAGCAGTGCCCCGGCGCGAAACGCTGCGGCCAGGTGAGCCATTGTCCCCTTTGTCCACGGACAGTCCAAATGGCGGAGGTGGAGGGGGGGCGCTGCCCCCGTCCGCCAAATGCGATGCATTTGACGGCCACCCCCGGGATATTTCGGGCAAGAAAAACGGGGGCGCTGTGCCCCCGTTCAAGGTGTCAGTGCGGTTTGGCGTATTGGGCGAGGTCGCGTTCGGCTTCCTCGTCCATCTCGAGGTCGTCGTCATCCATGACGCCCGCGTCGGGATCATTGAAGACGGCCATGTCGAGCTTGCCTTCCTGCTTGCCGACGATGGTCGACACCACCGCGTCGCCGGTGATGTTCACCGCCGTGCGGATCATGTCCATCAGACGGTCGACGCCGAGGATCAGCGCGATGCCTTCGATCGGCAGGCCCACCTGGCTGAGCACCATGGTCAGCATGACAAGGCCCACGCCAGGCACACCCGCCGTGCCGATGGAGGCCAGAACCGCCATGGCGATGACGGTGATATAGCCGCCGAGGCCCAGATCGATACCGTAGACATTGGCCAGAAAGACCGTCGCCACACCCTGCATGATCGCCGTGCCGTCCATGTTGATCGTGGCGCCGAAGGGCACGCAGAAGGAGGCCACGGAGTTGTCGACGCCGACCCGCTTGGTCACGGAGCGCAGTGTGACCGGGATGGTCGCGTTGGACGAGGCCGTGGAGAAGGCGAAGATCTGCGCCGGGCGCATCTTCTTCATGAATATGATCGGGTTGAGGCCGGAGAAGACCTTGAGGATGATCATCAGCGTCACAAAGAGGTGCAGGAAGAGCGCGAAGACCAGCACGAAGACATAGGCGAGAACCGGCACAAAAAGCTCGATCCCCTGTTCGGTAAAGGTCTTGGCGATCAGGCAGAAGACGCCGATGGGCGCGAAGGCCATGACGATGGTGACGACCTTCATCATCACCTCGTTCATGTATTCGCAGGCCTCGATAAAGGGTTTGGATTTTCCGCCCAGCATCAGCACGGCTATGCCCAGAACCACCGTATAGAAGATCACCTGCAGCATGTCGCCATTGGCAAAGGCCGCAACCGGGTTGGTCGGCACGATGGAGGCGAAGACGTCCCAGACGGAGGGCGCCTCTTTCCCGGTGACGCCGGAGGTATCGACGCCGGTCATGTCGAAGCCCTTGCCCGGGCCGACAATCAGCGCCAGCAGGATTGCGATGGAGATGGCGAGGCCGGTGGTGAAGATATAGAGCACGAGGCTCTTGCCGCCGACCCGACCCAGCACCCGGATGTCACCGATGCCCGTCACGCCGCAGATGAGCGAGAAGAAGACAAGCGGCACCACAAGCATCTTGAGCGCGTTGACGAACATCTTGCCGATCATGGCAAAGAGGCCGCCCGCGATATGGGTGTTGATGAACGTGCTGTCGATCATATTGAAGATGACGCCGAGGATCAGACCGGCGACCATGCCCAGAAGGACTTTGACGGTCAGAGACATCTTTCCGCCCCCGCCGCCGGGGGTTGCGGCAATATCTGCCATGGGGACCTCCACTATTGGTTGTGTGTCATCAGTGTGACACGCGGTCGCGGGATCTCTGAGGGAAAATGTCCGTCATGTGGAAAATGGCGGGGAAAAGCCGCGATTGCGCTGCCTATTTGGATCCGATACCTGCTTTTGCGACGTATCCGGAAAGGCTCTCCATGTCGCTCAACAGCTTCGGTCACATCTTCCGAGTCGCCACCTGGGGCGAAAGCCATGGGCCTGCCCTGGGGGCCACTGTGGACGGCTGCCCGCCGGGTGTAACGGTGGATGAGGCGATGCTGCAGCGCTGGCTGGACTTGCGCAAGCCGGGGCAGAACAAGTTCACCACGCAGCGGCGCGAGGCCGATGAGGTGGAGATCCTGTCGGGCGTGTTCGAAGGGAAAACCACCGGCACGCCGGTGCAGCTGATGATCCGCAATACCGATCAGCGATCCAAGGATTACGGCGAGATTGCCGAGAAATTCCGCCCCGGCCATGCCGATATCACTTACTGGCAGAAATACGGCATCCGCGACTATCGCGGCGGCGGGCGGTCTTCGGCGCGGGAAACGGCGGCGCGGGTGGCCGCGGGCGGGCTGGCGCGGGCGGCGCTCGACCACCTGATCCCCGGCATCGCGATCAAGGGCTACATGGTGCAGATGGGCCCCCGCGCAATCGACCGGGAACAGTTCGACCTGACGGAGATCGACCGCAATCCCTTCTGGTGCCCCGATGCCACGGCCGCGGCGGACTGGGCCAATTACCTGGATGAGCTGCGGAAATCCGGCAATTCGGTTGGTGCGGTGGTGGAGGTCGTGGCCTCTGGCGTCCCGGCCGGGCTGGGCGCGCCGATCTACGGCAAGCTTGATACCGATCTGGCGGCGGCGATGATGTCGATCAATGCCGTGAAGGGTGTTGAGATCGGCGAGGGCATGGCCGCGGCCTGCCTGACCGGCGAGGATAACGCCGATGAGATCTTCATGGGGAACGACGGTCAGCCGGTCTATTCCTCCAACCATGCGGGCGGGATCCTCGGCGGGATATCCACGGGTCAGGAGCTGGTGGTGCGCTTTGCCGTGAAGCCGACCTCCTCGATTCTCAAGACGCGCCAGACGATTACCAAAGCCGGCGAGGCGACGGAGATCGTGACCAAGGGCCGCCACGACCCCTGCGTCGGGATCCGTGCCGTTCCCGTGGGCGAAGCGATGATGGCCTGCGTTATTCTCGACCATTTCCTGCTTCATCGTGGACAAATCGGAGAGGCCGGCGGAAAGATCGGCTGACATGCTCGCCGTCCTTTCCGTCACCACCCCGCTTTTCGCCATTGTTCTCGTGGGGTACCTCGCCGCGCGCTACGGGCCGTTTCCCCGGTCGGCGATGCGGGCGCTTGGCGATTTCACCATGTATATCGCCCTGCCCGCAGCGCTGTTTCTGGCCGTCGCCAGCCGCGATCTGGCAGAGGTGATTGACCCGTCCTATCTGGTGACGCTGGCAATTGGCAGCTTGGCCACCCAGCTGTCCATCTGGATTATCCTGCGGATCAAGGGGACAGGGCCACGGCGTCGGGCGCTGGCGGTGATGGGATCGGCGACCTCCAATTCTGCCTTTCTGGGCTTTCCCATTATCTACTCGGTCCTGCCGGATCATGCGGGCGTCGTCTTTGCGATGAATCTGCTGATCGAGAATTTTCTGCTGACGCCCATCGGGCTGGTGCTTCTGGCCTCGGCTCAGGCGGAGGGGCCGGACCGGCCCAAACCGTTGAGGCTGATCGGGCAGATCGCGCTGTCCGTGCTGCGCCGGCCGCTGATTATTGCGCTGCTGGCTGCCATGGCCTTTATCGTCATGGGGCTGCATCTGCCGGTCATTGCCCAGAATTTCTTTGGCACAGTCGGCGCGGCGGCAACGCCGATTGCGCTTTTCGTGATCGGGGGAACGCTCTACGGGCTTGATCTGAGGGGCGAGATCAAGCTGGCCGGGCTTATCGCCACGGTGAAGCTGCTGCTGCACCCGGCGCTTGTGGCGATCATGATGGTGCTGGGTGCGGCAACTTTTCTGCCACCGCTCAGCCCGGAGATGCAGGCGGCGCTGATCCTGTCGGCCACCATGCCGATGTTCGCGACATATGTGATGTTCGCCCAGGAGGTTGGGCATGAAGGCCTGGCATCGCTGGCGCTGACCATTGCCGTCTGCCTGTCCTTCGTGACGATCAATATTGCGCTGCTCGTTTTGATCTGAGGTGCGTTAGACAAAAATTCATTTTGTTGTGTGAGGTTTTTTTCATCCGAAGTGGAGAAAATCATGCAGCACTCTGACGATCTCAGACGGTTCGGCACGCAACTGACCTCCGTCGCCCTGATGGCTGGACTGGCGGGATGGTATCTGGGATGGCTCACGCCCCAGACACTGACCTTGCCAAAGCTCGAACTTGCAGAGCCCGCGCCGGTGTCATTCTCGCCGCCCCTCGTGGACGTCAGAGAATTGCCGCCGGCGGCGGTACCGTGATCAGCCGCGCCTGATAAATCCGTTCGTCAGGTCTTTTCAGGCATGCCAGGTGCGCCCGCCTGCTTTGATAGCTGAACTGCCAGGATGCCGATCATGGTGATGCATACGCCGGTAATGTCGAGCAGGCCAATCTTCTCGCCCAGAACCAAAGTAGCGATGGCAACGCCAAAGAACGGGTTCAGGAAATGGAAAGTCGCGGCACGCACGGCGCCGATACGATTGACCAGCGTGAACCAGACCCATGTGGCCAACAGGCCGGAGATGAGCGTGGTGTACAAAAAGGCGAGGACCAGCTGCGCCGACCACACCACATGCCAGGGCTCGAACAGAATGGCGACGATGGCCAGGATGGCACTGCCCACCAGCATCTGCATGCCGACAACCATCAGGACATTGCCGCCCGTCGACGCGCGGCCGACCGAAAGGGTTGCAATCGTCAAGGCAAGCGTACCGAGGATACAGGCCGCGATCCCCGTCAGATCTGCCCCCCCGGTCAGGCGGCTGCCCAGGATCAGGGCTGTTCCGCATAATCCAAGCACGAGCCCGACGATGGCCATGCCGGACAGCCGGTCGCCCAGAAAAATCCAGCCGGCCAGCCCCACGAACAGCGGCATTGCGGCTGCAATAATTGAAGCGAGCGATGCCTCGATCGTCTGCATCGCGTAGAAGAAAAGCCCGAGGTAGAGCGCATTCTGGCAAATGCCAAACACCAGTGTGGCACGCCATTGCCGGCGATCGAGCCGCCAGCTCTGCCCCAGGGCGCGCGCGATGAGGACGCCCAGCAGGCCCGACACGAGAAACCGCAGAGAGAGTGCGGCAATCGGCGGCGCGTCGACCAGGATGATCCGGGCCGAGGTAAAGGCAGACGACCACATAAAGGCGAAGGAGACACCTAGCAGGAGTGCACGCAGGTCCATAGGATTCTTTCTTTGCGGCAGCCGGGACAGAAAAGGGCCGCCCGCGGGCGACCCTTTCCGAATTCTGTGGTCGGGGCAACCCCGACCTGAACAGGCGATCAGGAGTTGACGCTGTCCTTCAGTGCCTTCGCGATGGTCACCTTGACCACTTTGTCGGCTTCTTTCTTGATCTGCTCGTTGGTTGCCGGGTTGCGGACCATACGCTCAGGACGTTCGCGGCAGTAGAACTTGCCAACGCCGGGGATGGTCACCGCGCCGCCGCCGGCGACTTCTTTGGTGATGACATTTGCGATCGCATCAAGCGCTGAAGTCGCGGTTTTCTTGTCAGACCCCAGCTCATCGGCCAGAGCGGCCACCAGTTGTGTCTTGGTCAGAGGTTTTGCCATTTCTGGTCTCCTTATTGTCGCCCACACACTCGGGCTGTCACTCGCCCATTGGTTGGGGCTTAGTAGCAAGAATTTAACTTGATGTAGTGGTTGCACACAAGAATTTGTGCGCCAGATTCGGGCCCGAATGGCCAAAAAACAGCGTTTTTTCCCTTATAAGAAGGCTGTTTCGTCGAAAGAGCGCAGTTTTCGACTGTGAATCCGCTCCAGAGGCATGTCCCGAAGGGTCTCCATCGCGCGAATCCCTATCATCAAATGACGCGAAACCTGAGTCTTATAGAAGTCGGAGGCCATGCCAGGAAGCTTCAATTCGCCATGCAGGGGCTTGTCCGATACACAGAGCAACGTGCCGTAGGGGACACGAAACCGGAACCCGTTGGCTGCAATCGTGGCGCTTTCCATATCCAGCGCCACGGCGCGGGACTGGGACAGGCGCTGCACCGGCCCGCGCTGATCGCGCAATTCCCAGTTGCGATTGTCGAGAGAGGCCACCGTGCCTGTGCGCATGATCCGTTTCAGGTCGTAACCTGCGACGCCGCTTTCGGCCTCGACCGCATCTTCGAGGGCGACCTGGATTTCGGCCAGGGCCGGGATCGGCACCCAGACGGGCAGGTCATCGTCCAGCACCTTGTCCTCTCTCAGATATGCATGGGCGAGGACAAAATCCCCCAGCGACTGGGAGGAGCGCAGACCGGCACAGTGACCAACCATCAGCCAGGCATGCGGACGCAGGACGGCGATATGGTCGGTGGCGGTTTTGGCATTGGAGGGGCCGACGCCGATGTTGACCAGCGTGATCCCGGCGGAGCCCGGCCGCTTCAGGTGGTAGGTCGGCATCTGCGGCATTTTCGGCGAGGGCGGCAGATCGCCCAGCGGATCGGTGATTTCTGCATTGCCGGTGGAGACGAAGCTCGTATAGCCGGAGCTCTTGTCGGCGAGCATGCGGCGCGCGAAGGCTTCGAATTCCGAGACGTAGAACTGGTAGTTGGTAAAGAGAACGTGGTTCTGGAAATGCTCCGGATCGGTCGCCGTGTAATGGGCGAGCCGGGCCAGGGAGTAGTCGACGCGCTGCGCCGTGAAGGGGGCGAGCGGCGCGGGATCGCCGGGCAGCGTCTCATAGGTGCCGTTGACGATGTCGTCGTTGGTCGTCGACAGATCGGGAACGTCGAAGACATCACGCAGGGGGAATTCGGCGGCGCCTTCCTGCGGCACGGCGCTTTCATTGCGGCGGCTGACCGCAAAATGTATCGGCATGGGCGTGCCGGAGGGGCCGATCTGGACCGGCTGCTGGTGGTTGTCGATCAGGAGGCCGATCTGCTGTTCCAGGTAGTTCCGGAAGAGGTCCGGCCGGGTGATCGTGGCGGAATAGGTGCCGGGCTGCGGCACATGGCCAAAGGACAGGCGGCTGTCGATTTTGGCGAAGGTCGTCGTGGTGATCCGGACCTCTGGGTAGAAGGCGCGGACGCGGCCTGTGGGCTGGCCGTCGCGCATGGCCTCGTCAAAGGCCTGCTGCAAGAAATCCGTGGCCTGATCGTAAAGCTGGTTCAGACGGTCCACGGCGGCGCGCGCATCGCTGAAGCTTTCGAAAGCGGCGGCGTCGGGGGTCTGAATTTGCATGGGGCCTCCGGCTGGTTCCCTCTGGTGTTGGCGCAGATGGCCTGAAAGGCGTGGCGGATGCAACGCCTGCGGACGTGCGGGGGTCAAATTTCGCGCAGGACCGCAGGGTCAGGCGTGACTTGGCGGAGTGCCCCTACGGGGCACGTTCGGGTCTGGCCCGATCCTGCGATGCAGGATCGGGCAGGCCTCCGGCGGGGATATTTCAAGGACCAGAGAAAAGGTCAGATAAGACCCTGTTCCCGGAACAGCGCCTTGAGATCGGTTTCCGGGCGGGCCCCGTAATGAGAGATCACCTCGGTGGCGGCGGCGACGCCCATCCGCCCGCAGGTGGCGAGGTCAGCCTTTGTGGCCAGCCCATAGAGGAAGCCGGCGGCGAACTGGTCCCCTGCCCCGGTCGCATCGACGGGGGTGACCTGTGTCACGGGCGCTGTGGCATGATCATTGCCCCGGACAATCGCCACATCATGGCCTGACCGGGTGCAGACGATCATGCCGCTGTCGCCTGCGGCCTTTTCCAATGCCTCTGACAGATCCTCTGTCTGGTAGAGGGAGCGCCATTCGTGTTCATTGCCGATCACGAAATCGAGCTCTTTCACAAGTTTGCGGAAGTCGCTGCGGTGGCGGTCGACGCAGAAGGGATCCGACAGGGCGATGCCGGCCATGCCGCCAGCCGACCGGGTCAGGCGGGCGGCCGTTTCGAACGCCTTTTTGCCTTTGTCCTTATCGTAGAGATAGCCTTCGAGGAAAAGGATGCGCGCCTCGTTGCAGACCTCTTCCGGCACATCGGCCGGGCCCACTTCGGAGGAGATGCCGAGATAGGTGTTCATCGACCGCTCGCCATCCGGGGTGACGAGGATCATGGAGCGGGACGAAGGCAGGTGCGCATCGCCGACCGGGTCGTTCGGGCAATCGGTGCCGGCGGCGCGGGTTTCCTCGACATAGGCGCGGCCGATTTCATCGTCGGCTACCTTGCCGATGAAGGCCGTCTTCAGACCGAGGGTGCCAACGCCAGCGATAGAATTGGCCACAGAGCCGCCGGGCACGCGGCGGTATCCGGGAAGGGCATGGAAGAGCATGTCAGAGCGGTCGAGCTCGATCAGCTGCATGATGCCCTTCTGGATCGACATCTCCTTGAGGAAGTCGTCCTGGATAGGCGCGATAAGGTCCATCACGGCATTGCCGATCCCGATAACGTCGTATTTCAAAGTGTCTTCTCCTCGAAGTCGCAGAGATCGCGGATGATGCAGGCCGCGCATTTCGGTTTGCGGGCGACGCAGGTGTAGCGCCCGTGCAGGATGAGCCAGTGATGGGCGTGGCGCTGGAATTCGGCCGGGATATTATCCTCGATCGCGCGCTCCACGGCGTTCACATCCTTGCCCGGCGCGATGCCGGTGCGGTTGCCGACGCGGAAGATATGGGTGTCCACCGCCTGTGCCGGATGACCCCACCACATGTTGAGCACCACATTGGCCGTCTTGCGCCCCACCCCCGGCAGGGCCTGGAGCGCGGCGCGGGAAGAGGGGACGTCTCCGCCGTAGTCATCGACCAGGATCTGGGACATCTTCATCACGTTCTTCGCCTTCTGGCGGAAGAGGCCGATGGTCTTGATATGCTCTGTCAGCCCGTCGAGGCCAAGCGACAGCATCTTCTGGGGCGTATCGGCCACGGCGAAGAGGCCGCGGGTCGCCTTGTTGACGCCCGCATCCGTCGCCTGAGCCGACAGCGCCACGGCGACAACCAGCGTATAGGCGTTCACATGCTCCAGCTCGCCCTTGGGTTCGGGCTCCGCCGCCTGGAAGCGGGTGAAGATGTCCTTGAGGACCGGATAGGGCAGTTGCTTGGCCATGGCCGCCGTTATTACGTGGAATACTTGGGCTCACAAGGCGGGAGGCCTGTTTTCGCAGGTTTCGGGTCGTTTGGGCGCGGGGGCTGCCGTAGATTGGGCGATGAAAGGATGCCTGCCATGCTGCAACACGATGTCGAACAGGGCTATCATTACCATGTGATCCGTCGCGCGATCGAAGAGATCGACGCGGCGGAGGTGCCTTTGACACTGGAAGAGCTGTCGCGCCGGATGGGGATGAGCCAGGCACATTTTCAAAGGCTGTTCTCGGCCTGGACGGGAGTCAGCCCGAAGCGGTTCCAGCAATATCTGGCGCTTGGCCATGCCAAGGCGCTTCTGTCGGAGCGGTTCACCATGCTTGAGACGGCGGCGGGGGCGGGTCTGTCAGGAGGCGGGCGGCTGCATGATCTCTTCCTCAGGTGGGAGGCGATGAGCCCGGGCGACTACGCCAGGGGCGGCGCCGGGCTGGTCATCCGCTGGGGCTGGCTGGAGAGCCCGTTCGGGCCGGCACTGGTCATGGCGACCGACCGCGGCATCTGCGGCATCGGTTTTTCGGACGAGCTGGGGCCGGAGCAGGTATGGTCCGATCTGACGGGGCGCTGGCCCGAGGCGCAATTTGTCGAGGATGCGAAGGCTGTGACCCCCTGGGCCGAGGCCGCGTTCGGCGGGCAGGGCGAGGCCCGGATCCATATGCTGGGCGCCCCCTTCCAGATCAAGGTCTGGGAGGCCCTGCTGCGTATTCCCTCGGGCCATGTCACGACCTATGGCGAAGTTGCCCGCGCCATCGGAAGCCCGGGGGCAAGCCGCGCCGTGGGCACGGCCATCGGGCGCAACCCGGTCAGCTGGCTGATACCCTGTCACCGGGCGATCCGTGCCACCGGCGGCGTTGGCGAATACCACTGGGGGCAGCCGGTCAAGCGTGCGATGCTGGCATGGGAGGCCGCGCGGGCCGACGCCTGAAAGTATAAAACAGGTTAAAACGCGCGATAAATTGAGCGGATTGGCGCCGGAACTTTATCCGACGCTGTTGGTTATGCATCCGGGCGGAGCTATATGTTCCGCAAATTAATTTGGTATACCCACGAGGCTCTAAATGACCCGAACCGTCGCGCAGACACGTCTGACTTTTCTTAACCGTCCGGTTCTGGCGCTCAGCGCCGCCGCGCTCCTGACCGTCACTGCCTGTTCGGAAGCGCAGATGAACGACGGCCGCCAGAACACCCGCACCGGCGCGCTCAGCGGCGCGGTTCTGGGCGGGCTGGCCGGGGCCGTGGTTGCCGGAAACAACACGAAGGGGGCCATCATCGGCGCGACCCTTGGCGGGATCGCCGGCGCGGCTTACGGTGACTATCTGGACCGGCAGGAGGCCGCATTGCGCAGCGATCTGGGCAATAACGTCTCGATCGTCAACACGGGTGACCGTCTGATCGTGACGATGCCGCAGGATATCCTGTTCGCGACGGACAGCGCGACGCTGCGGCCCGATCTGACCTCGGACCTCGTGACCGTCGCGCGCAGCCTGAACGAATACCCGGAAACGACCGTTCAGGTCGTTGGACATACCGATAACACCGGCGATGCAGCGTATAACCAGCAGCTGTCGGCGCGTCGTGCGCAATCGGTGGCCAGCGTGCTGATCAATAACGGCGTGTCGGCCGGCAGAGTCCAGTCCTTTGGCCGCGGGGAGGACCAGCCCAAGGTGACAAACCTGACACCGGAAGGCCGCCAGCAGAACCGCCGGGTGGAAATCGTCATTCTTCCGACGACCTGATCTGGCGGCCAGACGGCCCTGATCAGCACCACTGAAGCTGTATACATTCAGACCGGTACGCCCGCATGTCGCATGCGGGCGTTTCGTATTTGTTGGAACTCTTTAAGCATTTGCTGTAAAACCCTTTGTTACAAAGCTCCGAAAAGGAGCATCGCCGTAATATCGGCACCGGGGTAGAGCAGCTGCATGGCGACGCAAAGTCTCCAGTTCTTTGACTTGTCGACAATCTCGACGGATGATCCGGACGGGTTCTCTGACAATGGCGGCTACCAGTTCGACCTCGGCAGCAGCCATGTGACCATTGCCGATGGGGCCACGGAACAGTCCATTTCGGTCGAAGATGACGACAGCTATTTCGACGATGACGATCTGGGGCAGACCCTCACGACGGGGCAGACGCTGAACGGCACGCCATATAGCGCCGGAACGATAATCGAGTCTGAATATGAAATTGTCGTGCGTGACAGCCTGGGCAATGACTATGTGCTTCAGTTCGTTTCGGCCGACGGCGATGCCTATAATATCGTGGGCTTTATCATTCAGGGGGCAAACCCGCCTTTTGGAGAACCGCTCACTGTCGTCGGGCGGTCAGATGGCGTGTCAGGGACCTATGCCTATTCGACCTCGTCGCCAGCCTGCTTTGCGCCCCAGACCCGTATCCTGACAGAGCGCGGCCAGGTGAGGGCGCGGGATCTGCGCGTCGGCGATGTCGCGGTTCTGGCCGATGGCGGGCGCGGGCGGATAGAGCTTGTCCTGACGACCGATGCGCCCCCGGCAGAGGGGGCCGATACCCTGCCCGTGCGGATACGTGCCGGCGCCTTTGGCCGTGCCATGCCCCGGCATGATCTGGTCCTGTCGCCGCAGCATCGGGTCTATGTCCCTGCTCTGGGCGCGCTGGTGCCGGCACGCGCCCTGACCGTTCTGCCCCGGATCGGGCTGCTGAAGACACGTCAGGTGCCAAAGCTGGTGCATATCGTGCTGGCCAGTCATTCTGTGCTGATCGCCGAAGGCCATCCCTGCGAAAGTTTCTGGCCAGGGCCCAGCGCGATGGCCCAGCTGCCGGAACATGCCCGCGGGCTGGTGCGGGGAATAATGGGTCCTGCCCCGGCCCGGGCCATGCCATTTCTGCGTATGCAGGCGGCGATAGCCGCGCTTTTGCAGGCCGACAGTCCTGTCGCCCCGGCCGCCCCTGCCGAAGACAAACGGGTCGCCTGACAGCTTAGCTGCCCCGATAGGTCGAATAGCTGTAGGGAGAGAGCAGCAGCGGCACGTGATAATGGGCGTCCACATCCGAGATCCCGAACCGGAGTGGAATCTGGTCCAGAAACAGGGGCTCTGCCAGGTCCTGACCGCTGGCGCGAAGATAGTCGCCCGCGAAGAAAACAAGCTCGAACGTTCCGGTGCGGAACGTGTCGGCTGGCAGAATTGGCGTATCGGTCCGGCCATCGGCGTTTGTCACGGCCTCCGCGATCTTGCGATGGGAATTCCCCGAGACGGAATACAGCGCGATCTTCACACCCTCCGCCGGAATTCCAAGCGCGGTATCAAGGACATGGGTGGTCAGGTAGCCTGAGGGCATCGCATTCTCCGAATAGGGGTTGAAACGGGGGCGTCCGGGGATTGAGATTGCCCCGAGCCGCCGCAGGAGACAAGACGATGGATCGCTACCCCCGCAATATGATCGGTTACGGCCCCAATCCGCCGGATGCCAAATGGCCCGGGGATGCGCGGATCGCGATTTCCATGGTGATGAATTACGAGGAAGGCGGGGAGAACAATCTGCTGCATGGCGATGCGGCCTCGGAAGCCTTTCTGTCGGAGATCATCGGCGCTGCACCTTGGCCCGGGCAGCGGCACTGGAACATGGAATCGGTCTATGAATACGGGGCGCGGGCCGGATTCTGGCGGCTGCACCGGCTGTTCACCCATATGGGCATCCCGCTGACCGTCTATGGCGTGACCACGGCGCTGGCGCGGGGCCCGGAACAGGTTTGGGCCATGCAGGAAGCCGGGTGGGAGATCGCCTCTCACGGGCTGAAATGGATCGAACATAAGGACATGGATCCGGCGGAAGAGCGGCGTCAGATGGAAGAGGCCGTGCGGCTGCATACGGAGGTCGTGGGGGAGCGGCCCAGCGGCTGGTATACCGGGCGCTGTTCCATGAATACGGTGCGACTGGCGGCCGAGATGGGCTTTGACTGGGTGTCGGACACGATTGACGACGACCTGCCCTACTGGCTGCCCGTGGAGGGGACGGACCGGCATCAGCTGGTCATCCCCTACACGATGGACGCCAATGACATGCGCTTTGCCGTACCTGCCGGGTTCTCCACCGGGGATGCATTCTTCACCTATCTCAAGGACACGTTTGATGCGCTCTACCGCGAGGGGCAGGAGGGCGCGGCCAAGATGATGTCCGTGGGCATGCATTGCCGGTTGTTGGGCCGTCCGGGGCGGATCGAGGGGCTGAAGCGGTTCCTGGAGTATGCGCAGGGGCATGAGGGTGTCTGGTTCGCCCGCCGCTGCGATATTGCCCGGCACTGGACCTATGCGCATCCACCTGAAGTGCCGGCGCTTGTGCCCTCGCAGATGGAGCTGCCCGCCTTTCTGGACGCCTTCGGGTCGATCTATGAGCATTCCCCCTGGATCGCGGAACGCGCCCATGGGCTGGAGCTGGGGCCGGTACATGACCGGGCCAAGGGGCTGGCCAATGCTCTTGCGCGGATCTTCCGGTCCGCCAGCGCGGAGGAGCGGATGGGCGTGCTGACGGCGCATCCGGACCTGGCGGGCAAGCTGGCGGCGGCCAAGCGGCTGACGGCGGAGAGCACGGCGGAACAGGCCTCTGCCGGGCTGGATGCGCTGACGGATGACGAGCGGGCGGCGTTTGAGGCGCTGAATGCGGAGTATGTGGCAAAACACGGCTTTCCCTTCATCATCGCGGTGAAGGACCATTCCAAGGCCAGCATCCTCACGGCGTTTCGGGACCGCGTCGCCCATGCGACAGAAGAGGAATTCGCGGAGGCCTGCCGTCAGGTCGAACGGATCGCCTATCACCGGCTTTCGGCGCTTCTGCCTGATCACTGACCGAGACGCGATAAGGGGCGTCCTGCCCGGCGGCGACAAAATTTGCAGCGCTCGGGGCCTGCCGCGTCGTCACCCGCATCGCCCGGGGCAAAATTCCTTTCCGACGCACCGCGCTTCCGTCCTAGGATCAACATGACCCGCCCAACAGAGGCGGGGCTGCCGCATAGCGGCCAAGCAAGGGACCTGGGACAATGACTGATACTTCACTGGGCACGCCGGAACAGCTTCGCGACCCGAATTACATGCCGCCCATCGGCAAGGCAGTGCCGCTGGGCATCCAGCACGTGCTGGCAATGTTCGCCTCCAACGTGACGCCGTCGATCATCGTTGCTGGCGCGGCCGGGTTCGGCTTTGGATCGGATCAGGGGGCGCTCGGTTTTCCGGACATGACCTACATGATCCAGATGGCGATGCTCTTTGCCGGTGTGGCGACGCTGTTCCAGTCGATCGGCATTGGTCCGGTGGGGGCACGCCTGCCTATTGTCCAGGGCACCTCCTTTGCCTTTCTGCCGGTGATGATCCCGGCGGTTGCGGGCCAGGGGCCGGATGCGATGGCCGGGCTGATGACGGGTGTTCTGATTGGCGGCATCTTCCACTTCTGCCTTGGCACCTTCATCGGCAAGCTGCGCTTCGCCCTGCCTCCGCTGGTGACCGGGCTGATCGTTCTGATGATCGGGCTGGCGCTGCTGAAGGTCGGTATCCAGTATGCCGCGGGCGGTGTGCCGCTGCTGGGCAAGCCGGAATTCGGATCGCTGGCCATGTGGCTTCCGGCGCTTGTGGTGATCGTTGTGTCGCTGATCCTGAGCTTCTTTTCCTCCGGGCTGCTGTCAGTGGCGGCGGTGCTGGTCGGGCTGGTCGCGGGCTATGTCGTGGCGCTGCTGATGGGGCAGGTGAATTTCGCAAATGTCGGAAGAGCTGCCATTTTCGACCTGCCGATGCCCTTCAAATGGGGCGTGGACTTTAATCTGGCGATCATTCTCGGCATGTGTTTCATGGCCATCATCTCGGCCATCGAAACCGTGGGGGACGTCTCCGGCATCACCAAAGGCGGGGCCGACCGGGAAGCGACCGACAAAGAGATCTCCGGCGCGACCTTTGCGGATGGCCTGGGCACCGCCATTGCCGGGGTGTTCGGCGGCTTGCCCAATACCTCCTTCAGCCAGAACGTCGGCCTGATCTCCATGACCAAGGTGATGAGCCGCGGTGTGGTGACGATCGGTGCGATTTTCCTGATCGTCTGCGGCCTGGTGCCGAAATTTGGCGCGCTGGTCTCGACGATCCCGATCAACGTGCTGGGCGGCGCTGTGATCGTGATGTTCGGCATGGTAGCGGCGGCCGGGGTGAACATGCTGTCCGAGGTCGTCTGGAACCGTCGCAACATGGTGATTTTCGCGATTTCCCTGTCGGTCGGGTTTGGCCTGCAGCTGGAGCCAACGGCGCTGCAGCACCTGCCCAAGACAGCGCAGATCCTGTTGACCTCCGGCCTGCTGCCGGCGGCGGGCCTGTCCATCGTGCTGAACCTGCTGTTGCCGGAAGAGCTGGATTGAGCTGATCCAAAGGCGCGCCCTTGCAGGGCGCAAGACATGATGTGAGGGCGGCCTTCGGGCCGCCCTCCGTGCCTCCGGCGGGAGTATTTTCGGAAAGATGAAGGGGATCAGCGCCCCGGGATGTCGTCCCGCTTGCTGCCCGCATCAGCCCAGGTGTCGATGGCCTGCAGGGCCTCTTCGGCCGTTTCGACAATCCGGAAGAGGTCGAGATCGTCGCGGGCAATGGTGCCGGCGTCGGCCAGGGCCTCCCAGTTGATGATCTTTTCCCAGAAGTCGCGACCGAAGAGCAGGAAGGGCACGCGTTCCATCCGACCGGTCTGAATCAGGGTCAGCGCTTCGAACATCTCATCCAGCGTGCCAAACCCGCCGGGGAAGACGCAGATCGCACGGGCGCGCATCAGGAAATGCATCTTCCGGATCGCGAAATAGTGGAAGTTGAAACAGAGGTCGGGCGTCACCCATTCGTTGGGCGCCTGTTCGTGCGGAAGCACGATGTTGAGGCCGATGGACTGGCCTCCGGCATCATCGGCGCCGCGGTTGCCCGCCTCCATCACGCCCGGACCACCGCCGGTCGCCACCACCCATTCGCGGCCGTAGGATTCGAGCGAGCGTTCGGTGACCAGCCTGGCCAGCGTGCGCGCCTCGTCATAGAATTTCGTGAGCTCGGCCAGGGTCTTGGTCTTGGCCCTGTCCTTATGGGCCGGGTCGGGGATACGGGCGCCGCCAAAGAGCACGACGGTGGAGCTGATCCCGCGTTCGTCCATGACCATCTGCGGTTTCAGCAGTTCCAGCTGCAGGCGCACCGGACGCAGCTCGTCCCGGCAGAGGAAGTCGTCATCGGCAAAGGCCAGCCGGTAGGCGGGCGCACGGGTCTGAGCGGTATCGGGCACATCATGCGCGGTACGGATGTCGGTATGGGCGTCACGGAAGGGCGAGTGGCGGTCTTCGGTCATTGCGGCTCCTTTGGGTCCGGTCTCCCGGTCCGGATCGGTGTACCCTGTTGTGGCGGTCATCACCATGCCCCGCTGACGGGATTCGCGCCGGGACAGGGATTGCCCGGATGATTGCACGCATGATTGCACGGGCCGCCGCTTTCGTGTCTAAGCCCTGCGACAGCTTTCCGCCCCGCGACCGGGGCTTCCGACCAGAAGAGGACCGGCCCCATGTCCAATGCACAGCTCGAAACCGCCATCGAAACCGCCTGGGAGGCGCGCGACCAGATCACCCCCGCGACGACCGGCGAGACCCGCGAGGCGATCGAAGATACGCTCAATGCGCTCGACAGCGGCGCGTTGCGTGTGGCTGAAAAGCAGGCCGACGGCTCCTGGCACGTGAACCAGTGGGCCAAGAAGGCCGTTCTGCTCGGCTTCCGCCTGAAGGATATGGAAGAACAGTCCGGCGGCCCGCAGGGTAGCGGCTGGTGGGACAAGGTCGACAGCAAATTCGCAGGCTGGGGCGAAAACCAGTGGAAGGCCGCGGGTTTCCGCGCGGTGCCGAACTGCGTCGTCCGCCGCTCTGCCTATATCGCCAAAAACGTGGTGCTCATGCCTTCCTTCGTGAACCTCGGCGCTTATGTCGATGAAGGCACGATGGTCGACACCTGGGCCACCGTCGGCTCCTGCGCGCAGATCGGCAAGGGTGTGCACCTCTCGGGCGGCGTTGGCATCGGCGGCGTGCTGGAGCCGATGCAGGCCGGCCCCACCATCATCGAGGACAACTGCTTCATCGGGGCCCGTTCCGAGGTGGTCGAGGGCGTGATCGTCCGCGAAGGCTCCGTCCTCGGCATGGGTGTCTTCCTCGGCCAGTCCACCAAGATCGTCGACCGGGAGACCGGTGAGGTCATGTATGGCGAGGTCCCGCCCTATTCGGTGGTCGTCTCCGGCTCCATGCCCTCGAAGAACGGCGTGAACCTCTACTGCGCCGTGATCGTGAAACGCGTCGACGAGAAAACCCGCTCTAAAACCGGGGTCAACGAACTGCTTCGGGACTGACCCCCCATTTTTCTTGCCGAAAATATCCCAAGGCAACGCGAAACGCTGCGCGTTTCTGCTTGGGTGAATTGAGCCGCAGGCTCAAGAGGGGCAGCGCCCCTCAAATCCCGAATAATCGTGCACGCGGGGCCCATCGGGCCCCGCGTTCCTTTGGATCACTCCGCCGGGGTTCTCGCGGCGTCCGGCCAGGCCGTTACATCCGTGTCGAGATCGGGGAAGGCCGCCGGGTCGAAGACCGGCCGTTTCACCCCCGACGCCAGCTGCGCGCGGTAGTCGTTGATCACCCGCAGCGCCACCGGGAAGAGCATCATCAGCGCCAGCAGGTTGACCACCGCCAGGATCCCCATCATCGGGTCGGAGAAACTGAAGACAAAGGTTGCCCCCGGCGCCACCGCGCCCAGGAAAACGATGCCCATAATCGCCACCCGCAGCACGTTCAGCGCCATCGGGTTCGGAGTCAGGAAGCTCAGCGCATTCTCACCCAGGTAGTAATTGTACATGATGGAAGAGAAGCTGAAGAGGAAGATCGCCGCCGTCAGGTAGTACTGGGCCCAGCCGCCGACATGGTCGACCATGCTCTGCTGAGTCAGCGCCACGCCGTCGACACCCTCGGCTCCCGGCACGTAGACATCGCCCAGCAGGATCACGAAGGCCGTGCAGGAGCAGATGATGATCGTGTCGATAAAGACCGAAAAGCTCTGCGTGATGCCCTGGCTCACCGGGTGGCGCACATAGGCCGTGGCCGCCACGTTGGGCGCGGAGCCCAGCCCCGCCTCGTTGGAAAAGAGGCCGCGGCGCAGGCCCTGCGCGATGGCCGCGCCCATGCCGCCCGCAACCGCTTCACGCAGGCCAAAGGCATTGGCGACGATCTCGATGATGACCCCGGGCAGGGAGGCGATGTTGATCACAATGATCAGAACCGCCATGGCGAGGTAACCCACCGCCATGACCGGCACCACGACATCCGCCGCCTTGGCGATCCGGTGGATCCCGCCGAAAACGATGATGCCCGTGACCGCCGCCAGAACGACCCCGGTCCAGAGCCGCGGAATGGCCATGCTGTCCAGCGCAGCGCCTGCAACGGTATTTCCCTGGAAGGCGTTGAAACCGATGGCGAAAGAGGCAATCAGACAGACGGAATAGATCACGGCCAGCCAGCGGTAATTCTCGCCCAGCCCGTGGATGATCGCACGTGCCGGACCACCGCGATAATCGCCCTCGGCGGTCGTGCGTTTGAAGAGCTGCGCCAGCGTCGCCTCGATCAGGGCGGAACACATGCCGATCAGCGCAATGGCCCACATCCAGAAGACCGCTCCGGGTCCGCCGGCCGTGATTGCAACCGCGACGCCCGCGATATTGCCACCACCAACCCGGCCGCCGACCGATACGAAAAGCGCCGCCCGGGCGCTGATCTTGGACGGATCGGCATCCGGATCGCCCTTCAGCACCTTGAACATGCGCTTGAAGAATCGGAACTGCACAAAGCCGCTCGCCGCGGTGAAAAAGAGACCCAGCACAACAAGGAACGGGATCAGCGCCCAGCCCCATGTCAGATCGTTGATCGCGTTGAAAATGGTGTCTAGAAAACCCATCAGTCTGTCCCTGTGGTTATTTTTCGGTGAAGCGCCCAAACCGGCCCGCACCCACCGTGTGACGATGGCGGCGGACACAACCAAGGGTTGGCCCCCACCCTAGGGTTGGCCGAAAAGTACATGTCTGGCAAATTTTTTGTGACGTTTTCGTAACTTCGCACCGGAACCGCGGGCTTGCCGGATCGGTTGTGCCTGCAACACCCTCAAACTGGACGGAGACGGAAGATGGAAGGACTTGGATGGATCGCCGCGATCATCGTCGGCGCGCTGGCGGGCTGGATCGCCGAAAAAATCATGCATGCCGATCACGGTCTGCTGACGAATATCGTGCTGGGGATCCTCGGCGCGCTGGTTCTGAACTTTATTCTGATGGCGGTGGTTGGCTCCACCCTCGGCGGCTGGATCGGTCAGCTGATCATCGGTGTGATCGGGGCCTGCCTGCTGATCGGCGGCTACCGCGCGGTGCGCCGGGCCTGATCTGAACGGCAGACGAAAAAAAGGCCGGGGATTGTCCCCGGCCTTTTTGTATTGCCTATTTCTTCACCGGCTTCTCCCCCACCGGGCCGCCGCTTTTCTTCCAGCCGCCGAAGCCGTCGGTGATATGGCTGACATTCTCCAGCCCCATCTCCTGCGCCGTCCGGGCCGACAGAGCAGAGCGCCAGCCGGAGGCGCAGTAGAAGACGAACCGGTGGCCCGACTGGAACTGCGGCTTGGCATAGGGGCTTTCCGGATCGATCCAGAATTCCAGCATGCCGCGCGGGCAATGGAAGGCGCCGGGGATCATGCCGTCACGCTCCAGCTCCCTCGGGTCGCGCAGGTCGACGAAAGTGACGCCCTCCTGCCCGTGCAGCGCCATCATTTCCGTCGCCGGGGCGTGGTCCACCACCTCATTGGCCTCGGCCACCATGTCCTTGATGCGTTTCATCACCTGCCTCCCTGCAGTTCGGGGGTATCGAAGCACAGGCCGGGGCGCTCTGCCAGCCCCGCGATGGTCACTGCGGCATTGCGTGGCGGGCCGGAACACCGTAACCCGCCGCTAGTGCCTCCGGAGATGTCCATGTCCAAGTCCGACAAGCCCGAAAAAGCCGCCAAGCCGCGCAAGCAGCAGGTCTTTACCCTGTTGGTGGAGGTCGGCCGGTCCAAAGGCGACGGCCTACCCAAGGACAGCACGGGTGCTGCGCTGATGTGCTATGCCTCCGGCGTCGATGAGGCAGAGGCGGTGCGGGAAACCGTCGCGATCCTCAAGCAGGCGGAAATGGCGCCGCTGGATGTCTCGGGCTACGGCACTTTGGAGGAACGTCTGGCCGAAGGGCACGATATTCCGGAGGAAGAGCGCGCGCTGATGGAGCGGGCGCTGGAAGAGAATGCCGTGATCGTGGCGCAGGTCACGCCCTTCTATGACGAGGCGAAGGGCTGAGGCCATTTGCGCTTTGCCGCGCTTGGGTCTAGCCATGGGCAAAAGACCCGGAGACTGCCCATGCCCATCGATCCCGTAGACCTGACCGCCGCGCTGGTCCGCTGCCCCTCTGTCACGCCGGAGGAAGGCGGGGCGCTCGTGTTGCTGGAGGACTTGCTGTCCGGCGCCGGATTCGACTGCACGCGGGTGGACCGGAACGGGACCTCAAACCTCTTTGCCCGCTGGGGGCGGAAGGGGGCGAACCGGTCGTTCGGGTTCAACGGCCATACCGATGTGGTGCCTGTAGGGGACGAGGCCGCCTGGACCGTGCCGCCTTTTGGCGCGGTGCAGAAGGACGGGTATCTCTGGGGGCGCGGCGCCACGGATATGAAATCGGGCGTTGCGGCCTTTGCGGCGGCAGCGGTGGATTTCGTGACCGACACGCCGCCGGACGGGGCGGTGATCCTCGCCATCACCGGGGATGAAGAGGGCGATGCGACGGATGGGACCGTGGCGCTGCTCGACTGGATGAAGGGCGCCGGGGAGGCGATGACGGATTGCCTGGTCGGAGAGCCGACCTCCCCCAACACGATGGGCGAGATGATGAAGATCGGCCGGCGCGGGTCGCTCACAGCCTGGTTCGAAGTAACGGGTGTGCAAGGTCATTCCGCCTATCCGCACCGCGCCAGGAACCCCCTGCCCGCGCTGGCGCGGCTGATGGACCGGCTCGCCTCACATGAGCTGGACCGGGGCACGGATCATTTCGATGCCTCGACGCTGGCGATCGTGACGATGGATACTGGCAATCCGGCGACCAACGTGATCCCGGCGCAGTGTCGCGCCACGGTGAACATCCGCTTCTCGGATCAGCATACCGGGGCCAGCCTGACCGGCTGGCTGGAGGCGGAAGCCGCCAGTGTGGCGGAGGCCTTCGGGGTGAAGATCGCCGTGAAGGTGAAGGTTTCGGGCGAGAGCTTCCTGACGCCGCCGGGGCCACTGTCGGATGTGATCGGGCGGGCCGTGAAGGCGGAGACGGGGGTGCAGCCGGAGCTGTCGACTTCTGGCGGGACCTCGGATGCGCGCTTCGTGAAGGACCATTGCCCGGTGGTGGAATTTGGCCTGGTCGGCCACCGGATGCATGCGGTGGACGAACGGGTTGAGATCGCGCAGATCCACCAGCTGAAGGCGATTTACGGGCGGATCCTTCGGGATTACTTCGCCTGAATGGCGGCCCGGCCCCTGCTGATCATCATGGTGAAAGAGCCGCGCGCCGGTCGGGTGAAGACCCGGTTGGGGCGGGAGATCGGCATGGTCGCGGCGGCCTGGTGGATGCGGCACCAGGTGGCGCGCCTGCTGCGACGGTTGCGCGATCCCCGGTGGGAGATTGTGCTGGCGGTGGCGCCTGACAGGGCGGTTGGGTCGGGGGTCTGGCCGCGTGATCTGGCACGGGTGGCGCAGGGGCTGGGGGATCTGGGCGACCGGATGGGGCGGCTGTTGGGGCGCAACACTGTCAAAGCGCCACCCGAGCGTCGGGACGAGGGGCGCGCCGGCCCGCGGGGTGGCGCAATCGCGCCGCCCCGGGGGGGCGGGTCGGCGCGGCCCGGCGGTTCCCGCCGGGCGGGACGGACCTTATATGTCGGGCCGAGCCCGGTATGCCTCATCGGCTCCGACATTCCCGGCATTAACCGCGGCCATATCGCCCGGGCCTTTGCCCGGCTCGGCGGGCATGATGCGGTGATCGGCCCGGCGCCAGATGGCGGTTACTGGCTGATCGGGCTGGGGCCGGGTGTCATGCCGCCCGCCGGGTTCCTGCGCGATGTCCGATGGTCCACTGCGGAGGCCCGCGCCGACACGCTCCGCTCCATGACGGGCCTGCGGGTGGCGATGACCGACACGCTCGCCGATGTCGACACGGCCGCCGATCTTCAGAGGTAGCCGCCCCCCAAAAGCCCCCCTTTAAGACGCCGATGAGGAAGATCGCGGTCGTCGCGCAGGCAAGGACGGGAAGGGTCAGGAGGTCTGTCATCCGGGCGCTCCGGCAGATGAGCCCACCGGACCCCGATCGGTCATCGCGGTCAATTGTGCTTATCCGCAGGTCCGGATGTCCCCACTGTGGCTTTCCATGTGACGGCCCCTTCGCGAAGTGCTACGCCAAACGCATGACACAGATCCCCACCAAGGATGAGATCCTCCAATGGATCTCCGACAATCCCGGCCTCTCGGCCAAGCGCGACATTGCCAAGGCCTTTGGGATCAAAGGCGCGGCCCGGATCGACCTCAAGCGCCTGCTGCGGGAGCTGGAGGATGAGGGGCATCTGGAGAAGCGCAAGAAGACCTATCGCGACCCCGACCGGCTGCCGCCGGTTTCGGTGCTGCAGGTCAACGGGCCGGATCGGGACGGCGATCTGACAGCCAAGCCGCTGGAATGGCAGGGCGAGGGCGATGAGCCTGTGGTGCGGCTGGTGCTGCGCAATTCCGACCCGGCGCTCGGGGCCGGGGACCGTATCCTCGCGCGGGTCAGCCTGCTGGGGCATGGCCCGGATTACGAGGGGCGGCTGATCCGACGGATCGGGCATAATCCGAAGCGTATTCTGGGTGTGTTTCGCGCTGGCTCCGAAGGCGGGCGGGTCGTGCCCATCGACAAGGGGCAGGATCTGGAATGGATGGTGCCCGCCGGGGCGACGCACGGCGCCAAGGACGGTGAACTGGTAGAGGCCGAACAGGCCGGCCCCAAGGCGCGCATGGGTCTGCCCAAGGCGCGGGTGGTCAACCGGCTGGGCGATCCCTCTGCCCCCAAGGCGGTGTCGCTGATCGCCATCCATCAGCATGGCATTCCCGATGACTTCCCCGACGATGTCATCGCAGAGGCCGACCGGGCCAAGCCCGCCGGGCTGAAGGGACGCGAGGATCTGCGCGATCTGCCCTTTGTCACCATCGACCCTTCCGATGCGCGCGACCATGATGACGCCTGTTTCGTGGAGCCCGACGAGGACCCCAAGAACCCCGGCGGCTGGGTGATCTGGGTGGCCATTGCCGATGTGGCGCATTACGTGCGGCCAGGGTCGGAGCTGGACCGGGAGGCCCGCCGGCGCGGCAATTCCACCTATTTCCCGGACCGCGTGGTGCCGATGCTGCCGGACCGGCTGTCAGGCGACCTCTGTTCCCTGCACGAGGGCGTACCGCGCCCCTGCCTTGCGGTACGGATGCGGATTGACCCGGCGGGCGTGAAGCTGGGGCACAGCTTCCACCGTGGTCTCATGCGGTCTGCTGCCTCGCTCGCCTATGAAGAGGTGCAGGCGGCGGTGGACGGCCACCCGAACGACAAGACCGGGCCGCTGATGGAGACGGTGATCACACCGCTTTACGTTGCCTATGCCGCGCTGAAGGCCGCGCGGGAACGGCGGCAGCCGCTCGATCTGGATCTGCCGGAGCGGAAGATCATCCTGTCGGACGAGGGGGAGGTGCTGTCGGTCAATTTCCGCGACCGCCTTGATGCGCATAAGCTCATTGAGGAGTTCATGGTGCTGGCCAACGTCGCCGCGGCAGAGACGCTGGTGGCCAAGAAATCTCCCCTGCTCTTCCGCGTGCATGAAGAGCCGCCGGTGGATAAGATGGAGAGCCTGCGGGATACGGCGCAGTCGATCGGGCTGAACCTGGCCAAGGGGCAGGTGATCCGCACCGCCCATCTGAACCGGCTGTTGAACGACGCAGCGGGAACGGATCATGCGGAGCTGATCAACATGTCGACCCTGCGGTCGATGACGCAGGCCTATTACGCGCCGCAGAACTTCGGCCATTTCGGGCTGGCGCTGCAGAATTACGCGCATTTCACCTCGCCCATCCGGCGCTATTCCGACCTGATCGTGCACCGCTCGCTGATTTCGGCCCATGGCTGGGGCGAGGACGGGCTGACCCAGCAGGAGATGGCGGAGCTCGACAGTATCGGCCAGCATATCTCGGAGACGGAGCGGCGGTCGATGACGGCGGAGCGCGACACGACCGACCGCTACCTTGCCGCCTATCTGTCGGAACGGGTGGGGCATGAGTTCGCGGGCCGGATCAGCGGGGTCGCGCGGTTCGGCGCCTTTGTGCGGCTGGACGAGACAGGCGCGGACGGGCTGGTGCCGATCCGGTCGCTGGGGGCGGAATATTTCCATTTCGACCGCGATGCCGCGACGCTCATGGGGGCCGATACGGGCCGCATCATCACCCCCGGTCAGCGCGTGACCGTGAAGCTGCAGGAGGCCGCCCCGGTGACGGGCGGGCTAATGCTGGAGCTGATCTCTCTCGACGGCGAAACGGTGGAACACGGACCCCTGCGTGGCGGCCCACGCCGGGCGGGCGCGCGCAATTCCAAGGGCGGGCCCAAGCGCAAGCTGATCAAGGCCAAGCGCAAGGACGACAAGGTCAAGCGCAAGCTGGAGCGGAAACGGCGCTAGGCGCCGCCGCCCTCAGAGGTTGTTCGCCGCGTTGAAGACGCCAAAGACGCTGCCGATCAGGCCCAGCACGGTGCGGGCAGAGGTAACTGACGCCTCTGTCGCATAGACGATATCGTCCGGCAGGATCTCGAATTTTCCGGCGCTGAACAGCCCGTCGGCGCTGGTCAGGTCAACCACAAAGATCATCCGTTCGTTTGGCGGGCCGCTGCCGTCGGCGCGGACTGTCCGGGCGGGATATTCGCGCAGCACCAGGATACCTCTGGGGTCCGCCCTGTTGTCGGACACCCCGCCGGCGATGGAAATCGCTTCTGCTGCGGTCAGGTTATCTTTGGGAAAGTTCTGAAGCGCCTCGCTGCCGGTGGCGCCAAGGGACAGGAACGTCCGGTCATCCGATTGCAGAATGACCTTGTCGCCGCCGACCAGCGTGGTGTCGAGGGCCGGATTCTCATACAGCCGTTTCAGCGAGGTTCCGTAGATCTTGCCGTTGCGATGCAGGCGCACCTGCGGATTGTTCAGCGCAGGCTGCGCGCCGCCGCCCTGCGACAGAAGCGCCATCAGAGTGTAATCCATATCCGGCATCGGATAGGTGCCCGGCGCGGCCACACCTCCGACAAGGCTGACCTCGCGCTGGCGGCCTTCCTCCAGATCCAGCTGGACCTGGGCCGACGGCGTCACCTCTTCGTATTTCTGCTGGATGACCTCGCGGGCATGTTCCGGGCTCATTCCGGAAATCTTGAGCTCTTCGAGATAGGGCAGGAAAATCCGGCCCGAGGGCGACACCCTGACAGATTGCAAAGAGGCTGAGCGCTGCTCGAGCGAGGTCAGCAGGCCGTTATCTTCGGTGTTCCAGATCGTGATGCTGACCGTATCGCCGGGTGCGATGATCCGGTTCATCGGCTGCTTGCGACGCGAAATCCACGGATAGCCGGTCTCGCTGGTACGGGGCCAGCCGGCATAGGTCGCGATGCTGGCGCGGGTCACCTGTGCCACAGCAAACTGGTCACCGACCAAGGAGTCCTCAGTCTGTTCGACTTTCAGGACTTCTCTTTGCAATGCTGCGCCACGGGGCAGTTCAGCACAGCCGGATAGCCCGATCAGGGCCGCACAAGCGACGGTCCCGCCCCAGTTCATAAACGTCAATTGGCTATCCCCTGCATATTCTTAGTTCTGGGGTCACGGCAGTTCGCACCCTGCGCGTTTTTAATAGGTATTTAAAGATTCGATCCAGCCCAATCCGTCAGCTTGCCGCAGCCGCCGCCTGATAAGGCCGGCGAAAGCACGGGGCGCCGGGGGCAGACCCTTCAGGATCGAAGCGATATCCGCCAAGGTCAAATGCCTCGAGCCCGGCCGGATCGGTGATGCGATTGGTAATCGCAAAGCGCGCCATGGCACCGCGGGCTTTTTTGGCGAAGAAGGACACGACCCGGCCTTTTCCGTCACGGTCCTCCAGAAAGACCGGGGAAATCACCTGCAGGTTCAGACGATCACGGTCGACGGCCCCGAAATATTCCTGGCTCGCACAGTTCAGCAGCCAGCCTGTGCCTGTCGCCTCGGCCTGCGCGTTCAACGCCCGGGCCGGGATGTCACGCCAGTAGTCGTAGAGGCTCTCGCCGCGTCGGGTGTGCAGGCGGGTGCCCATTTCCAGCCGGTAGGGCTGGATCCCGTCGAAGGGGCGCAGAAGGCCATAGAGGCCCGACAGGATGCGCAACCTGTCGCCGGCCCAGGCTTGATCTTCGGGCCCGAAGCTGCCCGCATCCAAACCCTGATAGGTATCGCCGGCAAAGGCCAGAACGGCCGGCCGCAGATCGCCATCCTCCGGATCATCGGAAAATGCCCGGAACCGGTCACGGTTCAGCCGCGCAAGGTCGTCGCTCAGGCTCATCAGCCGCTTGATCTCTGTCAGCGAGCGGTTGCGCATCGTCCGGGCGAGGCTGTTCGCCTCCTCCAGGAAATCGGGGCGGGTCATGGGGTCCGGACGTGCGGTCCAGTCCAGCCGTTTGGCGGGTGATATCACGATAAGCATATGTGCCGTCTACTCCGCCGCCGCGATGGCGTCCAGAAAGGCGGTGCCGAACCGTTCTGCTCTGCGGTCACCGATGATCTGCTCGATGGAGGTCATGTCGGCGGGGCGGCGCTCTGCGACCCTGGCGATCAGCGAGGCAGAGCAGGACAACGGTTTGTCACAACCATCAGGCCCACGGGCCAGATCAGCCTGAAGTTCCAGCAGCCTGTCGTACAGGCCACCCGACGCCCGGCCGGCAAGTTTCCGGCGCTGCGGATGAACGGTTTCGGTGCTGCCGGTCAGAACGGCCAGAAACAGAGCGCCGTAGGTCTCCAGCTTTTTGGCCCCCACGCCCGAGATGCCGGCCATTTCGTCCAGTGTTCCGGGGCGGGTTTCGGCCATTTCGATCAGCGTGCGGTCATTGAAAATGATGTAGGCAGGCACGCCCTGCGCCTCGGCCAGTTCCCGGCGTTTCGCCTTGAGCGCAGAGAGCAGGGGTTCGTCCTCTTCGTTCACCAGGGTGCGCGCATCCCTGCGCCGGTCCCGTGCGGCGGCAATCGTGTCGCGCCGCAGACGGATTGTCGTTTCACCACGCAGGATCGGGCGGGCGGCTTCGGTCATGGTCAGGGCGCCGTGCCTGTCCGGATTGGGGCGGATCAGGTCATGGCCCATCATCTGGCGGAACACCGCCTGCCATTCGGCGCGCTTCATCTCCTGACCGACGCCGTAGGTGGGCAGCTGATCGTGACCCCGGGCCCGGACCTTTTCCGTCGGATTGCCGGTCAGAATGTCGATCAGATGCCCGGCTCCGAACCATTCCTCTGTTCTGAGGATCGCGGACAGCGCCTTGCGGACCGGTTCGGTTCCGTCGAACACCTCTGCCGGGCGATCGCAGAGATCGCAATTGCCGCAGGCGGTGGCCTCCTCTCCGAAGTATCCCAGAAGGGTCGCCCTGCGGCAGTCCAGCGCCTCGGCCAGGCCCAGCAGGGCATTCAGCCGTCCGTGATCGGCGGCGCGCCGTTCCGGTGGCGCCAGCCCCTCGTCAATCTGGGCGCGACGCAGCCGGATATCGTCGGGGCCGAACAATGTCAGGGTTTCGGCCGGCGCGCCATCGCGGCCTGCACGTCCGATCTCCTGATAATAGGCTTCAATCGATTTCGGCAGATCGGCATGCGCGACCCATCGGATATCCGGTTTGTCGATCCCCATGCCAAAGGCCACGGTGGCCACGACGATCAACCCGTCCTCCTGCTGAAACCGGGTCTCCGCGACGCGCCGGTCTTCGGGGTCCATACCGCCATGGTAGTGGATCGCCTGATGCCCGGCCTCCCGCAAACCCTGTGCCAGATTTTCCGTCTTGGCGCGGGTGCCACAGTACACGATCCCCGACCGACCGCGCCGGGCCGCAACGAATTCCAGGATTTGCCGGCGCGGACTGTCCTTGGCCTGGAACGACAGATGCAGATTCGGCCGGTCAAAACCTTTGAGGAACAGATCCGGATTGCGGCCGGGAAACAGGCGGTCGACGATATCCTGCCGGGTTTCGGCATCGGCCGTCGCGGTAAAGGCCGCCACCGGCACATCCAGCGCCGCGCGCAATTCGCCGATCCGCAGATAATCGGGGCGGAAATCATGCCCCCACTGGCTGACGCAATGCGCCTCATCAACCGCGATGAGAGAGACATCAATGCGCTGGAGCATGTCCATCGTCCGCACGGACGCCAGCCGCTCAGGCGCGAGATAGAGCAATTTCAGCCGGGCTTCGCGGATCGCGGTCCAGACCGCCTCCGTCTCCTCCTCCGTATTGCCGGAGGTCAGGGCATGCGCGTCCACACCCACGGCCCGGAGCGCCCTCACCTGATCCCGCATAAGCGCGATGAGAGGAGAGATCACCACCGTCACCCCCTGCCGCATCAATGCCGGAAGCTGGAAACAGAGCGATTTGCCGCCGCCCGTGGGCATGATGGCCAGCACGTCGCGACCGGCACTCACCGCCGAGACGATTTCGGCCTGACCCGGACGAAAGGCGTCATAGCCGAATATCCGTCGGAGGATGTCGACATCCGACTCATCGCCCCCGGCCGCGACGCTGCGCATGGCTTGGCTCATCTGCCCCTCATTGCGTGATGACTGCTCTAGTCGACCTGATTGGCCGTTAAGATGCAGTAAACCAAAATAAGGGGGGTCAGTTCAACCCATCAACATGATCTAGTGGTCATGAGGGACCTGGAATGTCGCCCTGCGATCTGCAGCGCCTGCGCGCTGGTCAGAAAAAGGCCGCCGCATTGTTTTGCAGCACGATCCGGATCGCAAATATCGCGACCAGGACGATCAGCGGCGCAAGGTCCAACCCGCCCATGGGGGGCAGAATGCGGCGGATCGGCCCGTAGAGCGGCTCCAGCAGGCGGTTCAGCCCGTACCAGATCTGCGCCACCAGCTGCTGCCGCACATTGAGGACCTGAAACGAAATCAGCCAGCTCATCACGACATGCGCGATGATAAAGAACCAGACGATGTCGAGGATTAGCATCAGGATCTGGAAAAGCGACTGCATCTGGGTCTCCGTTTTGGGTGGTTCTTAGTTAGGCAAGGCCCGGTAAAAGGGCAAGGGCAGGTCTGTGCGCGGGTAACGTACGGTCGGGCTTGACCCCCTGTCGGGCTTGCGCCCTTGCTGGGCCAGGAGGCGAGATATGTATCCTTTCATACGACTGGCTAAAGAGCTTTTGAAATTCCGCAAGGCGCCCGCTCTGGGCCCGTGGGAGACACATGTCTCGCACCACCGGATCTGGCCCTGGGATCTGGACATGATGATGGAGCTGAACAACGGCCGGACCCTGTCGATCTTTGACCTCGGGCGCATCCCGTTTGCCATGCGGTCCGGTCTGTTTGCCGTTCTGAAGCGGCACAAATGGGGCCTGACGATTGCCGGGTCGCTGCTGCGGTATCGGCGCCGGCTGACCATGTTCGAACGGATCGAAATGCAGACGCGCATGATCGGATGGGATGCGCGGTTCATCTATATCGAACAGTCGATGTGGACGGCGGACGGCACCTGTGCCAACCACGGAATTTTCCGGGCCGCCATCGTCGGTGGCGGCAAAATGGTGCCAACAGACGACATTCGTCGCGCCCTTGATCATGACGCCGCCCCGCGCGCCCTGCCCGACTGGGTCGGGGCCGCATTTGCCGCCGATGACAGCCGCCCCTGGCCACCCGATCGTATCTGATCTGGTTCCGCGGGGGCCGATGGCTTGGCTGCCGGCGGTCTGCACCAGCACGATTGTCTTGCGTCCATCAGCCCTAGGCGGTCATATCGCCCCGAAACTTCGGGGGATGGATATGGAACGGCGTAAGCGTATCTGGGGCTGGTTCTTTTTCGACTGGGCCAGTCAGCCCTATAACACGCTGCTCATCACCTTCATCTTCGCCCCCTATATCAAAGAGCTGATCGGCGACGGCACCGCCGCGCAATCCGCCTGGGGGTTCGGGATCGGGTTGACCGGGTTCATCATCGCGATCCTTGCGCCGGTGCTTGGTGCTATCTCGGATATCTCCGGCAACCGGATGCGATGGATCTGGGCCTTTTCCGGCCTGTATGTGATTGGCGCCGCAATGATCTGGTTTGCCGCGCCGGACAGTTTCAACCTCTACCTGACGCTGTTCTTTTTCGGGATCGGCATGATCGGGATGGAGTTCGCAACGATTTTCACCAATTCGATGCTGCCGGATTTGGGGCCGAAGGAAGAGATCGGGCGGATTTCCGGCAACGGCTGGGCCTTTGGCTATCTGGGCGGGCTGGTGGCGCTGGTCCTGATGCTCACCCTGTTTGCGGAGAATGCGGCAACGGGCCGGACGCTGCTGGGCATTCCGCCGATTTTCGGGCTCGACCCTGCCCAGCGGGAAGGCACGCGGTTTGTCGGGCCTCTGACCGCCCTGTGGTTTGCCGTGTTCATGATCCCGTTCTTTTTCTACGTCCGCGATCCCAAACCAAGCCGGGCGCCCAAAGGCGCGGTGCGTGCAGCGCTCAAAGGGTTGGGGGGGACGATCCGGTCCCTGCCACAGCGCCCGTCCCTCTTTGCCTTTCTGGCGTCGTCGATGTTTTACCGGGATGCGCTGAACGGCATGTATTTCTTTGGCGGGATCTATGCATCCGGCGTTCTGGGCTGGTCTGTCGTCTTTATCGGCGTCTTCGGAATCGTCGCCATCGTCTCTGGCGCGGTGTTTGCCTGGATCGGCGGTCGGCTTGACGAGAAATTCGGCCCGAAGCCGGTGATCACCGCCTGTATCCTGGTGCTGACCTTTGTTGCCGGATCCATTGTCGTGGTGTCGCGCGAGTCCGTCTACGGCATTCCCGTGGCCGCGGATTCAGCCCTGCCCGACATCGTTTTCTTTGTGTTCGGCGCGCTGATCGGCGCGGCCGGCGGGGTGATCCAGTCGGCCAGCCGGACGATGATGGTGCATCAGGCCAATCCCGCCCGCATGACCGAGGCCTTCGGACTGTTCGCGCTGGCCGGAAAGGCAACGTCTTTTCTGGCGCCTACCCTGATCGGCATCACGACCATGGTCAGCGGGTCGCAGCAAATTGGCGTGTCGCCCCTGATCTTTCTTTTTATCCTGGGGGTGATCCTGTTACGGTGGGTCAAGCCTGAAGGAGAGCAGTCAGAATGGTCAAACGCCACGTCCTCCGCGGTCTGACCGCGGTCGCCCTAACCGCCCTGCTTGTCGCCTGCGGCGGCGGCCGCGAAACATCCAATGCACCCCAGACGCAGATTTCGTCGCAGCAGGAAATCCCTGCCGCCATGCGCGGGCGGGAAGCGCGACAGCTGTTCGGCGCCATGCACGGCGGGTCGGCGCAATCTGCCGCCCCCTTCGGCAGCTATGCCAAAGGCTGTGTTGCCGGCGCGGTCCAGCTGCCGGAGACGGGGCCAACCTGGCAGGCCATGCGCCTGTCCCGCAACCGGAACTGGGGCCACCCCGAGACCATCGCCTTTCTCAAGGACCTCAGCCGGAAGGCTGCGGCCCAGCCGGGCTGGCAGGGGCTCTATATCGGCGATATCTCTCAGCCGCGGGGCGGGCCGATGCTCAGCGGGCATGCGTCGCATCAGATGGGGCTGGATGCCGATATCTGGATGTTGCCGCCTGACCGCCTGAACCTGACCAGGACAGAACGGGAAAACCTGTCGTCCATCTCCATGCGCCGGTCCGCCGGCGCCTTTGTGAATTCCAGCTGGACCCGGCAGCATCATGAGGTGCTGAAGGCGGCGGCCTCGGACCCGCGGGTCGCGCGAATTTTCGTCTTCCCCGGCGCCAAGGTGCAGATGTGCAAGGATGAGACCGGCAATCGCGACTGGTTGCGGAAAATTCGCCCCTGGTATGGCCATCACTACCATTTCCATGTCCGGCTGGCCTGCCCGAAAGGCGCCAGGGGCTGTGTGGATCAAACGCCGCCCCCACCCGGCGACGGCTGTGCGGATGCGCAGAAATGGGTCAACGATATCCTGAATCCGCCGCCGCCCAAGCCGCGTGATCCCAATGCTCCGGCGCCCAAGCCGAAGCGTCAGCTCACTATGGCGGATCTGCCCGGTCAATGCGTTTCGGTCCTGCAGTCGCAATAGCTGCGGCGCTCAGCCTGCTTGCCGCCTGTTTCGCGCCGGCCGCGTCTGGCACGGGCACTCTGACGCCTGTTCCGCTTATCGGCGGGGATGCCCGCGTCGGCGGGCTTTCCGGGCTGGAAGTGTCGGAGACGGGCGACCGTTTCACCGCCATCAGCGACCGTGGCTATATGCTGACGGGCGGAATTGATCGTGATGAGGCCGGATCGCTTCGGGCCCGGATCGGGGCGATCGAACGTATCCGTCATCTGGACGGTAGCGAATACCCGGCAGACCGGCCCCTGATCGCGGATGCGGAAGGGCTGGCGCTGTTTCCCGATGGCCGGCTGGCGATAAGTTTTGAAGAGTTTCACCGCGTCTTTGTCTACCAGCCCAACGGACGCGCGCTACGGATGCCGTTTCCCCCAAAATCGCTGAACATGGCGCGTAACAACGGGTTCGAAGCCCTGGCTGTGGATCCCGAGGGCCGGCTCGTCGCGCTGCCAGAGGGTGGCGGCGGCGACAGGACCGCGCCTGTTATGCGGCTGATGATGGGCGGCTGGCATGTGGTGGCCGAGGTCAACCGGGCCGACAGGTTCCGCCCCGTCGGCGCCGATTTCGGGCCGGACGGCCTGCTGTATCTGCTCGAACGGAAGGTGACCCCGCTGGGGTTCCGGTCGCGGATCCGCCGGTTTGACCTGTCACGCCCGGGGCTTTTGTCCGGCGAAACGCTCTGGGCGCCGCACCGCAGTTTTGGCAATCTCGAGGCCCTGTCGATCTGGACGGACAAGACCGGAAGGCTGCATGCGATGCTGCTGGCAGATGACAATTATTCGGCCTTCATGAGCGGTGGCATGTACGACCTGCCCCTTGCCGCAGCGGACGAAGCCATGTAAGCGGCGGGTCCGGCGCATGACGCGCCACAAGTCTCCGCGACCTTGTCTAAAAAACGGTATCAGATATGACCCGCATTCTTCCCGGCGTTCTCGCCATGGCGGCCGTTGTTGTGGCCTCCAACATCCTTGTTCAGTTCCTCTTTGGCCAATGGCTGACCTGGGGCGCTTTCACCTATCCCATCGCCTTCCTCGTCACCGATGTGATGAACCGCGTCTATGGCCTGGGCCCTGCCCGCCGCGTCGTGCTGGCCGGATTTGTCGTCGGCGTCGCCTGTTCGCTGATCGGCACCCAGATCATGGGTGAGTTCGGCCCGCTCGTGACCCTGCGCATCGCCATCGGCTCCGGCCTCGCCTTCCTCTGTGCGCAGATGATGGACGTGGCGATCTTCGACCGCCTGCGTGAGGGCTCCTGGTGGCGCGCACCGCTGGCCTCCACGCTGGTTGGCTCTTCGCTCGATACAGCGATTTTCTTCACCGTCGCCTTCTCCGGCGCCCTTGTTTTCCTGGAGCCGGGCAATGACGTGTCCTGGGCCGGAGAGGCGCTGCCGCTGCTGGGATTTGGCCCTGTCGTGCCGCTCTGGGTCTCCCTCGCCGTGGCCGACTGGATGGTCAAGCTGGGGCTGGCGCTGCTCGCTCTGCTGCCTTTCCGAGCAATTGTCAGAAAACTTTCACCACAGATTGCGTGAAATCTTTTGACAGACACGAAATCTGTGTCACCCTCCTAGGTATCGGAAACAGATGAAAGGAGGTGCTCTAGTGTCTATTGAGATATCGGAGAGAGGTGTCGGAACAGTTTGGAGGAAGATGCCCTGAGGCAGCCCTTGGGGTATATTTGACCAAATTGGTGGCAGCCTAACCGGCGCACCTCCTGAACTCGAGGGGGCTATCCGATCCGATCGGATAGCCCTTTCCTATTGCGGGGTCCTGTGTTGGACCCTGACGAATTTGGCCTTATCTGATGGGGCCTGAGCCGCTGGACCCGACCCGAGACCATGTTACGCATCACCGATCAGATTTCGATTGAGGACTGGGAGATCACGGAGCAGTTCGTGCGCGCCTCCGGCCCCGGCGGGCAGAATGTGAACAAGGTGTCCTCGGCCGTGGAGCTGCGGTTTGAGGCGGCGCGCTCCCCCTCCCTGCCGGAGCCTGTGAAGCGTCGGCTGCGGCAGCTGGCCGGGCGGCGCTGGACCAAGGACGGCGCGCTGGTGCTGCAAGTGTCAGAGGAGCGGTCGCAGACCCGGAACAGGGAGATCGCGCGGGAACGTCTGGCGGAGCTGGTGCGGCGGGCGCTGGTCGCACCGAAACGGCGGATCGCGACGAAGGTGTCGCAGAACCAGAAGCGGAAGCGGGTAGAGGCGAAGAAGGCTCGGGCAGAGGTTAAGGAAGGCCGCGGGTGGGAAAGGTAACTGCCCGGTTCAAGCCTGCCTCGATGACATTTTCTATTCCTTGATCCCAATTGCCCCTGTGTAGGACAGTAAGGAACGGTCGCTCGCATCAGAAAAGCGGGTGGCATAGTGGCCCATTGTTCCTGGTGGCTTTTGGCGGCTCTCGATCTGCGAATGCCACGCATTGAGAGCGAATTCAGAGAAGGATTGAAATGCAGATGTTCGGCGTTGTTATTCTAGCAGGCTTCTTCGGCTGGCTCCTGATCGGCTGGTTCGATGTTAGTTACCTTGTGGCATCGGTTTCGGCCTTTGTTGTCCTGTTCATAGTCGCCATCCTTTTCGAGGCGGCCGAAGAAGAAGCCAAATCTGAAACAGCCTGCGGTCATTGCGGCGAGGCGATCAAGGTCACCGCGAAAGTCTGCCGTTTCTGCAACAGGAACGTCTGATGTTTAAGTTCATGTCCACCCTAGGCTACGGATTAATGCTGATCCTTAATTTGCAATATATGGAGGATCATCGACCATTTAACAGGTGCTATTCCAACGCGTCGGATGCGCAGCGGCAGGGCAATTCTAGACGAGCGGCGGACAAGCAAAAATGCGTCGCATTGTTAATGGTCGTATTCCCCGCGGTGGTGCTTACGAACGTGTTTGAACGTGACTAACGCTGGGCGCCGGCAGAGTATCAGTTGTGCAGATGGCGGGAAAGATGTCTTGCTTAAAGCCTTAAAATTATGAATTTTTTTGACATTCCCACACATCCCTGAAGCGCCACGTCAATGTGGAGACCAAGAACTACAAAGAAGGACGCGTTTCACAACGCCTCCTTCGATTGTTTAATAGCATAAAGCCCTGAGCCTTCGGTCAAAAGCCAAGCGGCCTCGTTGACCGTCGCGTCTCTGTTCGATCAGAACGACTTCGCGTTGCTGCCATCGTTGGAAAGGGTTGTCTTCACATCGTAAAGAAGCGGAGTACCCGTAACCGCCAGCATGACCATGCTGAGCATACGCGCGGCAAGACCGACGAACATCATGAAAAAGAAGAACCCGAAACCGGCCGCTACGTTATTCATTCCCAGTGCAACACCGCCCAAAACAGCAATCAAAAAAACGATCGCGCGAAAACGTTTTACGTGAATCATATCTGCCTGTCCTTTTTTACCGTTAAGCATTGATGATGAGCCACTTTTGACGAGCCCCCGTACCGTTTCAAGGTGAGAATGTGGCAAAAAAAAGAGAGTGCGGCATCGCAGATTTCCGCAATGCGTTCTCCATAAACTCCTTTGACGTTTCGCCTTCTCTTATCCGTCGCTTCTTATACGGATCAATGAGGTCGCAACATCCAGAAACGTCTTTTATTTAAGGGGAAGCCGCCGCATCTTAGAATTCCTTCGATGCCTTTCTACGCTTCAATTTAATCGGATGGTTGTGCGTCTCGCATGCAAATCCGGCGGCACAAATGTGTGTCTTTCAAACCACAACCTCCCGACTCACCTGCTCCCTTACCCCAAACACCCGCTTGTACCGCGCAATCTCCGCTTCCGGCCCCATCGCCTTCTCCGGGTTGTCCGACAGCTTCACAGTGGGCCGCCCGTCCGCTGCAACCGCTTGGCACACCAGTGAAAACGGCGCCGAGGCGTCGCCCGAAGGTCGTCGGTCAACAAAGGTCCTCACCCAAAACTCTCCGGCACCCGGCCGAGGCCTAGCGGTGCAGTTTCTCGATCACCTCAATGGCCAGCCCGTCGAGGGCCGTCCACCAGTTGACGGTCGTCGCCTCACCCGCTGCGGGGTCTCCTACGTCGATGCGGATGCCGGCCCAGCGGGCTGGAGGCGCGTTCGAGGACGCCCTTGGTATTTCAATTTCGCCACGGCGGTGATGAACAATCTGCTCTTCGACGAGTGACACAGGATTAAGCATTGGGCGCTGGTGCTGCAGTCGACGGAGGAGCGGTATCTCGCCTGCATTGAACAGGAAGAGCGCGCAGATAGCGCAGAAGCCATCGATTGCTCGCAAGACCTCGGCCAACTAAACGCCGATTCGTGAGCAATTGCAGGATGAGTGAGGTGGGAGATGTAGAAATGATTGACGCGCGCATCAATTTTCGATTGCTTTTTCAAGAATCGCGTCCAAACTAAAAATCTGTTTCCAGCGGAAGTCTAAGATACTGATGAACATTGTTTTGGCCTCAGTGATTGAATTAGCCGGGTGGATCTGCACAGTCTCAGGACCATTTTCCCTTATCGACACCTTTGGACCTGAAAAATCACGAAACAAAATCGCAGATTTTGTTTTTGGCTTTCACTTAGCTACCGGCCGGGACTTCGACTATAATACCACAATGCTAATAATAGGCGTTTTCTTTCAAAGGGATGGCACCCGACTACGCCTAGGCCGCATCGCACTTTTAGTACTCGTGGTTTCACCTTTACTTTGCGTTTTCACGAACGCAGCGGTCAGTATGGTTATTCTTCAGGAAATCAAAAGTGAGGGGATACAGTATCCAGATCCGATGACGACAATACTGTCCTTAAAATGGGCAGATTTTTCCCTGTTAGCCCTGTTAGTTCCCGGCACACTTATTGCAGGCTTCACGGATTTCTGTAATTTGTATTTTACGAAGTGGCTATATTCTAGGAAAACGAGAACAAATAGGGCTATCACTTTTTTTGTAGACATTCTCGCTTCCACTTCCATTCCAATCACTATCTCCCTGGCATTTCTGTTGACGTCGACACCTTCGGTTGCGAGTCAAATCGACTCCGGCTCAAGCATCTTAGAAATTAATCTCTCCACAGCCGAATTTATCTTTTTTACCTCTGGTTCGCTCGCCTTATCCGCCGGCCTATACTACTCTATAATTAGGATAATTATTTTCATTTCCGGATTGTTACTCCGCACCTTAATCAGAATATCCCATCTAAATAGCTATGCAGCCGTTCATACGTCTGCGTACAACATGCCGCTCACGTTCCTGTCGGTCATCACTGCAGTGGCGTTTCTTCTTTGCACCACCGTTTGGAGAGTACTTAGCAAGCATTTGGTACACTTCAATTAAACCACAACCTCCCGCCTCACCTGCTCACCAACCCCAAACACCCGCTTGTACCGGGCAATCTCCGCCTCCGGCCCCATCGCCTTCTCCGGGTTATCGCTTAGCTTCACCGTCGGCCGCCCGTCCGCCGCAACCGCTTTGCACACCAGTGAAAACGGCGCCAAGGCGTCGCCCGGCACCAGCCCTCGGAAATCGTTCGTCAGCAACGTGCCCCATCCAAAGGACACCCGCACCCGGCCGGAGAACTGGCGGTGCAGCTCCTCGATCTTCGCGACGTCCAGCCCGTCGGAGAAGATCACCAGTTTCTCCCGCGGGTCCTCGCCGCGGGCGGTCCACCAGTTGATGGCCGTCTCCGCCCCTGCCGCCGGGTCTCCGCTGTCGATGCGGATGCCGGTCCAGCCGGCCAGCCAGTCCGGCGCATTCTCCAGGAAGCCCTTGGTGCCGTAGGTGTCGGGCAGGATGATGCGGAGGTTGCCGGAATGCTCCTCGTGCCAGTCGGCCAGCACGTCATAGGGGGCGCGGGCCAGCGCGGCGTCGCCCTCGGCCAGGGCGGAATAGACCATCGGCAGCTCATGGGCATTGGTCCCCACAGCCTCAAGGTCGCGGCGCATGGCGATCAGGCAGTTGGAGGTGCCGGTGAACTTGTCCCCCAGCCCCTCGATCATCGCCTGCACGCACCAGTCCTGCCAGAGGAAGCTGTGCCGCCGGCGGGTGCCGAAATCGGCGATCTTCAGCCCGTCGAGGTCGCGCAGGGCAGAGATCTTCTCCCAGATCTTGGTCATGGCGCGGGCGTAGAGCACCTGAAGCTCAAACCGGCCCATCTGGTCGAGGATGGCGCGACCGCGCAGCTCCATCAGGATGGCGAGGGCGGGGATCTCCCAGAGCATGACCTCGGGCCAGGAGCCTTCGAAGGTCAGCTCGTACTGGTCGCCCTTCTTTTCCAGCTGGTAGGGCGGCAGGCGGAGGTTTTCGAACCACTCCATAAAGTCGGGGCGGAACATCTGGCGCTTGCCGTAGAAGGTATTGCCGCGCAGCCAGGTGGATTCGCCGCGCGACAGCGACAGCGACCGCACATGGTCCAGCTGTTCGCGCAGCTCGCCTTCGTCGATCAGCTTAGCCAAGGGCACGTGTTTGGAGCGGTTGATGAGGGAAAAGGTGACCGTCGTGTCCGGCTTGTTGCGGAAAACCGACTGGCACATCAGCAGCTTGTAGAAATCCGTGTCGATCAGGGACCGGACGATCGGGTCGATCTTCCAGCGGTGATTCCAGACGCGGGTGGCAAGATCGGTCATCGGCGGGCTCCTTCTGCGCCGCCCGACTAAAGCAAGGGGGGCCGGGCTTGTCCAGCGCGCGGCCCATGGTTGGGTGCCGTGCTATTGCAGACGTTTCGGGAACTTCTTCGGCTGGGGCAGCGCCGCATGTACCGCCCGTAGTAGCGCGGTGAGCGCGTCGCGGTCCTCCAGCATCTCCTCGGGGACGAGAACATGGGGTTTCGCGCCGGGATAGGGCGGGGCCATGTCAAACCCCGTGGCCTGGGTCACCGGCAGCGGTTTGAGGTAGAGCCGGTCGTCGCAGATCAGCCTCACCAGCTTGACCCCGACATAAAGCCCGTATTCCTCGAACATCGGCAGGGCGCGCACCGGACCCAGGTCGGACAGCAGGTCTGTCAGGTGATCGACTGTGGCCCGTGCGGTGGCCATCAGGCCATCTCCACCCCCGCGCCCGCCATCTGCTCCAGCGCGGCGGCCAGCGATCCGTCGAGGTCGATGCCGCGGCAGAGCTCCGACAGGACGCGGACCTTGAACCCCAGCTTGGCTGCATCCACGGCAGAGAAATTGACGCAGAAATCGGTGGCGAGGCCGACCATGGTCAGGTCGGTGATGCCCCGCGTGCGCAGGTAGCCCTCCAGCCCGGTGGGCGTGACATGGTCATTCTCGAAAAAGGCCGAATAGCTGTCGATCGCCGGGTTATAGCCCTTGCGGATGATCATATCTGCCCGGTCCACCGTCAGATCGGGATGGAAATTCGCACCCGGAGACCCCTGGATGCAATGATCGGGCCAGAGCACCTGCGGGCCATAGGGCATCGTCACCACGTCGAACGGATGCTGGCCATCATGGGTGGTGGCAAAGGAGGAATGGCCCGCCGGATGCCAGTCCTGGGTCAGGATCACAGCGTCATATTCGGTCATCACCGCATTGATGCCCGGAACGATCGCGTCGCCCTCGGCCACGGCCAGTGCGCCGCCGGGACAAAAGTCATTCTGGACATCGATGACAATCAGGGCTCGGGCCATAAAGTTTCCTTTCGCAGTTGTTCAAACCGTAACAGGGCGCGGGGTCGCGTCAACATGGGTGCGCGCCTGCAACGCGCTTGCTCTGGAGGTCGGTCGGGCCTAAATGGCGCCTATGTACAGGATCGCCGCGCTTTACCACTTCACCCGGTTTGACGACCCATCGGCCATTCGCGGCCCTCTTCTGGCGCTCTGCCAGGCCGAGGGCGTGACCGGGTCGCTCCTGCTGGCCAGAGAGGGGATCAACGGCACGATTGCCGGGTCTCAGACCGGGATTGACGCGGTCGTTGCGCATATCCGGGGCCTGCCCGGCTGTGCCGATCTCGACTGGAAGGAAAGCCAGGCTGCGGATCAGCCATTCGGCCGCCTGAAAGTGCGCCTCAAGAAGGAAATCGTGACGATGGGGCAGCCGGATGTCGACCCCCGGGCCGCGGTTGGACATTACGTCGATCCGACGGACTGGAACGCGCTGATCCGGTCGCCGGACGTGGCCGTGATCGACACGCGCAACGATTACGAGGTGGCGATTGGGACCTTCGAAGGCGCGGTTGACCCGAAGACAGAGAGTTTTCGGGAATTCCCCGCCTGGTGGGAGGCCAATAAGCACCGGTTCCACAACAAGCGGATCGCGATGTTCTGTACCGGGGGCATCCGCTGCGAGAAATCGACGAATTACCTTCTGTGTCAGGGGGTTGAAGAGGTGTATCACCTCAAGGGCGGCATCCTGAAATATCTGGAAGAGGTGCCGGCCGAGGACAGCAGCTGGCAGGGCGAATGTTTCGTATTTGACGGGCGTGTTTCGGTCGGGCACGGCCTGACAGAGGGACCGCATGAGCTGTGTCATGCCTGCCGGCGACCGATCGAGCCCGAAGACCGCAACCGGGCCGAATATGAACACGGCGTATCCTGTCATCATTGCATCGCCAAGACATCGGAGGCGGATAAGCTGAGATTTCGCGAGCGTCAGAAACAGATCGCCCTGTCAGCTAAGCGGGGCGAACGGCATCTGGGCGGCTGAGCCGGGTTCGGGCTGGACGGTGGGACAGCAGAACCGGAATTGGGCGGGAACGACAAGGGTATTTGACCAGGCCAGGGACGCGGGCACAGCGCCCGGCCCTGCTATTTCATAGGGTCAAAGACCGATCCGTCGAAGAACCGGTCTGGCGCGAGGATGACGCGCCCAGTCTCCGACCCGACAGCTGTCGGAACAGACAGCGTTCCTTCCAGCTTTTCCGATGCGGTGGGAAGGTCGGCCCCGATTCCGCGCAGATGCAGCCGGTAGAGATCGGTCCGGAAAACGCTCTTTGCCGCAGCCACAGACTGCGCCCGGTCGAGCCCGAGACGTGCGGCGATCCGCATTCCGATCCATGCGGCCTGCGACCGCCAGGGGAAATTGGCGGCCCCGGCATGGAATGTCAGAAACCGTTCTGTCTGGCGGACGTCCCCCCGGGGGGAGATCACAAAACTGTCCCGTAGTGCATGTTCCACGATCCCCACGGGCAGGTCGAGCCATCTGCTGTCGGCCAGAATTTCCGCTGCCGTGCTTCTATTGTCCTCCCGGTCCAGCCAACGCCCGGCGCGCCAGATCGCACGCATCAACCGCCCTGCCCGGTCCGGATATTGTTCCGGCCAGCCACTGCGGACCGCCAGAACCTTTTCTATCCCGCCATTGCGGATCGCCGAACCGGGCAGCAACATCGTGCCGTCGCCGTTTTCCACTGTCAGTGAATTCCAAGGTTCCCCGACGCAGAACGCATCAATCGCGCCATCAGCCAGTGCCGCGGCCATCAGCGGCGGCGGCACCGTGTGAACTGTCAGGGCCTGTGGTGCGGCCAGTCCAAGTGTTTCCAGCCAGTAGTAGAGAAGCTCGGCATGCATGGAAAACGGGAATGGAACGCCGATCCGTAGAGGGCGGTGCAGAGCGATCAACGCCCGCCCTGCCGCAGTCGCATCCGCAAATGAAAAATCGTGACCCGCAGCACGCATCTCTTCGGCCAGTTCATTGCTGACCGTGACCGCATTGCCGGACAAGTTCAGCGCCATAAGCACCTCAAGCCGACTGTCGGAATTCCCGATGCCAAGCGCACCGGCCACGGGGATCGGCGCCAAGATATGCGCCGCGTCGGTTTCGCCCATAACCAGGCGATCCCGCAATGTCGCCCAGGACGGCGCCGGCACGAGGGTAATATCGAGGTCTTCCTCCGCCGCGAACCCAAGCTCGCGGGCCACGATAAGGGGTGCTGCATCCGTCAGCGGAATAAAGCCGACCTTGATAGGTTCCGTCACGACAGCAACCCCGCGGCCGTTACGATCGCTTCTGCAACTTCGGAAACGCGTTTTCCCTTATCCATGGCCGTCCGACGCAACAGAGCATAGGCTTCGTCTTCGGTCATGCCCCGCGCCTTCATCAAAAGCCCTTTGGCCCGGTCGATCACCTTGCGCTCTTCCAGTGCGCGTTTGGTCGTTTCCAGCTCTGTGCGCATCCGTTTGAAGATATTGAACCGGCTGACCGCGGCGTCGACAATGGGGCGGATCCGATGCGGTTGAAGCCCGTCGACAACATATGCAGAAACACCCGTTTCCATTGCGGCACGGGTCATGGCGTCGTCTGACCTGTCGACAAACATCGCCACGGGCCTTTCCAGAGGCGAGGAAGCCAGAGCCAGATCCTCAAGCATATCGCGTGACGGGCTGGCCACGTCGATCAGCACGACATCCGGGTTCCGTTCCGCGATGTTGCGCGCCAATCCGGTAGATTCCGAAATGACAGAAATGTTGAAATTGCCGCCTTCCGCCAGCCCATCCACAATTTGGGTGGCCCGGTCAGGGTCGGATTCGACAACAAGGATTGAGATTCGGTCCGGCATTGCACCATTCTGCGGTGCGGCACAGGCTTGCGCAAGTTGCATAATGCTGCGTAACAGGACCGGAAATCGGGCACGGAGCCTGCTACCTGTCGGGGCGGACGCCAGCTCGATCGACTTCGCCGGTGCGGACAAAACTGCTGCTCCCTCGCAATTTCCGTTGCAGCTGAGAACGCGACGGTGAAGGTGCCTACCGTTTCGACATACTTGCTAAGGTATTGCTGAAAGATGCGCTGAAGGCGGCTTCCCATTTTCTTTCCGTTTCCGGCGATACGTCCCCGCGGAGGAATTCAGGCAGGAGCGGATCGAACTCCGTGTCGTGCCGGCGTCCGAGCTCCTGCTGCAACCTCTGCTCGGACCATCCCTTTTTCACACCCTCGTCGATCACGGAAACCAGCTTCTGCGAGAAAATCTCGAGATCAAGTTCGTTATGCCCACCCATTTCCGCCGGAAACTGCTTACAGAGGTTCGCGTACAGATTATCTCTGAATAGCTTCGGCATTGCGACCAGGTTTTTTCGAGCAGTGTTTGCGGAAGCGGACCATATCAACGCTACGACCACCAGGCCTCCGACTATCCACCAGACCATCCAGAAAGCCTCCGTCGCACGAAATCATCCGCGACCCGCCTTGAAAGGGCTCTGCACGGCACGGTTGTTTCAAGCCGGCATTCTCCGATCCGACTGCCCGCCGCTGTCTAACTTTGCCGAACTCGGATGCTCGATCAAGCGCCAACTCCGACGAAAACTGCTGACTATAGCGTCACCACCAGAGCGCGCCTCGCGTTTGCAGACATAGAAGAGGGTGAAGAACGGCGCTTCTTTGATCCTGACCGCCTAGTGACCCATCCCTTTGATATGGATCCTATCGTTCCAATCCGGTAGCCGGTCTCCTTTGCTGCAATAAATGCTATTAAAGGAGCGGCATCAAACCGTGACGAGTCTTTCTAAAATCGCGATCAAACCGCACTGAAAGCAACGACAGTCTCCGGCAGCGGTTCACAAAGCGGCAGACAGAACTTCTGCCCCTGTTGCTTCCAAAATGCTTACACAGGTGTTGGACACGCAGTTGCACCGCGCAAGAACGGTGTTTATGAGTTTATAACATACAGAAAATTGGTTGCGGGAGCAGGATTTGAACCTGCGACCTTCAGGTTATGAGCCTGACGAGCTACCGGGCTGCTCCATCCCGCGACACTGGCAGGTCTTCGGCGTATTACGCGATCTGAGACCTGCTTGCGGCCTCCCTGGAAAGGGGGGCACATCGAAGAGAGAAATCAATGCAGTGGCTTTTTAGGTCTGGCGGTGACCTACTCTCCCACGTCTTAAGACGCAGTACCATTGGCGCGACAGCGCTTAACGGCCGAGTTCGGGATGGGATCGGGTGTTTCGCTTGTGCTATGACCACCAGACCAAAGAAACCACTGCGTTGTCCAAGTTGTACGCTGTTTGATGTGTATGCTTTTGATTGTCAGTAGTGTCTTGCGCTACCGCGTCGCTGCTTGAGCGCGGTAAGCCTGGCTACTACTGGATCAAATCAAGCCTATCGGGCAATTAGTACTGGTCAGCTGAGTACGTTACCGCACTTACACCTCCAGCCTATCGACGTAGTCGTCTACTACGGCCCTCAGGGATACCTTGTTTTGAGGGGGGCTTCCCGCTTAGATGCCTTCAGCGGTTATCCTGTCCGATCATAGCTACCCAGCACTGCCGTTGGCACGACAACTGGTCCACCAGTGGATCGTTCACCCCGGTCCTCTCGTACTAGGGGCAACTCCTCTCAAGTATCCTACACCCACGGCAGATAGGGACCGAACTGTCTCACGACGTTCTAAACCCAGCTCACGTACCTCTTTAAACGGCGAACAGCCGTACCCTTGGGACCTGCTCCAGCCCCAGGATGAGATGAGCCGACATCGAGGTGCCAAACACTGCCGTCGATATGGACTCTTGGGCAGTATCAGCCTGTTATCCCCGGCGTACCTTTTATCCGTTGAGCGATGGCCCTCCCACTTGGGACCACCGGATCACTATGGCCGTCTTTCGACTCTGCTCGACTTGTCAGTCTTGCAGTCAGGCTGGCTTCTGCCATTGCACTCAACGAGCGATTTCCGACCGCTCTGAGCCAACCTTCGCGCGCCTCCGTTACGCTTTAGGAGGCGACCGCCCCAGTCAAACTACCCGCCACACAGGGTCCCGGAACCCGATAAGGGATCGCGGTTAGACATCAAGCAAAGCAAGGGTGGTATCTCAAGGAAGGCTCCACCGAGACTGGCGTCCCGGTTTCAAAGCCTACCACCTATCCTGCACATGCTTGGCCTGATGCCAGTGTGAAGCTGTAGTAAAGGTGCACGGGGTCTTTCCGTCTAACCGCGGGAAGCCTGCATCTTGACAGGCAATTCAATTTCGCTGAGTCGATGTTGGAGACAGCGGGGAAGTCGTTACGCCATTCGTGCAGGTCGGAACTTACCCGACAAGGAATTTCGCTACCTTAGGACCGTTATAGTTACGGCCGCCGTTTACTGGGGCTTCAATTCGGAGCTTGCACCCCTCCTTTTAACCTTCCAGCACCGGGCAGGCGTCAGACCCTATACGTCGTCTTGCGACTTCGCAGAGCCCTGTGTTTTTAGTAAACAGTCGCCACCCCCTGGTTTGTGCCCCCAGCCAAAACTTGCGTTGAAACTGGGCCTCCTTCTCGCGAACTTACGGAGGTATTTTGCCGAGTTCCTTCAACATCGTTCTCTCAAGCGCCTTGGTATTCTCTACCAGTCCACCTGTGTCGGTTTCGGGTACGGTCCTATGGAGGGCTATTTCCAGGGACTGCTAAACGGCCCGACCAATCCGATAAGGTCGAACAATCTTCGCAATCCGTCACCATCTCCTGGCCCAGGAATATTAACCTGGTTCCCATCGACTACGCCTTTCGGCCTCGCCTTAGGGGCCGGCTTACCCTGCTCAGATTAGCTTTAAGCAGGAACCCTTGGACTTTCGGCGACAGGGTCTCTCACCCTGTTTGTCGCTACTCATGTCATCATTCTCGCTAGTGATCTCTCCACCGGATGGCTCACGCCCCGGCTTCATCGAAAGCCTCTCTCCTCCAATGTACCCGAAGGTAC